>JANNOI010000028.1:0-94837 GCA_031398975.1 Alphaproteobacteria bacterium | reverse complement strand
CGGCGGCCTCGGCGACCGCGCGGGCCGCGCGGCGGCGCTCGGCCTCGGCGGCGGCCAGGGCGGCATCGGCCTCGCGCGCGCGGCGCAGCAGCAACAGCGCCTCCACCCGGCGAAGCTCGTCGGCGACCGTCCGGTACCGCTCGGCCTGGCGCGCCTGCTTTCGCAGCGCATTGGCCTGGCCTTCGATTTCGGCGAGCACCTCGTCCAGCCGCTCGAGATTGGCGCCCGCCGCGCGGAGCTTGAGTTCGGCCTCGTGGCGGCGCTGCTGGAGGCCCCCGATGCCGGCGGCCTCTTCGAGAATACGGCGGCGGTTTTCCGGCTTGGCGGCGATCAGCTCGCTGATCTGGCCTTGCCGCACCAGAGCGGGCGAATTGGCGCCGGTGGAGGCGTCGGCGAATAATAGCTGCACATCCTTGGCGCGCACCTCCTTGCCGTTGACGCGGTAGGTGGAGCCGGCCCCGCGCCGGATGCGGCGGGCGATCTCGATCGTCTCGGCATCGTTGAAGGCCGCGGGCGCGCGCCTCGCGCTATTGTCGAGAACGAGGGTGACTTCAGCGTGCTCGCGCGCGGGGCGGCGGTCATTGCCGGCGAAGATCACATCGTCCATGTCCTCGCCGCGCATGGCCTTGGCGGAATTGGCGCCCATCACCCAGCGCACGCTTTCGAGCAGATTGGACTTGCCGCAGCCATTGGGGCCGACCACCCCCGTCAGCCCCGCCTCCACCGAGACGCGCACGGGATCGACGAAGGATTTGAACCCCGCCAGGCGCAGCTCCCTGATCTCCAAGTGCGCTCCTTCAGCCGCCGGCGAGGGCCTGATCGATCCGCTTGGACAGCCCCTCATAGGTATAAAGGTCGGGCGCGACGAGGCGCTCCCCGTTCAGGACCAGAGCGGGCGTGCCGTCGATCTTGAACGTCTCCACCGCCTTTTCCGTCACCGCGCGGATGCGCCGGGCGCCCGCCTCGTCGCGCACGCAGGCGCTGAACTGGTCGTCGGACAACCCGGCCGAGCGGGCGATGTTCAGCAGCGGCTCCTTGACATTGCCCTGCGCGCGCGCCGCGAAGATCGTGGCCTGCTGTTTGAACAGGGCGTCGATGACGCTGAAATATTTGTCCGGGCCTGCGCCCCCGCAGCGGGCGATCTGGAACCCCGCGACCGCCACCTCCGCAGGCGGCGTGGGGAATTCGCGGAAGATGAACCTGACCTTGCCGGTGTCGATATAGGCGGATTTCAGCCGGGGAAACACGGTTTCATGGAAAGTGGCGCAATGGGAGCAGGTGACGGAGGCGTACTCGATCAATTGCACCGGCGCGCGGGGGTCCCCCAGCGCCATGTCGCCCGCGTCCTCGCCTTTGGCGGCGGCGCCGGCGTCCTGGCGGCACCCCGAGCCGAGCGCGAACGCGGCGGCGGCGCTGAGAAGGACGCGGCGGGTGGCGGACATGGGCGAAAGCTCCTGGCTCTGAACGGTGTGACGAGAGCGGGAGCGCCCGGGCGATGTCAACCGGCGGCGATGGCGCGGCCCAGGCGGAGCAAGGCCGCTTTCAGCGCGCCGTCCGCGACGCCCGCCAGCGCGGCGGCGAGCACGCTTTCCTCCTCCGCGCTCAGCGGGGCGGTGACCGCGGCGACATTGGAGGCCGCGCGCGGGATCGCGCCCTGGCGGATGGCGAGCGCGGTAAGCTGTGCGCCTGAGAGCCTGGCGCGCTCCAGGATCAGGGCGGATTGGTGCTGCACGAAGGGCGCGGCCGAGGCGTGGGCCCGGACCGTGAGCACGCCGGCGGCGAGTTTCTCCGGCAGGGTGAGGCCGGCGAGGCGTTCGCCCACGATCTCGGCCCAGTGGCGCTTCAGGTCCGTAAGGCCTATGCCTGCGTCGCGCAGCAGCGGGCTGAGCACGCCGGCGGCCACCGCGCCCGCCTGGGGCGGGCCGGCCACGGGCGCACGCCCGCGGCGACGCTCCAGCACCCGTGCGGCCACCGCCTCGCGGAACGGCTCGGGCGCGCGGCCAGGCTGGGAAGGGAGGGGAGGCTGGGAAGGGCGGTCGGGAGCAGCCATGATCGCGGCATCGAATCGGAAATTCATCACCAGACCGTAAAGCCCTAGCGTGCCGCCCGCTCCCCACCCCCAAGATGTAGCTGTGGAGCTCGCGCAGACGCGCACAGCTCTGCTCTCCTGGTACGATCGCCACGCCCGCGTGCTGCCGTGGCGGACGCCGCCGGGCGCACGCGCGCGGCCTGACCCTTATGCGGTGTGGCTGTCGGAAATCATGCTGCAGCAGACCGGCGTGGCCGCCGTGTCCGACTATTTCCGCCGCTTCCTGGCCCGCTGGCCGCGGGTGGAGGATCTGGCGGGGGCGGCGCAGGAAGAGGTGATGGGGGAATGGGCGGGGCTCGGCTATTACGCCCGCGCGCGCAACCTTCACGCCGCCGCCGCCGCGTTGTCGCAAAACGGCTTTCCGGACACCGAGGCGGGATGGCGGGCCCTGCCGGGCGTCGGCGTCTATACCGCGGCGGCGGTGGCGGCGATCGCCTTAAACCTCCCGGCCAATGTGGTGGACGCCAATGTGGAGCGGGTGATGGCGCGTCTGCACGCGTTCGCCCCGGCTTTGCCCGCCGGCAAGGCCGGCCTGCACGCTTTGGCCGCCCGGTATGTCCGCGCGGATCGGCCCGGAGATTGGGCGCAGGCGCTGATGGACCTGGGCGCGACGGTGTGTACGCCCAAAAGCCCCGCGTGCGGCGCCTGCCCGGTCGCGTTCGCGTGCGCAGCGCGCCGCCTGGGCGATCCCGCCGCCTATCCCCGCAAGGGTGCAAAGCGGTTGAAATCCGCCCGCCGGGGCGTGGCGTTCTGGCTGGAGCAGGAGGGCCACGTGCTCCTGGTGCGCCGGCCGCAGACGGGGCTGCTGGGCGGCATGGCCGGCTTGCCGTCGACGCCGTGGCGGGCGCAGGCCTGGACGCGCGCCGAGGCGCTCGCTTACGCGCCCGCGCCGGGACGCTGGCGCGCGGCCGGGGCGGTGGAGCACGTGTTCACCCATTTCACGCTGACGCTGGAAGTGATGCGCCTGCGGCTCAGCCGCCCGATGGCCGCGCCCGATGGCGGGCGCTGGGTGCGGTTGGAAACCCTCGCCGAGGCCGGCTTGCCTACGCTGTTCCGCAAGGCGTGCGCGCGCGCGGCCGCGCTATAGGCTGTGGCCCTGCTCGCCCAGCGCGCCGAGGCGCTCACTTAGGAAGTCGAGCAGCTTTTGGGCTTTCCGGTTGGCTTGTTTGGCGGCGGGCATGGTGGCCGTCAGCTTCAGCAGCGGGGGATCCCAATCGGGCAGCACGCGCACGAGGAGGCCTGCCTCCAGATCCTCCCGCACCCGGACCAGCGGCATCACCGCCACGCCAAGGCCGCGGCGAACGAAATCATGGATGATCGGGCCGCTGTTGCTGGCCAGGCGCCAGCGCACATGCAGCCGCTCCGTACGCGACGCGTTTTTGAAGGTCCATTCGTTAAGGTTGGGCTGAAGGCTGTAATTGATGCACGCGCAGCGGGCCAGATCGCGCGGCTCGCGGATCTTGGGCGCGGCGGCGAGGTAAGCGGGGGCGGCGCAATAGATGCTGGGGATGGAGGCGAGCGTCCGGCTGACAAGATCCGGCGCACGCTCCTGACGGAGATGGATCGCGATGTCGAAGCCGCTGTCAATCGGGTTCATCACCTGATTGTCCGTGATCAGCTCGACGCAGAGGTCGGGGTGGCGCTCGGCGAAGCAGGCCAGGGCCGGGGCCACGAAGGTGATGCCGAAATCGGGCACCGAACTGATCCTCAGCCGCCCGCAGAGCGCCTTTTCCCCGTCGCCCACGGCGTTCTCTAGATCGTCGATCCGGCCCACGAGGTCGCGGTAGCCGGCCAACACCCGCTCGCCCGCCTCGCTGAGGCGCACGGTGCGGGTGGTGCGGTGGAGCAGGGTGGCGCGGACGAGCGCCTCAAGTTGGCTCACCCGCTCGGAAACCACCGAACGCGACACGCCCAGCCGGCGCGCGGCCTCCGCGAAGCTGCCGCATTCGGCCACCCGGACGAACGCCTGCATGGATTGGAACCGGTCCATTGTTTTGAATCCGCGAACAGCATCGTCTTAATTATGCAAGTTATCGCGAAAGCGGGCCGGCGCCTATCATGTCTGATCATGGCGGCTGGCCACGCCATGAGGGCCCCGCCGTGGCGGGGCTGACTAAGCCGGAGGCCTAAGCCGGGGCCTAATTAAACCAGAGGCCTGACTAAACCGGAGGCGGCGGCCGCGTGGTTGACGGGGAATTAGGCTCTGCCGGGGTGGGCGTCAAGTCAGCGGCGCTGGCTGGTGGGCAGGATCGGGTTGCGGCGGATAGGATCCGGGGCGGGGATGTCTGGGTCCAAGTTTCGAGGGGAAACACCATGAAGCGTCGGTATTGGATCGTGGCGGGCGTCTCGGCGGCGGCCCTGTTGGGCTGGACCAGCGCGGGCGCCCAGACAGACGCCCCCGCCCGCACGGAGGGCAAGCTCGACGAGATCATCGTCACCGCCGAACGCCGCGCCGCCAACATCCAAGACATCCCGCTATCCGTCACCGCCTTTTCCCCCGAGATCGTGGAGGCCCTCCAGGCGGGGGACGCGCTGGCGATCACCCGCTTCGTGCCGGCCATGGTGTCGTGGAACAATACCGGGCAGGGCTCGGCCAATTCCTATTTTCTGCGCGGCCTGGGCAGCGTGGAATCGGTGCCGACCTTCGACGCGCCCGTTGGGACCTATGTCGACGACGTCTATGTCACGCGCCAGAGCAGCAACAATTACTCCTTTTTCGACGTGGACCGGATCGAGGTGTTGCGGGGGCCTCAGGGCACGCTGTTCGGGCGCAATACCTCGGCCGGGGCGGTAAGCATACACCTGAAGAAGCCTTCGCCGGACTTTGGCTTCTTCGCCGAGGGCGGGGTGGGCTCGTACGAGCATTACGAAGCCCGCGGCTCGATCGACGCGCCGATCAATGACCGGGTGCTGACGAAATTCTCCGCCTATGTCGTGCAGGAGGAAGGCTGGCTCGACAACATCGCCACGGGGGAGAAATTCAACGGCGAGGAAGGCTGGGGCGCGCGCTTCGACCTGCGCTTTTTGCCGACGGACGCGATCACCTGGGACATCGCCCTCGAGGCCACCTCCCAGGACCAGACCTCAATCGCGATGCGCAACAACACCGCCACCAATGAGCCGATCTACTACGAGATGCTGGACGCCGTGCGCAAAGGCGATTGCGAGGACGATCCGCTGGTGGATCTGGTGCTGAATCAACGCGGCAATTGCAGCGTCGCCGACAATAGCGCGATCACCTCCAATATCGGCATCGAGTTCGGCGGCGCCGCGCTGAACTACATTTTCGGCTATCGCGCGCTCGATCAGATCTATTCCGTGGATCTCTATCCGGGGCCGACCGCGACCGCGATCACGAGCCCCTATGGCCGGTACGTGATCACGAGCGACATGGAAAACGACCAGTGGAGCCACGAAGTCAAGATCGCGGGCGATGCGCTGGAGAAGATCTCCTATGTCGGGGGGCTTTATTATCTGCGCGAAGAGAATGACACAATCTTCGCCGACCTGTTCACCTCGCGCACCGCGAGCACGGCCTCGGCCAATCCGCTGCTGATCGCGGACCGCCGTCTGATCAACAGCGCCCAGACCTACGCGATTTATCTGCAGGCGGATATCGATCTCACGGACGCGCTCACGCTGACGCTGGGCGGGCGCAATACCTGGGAAAGCAAGAAGATCGGCTACGGGCCTTTGACCCCGCGCCGCTTTACCGGAATCACCACCACGGCGACGGCGTTCACCACCAACACGCTGTTGGCCAACGGCATCCCCATCAAACAGAATTTCGAGCGCTTTACCCCGCGCGTGGCGCTGCAATGGAACGTGCAGGACGATGTCCGCTTCTTCGCTTCGTATACGGAGGGGTTCAAGTCCGGGGGCTGGAACGCGCGCGTCACCAACATCTTGAGCACGCTGCCGTTCAAGGCTGAGGAATCGACCTCCGTCGAACTGGGTTTGAAGTCAGAATTGTTCGAAGACACGCTGCGCTTCAACGCCACCATCTTCCGGTCCGAAACCGAAAACCTGCAGGTGAACCGCTCCATCCCCGTCGCCGGAGTCACCGGCCTGCAGAGCCTGCAGGACAATGCCGGGACCCAGGTGGTGGACGGGCTGGAGATCGAGGCCTTCTATGTCGCTTCGCCCAATCTTGACCTGTTCTTCAACGGCGCGCTGATGAATGCGCGCTACACCTATGTCATTCCCCAGCCTTTGGCGGCCGCCGCCTCTCAGATAACCACCGAGACCGATCCCGCCCGCGCGCCGGACATCTCCTTCTCCGCCGGGGCGATTTACAGCCAGCCGGTTGCGGCGGTCGCGGGCGAAGTGGGGGCGAGCGTGGTGGCGCGCTTCCTCGGCCCGTACTGGACCACCAACGCCAACACCGTCAACACCCGCACCGACGCCAACACCTATCTCGATCTCGCGCTACGGTACAAAAACGATGGCGGGAAATGGTCGGCGGCGCTGGAGTGCACAAATTGCACCGGGGTGGAGGAGTTCACCTCCCAGCTTATCGGCTATTATTACGCCCAGGATCCCGTGCGGGGGCTGTTCACGATCCGCTACGAATACTGAGCGGGATCGTGTCCGCCCGCCTGGGCGACGCGTAATGAGACTTTGAGCCTGAGGCTTGGCGCCGGATGCCTGCTGCGCAGCCGCGGCGAGCGCGAGTTGGAGTTCTGATGCCCACGATCGTAATCACCGGCGCAAACCGCGGGCTGGGCCTCGCGTTCGCGCAAGCCTACGCCGCGCGGGGCTGGCAGGTGCTGGCGGCGGTGCGGGGCGCACCCGGGGCGGGGCTCGACGCGCTGCGGGAGGCCCATGCCGGACGCGTCGAGATAATGCGCCTCGACCTTGCGGATTTCGCCTCGATCGACGCCTTCGGCGCAAGCCTGGCGGGGCGCGCCGTCGACGTCCTGCTCTCCAACGCCGCCCTCACCGGGGGCCCGCTCGGGGTTTTCGGCGAGACCGATTATGAGCGCTTCGAGCAATGTTTGCGCGTCAATTCCATGGCCCCGATGCGGCTGGCCGAGCGGCTGGCCGAAAGCGTCGCCGCCAGCGAGAAGAAGATCATGTTCTTCATCGGCAGCCGGCTCGGGGCGCACCCCTTCTTCGGCTATGCGGGCTATGTGATCAGCAAGACGGCGCTCAATCAGGTGGTCAAGCAGGTCTCGATGGCGCTGCGCGAGCGTGCGGTGATCGTGGCCGCCGCCCATCCCGGCTGGGTCGCCACCGACGCTACCGCCGATCACGGCGCCGCCCCCCTGACGCCGGAGATGAGCGCCGCCATGCTCATTAAGGTGATCGACGGGCTGACGCTCGAAAAAACCGGCCGCTTCTTCGATCCAGACGGGTCGGAACTGCCGCTGGTGACGCAACAGACCGAGCCCAAACCCTACGGCAAGCCCAAGGGCGCGCGCCGATGAACGATGCGCCTGCCCCGATCGCGCGGCTGTTCGCGACGGTGGATGGGCGGGTGGTGCATTTGCGTTGGGCGGGGCGGGGGCCGGCCCTGGTGCTGGTGCACCAATCGCCGCGCTCTTCGGCCGAATACGAGCCTCTGATGGCGCGCCTGGCGCAGCGCTACACTGTGATCGCGCCCGACACGCCGGGCTGCGGGCTGTCCGACCCGTTGCCCCTCGACCGCCCGGAGATCGCCGATTTCGGGGACGCGCTGGCCCGGCTGCTGGAGGTGCTGGGGGTCGCGCGCACGCTGCTCTACGGCTTTCACACCGGGGCCGCGATCGCGCTGGCCTTCGCTGCGCGCCACCCCCGGCGCGTCGCGCTGGCGGTGCTGAACGGCTTGCCCGCCACCCCGCCCGCGGCGATGGACGCGCTGGAGGCCGCCTATCTGCCGCCCTTCGTTCCGAGCTGGGACGGCGCGCATCTGGTCTGGCTCTGGTCCCGGCTGCGGGAACAGACGATCTTCTACCCCTGGTTTGACGCCCGCGCGGAGACGCGCCTTGCATTCACGCCCCCGGGCGCGGCCGCGCTCGAGCTTTCGGCGTTGGAGGTGTTGCGGGCCGGCGATTGCTACCGCCTGCCGTATCGGGCCGCGTTCCGCGCCGAAACCCAAAAGCTGCTCGCCTCCTTGCGCTGCCCCGCGCTGGTGCTGCAGGCCCGCTGGGACCCGCTCTGGGCGGAGATGGAGACGCTGACGCCGCCGCCGGGCGTGGAGCGTGTGCGTCTGGGCAGGGACCGCGACGCCCATCTGGCCCCGCTGGAGAATGCGCTCGCCGCTGCCGCCGGGACCGCCGAGCGTGCGCCCGACCCGCCCCCGCCGGACGCCGCGCCGGCTCGCTTCACCGCAGCGGGCTTGCGCGTCCACATTACGCCGGGCGCCGGCCCCCCGCTGGTTTTGCTCCACGACCACCACGACGACAGCAACGGCCGCGAGATCAAAGCGGCGGGCGAGGCCGCGGGCGCGCGGGCGCGCATCACCCTCGACCTGCCCGGCCACGGCGAGACGATGGCGCCTTGGCCCGAGGGCGGGGTGCGGGACGCGGCGGCGCTGGTGCGCGATGCGCTGCGCGAACTCGGGCTCAGCGCGGCGGACGTGCGCGGTTTTGGCCTCGGCGATCGGATCGCTGCAGCTTTGGAGGATAAGGCGTTGCGCCACGACCGCGCGGGAAGCAGGCCGGCGGCGCTGGGCTCTGATCAGCACGCGCAGGGCGCCCGGATGCTGGCGGCCTGGGCGGCCCCGCTGGACCATGGCGGCCACCTTCTGGCGGCGTGGCGCATGGCCCGGGACGGGGCGCTGTTCGAGCCCTGGTGCGATCCCGAACCCCGCGCGGCGCGCCGCCCGCTCGGGGATCTGGCGCCCGAGGCGATCCACCAGCGCGCGGTGGCGGCGCTGAAGGCGCGCCCGGCCTGGGAGGCGGCGTGGCGGGCGCTGGCGCCGGCATGAGCGGGCCCAAAACGGAGGAAGGCCCGGAGGAAGAAGCAGAAGCCACGCCCTATGCCTGGTTCGTGCTGGTTGTGCTTATCCTTCTCTACACGCTGAGCTTTATCGACCGTCAGATCCTCAGCCTGCTGGTGGATCCGATCCAGGCTTCGCTCGGGATCGGCGATACCGCGATCGGTCTGTTGCAGGGCTTCGCCTTCGCGATCTTTTACACCTTCATGGGCATTCCGCTGGGCCGCCTCGCGGACCGCGCCAGCCGGCGTACCCTGATCGCGGGGGGGCTGGCCTTCTGGTCGCTCGCCACCGCCGCTTGCGGCCTGGCCCAGACGTTCACCCAGCTTTTCCTGGCGCGGGTGGGCGTGGGCGTGGGGGAGGCGGCGCTCTCCCCGGCCGCGCAGGGGCTGATCACCGATTATTTCCCCCGCCGGCGCATCGGGCTGGCGCAGAGCCTCTATGGCATGGCGATCCCGATCGGGGGCGGGCTCGCCCTGGTGATCGGCGGGGCGGTGGCGGAGGCCGCGCGCACTGCAGGCCCGATCACGGCGCCGCTGATCGGGCAAGTGGCGGCCTGGCAGGTGACATTCTTCATCGTCGGCCTGCCGGGACTGGCGCTCTTGCCGCTGGTGGCGATGATCCGCGAGCCCAAGCGGCGGGTGTTTAACGCCGCGCCGCGCGCCGACGCCGGAAACGCGCGCGCTTTCCTGCGCAGCCGCTGGGGCTTTTTCGCGCTCCTTTTCCTCGGCATGGCCGCGTTGACCACCTACGCGTACGCCAATGTCGCCTGGCTCCCGACCTATTTCATCCGCGTGCATGGCTGGGACCGCGCCACCGTGGGCTTGTTCTACGGCTTGACCTTGGCGGTGTTCGGGTGTGCGGGGCTCGTATGCGGGGGCTTGTTTTCCGACCGACTGATGCGGCGCGGCCGGGGCGACGCGCATCTGCTCACCGCGATCGGGGCGGTGGCGATCCTGGTGCTGCCGGGGATCGCGGCCCCGCTGGCGCCCACGCCGCTTCTGTCGCTGGCGCTCTTGTCGATCGTCATCTTCTTCGGGGCCATGCCGACGGGTTGCGCGGCGGCCATGGTGCAATTGGTGACCCCGCCTGACCTGCGCGGGACGATGGTGGCGGTGCAATTGTTCGTGATGAATTTGATCGGCTTCGGTATCGGCCCGCTTCTGATCGGTTTCCTGACCGAAAGCGTGTTCGCCGATCCCCGCGCGGTGGGGCGGTCGCTGTCGCTGACGGTCGGGGTCTGCTCGGTGCTTGGGGGCTGCCTGCTGCTGGCCGCGCGCAGGCCCTACCGGCGCGCGCTGGCCTCGGCGTGATGGGGCTCGCTCCGCCGCCGGGCGCGCGGATCGCGGTGGTCGGGGGCTGCGGGGGGATCGGCGCGGCGGTGGTGGGAGCGCTCGTGGAGGCGGGGGCTTCGGTGGCGGTGCTCGATCTGTCTGTGTCGCTCGCGGCCGCGCCCCCGCCGGCGGGGGTGGAGAGGATCGCGTTCGACGGCCGCGTCCCGGCCGAAATAGACGCCGCCTTCGCGCAGCTTGCGGCCTCATGGGCCAAGCTGGACGGGCTGGTGCTGGCGTCGGGCTATGCCGGCGTACGCAAACCCCTGGCGGAGATCACGCAAAGCGAATGGGACGATGTGATCGCTGGCAATCTTTCGCTGGCGGCTGGCGTCCTCGCGCGGGGCGCGCGCCTCATGGGGGAGGGCGCGGCGATCGTGGCGCTCACGAGCGACATGGCCTACGCCCCCCAGCCCGGCTACGGGCCCTACGTGGCGGCGAAGGCTGGGCTGGTCGCGCTCTGCCGGGCGCTGGCGCGCGAGCTTGCGCCGCGCGTACGGGTTAATCTGGTATCGCCCGGAGCGGTGGACACCGCTTTCCTGCGCGGGGGATTAGGCCGAACGAGCGCGCCGGACGCGCCGCTGCGCTTCGATCTGGCGGCTTATCTCGCGCAGGTCCCGCTTGGGCGCCTTGCCCAGGCGGGGGACATGGTGGGCCCGGTGCTGTTCCTACTGGGGCCGGCCTCCGCCTACATGACCGGCGAGGTGCTGCACGTCAGCGGCGGGGCGGTGATGGCCTAAGGCCTTCGCCCACGTCTATTTCTTGCCGGGAGGCTTCAGGAAGGGCGAGGCCTGCGCCACGGGCGCGGGCTTCTTGTCCGATTTGGGTTTGCGGATTTCCTTGCTGCTGCGCTTTTGGCCTTTGGCCATGGCCGATGCTCCTCGGGTATGGGGTGAAGCTAACACAAGCGCGCGCGCAGGGCGCGGCGGAAATGGTCGATCGGCTGGCGCGCTGCGCCTGCCTTGGCTTCGATGTGCCAGAAGGTCCAGCCATTGCACGCCGGCGCCTGCGCCACATGCGCGCCCACCCGATGGATCGAGCCGCTGACTTCCCCGGCCACCAGGCTGCCATCCGCGCGCACGCGGGCGCGGTGCTTGCCGTCGGGCGAGACGAGCTCATCGCCCGGCCGCAACAACCCCGCCTCCACCACCTGCCCGAACGGGATGCGCGGCTCTTCCTTCTTCGAGCGCGACACGGCGATATCTTCAGGACGGGGCGCATCGAGGGCCGCGATCCGCGCGCGGGCGATTGCGACGTAGGGCGCGTGGCGTTCGATGCCGATGAAACCCCGCCCGAGGCGCTTGGCCGCCGCGCCGGTCGTTCCGGTCCCGAAAAACGGGTCGAGCACAGTCTCGCCCGGCCGGGTGGTGGAGAGGATCACGCGGTGCAGCAGCGCCTCCGGCTTTTGCGTGGGGTGGGCCTTCTTGCCGTCGCCGTCGCGCACGCGCTCGGGGCCGGTGCAGAGCGGCAGCGTCCAGTCCGAGCGCATCTGCAGATCGTCGTTCAGCATTTTCAGCGCGTCATAGTGGAAGGTGTATTTGGAGGCCTTGGATTTCGCGGCCCAGATCAGGGTTTCGTGGGCGTTGGTGAAGCGGGCGCCGCGGAAGTTCGGCATCGGATTGGTTTTGCGCCAGATCACGTCGTTCAGGAGCCAAAAGCCCATATCCTGCAGCGCCGCGCCGAGGCGGAAGATGTTGTGGTACGAGCCGATCACCCAGAGCGCGCCGTCCGGCTTCAGGCAGCGGCGCGCGCCTTCGAGCCAGGCGCGGGTGAAGCGGTCATAGGCGGCGAAATCCTCGAACTTGTCCCAATCGGCGTCCACCCCCTCCACCTTGGATTGATCGGGACGCGTCAAACCCTGGCCGAGCTGGAGATTATAAGGCGGGTCCGCGAACACGAGATCGACGCTCCCTTCAGGCAGGCGCGCCATGGCGGCGATGCAATCGCCCTCGATGATCTGATGTTCCACGTTGGCCCCGCCGGCGCGCCGCGCACCTTCAAGGGCATAAGAATCGAAGCGGAACCCGTTGCGCAAGCGCCAAGCTTGGTTAACGCGCGATCGCGGCCGCCTGGACGGGCTTGAAGCCGCGCCGGTGGATCGCGCAGGGGCCGAGCGCCGCGAGCGCGCGCTGATGCTCGGGCGCGCCATAACCCTTGTGCCGGGAAAAGCCGTAGCCCGGATAGGTTTCGCACAGCGCCGTCATCATCGCGTCCCGCTCCACCTTGGCGATGATGGAGGCGGCGGAAATGCAGGGCACGTGCGCGTCCCCCTGGACGATCGCCTCGGCCGGGCAGGGCAGGTCCGGCGCGGAGGATCCGTCCACCAGCGCGGCGGCTGGCGCCTGCGCCAGCGCCTCCACCGCGCGCCGCATCGCGAGGTGCGTGGCGTGCAAGATGTTCAGCGCCTCGATCTCCTCCACGGTGGCGAGCCCCACCCCGATGATCGCGCATTCCTGCAGGGCGGCGTGCAGCGCGGTGCGCGCCTCGGGCGTGAGTTGCTTGGAATCGGCCAAGCCCTTGGGCCTCCCGCGCTTGGGCAGGATCACGGCGGCCGCCACCACCGGCCCCGCCCAGGGGCCCCGCCCCGCCTCGTCGATGCCACAAATCGCCATGGCGTCGAGGCTAGACGCGCGCCGCTTCCGCTTCCAGGCCTGCGCCGGGCTTTATCCAGAACAGGCGGCGCCCTCGCCTAGAGGGAGGGCGCGTTGAACGTGTCGCACCGGGCGGGGTCGCCGCTGTCGAAGCCGCGCTTGAACCAGCGGGCGCGCTGTTCGGACGTGCCATGGGTGAAGCTGTCGGGCACGACGCGCCCCTGCGCCTGGCGCTGCAAGCGATCGTCCCCGATCGCATTGGCCGCGGCGAGCGCTTCGTCCACATCGCCGGGTTCGAGCTGGTTTTTCCACGTCTGCGCGTGATAGCCCCAGACGCCTGCATAGCAATCGGCCTGCAGCTCCATCTTCACCTGGAAGGCGTTGTATTGCTTGCCGCTCAGGGCCTGGCGGGCGCGCGCGGCCTGATCGGTCACGCCGGAGAGGTTCTGGAGGTGGTGGCCCACTTCGTGCGCGATCACATAGGCCTGCGCGAAATCGCCCGGCGCGCCGAAACGGTCTGACAGATCCTGGAAGAAGCCCGTGTCGAGATAGACCTTGGAATCGGCCGGGCAGTAAAAGGGCCCCACTGCCGACGTCGCGCCCCCGCAGGCCGATTGCACGGACCCGGAGAACAGCGTCAGCGTCGGCGCCGCATAGGCGCCGCCCCCGCCGGGGCCTTTCCCTTCGGTGTACAATTTGCCCCACACATCTTCGGTGGAGCCGAGCACGGCGGAAACGAACCCGCCCGCCTCGTCCTCTGGCGCGCCCATCCGGCCCGCCTGCTGGGGCGGGGAGAGCACGCCCGGCCCCACGAGCAGGTCGAGCGGGTTGATCTTGAACACGAGCGCGATGATCACGAGAAGCGCGAGCGTCGTCAGGCTCATGCCGCGCATGCGGATCGGAAAGCCCCCGCCCCCGCCGCCGAGGCGGAAGCCGCCCCCGCGGCCGCCGCGCCGATCCTCGATATTCAGGCTGCGCCTTTGACCGCCTAGCCGCATCGCGCGTCTCCCTTTTCTGCCCCGCTCTCCTGCAACGCAGGGCCGGCCTTTGTGTTCACAGCAGGGCGAGCTGATCGCCCGGCCGGGCGGGGACGCGGAACTGGGTGAGATCAAGCGGCGTGCGCGGCCCGTTCAGCCCCAACCGGGCGCAGGCGCGCTTGAACCGATCCCCGATCAGGCGCGCATAGGCGCCCTGGCCGGTTTGGCGCTGGCCCCAGGCGGCGTCGTAATCCTTGCCCCCGCGCATCGAACGCACGAGGCTCATGACATGGGCCGCGCGGCCGGGCGCGTGCGCGGCCAGCCATTCCCGGAACAGATCCTTGATCTCCAGCGGCAGGCGCAGCACCACATACCCCGCATGCTGGGCCCCGGCCGCGGCCGCGGCTTCGAGGATTGCTTCGATCTCGTGGTCGTTCAGCGCAGGGATGACGGGCGCGACCATCACCGTCGTCGGGACACCCGCCTCGCGCAGCGCGCGGATCGTCTCCAGGCGCCGGTGCGGCGCGGCGGCCCGCGGCTCCATCGCGCGCGCGAGCGCGGGGTCGAGCGTCGTGACCGAGACCGCCGCTTTCGCGAGCCCCGCGCGCCCCATCTCGCCCCAGATGTCGAGATCGCGCTGGATCAGCGCGGCCTTCGTCACGCAGCCCATCGGGTGGCGGAAACGCTGCAGCACCTCGATCAGCCCGCGGGTGATCCCTAGCGTCCGCTCCCCCGGCTGGTAGCAATCCGTGACGCCGCTCAGCACGATCGTGCTGGGCTTGTACCCAGGGGCGGAAAGCTCCCGCGCGAGGAGCGCCGGCGCTTCGGGCTTGAAGAAGATGCGGGTCTCGAAATCGAGACCGGGGGAGAGGCCTGCATAGGCGTGGTTCGGCCGGGCATAGCAATAGATGCAGCCGTGCTCGCAGCCGCGATAGGGATTGATCGCCTGGTCGAACGAAATGTCGGGGCTCGCATTGCGGCTGATGATCGTGCGCGCGCGCTCGGGCGCGAGCATTGTGGCGCGCGGGGGCGGGGCGGGATCGGCATCGGTCCAGCCGTCGTCGAATGCTTCGCGGGTGGCGGCTTCATAGCGGCCGGCGGCATTGGTGACCGCGCCACGGCCTTTGCGGGGAGAAAGTGCGCGCCGATCGTCCATAACGCGACGCTAGAGCAGGAACAAAAAAAGAACAATCAAAGAAATGCGAGATCGCGCTCCAACGGCGTGAAGCGTAGCCCAGCATCGACGGGTAGGACATGGCCGGTGATGGCGGGATTGCCCAGCAGGAAGCACACCGCGTCAGCCACGTCCTCGGGCTCCACGCCGCGCGACAGCGGCGTCTTCGGGTGCAGGCGGCGATAATCGGCCTCGGCCTGGCCCGGCGCGGGGAGCACGTAACCGGGCGCCACCGCATTGACCCGTATCCGCGGCGCGAGCGCCCGCGCCAGCATCTCGGTCGCGCCTAGAAGGGCGTATTTGCTGAGCGTGTACGAGAGATGGTCGGGGTAGGGCGCGAGCAGTTTGAAATCGAGGAAATTGACGATTGCGCCGCGCGCGGCCTGCGGCATCTGCGCGGCCAGCGCCTGGCAGAGCGCCACGGGGGCGGCCGTGTTCACCCCGATATGGCGCGCCAGGAGGTCCGGGCTGAAGCGCGCGATGTCGTCCCACTCGAAGAGGGCCGCGCAATTGACGAGCCCGGTGATCTCCCCACCCGCGGCGGCGCGCGCCTCTTCCATCAAAGCGGAGGGCGCGCCGGGCTGCGCCAAATCGGCCTGGCGCACGGCGGCGCGCGCGCCTGCCTTTTCGCACAGAGCCGCGACGGCCCAGGCTTCCTCTGGCGAGGAGCGGTGGTGCAGCACGATGTTCCAGCCCCGCGCGGCGGCGGCGGCGGCGACGGCCGCGCCCAGGCGCTTGGCGGCGCCGGTGACCAGAAGCCAGGGGCGCTCGCCCTCGCGGGCCGGCCTACTCGCCGGCGACATGCAGGGCCTGGCGGCGTCTGCCGGGATCGCTGGCGCGCCGGATGGTGACCGCGACGAGGCCGGGCGCCTCGAGCACGGAGGGCTTTTTCACCGTGACGTCCGCACTGACGATCCGCGGCGACAAGGACAGGCAGAAACCGGCCACCGCGTCCGCCACCGCCTCGATCAGCGCGATCTCTCCCGCCCCGGGCAGGGTGTCGCGGATGAAGCCGATCACGGTGTCATAATCGATCGTCTCGGAGAGCGGCGCGTCCGGCGCGAAGGCGGGCGGCTCCAAAAGGGTCATCACCACGCTCACCAGAACGGTCTGGGGCCGACCCCGTTCGCCAGGCGGCACGCCCAGCCGCAAGCTGGTGGGGACATCGCGGAGCGAGATGGTTTGGGCGTCGTGCATCGGGCTGAGCTTAGCGTGCGCCGGGGGCGGCGTCGCGCTCAGATCGGCATGCGCATGATTTCCTGATAGGCCTGGATCACCTGGTCGCGCACGGCGACGACGGTCTCGAGCGTGCTCTCGGCGGCGGCGATGGCGGTGACGACGTCGACGATATCCGCCTTGCCGGCGGCGACGTTGAAGCTCTGCGTCTCGGCGGCCTGGAGCTGGCCCTGCGCGTCGCCGACCGCGTTCTTGACGAGCTGGCCGAAATCGATCGCGTCGCCGGGTCCCGCGTCCTTCAGCGCGTCCTGGACGGATTTGGCGGTGTTCAGATAGGCCTTGGAGGCGAAGATGGGATCGATCGCCATGGCGCGGAGCCCTTAAAAGACGCTGACCGCTAGCGGCGCAGCAGATCCAATGCGCGCGAGCCCATCGCCCGCGCATTCTCGATCATGCTCAGATTCGCCTCGTAGGCGCGCGTGGCTTCGCGCATGTCCATCATCTCGATGAGGGAATCCACGTTGGAGAGCTTGACGTAGCCGTTGGCGTCCGCGGCGGGGTGGCTGGGATTGTAGGAGAGGCGGAACGGCGTGTCGTCCTCCTGCGCGCCCACGACTTTCACCCCCACGGCCCCGGTGTCGAGCGTTTCGGTCTCGAACAGGGGGATGCGGCGGCGATAGGCGTCCTCGCCCGGAACCTGGCCGGTGGAGCTCGCATTGGCCACGTTTTCGGCGGCGATGCGCATGCGCATCGTCTGGGCGCGAAGGCCTGCGGCGGCGGCGGAGAGGGCGGCGGAGATGTCTGTCATGGGCGGCTACCGTCCCGGGGGCTTCACGGCGATGCGCATCATCTGCAGGCCCTTCTGGTAGAGCGCGAGGCTCTGCTCGTAGCGCATGCGCGTCTCGGCGGCCTTGAGCATCTGTTCTTCCAGCACCACCGCATTGCCATCGATCGTGGTCTCGGAATCGGGGGTCTCGCGCACCTTCGGGGGGGCGTTGGCGAGCGCGGTAGGCGCCTGCCCGCCCAGATGGCCCTTATGCGTGGCCGCCATCGCCACCCGCCCCGGTTCGTTCTTGCGCGCAAACGCCGAAAGGGCGGCGGAAAAGCTTTTCTCGTCGAGATCGCGCGGGGTGTAGCCGGGGGTCGTGGCGTTGGCGATGTTCTCGGACACAAGCTTCTGGCGCTCGCCCGCATGGGTGAGCTGGGCGCGCAGCACGGCGAAGAAGGGGGAGGTTGAAAAGTCCAAATCGGCTCCGGCGCTCCACAAGAGCCTTCGCCCCGGCATGGTTAATACCCGCTTAAACGGCGCCGACTCGCATTAACCAAACCCGGGAGCGGGGCGCGCGCAGAAGCGGGCGCGGCAAGTTCGGGGGCCTCCATGGATGTGGTGGATTGGGCGCGCGCGGCGGCGGCGCTGGTGCTCACGCTGGGCCTGATCGCGGCCGCGGCCCTGGCGGCGCGGCGGATGGGCATGCTGCAGGGCCCGGTCACGGGCGGCCGGCGTCGCCTTGCGATCAGCGAGAGCCTGTTCCTCGATCCCCGCCGCCGGCTGGTGATCGTGAACGTGGACGGGGCCGAGCATGTGCTGCTGCTCTCCCCGTTCGGGGACCGCCCGATCGCAGCCCTGGAGCGCCCCGCCGCGCCGGAGCCCCAGCCATGACCCTAACCATGAGCGCGCGGATCACGCTGGCCGCGGCGCTGGCGTGGGGCCTGGCGGCGGGAATCGCCCACGCCCAGGCGATCAATGTCGATCTCGGCACCGGCGCGGGACTGACGGAGCGGGTGTTCCAGCTCCTGGGCCTCGTCACCGTCCTGTCCATCGCCCCCTCGGTGCTGATCATGACGACGAGCTTCGTGCGGATCGTCGTCGTGCTGTCGCTGTTGCGCACCGCCATCGGCCTGCAGCAGGCGCCGCCGAACGCGGTCATCGTCTCGCTCTCGCTGTTTCTGACCGCCTTCGTGATGGGCCCGGTGTGGGAGCAATCCTATCGCGAGGGCGTCAAGCCGGTGATGGAGGAGGAGGTTGAGCTGATGGAGGCCTATCCGCGCATCGTGTCGCCGCTGCGCGAATTCATGGTGTCCCACACCCGCGAGGCCGACCTCGCCCTCTTCGTCGATCTCGCCAAGATCGAGCGCCCGGAAACCACCGCCGACCTGCCGATGCGCATCGCCATCCCCGCCTTCATGATCTCCGAACTGAGGCGCGCGTTCGAGATCGGGTTCATGCTGTTCATCCCGTTCCTGATCATCGATCTCGTCGTGTCTTCGCTTTTGATGAGCATGGGGATGATGATGGTGCCGCCGGTGACGATCTCGCTGCCGTTCAAGCTCATCTTCTTCGTGCTGGTGGACGGCTGGCGCCTCGTCGCGGGGAGCCTCGTGGAGAGCTTCAACGCCGGCGCGCCTCCGGGATGAGCGCTATTCGCTTTGTTCCACCTCGTATTTCGGCAGGTCCGCGCGGAGTGTTTCGTAGAGCCTTGAAAGGAAGGATTCCGCGTCCTCATCGACGAAATCGTCGAAATATTCCGAGAGGTTGGACTCGAACGCATATTCCCCGTCCTCGGCGAACACAAAGCCCAGCACCTCGTCGCTCGGGACATGGATCACCTCGATCATCGGCTCGTCGTCTTCTTCGGCGAGATCGAAAGACAGCCGCCGGCTTTTGATTGCGGCTTGCAGGGCGGGCAACAATTTGCGCAACGCGCCGGCGTTATCGGAGGCCGGGGCGTCAGGCGCGCGCGCGGCTTCCAGGCGTTTGCGGGCGTCGTCGACGTCGTCGTCGAAGCTCATGGGTTTCTCCTTCAAAGGTGCAGGTTTGAGACTTAGGCGGCGGCTTCCAGAACGCTTCGCCACAGCGCCCAGCCGCCGGTGCGGTTGAGCGCGGGATCGGCGCTGCGATCGGGATGAGGCATGAGGCCCAGCACATTGCCCTGGGCGTTGGCGATGCCGGCGATGTCGCGCTCGGCCCCGTTGGGATTGTCGCGGTAGCGGAAGATCACCCGGCCTTCGCCCTCCAGCCGGTCCAGCGTCTCCGTATCGGCGACATAGCGGCCCTCGCCGTGGCCCACGGGCATCACCGTCTCCTGCTGGGCGCCATAGGCGCGGGTGAAGGCGGTGTCTGCATTGGCGATCTGAAGCGTCACGTCGCGGCAAACGTAAAGCAGCCCCCGGTTGCGGGTGAGCGCCCCCGGCAGCAGGCCCGCCTCGGTCAAAACCTGGAAGCCGTTGCAAATACCCAGCACATAGCCCCCGCCGCGCGCATGCGCACGGACCGCCTCCATCACCGGGCTCCGCGCGGCGAGCGCCCCGCTGCGCAGATAATCGCCATAGGCGAACCCCCCCGGCAGCACCACCAGATCGAGGCGCTCCGGCAGCGACGCCTCCTTGTGCCATACCAGGGCGGGCGGCGCGCCTCCCACACGGGTGATGGCGGTCGCGGCGTCGCGGTCGCAATTGGAGCCGGGGAAAACAATCACGGCGGACTTCATCGGCCCTGTGGTAGCGTGCGCCGGCGGCGCTTCCAAGCGCGGCGGCGGGCCTCGCGCGACAGGGTGGGGCGGGATCGGAGAAACAGGTTTGGCGGAACTGATCCTGGCGCTTGCGACGCTCGCAGGGCTTGCGGCGTCCGCGGGGCTCACCGCGCTCCTTTACCGGGATGAAAAGGCTTATGAAGCGGCCCTCGACGCCCCGCCGGACGCGTCCTGGCCGCCGCTGAGCCAACCGCCCGCGTTCAGGGGGTGATCTCGATCCGGTAGGTCTCGATCACGGCATTGGCCAAGAGCTTCTCGCACATCGCGCGGACCGATTGCTCCGCCGCCGCCGCATCCCCCCCGCCGAGATCGAGCTCGATCACCTTGCCCACCCGCGCGCCGCGCACCTCGGTGAAGCCCAGGCCCTGCAGCGCGCTTTCCACCGCCTTGCCCTGCACGTCGAGCACGCCGGGCTTCAGGCCCACCAGCACCCGCGCGGTCAAGCCCCCGCTCACGCCGCGTCCCCGGCCTGTTTCAGGATGCCGAGCCGGCGGGCGACTTCCGCATAGCCTTCGGTGACGTTTCCGAGATCGCGGCGGAACCGGTCCTTGTCAAGCTTCTCGTTGGTCTGGACGTCCCAGAGGCGGCAGCAATCGGGGCTGATCTCGTCGGCGATCACGGTGCGCACCATGTCCCCCTCATAGAGGCGGCCGAATTCCAGCTTGAAATCGATAAGCTTGATGCCCACCGCCGCAAACATACCGAACAGGTAATCGTTCACCCGAAGCGTAAGCGCCATCATGTCGTCGATCTCCTGGGTGGAGGCCCAGTTGAAGGCGGTGATGTGCTCCTCCGCGACCATGGGATCGCCCAGGGTGTCGTTCTTGTAATAGAATTCGATGATCGAGCGCGGCAGCGGCGTGCCCTCCTCAAGGCCCACCCGCTTGGCCAGGGATCCTGCGGCCACGTTGCGGCATACGATCTCCAGCGGGATGATCTCCACTTCGCGGATCAGCTGCTCGCGCATGTTCATCCGCTTGATGAAATGCGTCGGTATGCCGATCGCATTGAGGTTGTTCATAATAAAGGCGGAGATCTGATTGTTCAGAACGCCTTTTCCTTCGAGTATCGCAAGCTTTTGACCGTTGAAGGCGGTGGCGTCGTCTTTGAAGTGCTGTACAAGCGTGCCCGGCTCGGGGCCTTCGTACAGAATCTTCGCTTTGCCTTCGTAGATTTTCTTGCGACGGGACATCGCGGGCGCCTCCGGGCCGCCGCGCGTGAGCGGGGACGGCAGTGTTGCTGGGCGCACGCCAAGCTGCAGCGCAGCAAGAATCGTCAGCACGCCAGGAAAAAGACCTTATCCAAACCCGCCGGCCCCGACAATCGCGCGCCGTGGGCGACTACTCCCCGAGGCCCCGCGGCGATGCTAAATCTTGACGCTTGCTTTCAGGGCTCGAGATGTCGCTTCGCCTATTCGCCGCCCTGGAGATCCCCGACGAGATCGCCCTGCGCCTGCAGGGGCTGATGCGCGGCGTGGACGGGGCGGCGTGGCGGCCCCGCGAGGCGCTGCACCTGACGCTGTGCTTCTTCGGCGATACGCCCGAGCCCCAGGCCGATGATCTGGACGCCGCGCTCGAGGAGGCCGCGCGTGCGCACGCGCCGTTCCCGCTGCAGCTCAAGGGCGCAGGCTTTTTCGGCGGGGACGAGCCGCACGCGCTGTGGATCGGGGTTCGGGAGAGCGCCCCGCTTCAGGCGCTGGCGGCCGCCGTTGCGCGCGCGGCGCGCCGGGCGGGGCTGAGGCCGGAGAAGCGCGTCTTCACCCCCCACGTGACGCTGGCCTATCTGCGCCATCCGGGCCTCGATCGGGTAATGGCGTTCGAGAAGCGCTGCGCCTTGTTCGAGAGCGAGCCCTGGGAGGTGGAGGGGTTCAGCCTCTTTTCGAGCCTCGTCCGGCGCAATGCGCCGAGCCATTACACGCAGGAGGCCGCCTATCCGCTGCTGGGCCGGACGCGCCTTTAGCGCCCCTTCCGCGTCATCGCGGCTGCGCCGCGGCCGGGATGACAGCTTTTGGCGGCGGTTGCGGGTCAGGACGACGGTTAGGGCGGGCGCGCTTTTAGAAGGCTTTGAAAAAAGCGCTCCCCCTTCCCGCGTCATCCCGGCCGAAGCGGAGCGAAGAGCCGGGACCTCGCCGCGATCACGCCCGGTCCTGCGGGAGGTCCCGGCTCGCGGCTGCGCCGCGGCCGGGATGACAGCGTTGGGCGGCGGTCGCCGGCTTAGGACGACGGTTGGGGCGTTTGCGGCTGCGCGGGCTGGGGTTGTTCGGCGGCGGCGGTCTGGGTCTGCACCCCGACCTGACAACAGCGCACCTGCATCTCCAGCACGCGCGTATTGAAGCGGCAGCTCTGATCGTCCACCGCGCGCAGCACCGACAGGCCGCCCGCGGCGTGGGTGTAGCGGGTCTGGGTGCAGCCCATCAGCGTATAGCCCGGATCGCACGAGCCGCTCTGGGCCCGGCTGATCGTCTTGGTGGCGCACACCACATTTTTTGCGTTCGCTTCGTCGGCGGTGGTCTTGGCTTGGCGGGCGAGCTCGAGCGCGTCCCCGGCCTTACGGTCGGTGACCGCCAGATCGCTGCGCACGGACTGGATCTCGGTGTTTACGGCGCAAAGATCTTTGCCGGACTTTCTGGGATCGGCGCAATATTCGGCCAATTGCCGTCCGTCGAGAGTGCTGGTGCAGGCGCCGGCTCCGAGGGCGAGCGCCCCCGCAACCAATATCGATTGGAATACACGCATGGGTAAACCCCTTTTTCGCCCAGGGCCTAGGGCCTCAAGGGCACATTCCCAACCGCCACGACTTGCCAAACACCGCCGATCGCCTCCGTCAAGCGCTTTCGCGCGTCCTGGATGCGATCGGCGGCGCTTGCGCCGCCCCCGCTCGAAGCCGCCGGAGCGGCGCGGGGGCGGGGTCTCAGGTGCCGAACTTCCAGCGCATGCCCACGGTTATGGCGTGAATCTCGGTGTCCACTTCGCCGTTCAGGAGCAGGTCGTCGTCGGTGGTGAGATCGTCATCGGCGCTGTCGAAATCGAATTCCGCGTCGGTGGCGTTCAGATAGCGGTAGCCCACGTCGAGCGTGGTGGTTTCGCTCAGCTCATAGCCCACCCCGGCCTTGGCCTGGTACATCATGCCGGCTTCGTCGGCTTCGCTATCCCGGATATCGACCTGCGTCTCCCCATAGCCCACGCCCACGCCGATATAGGGCTTGAACGCGGTTTCGGTCGGGAAGTCGAAATAGGCGTTCACGAAGCCGCCATAGGTGTTCACCGAGGTCGCGTCCGTGCCGTCGATGTCGTTGCTGGTGTAGAGGCCCTCCACTTCCAGCCGGAAGCCGGGAACGAACACGTCCTCCCAGCCATAGGCGACGCTGGCCTGCCAGCCGGCGTCCAGGTCGGCCTCGTCGGAGAGCGAGGTTATGGTGTTGGCTTCGCCCGGAACGATCAGCGTCTGGGTGCCGTTGGTGTCCGCCGTGCCCGCGCTGACGCCGGCCTCCACCTTGCCGTACGGCGCCGCGAACGCCGGAGCGGCCGCGCAAAGCGCTAGCGCCGCGACGCCGGACGCGATCTTTTGCGAAACATTCATCAGAGAAACTCCTGGGTGGCGTGCTGAGACAAAAAGGATCTTGGCCGGAACGTACGTCCGCGACCGGGCGATGAACCCTCGGTACAGCCTCGAAAGTTCCGCGTTCGGCTGCGCAAGAGATGGAAAGGCTGCGTAACGCCGCCGCTGTTGCGGTTTTACAACGCAATGCTGTGCGAACATTACGAGGCTTTTAGAGTTGCTGTCCGCCGCGATCTGTTTTGCTGGATAAGGTGGCTTTTGTGGTGCGGCGGGGCGGAACCTGAGGGCAGGGCTCGCGCTTTGCCCAAAGTCGCTCTAAATCAGGGCCGCCCTCAATCAGCGGCGATGGGGTTTCGGAGGTTAGCAATGGCGAAGCGCTCGACGGGACTGAAAAGGATTGGCGCGGCCTTCCTGCTGGCGGGTGCGATCAGCGCGTGCGCGCCGCTGCCCCCGCCTGGCCCTCCGGGCCCTCCCGGTCCCCCCCCTCCGCGGTCTGGGCCTCCGGGTTCGGCGCTGCCGCCCCCGGTCCTTCCTTCGCCCGCCGATGAACGGCCCCCGATTCCGCCCGGCGCGCCGGGCGGTCAGGCAACCACGCCTGCGACGCAGCAATACGCCGACGCCGGCGTCCTCGTGACGCCCGACGCGGAGCGCCCCACCTCGCCGGACGCCGATCCCCGCTCCGCCTCCCAGCGCGCGGCGGACGTGCGCGCCTGGGACCAGTGCGTCTCGCGCGCCTCCAGCCGCATGGAAGGTCCCGGCGCGGGATCGAGCCCGGTGAGCGACAATCCCGAGGAGGCGTGCTCGCGCAGCCTCGGCATGAGCTCGCGCAACGCGCCCCCGGACCGGCGCCGCTAAGGGGCGCCGCGCGCGCCCTTATTCGTCGGTGAGGGCGTGCATTTCCTCGTCGCTGAGGCCGAAATGGTGGCCGATCTCGTGCACCAGCACGTGGGTCACCAATTCGGAGAGTGTCACGTTCCCGCGCTCTGCCCATTCGTCGAGAATAGGGCGGCGATAGAGGAAGACGATCGCGGGCTCGCGCGCGGAATCAAGGATGGACTGGCGCGTTAAGTCCACCCCGGAATAGAGCCCGGACAGCGTGAACGGGTCCTCCACCGCCATCGCCTCCAGCACGGACTCCTCGGCGAAATCCTCGATCCGGAATACGACGTCGCCCGCGAGCGCGCGAAACTCTGCCGGCAGCGCGTCCCACGCCGCGCGCGCCAGCGTCTCGAAATCGTCCAGCGAGGGGGCAATCCAATCGGCGTTCATCAAGGGGATTTAGGGTGGCGCACGGGGCCGATCCATGCCGGCGCACACACCCGCGTTAACCATGCTTCAATAGACGCAAACCAGCATCCGGCCTCATGAAAATCGACCCCGCCCGCTCCGCCAATACGCCCTCCTCCAGCCGCCGCGCGCCCGCCGCCGGCGGGGCCGGCTTTATGGTGCCGGGGGAGGCTTCCGCGCGCGCGGCCGCGGTTTCCGGCCCGGGCCCCGTGTCGGGCCTGGACGGCGTGCTGGCGCTGCAGATGGAAGGGTTCGATCCGGCCCGGCGCGGACGCCAAGCCCGGCGCGGCCGGCTGACGCTCGACGCGCTCGAGGCCCTGAGCCTTGCACAGCTGGGGGAGGGCGGCGCCGACGCCGCCCGCCTCTCTCTGACGCGCCTCCAGGCCGAGACCGAGCCGACCGGCGATCCGGGCCTCGACCAGGTGCTGGGCGAGATCGACGTGCGCGCCGCGGTCGAACTCGCGAAGCTGGACATGGCGCGCCTCGCGATGACCCGAAATGAGGCGGCCGCGCCCTGAAGCCGCGCGCTGCGCGCTGGCGCGAGCTTTGCTTGTACGGCGTTCGCTTGAAGGCGGCCGGAGCTGCCGCTATAAGCCCGCCGAAGCGGAGCCGGCGGGGCTTTTCCGGAGGGCGAACCCGATGGGCGCGACCATGTCACAGGCATATCGGCCGCGGGAGGATGAGCCGTTCATGAACGAACGGCAGCGCGAGTATTTCCGGCGCAAGCTGCTCGCCTGGAAGGAAGAGATCCTCGAGGAATCGCGCGCCACCATCGCAAATCTGCAGGAGGACACCGTCTCCCTGCCCGATCTGGCCGATCGCGCCACCAGCGAGACCGACCGCGCCATCGAGCTGCGCACCCGCGACCGCCAGCGCAAGCTGATCTCGAAGATCGAAGAGGCGCTGCGCCGCATCGAGGACGGCTCCTACGGCTATTGCGAAGAAACCGGCGAACCGATCGGGCTTTCGCGGCTCGAGGCGCGCCCGGTCGCGACCCTCTCCCTCGAAGCCCAGGAGCGCCACGAGCGACGCGAGCGCGTCCACCGCGACGATTGAGCCTTACCAGGGGCTGACGGCGTCCAGCGCGCGCTGCGCAAAGCCCGGCCGCTGCACGGTGCTCAGCACCCCCCGCCCGCCATAAGAGATCCGCGCCTCCCCGATCTGGGTATGGCGGATGGCATTCTCCGCGCTGATGTCCTGGGGCCGGATCAGGCCGGCCACGGTCAGCACCCGCATCTCCTCATTTACCCGTATTTCCTGGCGTCCCGAGATCACGAAATTCCCGTTCGGGAGGATCTGGGTCACCATCACCGCGACCGTCAGGTCCACATTTTCCCTCCGGTTCACCGCTCCGTCGCCTTCCATGGAGCTCGATCCCTCCGCGTCGATCAGGCTGGAGGTGTCCACCCCCGGCAAGATGCGCGAGACCTCGTCCTCGAGCCCCAGCAGATCGTTCACGCCGACATTGGATTCAGACTCGCGCGAGCGGTTGGTGGCGTTGGAGAGGTCGGCGCTGTCGGCCACGGCGATCTTGACGGTCAAGATGTCGCCCACCCGGGCGGCCCGCTGGTCGTTGCGCTGGTCGTTGAAGAAGGTGCGCCCGCCGTCCCGCCACAGCGCGTTGGGCGCGCGCGTGACGAGTTCCGCCTTCGGCATGGGCACGTCGATCGGCGCGGTGGTTTTCTTGAGCTCCTTGGTCTCGATGGGCGAAAGCGTGGGCTGCCCCAGTGTGGGCGCGGCGCGGATCGTCTCGCAGCCGGCCAGCAGCAGAGGGGCTGCGGCCAGACAAAGGAGCGCGTGCGGGGAAGCCTGCCTCATTCCACCGCCGCCGCGCCTGGGCCCGAGGCTTTCGCCCGGACGCTGATATTGGACTGGGTGTTGAGCACGCGCATCGCCTGGCCGAGGCCCGCATCGTCGAGCGCGCGGCCGCGCGTGCTGATCTGCAGCCCCGGCTGGGCGTAGACGAGGCTCACCATCTCGCCGCGCCGGATCACGGGTTGGGCGGCGCTTTCCCCGCGCGACGGCGCCCGCGCGCTCGCCCGGGTGACGATCACCTCCTTGGTCCCCGCCGGAGGCTCCCAGCGCAGCCCCGCCGCCGCCGCCGCGGCCGCCACGAACCGCGCCGACAGGCGCGCGCTCTCGCCAGGCTTGGGCGCGGGCGCCACCGCGCGCCGGGCCTCGGGGCCGGCGTCGGTGAAGATGTCGCCCAAGGTCACGGCGGGGCCCGCCGCCTCGATCTGGCTTTTGAGGCCCACGTCCGCGCCCGCGCGCGCGGGGCCCGCGCTCAGGAAGGCTGCGGCCGTCAGCGCGGCGGCCAGGGCCACGGTCCAGGCGTTGATCCGTGTACGGAAACGCCGCGCTCCGGTCACCGGAACCCGTCTTGTGCGTGCGGTCAGGATCGTCATGGGCGGTCTCCTTGTCTTGCTCAACGCAATTGCGAAGAGGTCTGTAGCATCTCGTCGGAGGCGGAGATGACTTTGGCGTTCATCTCGTAGGCGCGCTGGGCCACGATCAGCGCCGAGATCTCCTCCACGGCGTTGACGTTGGAGGTTTCCAAAAACCCCTGCATCAACGACCCGAAGCCGCTGGCGGCGGGCGCCGCCACGCTGGGCGCACCCGAGGCGGAAGTCTCGCGGAACAGATTGTCCCCGATCGCCTCGAGGCCCGCCGGGTTGATGAAGGCCGCCAACTCGATCTGGCCGATCTGGGAGGGCTCAGTCTGGCCGTCGATCGTGGCTTCCACCACGCCGTCGCGGCTGATGGAAACGGAGACGGCGTCTTGCGGGATAGTGATGCCGGGCTGGACGGGGTAGCCGTCCTCGGTGACGAGCCGGCCTTCGCCGTCGATCGCGAAATTGCCGGCGCGCGTATAGGCGGTGTCGCCCGCGGGCGTCAGCACCTGGAAATATCCGCGCCCGTTGATCGCCAGATCATAATCGTTGGCGGAAAGCTCAAGGTCTCCCTGCGCGATGATCCGGCCCACCGAACCTGACTTCACGCCCACCCCGATCTGCACGCCCAGCGGCGCCATCGTGCCGCTGGAGGAGGTGTTGGCGCCGGGGCGCTCCCGGGTCTGGTAGAGAAGATCCTGGAACTCCGCGCGCTGGCGCTTGAAGCCGGTCGTGTTCATGTTCGCGATATTGTGCGAAATGACTTCGACATTGAGTTCCTGGGCCATCATGCCCGTCGCTGCGATCGATAAAGCGCGCATCCGCCAATCCTTGCAAAGCCGTCGCGTCAGCCGCGTCCAAGTCTGTCGATCGCGCTCTTGCGCAGATCGTCTCCGTTTTTCACGATTCGCGCCGCCTGTTCGTAGGCGCGTGAAATCTCGATCAGTCGCGTCATCTCCAGGATCGGGCGCACGTTCGAGGCCTCGCGCGCGCCCTGGATGATCGCGCCGTCTGCTTCCCCGCTCGCCTGGCCGTTGGCGGCGAACAGATTGTCGCCTACCTTCTCGAGCGCGTCGGGGGCGGGGAAGGCGACGGCCGCGATGCGCCCCACCTCCGCCCCGCCCACCCGCACCGTCCCGTCCGTGTCGATGCGCGGGGGCGCGCCCTGGGGGTCGAACACGATGGGCGCGCCGGCCGTGTTCAACACCGGGCGGCCGTCCCGCGTGCTCAGCGTGCCGTCGGCGCCCAGCGAGAACGAGCCGTCGCGCGTATAAAGCGGCCCGCCCGGGCCGCCCACCGTGAAAAAGCCCTCGCCCTCGATGGCAAGGTCGAACGCGTCCCCGGTCTGGGCGAGCGCGCCCTGGCTCATGTCGCGCATCGAGGACACGTCGCGCACGAATCGGATGTCGCGCGGGGCGTCGCGCGAGCGCGCGGGGTCTTTGGTCTGCATGTCGAACAGCAGCGCGTCGGCCTTGAAGCCGGTGGTGGACATGTTGGCCAGGTTGTTGGCCGTCACGTCCATGCGCCGCTGCAGCACGCGCTGGCTTTGCAGGCCGATGAGGAGGGAATTGTCCATGCGCGCAGGCTCGCATTAACCATGAGGGCGGAAGGCGGGCTGCAAGTTCGAGGCCAGCGGCCCACCCCAAGGCGGGCTTGGGTTCCGGGCGGGTCTCGCGGCGCGAGCGAGGCAAATTTTGCCGCCGGCCCGGCAAGTCCTGCCGCGGCGTCCATCAAACATTAACCACCACGCGCCACCTCTGGGCCACGATCCACACGCTGCGGCGCGAGGCGATGGCGATGGCGAACAAGGCAAAAGCAAAACCCGCCAGTCCGAAGGCGGGCGCATCCCCGCCCGACGGCGAGGGGGAAGCCGGCGCCTCCGGCGTGGAGGGCGAGGCGGGCGCGAAGAAGAAGCTGTCCGGCAAGACGCTGGTGCTCTTCATCCTGCTGCCGCTGGTGCTGATCCTCGGCGGGGGCGGGGCGGCCGCCTTCCTGCTGCTGCAGCCCAAGGCCCATGTCGAAGGGCAGGCGCACGACGAGAAAAAGCCCAAGGACAAAAAGCACGCCGCGAAAGGAAAAAAAGGCGACGAGAAGGGCGCAGACGCCGCTGCAGGCGAAATCATTGAGGGCGAGGGCGGGGTCTTTTACTACAAGATGCCGGAAATGCTGGTGAACATCACCTCGGGCGACGGCCGGCCCGCCTATCTCAAGCTGCGCCTCACCCTTGAAGCCCCCGACGAGGAGGCGGTCGCCGCGCTGGAGCCGGCGCTCCCCAAGGTGATCGACCAATACCAGATGTTCCTGCGGGAATTGCGGGTGGATGATCTGGCGGGCTCGGCCGGGGCCTATCGGCTGCGGCTCGAACTGTTGCGCCGGGTCAATCTCGCGGTCGCGCCTACGCAGGTGAACGCCGTGCTCATCGAGGAGATGCTGGTGCAATGAGCGTGAGCGAAGCCGACGAAGCGGCGATGGCGGCGGAATGGGAAGCCGCCGGGGCCGGGTGGGGCGAGGGCGTGGCCGAGGCGGGCGATCCCCTGATGGGCGCGGCCCTCGGCGCCGAGCGCGTGCTGAACCAGGACGAGATCGACAGCCTGCTCGGTTTCGCCACCGGCGAGGAAGCAAGCGCCGACCGCACGGGCGTGCGCGCGATCATCAATTCCGCGCTCGTCTCCTATGAGCGCCTGCCGATGCTGGAGGTGGTGTTTGACCGCCTGGTGCGCCTGCTCAGCACCTCGCTGCGCAATTTCACCTCCGACAATGTCGAAGTCAGCCTCGACAACATCTCCTCGATTCGCTTCGGCGATTATCTGAACTCGATCCCGCTGCCGGCGATCATCGCGGTTTTCCGCGCGCGGCAATTGGACAATTTCGGGCTGGTGACGGTTGATTCCAACCTGATCTACGCGATCGTGGACGTGCTGCTCGGCGGGCGGCGGGGCACGGTGGCGATGCGGGTGGAGGGGCGGCCCTACACCACGATCGAACGCATGCTGGTTACGCGCATGATCGAGGTGGTGTTGGCAGACACCCGCCAGGCCTTCGCCCCGCTCACCGCGGTGGATTTCGAGCTCGACCGTATCGAGACCAATCCCCGTTTCGCCGCCATCGCCCGCGCCGCCAACGCCGCCATCCTGATCAAGCTGCGCATCGAGATGGACGACCGCGGCGGGCGGCTCGAATTGCTGCTGCCCTACGCGACTTTGGAGCCGATCCGGAAGATGCTGCTGCAGCAATTCATGGGCGAGAAGTTCGGGCGCGACAACATATGGGAAGGCCACCTCGCCAGCGAACTCTGGCATACCGGCATGGAAGTACGCGCGGTGATGGACGAGATGCAGGCGCCGCTGAAGAGGGTGCTCGATCTCAAAGTCGGCGACACCTTGATGCTCAACGCCGCGCCGGACAGTTTCGTCGATATAAAATGCGGCGCCGTAACCTTGACGCGCGGGCGGGTGGGCCGGATCGGGCGCCATATGGCGGTCCGTGTTGAAGAGCCGATCAAAGAAGCGCGCAGGCTCGCCATGCTGAAGGGAATGCAGACATGATCGCCTTGAGTCCCGTGGCGTTGGCGCTTGAGTCTGGGCTGGCGCTGTTGCTGCTCGCGGTGCTGTTTTTCTGCTGGCGTCTGGACCGCAAGCTCGCGGCGCTGCGCGCGGGCCAGGACGGGGTGCGCGAAGCCGCCGTTGAGCTGCGCGAAGCCTCCGCGCACGCCGAACTCGCGGTGCGTAATCTGCGCGCGGCGGCGCAGGAAACCGGGCGCGATCTGCAGGCCCGCATCGAGGAGGCGCGGCGTCTGTCCGACACGCTGGGCGCCGGGCGCGGCCGCGCGGACGCCCAGCGCCCCGGCCGGGCCTGGTAGGCGCGCGCGGTGAACTCCCCCGTCCGCCTCTTGCCGGCCCTCATGGTGACGCTCGCCGTCGTGCTCGGCCTCAAGGCCGTGGCCATGGCCGAGGCTGCAGACATGCCGGCCTCCGAGGGCGGCGCCGCGAAAAAGCCCCCCGCCGATCCTCCCGCGCAAGCGAAACCCACGGGGAAGCCTGCCGCCACGTGCCCGCCCGCGAGCTTCGCCGACCAGGCCGGCTTGTCCGCGCAGGAAGTAGAGGTGCTGCAATCCCTGGGCGCGCGCCGTGCGGCGCTGGAGGCGCGCGCGCTCGAAATCGACACCCAGTCCGAATTGCTGGCGGCCTCGGAGAAGCGCGCCGGCGAGCGCATCGCCGAGTTGAAGCGCGTCCAGGCCGCCGTCGAAAGTCTGCTCCTGAAGCTCGACGAGCAGCAGAGCGAGCGGATCGCGGCGATGGTCAATGTCTATCAGAAGATGCGCGCCAAGGACGCCGCCGCCGTGTTCGACGGGTTGGACGACGAGGTGCTGGTGGAGGTGGCCTCCCGCATGAAACAGAGCAATTTGGCGGAGGTCATGGGCGCCATGAACCCGGAAAAAGTCCGCCGTCTCACCAAATTGCTGCTGGAGCAGCGCAAGCTCGCGCCCCACGCGCTCAGCGAGCCCGCCAAGTCCCGCCCGGCCGCCCCGCAGAGCCCCCTAACCAAGGGTTAACTCGAGCGCCCCTAAACCGGTCACGCAAACGGCGTGGCGGAAGGATCGTGATGATCTATGGCGGGCGGCTAGGGTCCTGGGCGGCGTTGGGGGGCGCAGCGCTTTCCGTGTGCGCGACCCAGGCGTTCGCCGCCCCGCTCGCGCTGTCCATCAAGGAGAGCGCCGCCGGCGCGCGTCTCACCGCCCGCTGGACGGACGCCAGCGCGGCCGCGCCGATCGCCAGCGTCTCGGTATCGGGCGGGGTGCTTGCGGTCACCTTCACGCAGGCCTTCGAGGCCGACGTCGCGGGCCTCGCCGGCGAGGCGCCGGAGACGATCGCCTTCGCCCGCAGGGAGTCCGATGGCCGCACGCTGCGCATCGCGCTCCGCCGCGCCCTGCAGGCCAAGCTCGTGGGGGCGGGCCCAAGCCAGGCCGTGGAGCTCAGCGCGCCCCCGAGCGCGCCCGCCCAGGGCGCCGCGGCGCCCCCGCCTCTGGCGGTGATGAGCGTGGGCCAGCGGCCGGAATTCACGCGCCTGTCCTTTCTGTTTCCCGCCGGCGCAACGGTAGTGCCGCTGATGAAGCAGGATGTGCTGGAGCTGCGCTTCTCGCGTCCCGCCGAGATCGACATCTCCCAGCTCAACATCGCGCCCCCCGCCTTCGTGCGCGGCGGGGAGAAGATCGCGCGTCCCGGCGGCAATCTGGCGCTCGCGCTGCGGCTGGAGCCGGGCGTCCGCCAGCGCCATTTCGTCGAAGGCCCGCGGGTTATCGTGGACCTGCTGCCCCCGCTCGACGCCGAAGCGCCCAAGCGCCTGGAGGCCCACGCCAAAGCCGAAGCGCCCAAACCATCCGCCCTCGATCCCGATCCCACGCCGAAGAGCGGGGTGGTGAAGGTGCTGCTCGAAGAGGGTTCCGACGCCACGACCATCATCACCCGCTGGGCGGGGCCCGCGCGCGCGGCCGCCTTCCGGCGGGGGGAGGCGATCTGGATCGTGTTCGACGCCAAGGCGCGCCTCGATATAAGCGCCGTCGCCCAGCTCGGACGCCGCCACCAGGGGGTGGAGCTGGTCACGGGCGATGGCGTGGTAGGCCTGCGCCTGCCCGCGCCGCCGGAAATGCAGGTGATGGCCCGCAGCGAGGGCCGCGAATGGCGCTTCGATATCGCCGCGCGGGGCGGGCCGCCGGCCTCCGCCGCGATAGTGCGCCGCGATGTTGATGGCGCAAGCGCCGGCGGGGGCGCGCGCCTGGTCGCCGATTTCGGCCGCCCGGGCGTGGTGCGATGGCTCGAGGATCCCGAGATCGGCGATCGCTTCGCGGCGGGCCTTGTCGCGGGCCCCCCGCGCGGGGTCGAGACGCAGTACGCGACCTTGGAGGCCGCCATCCTGCCCTCCGCGCACGGGGTGGCGATCGAAACGCGCGCCGACGGGGTGGGCGCGGCGTTCGAAAATGGCGCGGTGGTGGTGACCCGCGGCGTGGGCCTGTTGACGGGAGGCCCCGCGCTCACGCCGGCGCCGGCCGCGCCCGCGGCGGACGTGGCGCTGAACCTCGCGGCCTGGAAGGGGCAAGATCGCCGCCGCGCGGCCGATGTCCTGGCCGAGTTGCAACGCACCGCGGCCAAAGAGGGCTTCGATCCCGCCGCCAAGGCGGAGGCGCGGATGGCGCTCGCGCGCTTCCTGCTGGCGCAGGAATTGGCGGTGGAGACGCTGGGGGCGCTGCGGATCGCGGCGATCAACAAGCCCGAGCTCGAGCTTCAGCCCGATTATCGCCTGATGCGCGCCGCCGCCAATCTGATGATCGGGCGCGCGGGCCAGGCCCAGGGCGATCTGGCCGCGCCGGCCCTGGCGGAGGACGCCTCCGCCGCCCTGTGGCGCGGCTACGCCGCCGCTTTGCGCGAAAACTGGCCCGAGGCCCGCCGGGCGCTGGAAACCGGGCGCGGCGCGCTGCTGACGCAGCCGCGCGGCTGGCGCACCCGCTTTAACCTCGCTTTGGCGGAGGCGGGCCTCGAACTGAACGATTTCGCCGCCGCCGACGCGGCTCTCAGCGGCGCCCGCGCCGAGGCCGATGCGCCCGACGCCAAAGCCCAGTGCACGCTGCTGGAAGCCCGCCTCGCGCAGGCGCGCGGGGACGCCGAGGGCGCCCTTGCGAAGTTCGATGCGCTGGCCCAGGGCCGCGACGAACACAGTTCGGCCGCGGCCGAACTCGCGCGCGTGCGGCTGCGCTGGGAAAGCGGCAAGACGTCCGCCGCGGATGCGGTCGCAGCCCTCGAGGCGCTGCGCTTCCGCTGGCGCGGGGACGCTTTGGAGCTCGAGACGATCCAGACTCTGGGTCACGTCTATGAGGAAATGGGCCGCTGGCGGGATGCGCTGGGCGTGATGCGCGCCGCCGCTTCGCGCTTCCCCGATCTGCCCGCCGCGCGCCGTCTGCGCCTCGACATGGCGGCCCTGTTCGAGCGCCTGTTCCTGGACGGGGAGGCCGATAAACTCGAGCCGATCCAGGCGCTGGGCCTGTTCTACGAGTTCAAGGATCTGACGCCGGTGGGCGCGGGCGGGGACCGGATGATCCGCCTGCTGAGCGCGCGCCTGGTGCGGATGGACCTGCTGGAACAGGCCGCCGCGCTGCTGCAGCATCAGGTCGACAACCGCCTCGAAGGAATCGCCCAGGCGCAGGTCGCGGTGGATCTGGCGGCGATCTATGTGGCCGCGCGCCAGCCCGAGCGGGCCGTCATCGCCATCGAGAGCACCCGTCTGCCCGGCGTGCCGAGAGAGATCGCGGCGGACCGGCGCCTGATCGAGGCCAAGGCGCTGGTGGCGCTGCAGCGCTACGACCACGCGCTAGAATTGCTGGAGCGCGACACGGGCGCGGACGCGGCGGCGCTGCGCGCCGATATCGCCTGGCGGCGCAGGGATTGGGAGCAGGCCGCCGCCATGCTGGGCCTCGCCCTCCAGCGCCATACCGAAACCAGCGCGCCGCTGGACGACGCCCACCGCGCGCTGGTGCTGCGCGCCGCAATCGCCGCCGTCCTGGCGGGGGACGGCCCGGGCGTCGCGCGCCTGACTAAAGCGTACGCCTCCCGCATGGCCTCCACCCCGGACGCGGACGCCTTCGAATTCATGGTCTCCGGCGTCGATCCGGGCGACGCGCGCGTGCGCGACATCGCCGGGCGTATCGGCCGCACCGATCTGGCGGACCGGGTGCTGACGCGGATCAAGACCTTCGCCGCCGAAAAGCGCCCCGCCTCGCCCGCGGGCGATCCCAAGCCGCGCGCGTGATGCGGGCTCAGCCGGTGTTTGCTAGACCGTTTCCCGAAAAGTGTTACGCGGTTTTCGGACGAGCAACGGTCTACCTTAAAGTGTAGAGCGGTTTTTCTCGATTGGATTGATTCAATCCAATCGAGAACCGCTCTAGGCTGGCGCGGCGATGATCTCCGTCATTCTTCCCACCTTGAACGCGGCCGCGCATCTGCGCCGCGCGCTGCCCCCGCTCGTGCCAGCGGCGGCGGCCGGGCTGGTGCGGGAGGTGATCGTCTCGGACGGCGGGTCGAGCGACGCCACCGCCGCCATAGCGGACGCCGCCGGCGCGCGGTTCGTGGAGAGCCCGCGCGGGCGCGGGGCGCAATTGCGCGCGGGCGCGGGTGCCGCGCGGGGCGCGTGGTTTCTGTTTCTGCACGCCGACACCGCCCTCGATCCGGGCTGGGCGGAGGAGGCGGCGCGGTTCATCGAGGGCGGGCCCGAGCGCGCGGGCGCCTTCCGTTTCGCCTTCGACGATCAATCCGGCGCCGCCAATCGCGTGGCGTTCTGGGCGCACGTCCGCTGCGCGCTGCTGCACCTGCCGTACGGGGATCAGGGCTTATTGATCTCGCGCGCCTTGTACGAGGCCATCGGGGGCTATGCCGATCTGCCGCTGTTCGAGGATGTGGACATCGTGCGCCGGCTGGGCCGCCGCCGCCTCGTGATGCTGCGCACGCGGGCGCGCACCAGCGCCGAGAAGTACCGCCGCGACGGTTTCGCGCGCCGCGGCTGGCGCAATCTGGGGCTGCTCGGGCTCTATCTGGCCGGCGTCCCGCCGAAGCGCCTGGCGCGGCTGTATGATTAGGCCGGTGCTGGTGGTGATGGCCAAGACGCCGCGCCTGGGGGGCGGCAAGTCGCGGCTCGCCCACGATCTCGGCGCAGCGCAGGCATGGCGCATCAACCGCTTCCTGCAGGCCCGAACCCTTCAGGCCGTGGGCGGGGGCCGCTGGGAGACCGTGCTGGCGGCGGCGCCCGACCGGGACGTCCGCGCGCGCCTGCCGGGGGTGTGGGACGGGGCGGCGTGCGGTCACGTGCGGCGCATCGGGCAGGGCGGCGGGGATCTGGGCGATCGGTTGGCGCGCCGTTTCCGGGCGCAGGCGCGCGGGCCGCTCGCCGTGATCGGCGCCGATTGCCCAGACCTGACGCGGCGCCATATCTCGGCCGCCTTCGCCGCGTTGCGGCGCGCGCCCTATGCGGTGGGGCCGACCTTCGACGGCGGGTTCTGGATCCTGGCGGCGCGGGTCCCCCGGCGCGCGGCGCAGGCCTTCGCCCACGTCGCGTGGTCGACGCCGACGGCGTGCGCGGACCTGCTGGCGGCGCTGGACGGCCCGGCCGTGCTGCTGGAGAAGCTGGCCGACATCGACACCGGCGCCGATTGGCGCGGCTGGGTTCAGCGGTCGCGGCGCTGATAGCGGGCGGGCTTGCCGGCGGCGAGCTGTTCGAACTCGTGCGACCCTTGCGCCAGACGCGCCCGGCACAGGCCCACGGCCGCGAGCACCCGCTCGGCGTAATCGCGCGTCTCCGCCCGCGGCAGGCTTTCCAGCGCCATCAATGGATCGTGGCGCGGCGCAGGCCCTTCAAGCCAGGCCCGCAACGCGTTTGGCCCGCCATTATAGGCCGCAAACAGCTTCACCAGATCCTTGTCCCCGCCCACCTGGTCGAGCAGCATTTCGAGGTAAGTCTGGCCCAGGCGCATGTTGAGATCGGGATCGTGCAGGAGGTCCGGGGTGGTCTTGAAGGGTCTGTCGTCGAGGTCTTCGGCGGTGGAGGGGAGCAGCTGCATCAGCCCGCGCGCATTGGAGGAGGAGACCGCCAGCGGCCGAAACCGGCTTTCCTGGCGCGTCACTGCGAGCACGACGGCGCGGTCCACGCGAAACCCGTTCTCGGGCGCGAACGCCCCCAGAGGGCAGAAGCCAGCCGCCACGTCCGGCCCGCCATATTCGGCCGCCCGCAATTGCGCCCCCGGCGCGTCGAGGGCCTCCGCGAACGCCAGGAAAACGCCGTCCTCGGCGGGTGACAAGCGCTGGTGCAGCGCGGTCAGTTCGAGCTCCACGTCCGAAAGCCGCCCGATCTGGGCGAGTGCGGCGGCCCGGTGGGCGTGGGGATGGGCGTGCACGAAGGCGCGCGCGCTTTCGGCGTCGAGCGGGGGAACGATGAAGCGCAGCGGGCTCTCCCGCCCCAATTGGGCCTGGGCCAGCTGGCCGTAGAAGGTGGCGGGCCACGCGAGCGCGGCCTGCAGGCGCGCCAGCGCCGGGCCGGGCGCCCCCGCCGCCAGATGCGCTCGCGCGCCCCAATAGGCGGCGCCCGCCGCCCCGCCGGCGTCCCAGTGCGCCCAGCGCGCGGCGGCGTCGAACGCGGCCGCCGCTTGCGGCCAGTCCCCGCGGCGAAAGGAAATCAGGCCGAGCTGGAAAGAAGCCGGGCCGGCGCGTGGGCCGTCCACATGCGCGGATGCAAGGGTTTGGGCCGTGTCCAAATCGCCTTCCGCAAAGCGCTCGGCCGCCCGATCGAGCGCGGCGCGCAGGGCTGGATTGTCCCCCGGCGGGGGGCGGGGCGCGCCCGGAAGCGGGCGGGCCCGCCGCGGGGGGAGCGGCGCAGAGGGTCCGATGGCGGCGGCCTTGCCGCGGATGAAGGGCGCCAAAGGATGATCGGGATTGTCCCGCAGCCAGGCGGCGCGTTCTGTGGCGTCCGCGCGGTAGGAAGGCGAGAGGTAGCGCCGGGCCAGGACGTGGCTCGCGAGCGCGGGATCGCGCACCCGGGCGAGGCTTGCGTCGGCGCCGGCCCAATCGCTGCGCGCGGTGGCGGCGAAGGCGGCCTCGTAGGCGCGGGCGTCGGCCTCGGCCAGGATGAGGATCCGCCCGCCCGCGTGCGCGGGCGCAGCGGCCATCGCCCCGCACAGCCCCGCAAGAATCGCCCAGACCTGCACACGCATCGCTTCTCGTTTCCGCCCCGCTACAGACGCGGCCCCCGGGCGGCGCCGACCTCCTCCGCCCACGCCTCCAGCGCCAGCAGATCGGCCCACGCCAGGCGCTTTTCCTGCGGCCGTCGCAGCAGATATGCCGGATGAAGCATCACCATCGTGTTGACGGGCGAAGCGCCCTCCGGCGCGTAGGACAGGCGCTTGCCCCGCAGGCGGGTGACGCCCGTATCGGTGCGCAGCAGCGCCTGCGCCGCCACGCCCCCGGCGAGGACCAGGAGCTTCGGCCGCGCCAGCGCCACCGCCCGCTCGATAAAGGGAAGGCAGGCGGCGATCTCGCCTTGCGTCGGCGCGCGATTGCCGGGGGGACGCCAGAAGATAACGTTGGAGATGAAAAGTGTGTCGGCGCGCGACAGGCCGATGGCGGCGAACATCGCGTCCAACAGCTTGCCCGAGCGGCCGACGAAGGGCTTGCCCTGCTCATCCTCCTCCTTGCCGGGCGCCTCGCCGATGAGCATCACGTCCGCGCCGGGCGCGCCGTCGCTGAATACGAGCTGGCGGGCGGTCTTTTTCAGCGCGCAGCCTTCGAACCGGGTCAGCGCCTCGCGCAGAGCCGCCAAGTCGGGCGCGGCCGCGGCGAGCGCGCGGCCCTCTTCCAGCGGCGCCTTGGAGGGGCGGGCCGGACGCTCCACGGCAAGGCCGGGGGCCGGGGCAGGGCGCGGCGGCGCGGCCGGTTTGGCGGCGCCGCCTGGAGAGGGCTGGCGCAGCAGCGCGCGCGCCTCGCCCACCTCTACGCCGGCATCGGCCCAGAACGCGATCAGCGCGTCGAAGGCGCGGCGGCGGTCGGGCTCATCCATCGCCGCCGAGCTTAACGGCCGCCTCAGGCCGCCGCCAGCGCCTCCGCGATCCGCAGGCAATCCTCATAGGCTTGGCTGGTGGGGTGGCGCACGGGCAGGGCCGTCTGGGCGCGGATGCAGTCGGGCACGCGCGCGTCGCGGTGGATGATGCCCGCAAGCGGCGGGCGGAAATCGAGATAGGTCTCGCAGGCCTTGGCGAGCTGCTCGTAGACGCGCCGCCCCGAGGCGCGCTTTTCGGCCATGTTCACCACGAGCCAGGGGGCCACGTCGCTGCGGTGCTGGCGCAGCACCTTCATGAAGGCGTAGGCGTCGGTCAGCGCGGGCGGCTCTTCGGTGGTGACCACGATCACATGATCGGCGCCGCGCGCCAGGCGCATGATCTGGGGATCGGCCCCGGCCGCGAGATCGAGCACCAGCCGCTCATAATGCAGTGCGAGCGCCGATACGCCGGACACGATCTTCGACACCTCCTCGAGCGTCATAGCCGCAAGCGCCCCCGAGCCCGAGCGCCCCGGCAGGAGGTCAAAGCCCCCGGGCTTGCCCGCGCCCCCGAGGATCGGGGTGACGGCGGCTTCGAGGTCCACCCACCCCCGCATCACCGCCGCGAGATCGGCCTGCGGGCGCACGCCAAGCTGCACGTCAATATTGGCGAGGCCGAAATCGCCGTCCACCAGCAGGGTGCGCTTGTTCAGCCGTGCATGGATGCAGGCCAGCGTGCACGAGAACCAGGATTTGCCGACCCCGCCCTTGCCGGAGGCGATGGCGAGGATCGGCGCGGGCGGCGCGCGCGGGGCGAGCGCCGGCGCAGGGCGCGCCTTGCGCGGCTGGAGGCGTGCGCCGGGGGCGTGGGGGGAAGTCGGGCTTGGATTTGGCATTCGGTGCGGCTCCGCTGGGGAGGCGGGACGTCGGCTCATCCTTGCGGGCAAGACCGTTTAGACGGCGTTAAGCACGTGCGCGCTTCCGCAGCGCTTACACCATGCCCAGCGCGCGCAGCTTGGCCTTCGGGTGCACCTCGTTCTGGCTCATCACGATGCTCATGGGCCGGAAGCGCTCGATCAGGGACCGCACATAGGGCCGGATCAGCGGGCTCGTGAGCAGGACCGGGGTTTCGCCCCCGCCAGCGGCGCGCTCGAATGCGGTGCGCACGTCGGCCACGAATTGGTGCAGCTTGGAGGGGGCGAGCGCCAGCGTGCGCTCGCCCTTGTCGCCCACCAGCGCGGAGGCGAATTCCTGCTCCCAGGCAGGGGAAAGGGTCACGATCGGCAGGGCACCGTCCGCGCCGCGGTGCTGGAAGCAAAGCTGGCGGCCCAGCCGCGCGCGCACATGTTCGGTGATCAAAGTCAGGTCATGGGCGCCGGGCGCGGCCTCCGCGATCGCCTCGACGATGGCGGAGAGGTCGCGGATGGAAACGCGCTCGCGCAGCAGGTTCTGCAACACACGCTGCACGCCGCTCCAGGAGATGTGGGCCGGGGCCACGTCCTCGAGCAGACTTTGGGTTTCCTTCGGGAGGTCCTTGATCAGCTTTTTGGTCTCGGAGAAGGTCAGGAGGTCGGGCAGGTGGTCTTTGATGATCTCGGTCAGGTGCGTGGTGAGCACCGTGGCGGGATCGACGACGGTGTAGCCGCGGAACGTCGCCTCCTCGCGGGCGCTTTCGTCGATCCAGGCCGCATCGAGGCCGAAGGCGGGCTCTTTGACCTTCTCCCCCGGCAGCGCGACGCCGCGCCCGGAGGGGTCCATGGTCAACAATGCGCCGAGCTTCAGCCGTCCGCCCCCGGCCTCCATCTCCCGCACCCGAATGGCGTAGCGGTCCGACGGCAGCTGGACATTGTCCAGGATGCGCACGGGCGGGGTCACGAAGCCCAGTTCTTGCGCCAAACTCTTGCGCAGCGCCTTGATCTGATCCGTCAGACGCCGCCCCTGCACTTCGTTGAGCAGCCCAAGCAGGCCGAACCCAAGTTCGACGCGCAATTCATCCATCGCCAGCGCCGCGGCCGGGGTCTCCTCCACGGGCGGGACGGCGGCTTCGGCTTGGGCCTTGGCGCGCGCGGCGGCCTCGCTTGTCTTGACGGTGCGGCGCACGTTCCAGGCCAGCAGCCCCGAGCCTAAAGCCAGCGCCCAGAACGGCACGAGCGGCATGCCCGGCAGCACCCCCACCAGGAACGCGCACGCCGAGACGATGCCCAGCGCCTGAGGATAGTTCGCGAACTGGCGCGCCAGCGCGCGGTCGGCGGAGCCCTCCACGCCAGACTTCGCCACGAGCAGACCTGCGGCCACCGAGATGATCAGCGCCGGGATCTGCGCCACGAGGCCCTCGCCCACCGTCAGGCGGGTATAGGTGTCGGCCGCTTCCGCCCAGGGCACGCCGTGGCTCATCACCCCGATCACGATGCCGCCCACGATGTTGATCGCTACGATCAGGATCGCCGCCATCGCGTCGCCGCGGACAAACTTGGAGGCGCCGTCCATCGCGCCGTAGAAATTGCTCTCGTCTTCGAGGTCCTTGCGCCGCTTTCGCGCCTCGCTCTCATTGATGAGGCCGGAGGAGAGGTCGGCGTCGATCGCCATCTGCTTGCCGGGCATGGAGTCCAGCGTAAATCGGGCCGCGACCTCGGCGATGCGCGTGGAACCCTTCGTGATGACGATGAAGTTGACGATGATCAGGATGATGAACACCACCACCCCGATGATGAAATTGCCGCCCATCACGAAATCGCCGAACGCCTTGATCACCTGGCCCGCGGCGTCGTGGCCCTCGTGCCCGTGGCTTAGGATGAGGCGGGTGGAGGCGACGTTCAGCGCCAGGCGGAACAGGGTGGTCAGCAGGAGCACGGTCGGGAAGGCCGTGAACTCGAGCGGGCGCTTGATGAACAAGGCCGTCAACAGCACCAGGATCGATATCGTCACCGACAAGGCGAGCAGGAAGTCGAGCGCCCACGCCGGCACCGGCGTCAGCAGGATCGCCAGCACCCCCAAAACCAAGGCGGCCAGCGCCACATCCCCGCGCAGCAGCGCGTTGCGGATGGCGGCGAAGTCAATAGCGGGGCGCGGCGCGAGGGCGGTGTCAGCCATGTCGGTCTCGTTTCGAAGTCAGGATCAGGCGGCGACGCCGATGGCGGGCGGGGTCACGTCCAGGCCTTCGTCGGAATATTGCTTCAGCTTGTTGCGCAGCGTGCGGATGGATATCCCCAGGATGTGCGCGGCGTGGGTGCGGTTGCCCAGGCAATGGGCCAAAGTCTGCAGGATCAGGTCCTGCTCCACCGCCGCCACCGTCTGGCCCACCAGGTTGCGCGCCGCCGCCGCGGCCTCCACCGCATAGCGGGTGGTCTCATCCACGCCTGCGCCGGTGGGCGCGCCGTCGGGCATGCGGATCGCCTCGGGGCCGATCTCGGCCTCGCTCGACAACAGCACCGCGCGGTGCATGGCGTTCTCGAGTTCGCGCACATTGCCAAGCCAGCGATGGCTCAACACCTGCTCCAGCCCCGCAGGCGAAAGCGCCTTGACCGGGCGCCCGTTCGCGCGCGCATATTTCTCGATGAAGAAGCGCGCCAGCGCTGCGATGTCCTTGCGCCGCTCGCGCAGCGGGGGGATGGCGAGGTTCACCACGTTCAGGCGATAGAGCAAGTCTTGACGGAAAACCCCCTCGCGCACCGCCTCGCCCAAATCGCGATTGGAGGTCGCGATGATGCGGATGTCTACAGGCACGGGCTTTGCGCCGCCCACGCGGTCGATGCAGCGTTCCTGGATGGCGCGTAGCAACTTAGCCTGCAGGCGCGCGTCCATCTCCGAGATTTCGTCCAGCAGCAGGGTGCCGCCGTCGGCCTCCTCGAACTTGCCGATGCGCCGGGCGAGCGCGCCGGTGAACGCGCCCTTTTCATGGCCAAACAACTCGCTTTCGAGGAGATTGTCGGGGATCGCGGCGCAATTGACGGCGACGAACGGGGCCTCGGCGCGCTTGGATCGTCTGTGCACGTAGCGCGCCATGACCTCCTTGCCGACGCCGCTCTCGCCGGTGATCAGAATCGAGGCGTCGGAGGGGGCGATCTGGTCCGCCAGCGCACAGACTTGGCGCATGGCGGGATCGTCGGCGATCATCGGGCGCTCGTCGTCGCACACGGCGGCGAGCACGGCGGCGATCAATTCCGGTTCCGGAGGAAGGGGAATGAATTCCTTCGCGCCTGCGCGGATGGCGGCGGCCGCCACGCCAGGGTCTGCGCTCACCCCGCACGCCACCACCGGCACGCGGATGCGCTCAGCCTCGTTGGCGGCGATCAGCGCGGCGATGTCAAGCGCGACATCGACCATCAGAAGGTCCGCGCCCTTGCCCGCGCGCAGCGCCGCGGTGGCCTGCACCACCGTATCGACCTGCACCACCTTGGCCCCGCGATCGAGCGCGATTTTGGTGGCGGCCGCGATCTGCCCGTTCAGCGGGCCCACGATCATGATGCGCATCAGCGCCCTCCTTCCATCCCGGCGCGGCTCATCCGGCGCCGTCTCCGTCCTTGATGATCTCCGTCATCGTCACCCCGAGGCGATCGTCCACCACCACCACTTCGCCCCGCGCTACGAGGCGGTTATTGACATAGATGTCGATCGCCTCGCCGACTTTGCGGTCGAGCTCGAGGATCGAGCCGCGGTTAAGGCGCAGCAATTGCGAGACATCGAGGCTCGTCTTGCCGAGCACGGCCTGGATATGGACCGGCACGTCAAACACCGGCGCGAGGTCCGCGGCGGTCTTGACGAAATCCTCTTCCATGGCGGGAGGGACGGACGCGTCGGGGCTAAGTTCCTCCAATTGAAGATCGTCGCGGGGATCGGTGCTCATGGGCGGGCCTCCTCGGGCGAAGCCTGTTCGCGAAGGTGGTGGGCGATGGCGGCCTCGACGCGGGCGAACGCCTCCTGCCGGTCGTGCACGATCGCCCCGTCCGCCCACTCCAGGCGCACATCGCCGCCCCGCACCTGTGGGTCGGCGCGCACGAGGAGGGCGCCGCCATAGCCGTGGGCGGCGGCCGCCTCTACCAGGCGCGGCCGCAACGCCTCGATCAGACTTGGGTGGACCCGCACGGAAAGCCGCGGATTGTCCCTCAAAGTCTCCATCGCGTCGCCGACGGCGGCCTCCACGCGCGCCGCGCCGAACGCATCGAGCGCTGAGTCCGCCACAAGCCGGGCAGCGGCCAGCGCCACCGCCATGCCTTCCTGCTTCAGTTGGCGGCTCTCCGCGCCGAGCGCGGCGAGAAGCTGCTTCATCTGCTGCGCCAGCGTGACGAGCGCGTCCGCGGCCGCCTTCTCCGCGCGCGCCAGTTCCGATCGCTCCCCCTCGGCGAAGGCGCTTGCCCGTTCGGCCGCGACCTCTTCGGCGTCAAACTGGGTGCGAAAGCCAGAGCCGTCGCGCACGATGGCGCCGTCGGGCGCGAACACCGTTTCGAAGTTGAATTTGCGGATGGCGTTCAAGGCGGGCGTCCTCAATAGATCAATTCGTCGGCGGCGCCGTTTTCGGCGAGCAGGATTTCGCCCTTGGCGGCGAGTTCCTTCGCGGTCAGCACCAATTGCGCTTGGGCGGCGTCCACGTCCTTGAGCCGCACCGGCCCCATGGTCGCCATCTCGTCCTTCAGGAGTTTGCCCGCGCGCTCGGACATGTTGGAGAAGAACAATTGGCGCAGATCGTCGGAGGCCCCCTTGAGCGCCAGCGGCAAAAGTTCCTTCGGCGCGGCGCGCAGCAAAGTCTGTACCCCGCCGGGGTCCAGCTTCTTCAGATCCTCGAATACAAACATCAGCGTCCGGATCCGGTCGGCGGAATCGCGGTTCTTCTCCTCGAGCGCGGCGAGGAAACGGCTCTCCGTCTGGCGATCGAAGCTGTTGAAGATGTCGGCCATCATCTCGTGGCTGTCGCGCCGTGAGGTGTGGGAGAGGTTGGACATGAACTCGTTGCGCAGCGTCTCCTCAATCTTGTCCAGGATTTCGCGCTGCACGGGCTCCATGCGCAGCATCCGCGTCACGCACTCGATCGCGAATTCCTCCGGCAGGTTGGCGAGCACGCGCGAGGCATGCTCGGCGCGCAGCTTCGAGAGCACCACCGCCACGGTCTGGGGATATTCGTTCTTCAGGTAATTCGCGAGCACGGCCTCGTTCACATTGCCGAGCTTGTCCCACATCGTGCGACCCGCGGGACCGCGGATCTCGTCCATCAGGGCGTTGACTTTGTCCTCGGACAAGAAACTCGCGAGCAGGCGCTGGGTTGCGTCGAAGGAGCCCACGAGCGTGCCCGAACTCGACAGCTTCTGCACGAAGTCGATAATCAGACTTTCCACCACCGGCGCATTGACGACGCCCAGCGTCGACATTGCCTGGGAAATCTCCTTGATCTCGTCATCGTCGAGCAGGGCCCAGATCTTTTGCGCCTCCTCCCCGAGCGACAGGAGGATCACGGCGGCCTTCTCCGGCCCGCTCAATTCGTCGGCGGACTCGATCGTCTTCTGTTCGCGTTTGCTGGGCGCAGCCGCCATTGCCTCACAGCGCCTCGTTCAGCCAGTTGCGCAGGATGGAGACCGATTCCTCGGGATGCTGCTCCACCACTTCGGCGACCTTCTTGACCGAACTTGCTTTGACCTGGCCGTGAATCCGCGCCACGTCGATCACAGATTCCGGCGTCGCGCCCGACAAGAGCGGCAAGCCCGACGCGGCCGGGGCGCCCGCCGCCGCGGATGCAAGCGCAAGCCCGCCGGCCGGCTCGCCGGTCCCGGCCGCTTGTTTGCCCCCCCCGATCAGACCCGACACCAGCGGGCGAAGCACAAAGATGATCAGCGCGAGCGCTGCGATGAAGGCTGCGCCGATCTCGGCCCCCCGCATCACGTCGCCGTCGCGAAACGCAAGCAGCCCCGGCTTCTTGGCCTCCACGCCCGCGACCGGGGCGCGCGCGAAGCGGGCGTTGACGACCTCGACCTTGTCCCCGCGCGCCTCGTCATAGCCTACCGCGGAGCGCACCAGCGCGGTCAAAGTCCGCATCTCCTCGCTCGAGCGCGGGGCGTAGGAAGGTTCGGCCCCGTTCGCGCCGGGGGTCACCACCCCGTCCACGGCCACCGCGACCGACAATTTGCGGATGCGCCCGCCCTCGATGATCTCGCGGCGCGTGGTCTTGGAGATCTCGTAATTGACGGTCTCTTCCGTGCGGTTGGCGCTGTCGCGGGAGTCCGGGCCGGTCTCGGTCCTGGGCGCGCCGTCAGGCAGGTTGTTGGCGGCAGACACCCCCGAGCGCGCCTCGCGATCCTCCGAACTCGAAACATCCTCCACGCTCTGGGTGGACCGCACGACGCGCCCCTCGGGATCGTAAATCTCCTGCTGTTGCTCGACGCGGTTCAGATCGAGCTCCGCCGACACCTGCACGCGCGCGGCCCCGGGCCCGACAACGCCCTCGACGATATTTTGCACCACCTTGCGGATGCGGTCCTCGATCTGGGCCTGGCGCTCGTCCATCGCTTCGCCCGATCCTTCCGCGCCCTCCGCCTCGGCGGCCGCGAGCAGGCGTCCGCTATCGTCGAGGATCGTGACTTTGTCGGCCGAGAGTCCGGGCGTGGCGCTCGCCACGAGATTGCGGATCGCGCGCACCTCCCCGCTCGAGGGCGCGTCGCGCACCACCTTCAACACGATAGACGCCGATGGCTGCTCGGCCTCGCGCTGGAACAATTGCCGCTCCGGCAGCACCAGGTGCACGCGCGCGCTCTCGACCCCGTCGAGGGAGGCGATCGAGCGGGCCAGCTCGCCTTCGAGCGCGCGCAACCGGTTGATATTCTGCATGAATTGAGTGGCGCCCAGGGCGTCGGGCTTGTCGAACAATTCGTAGCCCACCGAGCCGCGGGAAGGCAGCCCGTCGGCCGACAGCATCATGCGTGCACTGAGCACTTTGGAGCGGGGGACGTAGATCGCGCCGCCGTCGCCGCGCAATTCATACGCGATGTCGGCCTGCTCGAGTTTGGCCGTGATCGCCCCGGCGTCCTTCATGTCCACGTCTGCGAACAGGAGCGCCTTTTCCTCGCCCCCCATCCGGAACACGATGGTGAAGAAGAGCGCCGCCACCACCGCAAGCACGCCGAGCGCGGCGAACACGCGCGCGGGACCAAGTTTGAAGAAAGCGCCCGTCAGATCGTTCACGATAGCAAGCCCGCCCGCCAAGCCCGAAGGCCGGCGCGCCCGCTGCGACCGCGCCGATGGGCAGAAATTGCCCAGCGGGGGTGAAAGGAAGGTTAATGGCGCAGCCGATGCCGCCGCGCCCGCCTTGTCCGGCGGCTGCGCGGCGGGGCGGCGGCCCTAAGAGACGCGCGCGCGAGGCTTCAGGCCTCGGCGTGCTCTCGGTAATGCTGGATGCGCGTGGTGCGCAGGCCGGGCAGGCCGTGTCGCTCGATGGCCGCGCGCCAGGCTTCGAATTCCTCCAGCGTGAGGCTATAGCGCTTGCACGCCTCTTCCAGGCTCAAAAGGCCCCCGCGGACCGCCACCACGACCTCCGCCTTGCGGCGAATGACCCAGCGGGTCGTGTTCGCGGGGGGCAGATCGTCCAGCGTCAGGGGATTCCCGTCGGGCCCCATCACCACACCCTCGGTGCGACGTTGCTTTTGCATCGCGCCTCTCCTTGTTGTTGAGGAGAGAAATAACAGCGAGGATTGAAAACTCTGCTAAAGGCTGCGGTTAACATGGGTTAGCACTGTGTTTCATTTCAGGACGGTTGGAGGGCGGCTAGTATTCGCTAGTATTCACTTGGAGTATCACCGCTTGATCCGGATCAGCTCTTCCAGCATCTCATCCGCCGTGGTGATGATCTTGGAAGAGGCGGAATAGGCGCGCTGGGTCGTGATCAGGCTGGTGAATTCGGTGCCGAGATCGACATTGGACGCTTCGAGCGCGTTGGCCGCGATCGTGCCGGAGGCGCCCGAGCCCGGGGAGTTGAGCGTGAAGCCGCCCGAGTCGAGCGACACCCGGTAGGCGCCCCCGCCGGCCTGAGTCAGGCCGTTGGGATTGAGGAACGTCGCCACCGGGATCAGGTACAATTCCTCGCTGCGTCCGTTGGTGAACTGGGCCGTGAGGACCCCGTCCTCGCTGACTTGCACCCCCTCCAAATCCCCCGGAGGGGCGCCGTTGACGGTGGCGGAATTGAGCGCCGAGGGGGTCGCGTACTGGGTGAGCGCGGTCGACAGATCGAGCGCGATGGTCTGATCGGCGGCGCCGACCGCGGCGTCGTAGGTGATGGTGAAATTCTCAAGGCCCGCGGACACCCCGGTCACTACCCCGCTGGTGGAGAAGTTGATCGTGCCCGACGCCACGAGGCCGTCCCCGCCCACATCCGAGGCCGGGCGCATATAGATTTCCGCCGCCCAGGTGTTGGTCCCGGTCTTGAGGAAGCCCAAAGTCAGCGTGCGCGCGGTGCCCAGGCTGTCATAGATCTCGATCGAGCGCTCGACCTGAGGGGCGATCGAGTTGGCCGCGCTCGGATAGCCCGCCATGGCGCCGGCGGCGTAGGCGGTGGCGCCGCTATAGATCTCTTCGCGGCTGTCCAGATTGGCGTTGACCGAGGCTTGCGTGGAGGCCTCCGCGACCGCCCCGACATTGGAGAGATCGATCGCCTGCAGCGAAGCGAGGCTGGAGGGGGTGACGTTGGTGTCATCGTTGGAGAGCGGCGCGCCGAGCAGGAAATAGCCTTGCGCATTGACGAGGCGGCCATCGGCGTCCAGCGAGAACGAGCCCGCCCGGGTGAACAGCCCCCCGCCCGCGCCTTCGCCGGAATCGGGCTGGTCGGTGACGATAAAGAAGCCGTCACCCGCGATCGCGAGATCCGTGGCGGAGGTGGTGCGGTCGATCGAGCCCTGCAGATCCACGTAGCGGCGCGTGGAGGCGAGCACGCCCCCGGCGCTGTAGCTCGACGTATTGGCGCTGACATTGACGAGATCGGCGAAATCGCTCTGCCCGCGCTTGTAGGCCACGGTGTTGAGATTGGCGATATTGTCCGAGATCACGGCGATGGCGCTCGAATTGGCGTTGAGGCCGGTAACGCCCGCGCGCAGCGCAGAATAGATGCTCATCTGGGGCTCCTCCTGTTTGTCGCTTTAAGTCGGGGCGGCTTCGTTGATGCGGATGATGGAATCGAAGGTCCGCGCGGCGGAGGGGGTCATGACGTTTGTTCCGTCTCCGGACATCTCAACCCCGCTAATGCGCTCCTCGACGGTGACCACGCCCTTGCTGGCTTGTCCCGTGGCGTCCTCGGCGGTGACGACAAGGCGGTAGAGGCCCTCCGGCAGCGCGCCGCCGTCCTGGTCGAGGCCGTCCCATGCGAAATTATGCTTGCCGGCGCCGATCGCGCCTGGCGCCGCGTAAACGACCTTGCCAGCCCCGTCGAGCACCGACAGCGTCGTGCGCGCGGTCCCGGCGTTCAGATAATAGGTCCAATTGGCCTGTCCGCCGCGCAGCTTGACGGAATCGCTGTCAAACTCCGCCGCCCGCCCGAGCAGGGAGAGCATTGCGCCCGAGGAGGCGTTGTGGGCCTGGGTGGTGATCTTGTCCGTGAGCCCGTCGAGCTTCTCGTTGGTGGCGATCTGTTGTTCGACCTGGGAATATTGCACGAGCTGCTGGGTGAATTCGCCCGAATCGACCGGGTCGAGCGGGTCCTGATTGTCCAGCTGGGCGGTGAGCAAAGTCAGAAACGTGTCGAAGTTCTCCGACAACGTGGAGCGGGCGTTCTTGGGCGCGGGTTCGCCAACGCCGGCCGGCGCGCTCGCCGCGGGCGGGGGGGCGGCCTTCGGCGAAGGCGCAAGGGCTGCGAGCGTCGATAAGTCCGTCATGTGTTGATCCTCAAGCCCAAAGGTCCACGCGTGCCCCGTCCCAGCGTTCGAGGCCGAACGGCCGGGGCGCAGGCGCGGCGGCGGCGTCCGGAGCGGGCGCGCTTAGCGAGACGTCTCCATCCCGTCTGTTTACGGAGCGGTCTTCGCCGGCCTCGCGCTCCGACATCTGAAACGAGAGCCCGCCGGCGTCGACGTTCAGCCCCGCGGCGTTGAGCGCCTCTTCGAGATCGCGCGCGTGGCGGGTCAATTCCTGGAGCGTTTCGGGGGTCTCGGCGCTGACCACGGCGCTGACGCTGTTGTCGGCCGCGATCTCCAGGCGCACTTCGATCTTGCCGAGTTCGGCGGGATCGAGCCGGATCTCCATCCGCGTCTCCCCGCCCTCGAAGGATTTGGCGATCTGGTGCGCCAGCGCAGGCGCGGTGAGGGGAATACGCGACGCCGCGCCCGCCTGGGCCGGCGCGCCTGGCGGGGACCCCGCGCCGGGGGGGGATGCGCCTGCTGCGGGAAGGCCGAACATGCCAGCTTGCCCGCTGAAAGTCTGAGTCTGGCTGCTTCCGCTAGGCCCAACCAAAGTCTGACTGCTTAAGGTCTGCCCCTCCGCCATCGGGCTTTCCCAAGTCAGCGGCGGCGACGCCGCCGGCGAGGCGGCCGCGCTCTGCGCCGGGGCGGACGCTGCGGATGCGCCTCGAAGGTTTTGCCCCGAAGCGGGCTTCGCCGCGGCGTTTCCTGCGCCGGGCGCGCTCGCAGATCCCGCGCCCGTCCGGCGCGGCGAGGGCGTCTGGTCCCCGCCCGCCGCTGCGCGTCGGGGCGCTGCGACGCCGAGCGAGTTGGCGTTTGTCGGGCGCCCGGCCATCGCCTCGCCCGCGCCGCTTTGGGGCGGGAAAGCCGCCATGGCGCTTTCGGGTGCGGCCGGGGGGGCTGCCCCTTTCGGGAGCGCGGGCTGGGCCAGAGGCGCTGGGGCGGCGGCCTGCGGCCCGCCTGACGGGGCTTTCGTAGAAACCGTATCGGGCGGCGCCGCGCCCGCCGCGCCGGGCTTAACGGGGGCGGCCGTCAGCGGGGTGGACGCGGGGGGCGCAACTTTGCGGAGCGGCGTCATGGCTGCGGCGATGGGCTCGCCAAGGACTTCGGCGTAACGGACGGGCGCGGATGTCTTTTCCATCGCCGCAGCAGGTGCTGCCTTCGCGATCCGTTCCGCGGCGACAGGCGCGGGTTTGACTTGGTTCGCAGTCTCGGCGGGCGGCGGGACGTCTGCGGCAGCGAGGCTCAGCTTTTTCGGCGCGGGGCTTGCGTTGAGGGCTTGTTTCCGCACCGATCCCTCGCCTGTGTTGACCCCCTGTTTGTCAGAAGCGGTTGCGTTGGAGGCCTGTGCGTCAGCGGCGCCGTTTGCGGCGGCGCGGGGCGGCTGTGCTGACTTGGGCTGTGTCTGTGCGAGCAGGCGATCGAACGCGGCCGCATCCTCCCGCCGCGAGGCGTCCGACGCGTTGCGGGGGCCGGCCGCTGCGGCGCGCGCGTCCGCAAGGATCGCATTCTCCAAACCGATCGCCATGTACCCCGCCGCTCCCCTGGTGGACGCGAGCAATCGGGCAGCAAGGCTCACGCCACCGCGACGGCGACTAAAAACAAGAACGCAATCAAACAGCTGCCCCGGTCACGGCGGGATGGCGCCACGCCTTCGCCGGCAGATTGCGCCGAGCGCCCTGGCAGGTTCTGCCGGGCGCACGCGCGCACCGCCGGTTGGCCCCAGCCTTGCGATGTCCCGGGGAGCCGCCTCGGGCGCCGATCGCAGCGGGGCCCGAGACGCAGGGAGAAAAGCAAGTGTCGCCATACACTTCCAAGCGTCGGACAAGGCCCGCTCTGCGCTGGCGCGCGGCGAAAGGGGCGGCAAAATCGGCAGGGGCTGCGGCGCTTTTTGCCCAATCAGGACGTACGCCATGGCGCTGAACGCGATCTTCAACAATGCGCAATCGGGCCTGAGTGCGGCGCAGAAGGGCCTGCACGCGGTCTCGCAGAACGTCACCAACGTCAACACCCCGGGCTATGCGCGCGCCATCGCCGATCAAAGCGCCAGCAGCGCGCCCGGGGGGCCGGGCGGGGTGGAGGTGGAGACGCTGCGCCGCGCCGCCGACCAATTCCTCACCGCCGCGACCCTGACTTCCGCGGCGGACAAGGGCCAAGCCGGCGCCCGCGCCGATCTCCTCGACCGCGCGCAGGCCGCACTCGGCGATCCGAACCAGAAGGGCGTGCTGTTCAATGCGCTGGACGAGATGTTCACCGCTTTCACGGCGCTCGCGCGCGAGCCGGCCAACACGCTGCTGCGGTCTGGCGCGCTTGCAGCGGTCCAAGACCTGCTGAACAGGCTGAGCGCGGCCGGCGCGGAGCTGACGGCGCTGCGCCAGGAGGCCGACGAGCGGCTGGTCGCGGAGACGAAAGAGGCGAGCGCGCTGCTCGTCAAGATCGCCGATCTGAACGACCAGATCACCCGCACCGCCGCCACGGGGGGAGATGTCACCTCCGCGGAAAACGCCCAGGCGCAGGCGATCGACGCGCTTTCAAACTATCTCGACATCAAGACTTCAAAGCGCGCCATCGCAGGCGTTGAGGTGCGCACCGCCGCCGGCGCGCTGCTCGTGGGCGACACTGCGGCGACGCTCTCTTACACGCTGCCCGCAACGCCCGACACGCCGAGCGAAGGGGTGCAGCTGATCGATCGCAATGGCGGGACATTGTCGCTTCGCGGCCAGATCCGCGGCGGCTCGATCCAGGGGCTCGCGCAAACCCGCGACGGGGATCTGCGCGAACTCTCCGAAGCGCTCGGCGCGCTTGCGGGGGCGGGCGCGGACGCGCTGAACGCGGCCCATTCCCAATCCACCGCCATTCCCGCGCGCACGCGCCTCGAAGGGCGCCAGACCGGCCTGCTCGACGCCGACCGCGTGGGCTTCACGGGTTCCGCCGTCGTTGCGATCACCGGCGCGGACGGCGCGCTGGCGCGACGGGTGGAGCTCGATTTCGACGCCGGGACCTATAGCGTGGACGGCGCGGCAGCGGTCTCCTTCGGCGGCGCCAATGCGAGCGTGGCGAGCTTCGCGGCGGGCCTCGACGCGGCGCTCGACGGGGTGGGCGATGCGAGCTTCGCCGACGGGGTGCTGACCCTCTCCGGGCAGGGCGGGAACGGGGTGGTGCTGCAGCAGGACGGCGGCGACCCTTCCGACCGCGGCGGGCGGGGCTTTGCGCACTTTTTCGGGCTGAACGATCTGATCACGCGCGACCAGCCGATCTTCTTCGAAACCGGGCTGGACGCGGACGAGGCGCACGGCCTCGCGGCGGGCGGGGCGATCGGCCTGCGGGTGCGCGACGGCGACGGCCGCACCGTGCTCGAGCGCGACGTGAACGTCACGGGCTCGACCTGGCAGGACATGATCGACGCGCTGAACGCCAGCGGTTCGGGCTTGAGCGGCTACGCCAGCTTCGCCCTCGACTCGCAAGGCCGCCTCGCCGCCAGCAGCGCGGGCTACACGGTGGAGATCGCGTCCGACACGACCGCCCGGGGCGGGACGGGGCTTTCGATGTCGGGGCTATTCGGGCTCGATTTCAACGCCGCCGGCGGGCGGGCCCGCGAGATCGGCCTGAACCGCGCGATCGCCGCCAACCCCGCGCTCTTGGGGCTCGCGCGGCCGGATCTGAGCCTCGCGGTGGGGGAGCGGGTGCTCGAAGCGGGCGACAATCGCGGCGGCGAGGCGCTGGCGGCGGCGCGCGACCGAAGCTCTAACTTTCCCGCCGCAGGTGCGCTCGTGGCGCAATCCACGACGCTCTCGGCCTACGCGGCGCGTCTCGGGGGAGAGGCGGGCCGGCGCGCCGCAGAGGCCGATCGCGCCAAGACCAGCGCGGAATCGCTGTACAAAGCCGCCGCCGACCGCCGCGCGGGCGGGGAGGGCGTCAGCCTCGACGACGAATTGGTGAAGATGACGCAATACCAGCAATCCTACGCCGCCGCCTCGCGGCTGATCCTGGCGGGGCAGGAAATGTTCGACACCCTCCTCGGGCTGACCTGATCGAGAGACCCCCATGACCATCAGCGCCGTCTCCAGCGCCTATGCGCCAAGCCAGGCCAGCGCCGACCTGAAGCGCATGCAGAACGAATTGGGCGATTTGCAGCGTCAGACGGGCTCGGGCTACGCCCACGACGATCTGAAGGGCTATGGCGCGGCCGGGGGACGGGTGATCAGCGCGCGCGGGCTGATCGCGCAAACCGAGAGCCGCATCGCCGCCGCCGGCGCGCTGCGCGGGCGCCTCGAAACCACCGACGTCGCCCTGGGCCAGGCCGCCGATGCGGCGGAGGATCTGCGCCTGGGCGTGCTGAAGGCGCTGGGCGACAATGGCGGCCCCCATCTCGGCGACTTCCTGCAGCGCGCGTTCGACAGCGCGCGCACCGCGCTCAACACCCGGTTCGAGGAGGAGGCCCTGTTCGCGGGCGAGCGCGTGGACGCCCGCCCGATCCAGGTTGAAAGCCTGGCGGCCCTGGCGGCCGTCACCAGTGTGGACGATATCTATGACGAGGCGGCCCGCGAAAAGACGATCGATCTGGGCGAGGGCGCCTTCGCGGTGGCCGAGCGCGCCTCCGATCTCTCGCGCGGCTTGTTCGAGGCGATGCGCAGCCTGCAGATCCTGCTGGACAATAACGGCGGGACCTTGCCGGGGGACTTGACCGACCAGCAACGCACCGATCTCACCGCGCTCGCCGACGATCTGGGGGATGCGCGCGAGCGGCTGCTGCTGGGCCAAGGGCGCAACGGCATGGCGCAAACTCAGACCGCAGCGGCCCAGACGCGCCTGCAGCAGCAATCGGACGCGCTCACCGACCTCCTGGGCGAACTGGCCGACGCCGATCTTGGCGAGGTCGCGATGCAATTATCGGCCCGGCAGACGCAATATCGGGCCGCCGCTGAGGTGTTCTCCCAGGTGTCCCGGGTTTCCCTGCTCGACTATCTTTGATATGCGCTGGCGTGTTGTTGCGGGCCTTGACCCCGCGAGGACCGGCCATGATCGAAGCGCAGGCGTATCCCCACCCCTCCGTCCACGGACTGAATTCCCTGGGCCTGCCCAAACCGCCGGGGCGGACCCGGGTGGTGGCGGCCATGTCTGGCGGCGTCGACAGCGCGGTCACGGCGGCGCTGCTGAAGCGGGAAGGCTATGACGTCGTGGGGCTTACGCTGCAGCTCTATGATCACGGCGCGGCGGTGAACAAGCCCGGCGCGTGCTGCGCGGGCCAGGATATCCGCGACGCCCGCCGGACCGCGGCGCTGCTGGGCATCCCCCATTACGTGCTCGATTACGAAAGCCGCTTCCGCGAGGCGGTGATGCAGGATTTCGCCTCCGCTTATTTGGCCGGGGAGACGCCGATCCCGTGCGTGACCTGCAACCAGACCGTGAAGTTTACAGATCTGATGGCGCTGGCGCGCGATCTGGGCGCCGATGCGATGGCCACCGGCCATTATGTGCGCCGCGCCGAGGGGCCGGACGGCGCCGAGCTGCACCGCGCGCGCGATCCCGAGCGGGACCAATCCTATTTCCTGTTCGCCACCACCCGCGCCCAACTTGATTTCCTGCGCTTCCCCTTGGGCGGCTTGCACAAGCCGCAGGTGCGCGCGCTGGCCGCCGAGTTCGGCCTGGACATCGCCGCCAAGCCGGACAGCCAGGACATCTGCTTCGTGCCGAGCGGGCGCTATACGGCGGTGGTGGAGAAGCTTCGGCCGGGTGCGGCGGAGCCAGGCGAGATCGTGCATGTGGACGGGCGCGTGCTGGGCGCCCACCAGGGGGTGGTCCACTACACGGTGGGCCAGCGGCGGGGGCTCGGCGTCTCCTCCGGAGAGCCGTTGTTCGTGATCAAGCTCGACGCCCCGGCGCGGCGGGTGATCGTGGGCCCGCGCGAAGCGCTGCTGGTGGGCAAGGCGATGCTGCGCGGCGTCAATTGGCTGGGCGAGCGCGCCGCGGCGGAAGCGGCCTTCGAGGGGCGCCCCGTGCTGGCGCGCGTGCGCTCCACCCGCCCCCCGGTCCCGGGCCGGCTCACCACCGCCGCGGGCTGGGGCGTCGTCTTCGATGCGCCGGAGGAGGGGGTGGCCCCCGGCCAGGCGGCGGTGCTCTATGACGCGCGCGAGCCCTCGCGCGTGCTGGGCGGGGGCTGGATCACCCAGACGCACTGAGCGCCGCCAGCCCCAACGCCCCGCCCCCTCACGCCAAAGGCGTCGCTCCGCTGACCAGAAGGCAGAGATAGCGCACGAGATAGAGCGTTCGTATCGTCTTCCAACGCCAGCGCCAGCGCACCGGCTTAGGCCGGCCCCACGGGCACGTCCCCCGCGATGGTGACCCGCTCGACCACACGCTCGGCCGGGAAATAATCCGCCACCGGATAATGCTGGGTCGCGCGATTGTCCCAGAACACGATCGCGTTCGCGCTCCATTGGAAGCGCACCTGGTATTCCGGGCTCTTCACGCGATCGAACAGGGAGGCGAGGAGTTCGTCGCTCTCGTGCTGGTCGAGGCCGTCGATCTTGGTGGTGAAGCCGTGATTGACGTAGAGCGCCTTCTCCCCGGTCTCGGGATGGACGCGCACCACCGGGTGCGATTGCGGCGGGTGCTTGGCGGAAAGCGCGGCCTTTTCGGCGTCATCGAGCTTCCAGCCATAGCTTTTGAGGATGTCGTGGGTGGCCGTGAGGCTCTCCAGCCGGTTGCGCAGGAAGATCGGGATGTCGGCGAAGACGGCGGCCATGTCGGCGAACAGGGTGTCCCCGCCCGCCGGCGGCAGGGTGCGCGCGCGCAGCACGCCCGCCATGGAGGGGGCCGGGCGGAACGTCACGTCGGCATGCCATTTGTTGACCGGCCGGATATAGGGGATCGTGAACGCGTTCAGGTGCTGGTATTCGCCGTTGCGGATCGTCAGGATCTCGGGATGGCCGGGCACGTGGTCGGTCACGGGATGGCCCTCGAGGGGGCCGAACGCCGAGGCGAAGCGGATATGGTCGGCGTGGGAGATGTCCTGGTCGCGGAAGAACAGCACCTTGTGCTCCAGCAGCAGGGCGCGGATGGCGCTGATCTCGGGGGCGGTCAGCGGGCGGGCCAGGTCCACGCCCTCCACCTCGGCGCCGAGGGCGGTGGCGATCGGGCGGGCGGTCAGGGTCTGCGGGGCGGGATCGCGCTGCAGGAGAGAGGCGCTGGCGGTCATGGAGGCTCGATTGGAAAGCCGTAGCCGGGGCGGCCGCGGTCGGGCCGTGAAATCACTATAGAAATGGTAGGCGTTCAAACCAATATCGGCAAACGCACCCATTAGCGGCGCTAATGGGTGCTCAAATGCCTTGGGCGGCGAACACCGGGGAGGGGTCGCGCGCGCCTGCGCCGCCGCTGCTGAATTGGCGCGCCTCCTCCCGGAGCCAGGTCACGAAGGTGTGCTGGGCGGGGGTGAAGTCGCGGGTGCGGGGCCAAACGAGGTGATAGGCGAACGCCGTCGGCGCGGACGAGCCTGCGAGCGGCGCCACAAGCCGGCCGGCGTTGAGATCGGCCTCCGCGATCGCCCGCTTGGCCAGCGCCACTCCGCGCCCGGCCACCGCCGCCTCGATAACGAGGCTGGATTGGTTGAAGCGCGGCCCCCGCGCCGCATCGACGCCGCCTGCGCCATGCGCTTTCAGCCACATCGACCAGTCCGGGCAGGAGGGATCGGCCTCGGCGCCGATATCGTGGAGAAGCGCGTGGTGGGCGAGGTCGCCCGGCGCGCGGATGGGGGCTGCCTCCATCAGCACCGGCGAGCACACCACCAGCACCGATTCCTCCAACAACCGCTCGCTCGCGACCCCCTCATAGCGCCCGGGCCCGTAACGGATCGCGATATCGACGTCGGCCACCGAGAAATCCACCGGGGCCATGTCCGCCGAGACCCAGACGTCGATATCGGGGTGGGCGAGGGAAAACTGATCGAGCCGCGGCAGGAGCCATTTGGCCGCGAAAGAGGGCGCCACGGACACCGTCACCCGCGAGCGCCGCAGCGGTTGGCGCATCAGGCGGGCGGCCTCGCCCAGCTGGGCGAAGCCCGCCCGCAGGGCCGGCAGCGCGGCCGCGCCCGCCTCCGTCAGGCTCACCCGGCGGCCCTCGCGGTGGAACAGCGCCACGCCCACATGGTCCTCCAGCAGGCGGATCTGCTGGCTTACCGCGCCGGGGGTGACGAACAGCTCCTCGGCGGCCTTGCGGAAGCTCAGGCGTCGGGCGGCGGCCTCGAAAACGCGCAGTGCGATCAGGGGGGGCAGGCGGTCGGTGGACATCAGTATCGGATCAGGCTGGTGGCCCCTGTAGATGGATAAGGCCAGCTAATTCTTCCAGCCGGCGCACGCGGGCGGCGCGCGCGCCAGTGGATAGAGGGCCTGCGCCATTGCGCGAGAAGGTATCGCTTGCGTCGGCGGGCGGGCGCGGCCATGTGCAGGGCGGAGCAGAACCCCTTGGAAGTCTTTCCCGCCTCGTGGCCGCTTGCGGGCCGGCGCGTCGCCCTGATCGGGGAAGGCGTGCTCGCGGCGCGCAAGCTGGCGCTGCTGGCCGCCACGCCCGCCGAGATCGTCGTCTTTGCGGAAAAAGCCATCGGCGAGGCCGCCCCCCGCCCGCTTTGGCCTCAGGCGCGGGATCTGGAGGGGTGTGCGCTCGTGTTCGTCGCGTTCGAGGACCCCGACTTGGCGGCCCGGGGCGCGGCGCTGGCGCGCGCGGCGCGGGTCCCGGTGAATGTGGTCGATCGGCCGGACCTGTCGGATTTTCATGTGCCCGCCATCATCGATCGCGGCGCGATCGTGGTTTCGGTGGCCAGCGGGGGGACTGCGCCCGTGCTGGCGCGCGACCTGCGCGCGGCGATCGAGGTCGCCGTCCCGCCCTCGGTGCGCCCGCTCGCGGACTTCGCCAAGGCGATGCGCGCTGTGGTGCGGGCCGCGTTCCCGGACCTTTCGCGCCGCCGCGCGGCCTGGGAGGCGATCCTGCGCGGCCCCGCCGGGGAGCGGGCGCGGGCGGGCGATTTCGCGGTGGCCGAGCGGTTGGCGGGGGCCTCCCTCGCGGGAGCCGCGCCTGCGGGCATGGTGCACATCGTGGGCGCGGGGCCGGGCGATCCCGAGCTTTTGACGCTGAAGGCCATGCGGGTGCTGAGCGATGCGGACCTGATTGTCTATGACCGCCTGATCGATCCGCGCATTCTCGATCTCGCCCGCCGTGACGCGGAGCGGCTTTATGTCGGCAAGGCGCGGGCGAAGCACGCGCTGCCGCAGGAAGAAATCAATGCGGTGCTGGTGCAGGCGGCCCAGGCAGGCCGGCGCGTGGTGCGGCTGAAGGGCGGCGATCCGTTCATCTTCGGCCGGGGCGGGGAGGAATTGGCGGCGCTGCGCGCGGCGGGCGTCGAGGCGCAAGTGGTGCCGGGCGTCACCGCGGCGCTCGCGTGCGCGGCCGCGGCCGGCGCGCCGCTGACCCATCGCGATCACGCCCAGGCGGTCACGTTCGTCACCGGCCACGCCAAAACCGGCGGCGCGCCGGACGTGGATTGGGCGGCGCTTGCGGGCGCGCATCATACGCTGGTGATCTATATGGGCGCGGCCTCGGCGCGGGACGTGGCGGGCAAGCTCCTGGCGGGCGGGCGCGCCCCGTCCACCCCCGCCTTGCTGGTCGAGAACGGGGCGAGGCCCCAGCAGCGCCTGATGGGGACGCGCCTGGAAGCGCTGGCGCAGGACATGGCGGCGTTCAACCCGAAAGGCCCCGCGCTGATCATCGTGGGCGAGATCGCCGCGCTCGCGGATGCGCCCGCCGCGGAGGCCTATTGGCGCGCCGCGCAACAGCAGCAGCAGGCGGCGGCGTGATGGCCAGTATCGCCGCCGGGCGCACCGTCTTCATCACCGCCCAGCGCCTCGCCGACGGCGCCCCCCTCTACCGCACCGAGGATGGGGCGTGGACGGACGATCTGAGCGAGGCCGCGCTCTATGCCGGGCAGGCGGCTGAAGAGGCGCTCGCACGCGCGCTGACGGAGGAGACGACGGTGGTGGGGGTTTATCTGATCGACGCGGAGAACGGGACCCCGGTGGCGCGCCACCGCCTGCGCGAAGAGATCCGCATGCGCGGGCCTACCGTGCGGCTCGATCTGGGCCGCCAGGCGGGGGACGCGTGATGCCGATCATCCTCTATGGCGACAGCCGCAGCGGCAATTGTCTGAAATGCAAATGGGTGGCCGAGCGGCTGGGACGCGCCGTCACCTGGCGCGAGACGGACGTGTTCGCCGGCGAGACGCGCACCGACGCGTTCCTCGCGATCAACCCGGCGGGCCAGGTCCCGGTGGCGGTGTTCCCGGACGGGCGGATCCTTGCCCAATCCAACGCCATCCTGCTCCACCTCGCCGAGATCGCCGGTTCGCTCCTCATCCCGGAAGACGATTACCTGCGCGCGAAAATGTACGAATGGTTGTTCTGGGAGCAATACACCCATGAGCCCGCCATCGCGGTGCGCCGGGCGCTGCTCGCGTATCGCGGCCTTAGCGAAGACGAGATCGACCCCGAACTCGTCCCGAAGGGCAGGCGGGCGCTGGGCCGCATGGAATTGGCGCTGCTTGGTTCGGAATTCCTGCTGGGCGATATGTTCACGTTGGCCGATATCGCGCTCGTGGCCTATACGCGCGTGGCGCATGAGGGCGGGTTCGACTTGGGCGAGTTTCCCGCCGTGCGCGCCTGGGTGCACCGGGTGGAGCGCGAACTGGGCCTCAGCCCGGTTCCGGAGTCGGTCTGATGTATCGCTACGACGCGTATGACCAAAGTCTGGTGGCCGAGCGTGCGGCGCAGTTCCGCGAGCAGGTGGGCCGGCGCGTCCGCGGGGAGTTGAGCGAGGACCAGTTCAAGCCGCTGCGGCTGATGAACGGGCTTTATCTGCAGCTGCACGCCTACATGCTGCGCGTGTCGATCCCCTACGGGGTGCTGAGTTCGGGCCAACTCGAAAAGCTCGCCCACATCGCGCGCGTCTATGACAAGGGTTACGGCCACTTCACGACGCGCCAGAACATCCAGTTCAACTGGCCCAAGCTGCAGGACGTGCCCGACATCCTGGACGAACTCGCCAGCGTCGAGATGCACGCCATTCAGACTTCCGGCAATTGCATCCGCAACATCACCTCGGACCATTTCGCCGGCGCGGCTGAGGACGAGGTCGAAGACCCCCGTCCCTGGTGCGAGATCATCCGCCAATGGAGCACGCTGCACCCCGAATTCTCCTTCCTGCCGCGCAAGTTCAAGATCGCCGTCACCGCCGGCGCGACGGACCGGGCGGCCGTGCGCCTGCACGATATCGGCCTGCACCTGAAGCACGACGGCGCGGGCAGGGCGGTGTTTGACGTCTTTGTCGGGGGCGGGATGGGGCGCACGCCCTTTATCGGCTCCCTGATCAAGACGGGGCTGCCGGGCGAGCATCTGCTCAGCTATCTGGAAGCGTGCCTGCGCGTCTACAATCGCTACGGCCGGCGCGACAACATCTACAAGGCCCGCATCAAGATCCTCGTTCAAAGTCTGGGTCCGGCGGAATACGCCCGTCAGGTGGAGGCGGAATGGGAGGCGATCCGCGACGGCGCGCTGACGCTGCCGGAGGCCGAGATCGCGCGCATCCGCGCCTATTTCGCGCCCCCGCCGTTCAAGTCAGCCCCCGAGCAAAGCGCGGTGTTTGAGAAGGCGCTGGCGGAGGATGCGGCCTTCGCCCGCTGGGCGCGCGCCAATGTCCATCGCCACCGCGCGACCGGCTATGCAAGCGTGACGGTGAGCCTGAAGGCCATCGGGGAAACCCCCGGCGATGCGAGCGCGGACCAGATGGAGGCGGTGGCGGCCTTGGCGCGGGAATTCTCGTTCGACGAGGCGCGCGTCACCCACGAGCAGAACCTGGTGCTGCCGCACGTGGAGCGAGAGGCGCTGCGCGAAGTCTGGGCGCGGCTTGACGCGCACCGGCTCGCGACCCCGAACGCGGGGCTTGTGTCTGACATCATCGCCTGCCCGGGCCTCGATTATTGCGACCTCGCCAACACCCGTTCCATCCCCGTCGCGCAGGCGATCGCAGAGACGTTCGCCGATCTCGACGCCCAGGCCCATATCGGCGAATTGAAGATCAAGATCTCGGGCTGCATCAACGCCTGCGGCCACCACCATGTGGGCCATATCGGGATCCTGGGCGTCGATAAGCAGGGCGAGGAATTCTACCAGATCCTGCTGGGCGGGCGCGCGGACGAGAACGCCCGGCTCGCCAGCATTTCCGGCAAGGGCCTTCCCGCCAGCGCCATACCGGGCGCGATCAAACGGGTCGTGGACGCCTATCTCGCGCTGCGTACGGATGAAAACGAGCGCTTCATCGCCGCGTTCGAGCGCGTGGGCGCGGCCCCGTTCGAGGAGGCGCTTTATGCGTCGTGAAGCGCATGCGCGTTAAGCCCGCCCCGCCGCGCGCGAACGCCTATTTCACCGCCCTGATCCGCGGCGGCGCGGTGGTGAAGGACGACCCTTGGGCGCCGCTGGACGACGCCGCACCCGCCCCGGACGGCGCCGATGTGATCGTCTCCACCCGCAGGCTCCTGGCGGAGGGCCCCGCGCTCGCGCGCCGGCCGCTGGGCGGGCGGCTGGGCGTGAGGATCGAGGCCAACGAGGCGGTGGAGGCGGTGGCCGACCACCTTCCCCTGCTGGCGCTCGTGGCGGTCAATTTCCCGGCCTTCCGCGACGGGCGCGGTTTCACCACCGCCCGCCTGCTGCGCGAGCGATACCGCTTTGCGGGCGAAGTGCGCGCGGTGGGAGACGTGCTGCAGGACATGGTGTTCTTCCTGCTGCGCTGCGGGTTCGACGCGCTGGAACTGAAGGCGCAGGACCCGGAAGCCGCCTTCGCCCAGGCCGCGCGCGCGTTCACCCACGTCTACCAGCCGGCGGCCGATGCGCGCCCGGCGGCGTTCGCCCTGCGCGCGGAGAACCCTTCATGATCCTTTCCGCCCCGCCCCTGGCGGCCTCCGAGGAAGACGCCCTCAACCAGGACCGCGCCGGCGCGCTCGCGGCCGCGCTGGAGGGGCTTGAGCCCTCCGAAATCCTGCGCCGCGCTATGAGGGAGGAGTTTTCTGGCGCGATCGCGCTGGTCTCGTCCTTCGGGGCGGAATCGGCCGCGCTGCTCCACCTGGCCTGCGCCGTCGATTCCGAGGTCCCGGTCATCTTCATCGACACCGGCAAGCATTTCGTCCAGACGCTCGATTATGTGGAGGCGCTGACCGGGCGACTCGGCTTGCGGAACCTGAAGATCGTGGCCCCCGACGAGGGCGAGCGAGCGGCCGAAGACCCGAAGGGCGATCTCTGGCGCAGCGACCCGGACGCCTGCTGCACCCTGCGCAAGGTGCGCCCCAATGCGCGCGCGCTGGAGGGATTTTCCGCCTGGATCTCGGGGCGCAAGCGCCATCATGGCGGGGTTCGCGCGCACCTGCCGGTGGTCGAGCATGACGGGATCCATTTCAAGGTGAACCCGCTGGCCGCCTGGACCCCGCGGGAGATCAACGCCTATGTGCGCGCGCACGCCCTGCCGCCGCACCCCCTGGTGGCCGACGGCTATCCCTCGATCGGGTGCTGGCCCTGCACCTCCCCGAGCGAGGGCACGGACGCGCGCGCCGGCCGCTGGGCGGGGTCGGGCAAGAGCGAATGCGGCATCCACCGCCCGCTGCCCGTGCGTCCCCAGGCGTTCTGACCTCCCGCCGGCTCTCGGAATAAGGGTGCGTAGAAAACGGGCGGGCGGCGCGCGCGGGGGCCGCGGGGAGGCTTGGCGATTTGCCGGTTCCGGCGGCGGGGGCTAACGTTATCGTCCGATCGGCGAAAGGCGGGGCCGGCGCCCGCGATACCGGCTCAGGGAGCACCCATGGCGGACGTACAGATCACAGGCGGCGGTCCGGTCGGCGCTGCGCCGGGGGGGCGGGGCCTTGGCCGGCTGTTCCTGCGCAAAACCGTGGAGCAGATGCACGCCGAGCATGCGCAGGGCGAGCTCCGCCGCTCGCTCGGCGCGCTGAACCTCGTTCTTCTGGGCATTGGCTGCATCATCGGCACCGGCATCTTCGTGCTGACAGGCAACGCCGCGGCCAATTTCGCCGGCCCCGGCATCATGATCTCCTTCGTCATCACCGGCACGCTGTGCGCGCTGGTGGCGCTGAGCTACGCCGAGCTCGCCTCCGCCATTCCCGTGTCCGGCTCCGCCTATTCCTATTCCTACGCCTCGATGGGGGAATTGACCGCCTGGATCATGGGCCTGCTGCTGCTGCTGGAATACGGGCTCGCCGCCTCGACGGTGGCGGTCGGCTGGTCGGGCTATGTGGCGAGCCTCCTGCACGATTTCGGGGTGGAGATCCCAACCGCGTTCCGCGCGGCGCCCGGGGTTGAGGTGAAGGACCATGACACCGGCGCGGTGCTGGGGGTGGGGGTGGTGAACCTGCCCGCGCTGCTGGCGGTCGGGGCGGTGACGGCGCTCTTGGTGCGCGGCGTCCAGGAATCGGCGAAATTCAACAACGTCGTCGTGTTCATTAAGGTGGCGGTGGTGGTGGCGTTCATCGCCATCGGCGCCTTCTTCGTGAACCCGGCCAATTGGGACCCGCTGATCCCGCCGCAATCGCCCCCGCCGCCCCCGGGTTCGGACATGAGCATGTTCGGCCAGATCTGGCGCGCCCTGGGCGACGTGATCACGGGCCAGAACGACGTCCAATTCGGCGTCGGCGGCATCATCGCCGGGGCGGCCACCATCTTTTTCGCCTATATCGGGTTCGAAGCCGTCTCCACCGCCGGGGCGGAATCCAAGAACCCGGCGCGGGACATGCCGATCGGCATCATCGGCTCGCTGCTGATCTGCACCGTGCTTTATATCGCCACGTGCGCGGTGCTGGTGGGGATCGTGCCCTATACGGAGCTGAACGATCCCGCGCCCATCGCCAAGGCGGTCAACCAGATCGGGCTGCCCTGGTTTGCGATCCTGGTGAAGCTCGGCGCGATCGCCGGGCTCTCCTCGGTGATGCTGGTGCTGCTCTATGGGCAGACGCGGATTTTTTACACCATGGCGCGCGACGGGCTGTTGCCGCCGATTTTCGCGGCCGTGCATTCCAAGTTCAAGACGCCGTGGGTGAACACGATCGTCGTGGGCGTGGCGGCGGCGGCTTTCGCGGGGCTCATGTCGCTAGATGCGCTGGCCAATCTCACCAATGTCGGCACGTTGCTCGCGTTCGCGATCGTGTGCTTGACGGTGGTCTATCTGCGCTATGCGCGGCCCGAGCTCGCCCGCCCGTTCCGCACCCCGCTCTTCCCGCTGACGCCCATCCTGGGGGCGCTCATGTGCCTGTTCCTGCTGATGGCCCTGATGGCGCACGCGCCGACGCGGACTTTTTTCCTGATCTATCTGGTCGGCGGGTTCGTGGTGTATTTCGCCTACGGGTTGTGGAATTCGAAGCTCGGCAAGGGCATCCGCGTCACCGGCCACGAGCCCGCGCCGGACCTCGAGCTGCCGCAGAAGCTGGAGTGAGGGGCATGGCGCGCGCCACGTTTCCCATAGCGACCGCGCTGGAGCGCCTTCCGAGCTGGCGCAGCGTGGACGGGCGCGAGGCGATTGAGAAGAGCTTCAAATTCGCCGATTTCAGCGCCGCCTTCGGCTTCATGGCCCGGGTGGCGCTGAAGGCCGAGGCGCTCAACCACCACCCCGAATGGTTCAACGTCTACAACCGCGTGGACGTAACCCTGACCACCCACGATTCAGGCGGGGTAACGGAGCTCGATCTGCAGCTCGCAGCCTTCATGGATAAGATCGCCGCCCCCGCAGTCACAGCCCCCTGAGCCCTAAGCCCTAAGCCCTGGCTCAGGCGGCGCTGGCCGGCCGGGCGGGCCCGCTATTTCTTCGGCAGCAGGCCTTCGCGCTGGGCGCGTTTGCGGGCGAGCTTGCGGGCGCGGCGGACGGCCTCCGCGGATTCGCGCGCACGCTTTTCGGAAGGCTTTTCGTAATGGTTGCGGCGCTTCATTTCGCGGAAGGTCCCCTCCCGCTGCATCTTCTTCTTCAGCGCCTTCAACGCCTGATCGACGTTGTTATCGCGCACGAAAATCTGAACGATGACCGATCCTCCGTCCGGGCCGGGCCCTCCGGGAGGGCGGCGCATAGAATGATGCCGCCGTTCCGCCGGGGGCCGAACCGCGCGGGTGGGGCATAGCAAAAGGCTGGAACGGTGTCCATCGGAAGGCTACAAACGCCGATGCCCCACGACTTCCCCGCCGCCAAGCTGCGCGCGCGCCTGCTGGACGCCGCACTCGAGCTTGCCCCCACCCTGGGCTGGAACTCCGCGACCGTGCGCGCCGCCGCGAAGGCCGCCGGCCTTACGCCGGGCGAGGCCGAACTCGCCGCCCCCCGCGGCGCGCCCGACCTGATCGACGCCTTGGCCGACCGGGCGGACGAGGCCATGTGCGCGCGCCTCTCCCGCGCCGATCTCGGGGCCCTGAAGGTCCGGCAGCGGGTAGCGCTTGGCATACGCGCGCGGCTGGAGGCGCTGGCCCCGGACCGGGCGGCGGAGCGGCGCGCGATCGCCCACACCGTGCTGGCCGGGGACCTCGCGGGCGCTGCGCGCCGGAACTGGCGCACCGCGGACCGCCTGTGGCGCGCGCTGGGCGATCCGTCCACGGACGAGAATTACTATTCCAAACGCGCCCTGCTGGCAGGAGTGCTCGCGGCCACGCTCACCTTCTGGCTGGCCGATGAGAGCGAGGACAATCACCGCACCTGGGCGTTCCTGGACGCGCGCATCGGCGACGTGATGCGGCTCGAGGGCGTGAAAGCGCGCCTGAAACCGATCGGGCTTTACGGCGCAGGCTTGGCGGGCGCCCTGGCGAAGCTGCGCTACGGCTGAAGCCGCCCCGCTTCAACCTTTCCTTCACCGCTGCGCTCTATTTGAGGTGGGATACGGAAGGAGCCGGCGATGGGCAGGGCGGTTGGACGTAAGCGGACGCGCGCGGGCGCGCTGGCGGCGGCTCTGGTTGCGCTCTGCGTGTCGGGGGCGGCGTCTGCGGCGGGCCTCAGCGTGCCGCTGGACCAGGCAAAGCCGCTGCGCCTGAACGCCCCGGTCGCGGGCGTCGTGGTTGGCAATCCCGCCATTATCGGTGTCACGCTACAGAGCGACCGGCTCCTGTTCGTCACCGGGCGCGCCTACGGCTCCACCAATCTGATCGTTGTGGACGGGAGCGGGCGGCCGCTGTTCGAGAGCCGCGTCAGCGTGGTGCCGGACGTCAGCGGGGGCGTGGTGATGGTCACCAAAGGCGTCGAGACGGTGCGCCACGAATGCGCCCCCTTGTGCCGCAGCACCCCGGACCTGTCCGATGATCCCAAGGCTTTCGGGCAGATCCAGCAGCAGATCACCGCGCGCGCCGGCGCCGCCGGCAATTAGGCTCCCGCCATTCATTAACGCTTCTCGTGGGGCGATTTCTAAACCCTTTGGCGCCACGCTCCGCCCTCAGGGGATCAAGCCAAGCTCATGCGCCGCATCCGTTTCAGCCGCCCGCGTCGGGCCGATCTGGTCGCCGACCGCAGCGGCGCGACGGCGGTCGAGTTCGCGATGGTGGCGCCGGCCTTCCTGGCCCTCTTGATGGCGATCGCCGAAAACGGCCTGGTTTTCCTCCACCAGACCACCCTCGATTTCGCCACCGCCGAGACCGCCCGCGACATTCGCACCGGCCAGGTCCAGATCCAGGGCGCGAGCGCAGAGGATCTGCACGACGAGATATGCACGCGCATGCAAAGCATCCTCGCCGCCACCTGCGCCAGCGACCTCTATCTCGATGTGCGCTCGTTCGAGAATTTCGGCGAGGTGAACGCCCCCGATCCGGAGGAAGACGGTACGGTCGATGAGGACGACACCGCCTTCAGCCCCGGCGCGCCGGGCGAGGTGGTGCTGGTGCGCACCTTTTACAGGTACGGCATGATCACCCCGATGTTCACCGGCGTCGATTATCTGGGCTCCACGGCCTTGTTCCGGAACGAGCCCTATTCCAGCGACGACGATTGATGATGGCCCGATCCTGCCCGCCTCCAATGCGCCTCCAGCGCGCGGCCTTCGGGGCCGACCGGCGCGGCGTCGCCGCGCTCGAGTTTGCGCTCGTCCTGCCGATCATGGTGATCCTCTTCATGAGCTCCTTCGAGGTCACGCAATTGCTCTCCGCCGACCGGCGGGTGGAGAACCTCTCCGCGAGCCTCGCCGACGTGATCGCCCGCGACACCAAGGTGACCCCCGAAGAACTGGCCGATCTGGACGACGCGATCCCCCTGTTGATGAGCCCCAACCCGAACACGGGCCTGCGAGTGCGGGTGACGAGCTTGGACTTGAGCGACGCCGGGGAGGCGAAGGTCGTGTGGAGCCACACGAGCGATCCCGCCATGACCGCCTGGGCCAAGAACGCCGACGTCACGAGCTTCATCCCGGAACAGCTGATCACCGCGGGAACGCAAAGCCTCGTCTGGGCGGAAGTCAGCTATGATTACGTGTCCCCGTTCGGCCGCTGGACGTTGAACGACGGCAACGGGATTGAGGTCAGCGACGCGTTGATCACGCTTAGCCACGAAGATTTCCGGCGTCCGCGGATCGTGGATCCGGTTCCCTACGACGCCTCCTGAGCCCTTCCGTCGCGAACCAAAGATTGACGCGGGGGCCAAAGCAGGCTTCACGGCGTCATGTCGAAGCTCTCTCCCCTCCAGGCGCTTGATGCGCTCGAGACCCTCCACGCCCGCGCCAGCGACGCGCTGACCGGGGCGCTGACGCGATTTCTGCAAACCGGCGCGGCCCCCTCGGCGGAGGAGCGCGCGCTGTTCCGCTACCCCGAGCTGCGCGTGACGCACGCGCCCACGGGGCCGGCCCCGCGCGTGGCGCGCGCATTCGGGCAGCTGATCTGGCCCGGCGCCTACGCCGTGACGATCACCCAGCCCCGGGTGCTGCGCCCCTACCTGCTGGAACAGCTCGAGATGCTGGACCGGGATTACGCCGCCGCGATCGAGGTGGGCGTCAGCGAGACCGAGATCCCCTATTCCTTCGTGCTCGACGGGCTGGACGGCGTGGACGGGGAGAGCGCGCCCCCCTCGGAGCTCGCCCGCCATTTCCCCTATCCCCAGCTCGCGCTCGTAGGCGATGCGGTGGTGGACGGCGAGCAGATCCTGCGCCCGGACGGGGCGCGCCACCTCGCGCTGTTCGACGCCCCGCGCACGGATTTCTCTCTAAAGCGGCTTCAGCATTATACCGGCACGCCCTGGGCGCACGTGCAGCCCTGGATCCTCTTCACCAATTACCAGCGCTATGTGGAGGAATTCGTCCGCTGGGGGGTGGCGCAGGTGCGTGCAGGCCCGCCCGGCACGGCCTTGTCCTGCCCAGGCGGCGTGGTGGTGACGAGTGAAACGCCCGATCCTCTGACCGCAGCCCTCGAGGCGCCGTGGCGCAAATACCAGATGCCGGGCTACCACCTCGTGCGCCCGGGCGAGGAGGGCGTCACGCTCGTGAACATCGGGGTGGGGCCCTCCAACGCCAAGACGATCACGGACCATCTGGCCGTGCTGCGCCCCCATTGCTGGCTGATGGTGGGCCATTGCGGGGGCCTGCGCCACACCCAGCGGATCGGCGATTACGTGCTCGCCCACGCCTATCTGCGCCGCGACAAAATCCTCGACGACCACGTGCCCTTGATGGTCCCGATCCCCGCGATCGCGGAGGTGCAGATGGCGCTGCAGGCCGCCGCCGCCGCGCGCCTGGAGGAGGGGGAGAGCCTGAAGCGGGTGCTGCGCACTGGAACGGTCGTCTCCTACGCCGATCGCAATTGGGAGCTGAATTACCTGCAGGAGCGCCAGCTTTTGTCGCAATCGCGCGCGGTTGCGGTCGATATGGAGAGCGCCTGCATCGCCACTCAAGGCTTCCGTCTGCGTGTGCCCTACGGGGTGCTCCTGTGCGTGTCCGACAAGCCGCTGCACGGCGAGATCAAACTGCCCGGCGCGGCCAACCGCTTCTATGAGCGCGCCATCGCCTCGCACCTGCAGATCAGCCTCGATGCGATCGAGGTGCTGATGCAGTCCAAGGCCTCGCTCCACTCGCGCAAGCTGCGCAGCTTCGACGAGCCGCCCTTCCGCTGACGCCCTTCGGCTAGAGCGGTTCTCGATTGGACTGAATCGTTTCTCGTCCGAAGACCGCGTAACACTTTCGGGAAACGGTCTAGGCCGCCTCCATGTCGGTGATGAGGCGGGTCACGTCGGCGCGCAGATGCTCGGCCTGCCGGGCGAGGTCGGAGGAGGCCGAGAGCACGTCCTTCGCCGCAGAGCCTGTGGCGGCGGCCCCAGCCTGCACATCGTCCATGGCGCGGTTCACGTCGCGGGAGCCCGCGGCGGCCTGCTGAACGTTGCGTGAAATCTGCTGGCTGGCGGCGTCCTGCTGCTGGATCGCGCCAGCGATCGTCACTGCAATCTGGCTGAGTTCGCTGATCGTGGCGTTGACGCCCTCCATCGCTGCGACCGCCTGGGTCACCGCGTCTTGCACATGCTCGATCTGTTGGCGGATCTGAAGCGTTGCGCCCGAGGTCTGGGTGGCGAGGGATTTGACCTCGCTGGCGACCACGGCGAAGCCCTTGCCGGCTTCCCCGGCGCGGGCGGCCTCGATGGTCGCGTTGAGGGCGAGCAGGTTGGTCTGGGCCGCCACCGCGTTGATCAGGTCGATCACCTCGCCGATCGATTGCGCCGATCCCGCAAGGCCATGCACGATTTCTCGCGTGCGCGCAGCGTCCTGCACGGCGGCGGAGGCCACGCGCGCCGATTGCGCCACCTGGCGCGAGATCTCGGCGATCGAGGCGGCCATTTCTTCCGAAGCGCCGGCCACCGATTGCACATTGGCGTTGGTCTGTTCGCAGGCGGCGGCCGCGCCCTGCGCGCGCGTGGAGGTCTGCTGGGCCTCTGCCTGCATGGACAGGGCGGTGTGCTGCAATTGGGTGGCGGCGGCGGCCACCGTCTCGATGGCGGCGGAGGAGGCGCTTTGGAAACTCCCCATCAGCCGCTCGATCTCCTCTTGGCGCGCCCGCTTTTCGTGCTGTTCGCGCGCCTGGGCTTGGGCGAGCCGGTCGGCCTCGCGGCGTTGGGTCTCCAGCCCCGCCAGCGCGCGGGCGATGGTTCCGATCTCGTCGGCGCGCGCGCAATCGGGCATTTCAACCGCGGCCTGGCCCTCGGTGATGCGCCGGATCGCTTCCGTCAGCCGCCCTGCAGGCGCCGCCACCGAGCGCGTGATCATGATCGCCGCAGCCGCCGCAAGGATAAGGCCGAGGCCCACCGCGGCCGCCAAAGCGAGAAGCGCCACGAAATAGGCGCGCTCGGCATAGTCGGCGGCCGCCTGCGCGCCCGCGTTCTCGCTCTCGACCAGCGCGCCCATCGCCTTGATCATGGCGTTGAACTTCACCAGTGTTTCGCCATTGAAGCCCGCGGCCAGCGCCTCGATCGAGGACGCGCCCTTATTGGCGAGCAATTCTTCCTGGGCGGCGTGATAATTGGTCCAGGCGGTACGGAAATCCGTGTAGAGCTTGCGCTCCTCGGGCGTGCGCGGCAGCGCCTCGAACCGCGCCAGGGACGCCGCCATCGCCTCGTCCAGCGCGGCCTGCTGGACCTGCAATTGCGCGAGTTGGGCGCGGTCTTTGGTCATCACTTCACGCGCGCCATAGAGGCGGTAACGGGTTGCGAAATACTGGATCTGGCCCAACTCCCCGACGCCCGGCAGCCAGGATCGGCCCATCTCGGCCGCCGCGGCGTTCAACGTGCGCAAGCGGTCCGCCCCGAACAAGGCCACGCCCACGAGCACACAGGAAAGCGCGCCAAACCCGATCCGCAACTTGGTCTGAATTGGAGCGTCGTCCAAGGCGCGTTGCATGCCTGCTCTCCTGCCCGCTGAGCGCGTCAAGGTTACGGGCTTTGGTGAACATCTCGATAAGACACGCGCCTACAGCGCGTCGGCGCCGCGCTTGGCGAGCAGGGTGTCGAAACTGGCCCAGACGCCGCCCGTCCCGTGCCATTCCCCGCGCGTGGCGGCCTTGGAATATTCGGTGGCGCGGGCTTCAAAGAAGTTCGCGTGCTCGACCCCGTTGAGCATTGAGGACAGCCAGGGCAGGGGGTGCTCTTTGATGCCGTAGAGCTTGGGCAGTTCCAGCTGGCCGAGGCGCCAATCGGCGATGTAGCGGATATAGGCTTTGATGTCGGTCGGGTTCATGCCCTGCACGGGGCCCATCTCGAAGGCGAGGTCGATGAACTTGTCCTCGAGGCCGACGACGGTGGCGCACATGTCGGCGATATCGTCGGCCACGGCTTTGGTCACCGCGCCGGTTTCCTTGCGGAACGCGTGGTAGAGTTTGATCATGCCCTCGCAGTGCAGACTTTCGTCGCGGATGGACCAGGTCACGATCTGGCCCATGCCCTTCATCTTGTTGAAGCGCGGGAAGTTCATCAGCATGGCGAAGGAGGCGAACAGCTGCAGGCCTTCGGTGAAGGCGCCGAACATGGCGAGCGTGCGGGCGATGTCGGCCTCGCTGTCTACCGTGAAAGCGCCCATGTAATCGTGCTTGGCGCGCATCGCGTCATATTCGAGGAAGGCGGAGAATTCCGTCTCCGGCATGCCGATCGTTTCCAACAAAAGCGCGTAGGCCGCGATGTGGATCGTCTCCATGTTGGAAAAGGCCGAGAGCATCATCTTGATCTCGGTCGGTTTGAACACGCGCGCGTAGCGCTCCATGTAATTGTCGTTCACCTCGACGTCGGACTGGGTGAAGAAGCGGAAAATCTGGGTGAGCAGATTGCGTTCCGGATCGGTCAAGGTGGAGGCCCAATCCTTGACGTCCTCGCCGAGCGGCACCTCCTCCGGCATCCAATGGATCTGCTGCTGGCGCTTCCAGAAATCATACGCCCAAGGGTAGCGGAACGGCTTGTACGCGGGGGAGGGCACAAGCAGCCCGGGGGTTTTTCCGCCGCCATCACCAAACGCCATGGGCCATCATCTCCGAGCCGGAGCCACCATATATAGGCGGCTGCCGCGGCTTACGCACCATCGCTAGCGCAACATTGCGGAAGTGTTAAGCCCAGTCCGGCGATCGCCCACAGCCCCGCGGGCTTTGGCCGCGGGCGCGCTTTCGCCCCTAGCTCAGCGCCGCCAGGTGACGGTGAGGCCGGTGAAGGTCTGTTCGGTGCTGCGGCTGGCGCGGATCTTGTCCATGGTCACCACGTCGCGCTCCACATAGGAGACCGAGGCCTGGACGTTGCCGGCCTGGACCGAAAAGCCCGCCTCGATATCGCCGATCTCCACCCGGTCCTCTTGCAGGCGCAGCGCGCGGTTGGGATCGGCCGGCTCGGAGGCCGGCGTCCAGGTGAGGGCCGTGCCGTCGCTGGCGGCGAAGACGTACCAGGCAGGCTTGTCCCAGGTGGGCGGCTGGAATTCGGGCGCGAGCCCCTCCAGCCGCTGGCCCAGGCGCACCTCCGCGCCGGCGGCCTCATAGCGCCCGCCCGGCCCGTCCTGGGCGCCCGCGCGGTGGGCGAGCGCGAGGTCGACGCCGAGCCCGATCGGCGCTCCCGGCGCGCTCAAGGAAATCTGGCGGGCGGAAAAGCCTTCCGCCGCGCCAGCGCCGGCATAGGGCCCGATGGCGGGGCGGCGCGTGGCGGCGGGCTGGAAGGACAGCGCAAGCGCCTCCTGGGCCGGGGTCGTGCGCTTCAGCACCGCGCCCAAGGTTGCGGGGCGGGCGGCGAGAATGGGCGGCTGAGACGCGCCGGCGTCGTCCGCCTGCTCGATATCGATCGCCAGGGCGAGCGCGGCGTTCGCCAAGACGGTCGCTTGAACAGGAGCGCTCGCGGTCCTATGTGCGGGCTGCACGGGGAGGGCGGCGAAACCCGCCTCGCCTGCGCCTGCCCCTGCGCTTGCGCAGGCGGCGCCGGACAACGCGATAATGCTGATGATGATCGCCATCATACGCGACGCCCCCAACATTGGCGGACCTCCTCACCCTAACGGTGCCGCCGAAAAGGTTACCATCCGATTACCCAAGGAGGAGCGCGCCTGGCTGTTGAATAGCAGTTGCGCCCGCTCGCCCCTGGGTACGGCCACATTTACGATCTCATGATCACTCGGTTCCGGGAAACATGCTGTTTCCTTCTACCGCAAGTTAAGCGCCATGTCCGCCCCCGCCGGTAGCGAGCGCTGCAAGAGCACGACGTCCAAGGATCGCCCAAATTTTTGGCCGACGTCGCGCAGCAGGCCGCAATGGTGGAAACCGGCCCGTTCGTGCACCCGGATCGAGCCTTTGTTCTCCCGGTCCCCGACCAGAGCGAGCACTTCGCGTCCCCCGATCGTATGGATCTCGTGCAGCAGGGCGGCCAGCAGGTGGGAGCCCACGCCGCGCCCGAGAGCGTGGGGGGCGACGTACAGGCTGTCCTCGAAGGTGGCGGCGTAGGCGGAGCGGTCGCGGAATTGGGCGGCGTAGGCGAAGCCATGCACGCGGCTCGGATCCCCCCGGTCGCATGCGACCAGATACGGCCATCCGCGCGCCGCGATCGCGGCCCAGCGCCCCTTCATGGCCGCAAGGTCGGGCGGGTCGATCTCGAAGGAGCCCGTGCCGGTGATCACGTGGTGGGCGTAGATGAGCTGCACGAACGGCAGATCGTGCTCGAAGCAGGGGCGGATCAGGACGGGGAGAAGGGCGGCCATCGCCAGTTCCTAGCCGCGGACCAATTCCTATCCGCGCAAAAGCACGCTACACCGCCCCGCCCGAAGATTTCGACGCCTTAACCGCATTAAGGGTAGACATGAAAATCGCATCGGCCCTGGGCCTTGCCGCCGCGCTGACGCTCGCCTCGGGCTGTGACCGCTCCTCCACCGTGCTCGACGAATTGGACCGCCAGGAAAAGGCGAGCGCCGCCCAAGCGGGGCAGAGCGCGGCCGCCAGCGAAGCTTTCCTCGCCGAGAACAAAACCAAGCCGGGCGTGATCACCACCGCCACGGGCCTGCAATACGAGGTCAAGCGTCCCGGCCGGCCGGGCGGGGCCGCCCCGCGCGAAAGCGACGTCGTCACCGTGCACTATGAAGGGACGCTGCCGAACGGGACCGTGTTCGACAGCTCCTACACCCGCGGCGAGCCGGCGCAGTTTCCGGTCAATGGCGTGATCGCGGGCTGGACCGAGGCGCTGCAATTGATGAGCCCCGGGGCGGAGTTCCGCCTCGTGATCCCGGCCGAGCTCGCCTATGGCGCCCGCGGCGCCCCGCCCGACATTCCGCCCAACCAGGCGCTGGTGTTCAAGGTGGAGCTGCTCTCGGTGGAGGCGGGCGGCGCGGGGCGCTGACAGGGGCGGCCTACAGGGGCGGCCTGTACGCCCGCACACGCCGGGCCTAGGCTAACCCCATGCAGCAGGCCCTTGAGATCCTCCGCACCCTCGTCGCGTTCGACACCACCTCGCGCAATTCCAACCTCGCGTTGATCGAATGGGTGGAGGATTTCCTCGCCGCCCGGGGCGTTTCCAGCACGCGCGTGGCGAGCCCGGACGGGGCCAAGGCCAATCTCTACGCCCTGATCGGGCCGCCCGATCAGGGCGGGGTCGTGCTGTCGGGCCCTACCGACGTGGTGCCCGTGGACGGCCAGGCCTGGACCAGCGATCCCTGGACCCTCACCGATCGGGACGGAAAAGTCTTCGGCCGCGGCGTGGCGGACATGAAGGGCTTTTTGGCGCTCGCGCTCGCGGCGGTGGACGAGGCCTTGGCCGCCCCGCTCAAGCGCCCGCTGATCCTTGCGTTTTCCTATGACGAGGAGGTCGGCTGCCTTGGCGCGCCGGCGATGATCGACGTGCTGGCCGCCCAGGCTCCGCCCTCTGTCGCGGTGATCGTGGGCGAGCCCACTTCGATGAAGATCGTGGCCGCCCATAAAAGCATCGCCACGTTCGAGGTGGTCGTGGAGGGACGCGAGGCCCATTCCAGCCAGACCGGCCAGGGCGTCTCGGCGATCATGGCGGCGCTGCCGCTCATGGCCCTGATCGAGACGATGGCGCAGGAGGCCGACGCCCGCGCCGACCCCGCATCCCCGTTCGAGCCGAAAGGGGCCACGATGACGATCGGGCGGATCGAGGGGGGCACAGCGTCTAACATCCTCGCCCGGCGCTGCACGTTCGTGTGGGACCTGCGCTGCCCCCCGGGCGAGGACCCGGAGCGGTATGTCGCCCAGTTCGTGGCCGCCGCGGACGCGCTCGACGCCCGTCTGAAGGCCAAGGCGCCGGAGGCCGGCGTGCGCGTCACGCGCCGCTCGAGCACCCCCGCGCTCGCCGCCGCGCCGGAGGGCTACGCCGAAAACCTCGTGCGCGCGCTCACCGGCGATAACGGCCAGGGCGTCGCCGCCTACGCCACGGAGGCGGGGCTGTTCCAGCGTGCGGGGCTTTCGGTGGTCGTGTGCGGTCCGGGCTCCATCCTGCAGGCCCACCAGCCCGACGAATGGATCGAGATCGCCCAGCTCGAACAAGGCGCCGCCTTTATGCGCCGGCTCATCGCGCGCCTGGCGGCCTGAGCTGGAATCAGGCCGCCCCAGCCATCGCCGCACCCGGCAGCGCCGCGCCGCCGCCCAGGCGGTAGGGCAGGAAGATCGTCACGATCGTGCCGCGGCCGAACTCGCTCTCGATCGTCAGCCGCCCGCCATGCATCTCCGCCAGCGATTTCGTTAGCGCGAGCCCTAGGCCCGTGCCCCCGGTCTTTTTGGAAAGCTCCATGTCCACCTGCTCGAACGGGCGCGCCAGCCGCGGCAGGTGGGCGGCGGGGATGCCGGCGCCGGTGTCGATCACAGCCAGGCTCACCCCGGTCTCGTGCGCGCGCACCCGCACCATCACCCCGCCCTTGGCGGTGAACTTGACCGCGTTGGAGAGCAGGTTCAGCAGCATCTGCTTCACCGCGCGGTGATCGGCCTCGATCTCGGGCACGTTGGCGCCGTCCACGATCAGACTCAGCTGCTTTTCCTCGAAGCGCCGCCGCATCAGACGCATGGCCTGGTCCACCGCCTCGATCGGGTCGAGCGGGTGGGGGGACAGCGTGATCTTGCCGGCCTCGATCTTGGCCATGTCCAGGATGTCGTTGATGAGATCGAGCAGCAATTGGCCCGACGCGAGAATGTCCTTCGAATATTCCTGGTAGCGCTTGTCCCCCAGCGGGCCGAACAGCTCGCTCGCCATCAGTTCGGAGAAGCCGTTGATGGCGTTGAGCGGGGTGCGCAATTCGTGGCTCATATTCGCGAGGAACGCGCTTTTGGCGCGGCTCGCTTCCTCCGCGCGGCGCTTTTCCTCTTCGTATTTCTTCGCGAGCTCCTTGTTGCGCGCTTCGGAATGCTCAAGCTGGGTCACCATCGAGCGCAGATTGCGCTGGCTGCGGGCCACCGCCTCTTCCTGGCGCTTCAGCGCGGTGATGTCGGCGCCCACCGTCACCAGCCCGCCCTCGGCGGTGCGCCGCTCCACCATCTGCAGCCACATCCCCGTCTTCAGCTCCATTTCCTGGATCTGGGGGTCGGAAGGGTCGGGCCGGGCGGCGTGGACCTCCTTCATGGCCTGGGCGGTGATCGCGTCATAGGGCGCGCCGGGGCGCAGGATCGTGGCGGGCATGTTGAAGAATTTCGCGAACGAGCGGTTCCACATCGCCAGCCGCTTGCGCGCGTCCCACAGGGCGAAGGGGCCGGAATAGGAATCGATGGCCTCCCGCAGCCGCCGCTCCAAAGCCGCCGCGCGCGCCTGCGCCTCGCGCCGGGGCGTGACGTCGATCGCGGTGCCCACCAGGCGGGCGGATCCCAGCCGCGCGGGGTCTTCGATCGCAAGGCCGCGCGCCTCGATCCAGGCGGTGCCGCCATTCGTCCGCACGCGGAAGCTTGTCTCCAGCACCCCGTCCGTGCGCGCGCGGGTGAAGCTTTCCTCGACGCTGGCGCGGTCCTCGGGCGCGATCAGGCTCAACAGCACGTCAAAGCGCACCACGGGGTCGGGCGCGTTGAGGAGCTCGGCGATGCGGGAGGAAAGCTCGATCTGGTCGGTGTCGAGGCGCCATTCGAACACCCCGGCCTGGGCCCCGTCCACCGCGAGGCGGAAGCGGTTCTGGGTGGCCGCAAGGTCGATTTCGGCGGCCTCGGCGCGCTCGGCCTGCTTGACCCACAAGCGCAGCAGCGCGCCCGCGCCGATCACCGGGGCCAGGAACATGAGGCAGAAGAGCGGGGCCAGCGACAGCAGGATCGAAAGCATCGGCGTGGCCGGCGCGGACGCATAGACGCGCAGCCCGCCGGTGGAAAGGGCCGCGCTCCCCACCGCGATCGGCGCGCCGGCCAGCGTGCGGTCCCGGAACACCGCGCGCGTGCCCACCGGCCCGCTTTCGGAGACCCCGAGCGCGCCCGCCAGCGTCCGCCCCTCCCTCGCCGGCAGGCTAGGCTTGGCGCCCAGCACGCCCCCGTCCGGCGCCGCGAGGATCAGCGCGCCGTTCCCGGGCGGTTCGCCCATCAAAGCGGCGGTGTCGAACACCCCGACCAGCACGGCCTGGCCGATGCGCCGCCCCGCGGCCAGCACGGGGGGGCCCTCAGCCTGCGACGCGAGCCCGCTCCAATTCGGCTCCCCCCGCATCGCTGCCAGCGCCCCGCGCGCGGCGCGGGCGAGGGTTTCGCTGGAAGCGGCTTCCCGGTCTGTGGCGGCGATGGCGAGGATCTTCCCGTCAGGCGTCAGGAGCGCCGCTCCCGCCAAGGCGCGCGCGCGGCTGGCGGCGGTTACGATCGCTTGGGGGTTAAAAGCGGGCCCGTCACTGGCCTGGGCGAGATCCCCTGCGCCCGCGAGCACGCCCCAGCCATGCGCCAGCGCGGCGTTGGCGCCTTCGGCCGCGATCGCGGCGGCGCGGGCGGCGCGCTCGGTCTCGGCGGCGATGGCGGCGCGGCGCTCCCCCTCGAAGCGTGCAGCTCCGGTGAGGGTGAAGGCCGCGAGCGTCGCGCCCATCAACGCCACGATGAAGCGGCGCCGGAGGTACGCTGCGCTCCTGGCCGGCTGCTGCGGCTCGCCCCCCGACACTTCGCGCCCCTTCCCGTACGATCGGCCACCGGGCCCGCCCAGCGAACCCTTCCGAATCGTTACCCGCTAAAACCGTAACGGTTCGGTTAACACGACGCCAACCCGACGCCGCCCTAACCGCTCAGCCCGCTTTGCAGCCTGTGTCGAGCGCGGCGAAGGCTTGCGCGCCATGGGCCGGAGCGGTCTTTGCAGGGCGCGCGAAGCGCAGGATCGCCGCCGCCAGCTGGTCGCGATCCACAGGTTTCACGAGCATGGCGCACGCGCCGAGCGCCATCGCGCGGCCGCGATCGTCCTCGATAGAATGCACCAGGATGGGAACGTCGCCGCCATAATGGTCGGACAGGGTCTCGAGCACGAGCCACCCCGAGGCGTCCGGCAGGCGGATATCGACGATGATGATCGAAGGCTCGCACGATTTGGCCACGGCGAGGCCCTGCGCGGCGGTGGCGGCGCCGCGCGTCTCGAACCCGAAGCGGTCGATGGCCCGGCGCACCAGGTCGCGCGCGTTGGGATCGTCATCGATGACCACCGCGATCCGGTCCCCAGGCGCGCGCCGCGGGGTCTCGCGGACGAGGTCATAGGCGGGCAGGGTGATGGTGAAGGTCGAGCCCGCCCCCTCGACGCTGGCCACCGTCACATCGCCCCCCATCAATTGCGTGAGCCGCCGGGTGATGGCGAGGCCGAGGCCGGTGCCGCCGAAATCGCGCGCGATATGGGCGTGGCCCTGCACGAAGGGCTGGAACAGGCGCTGCACCTGCTCGGGGGACATGCCGATGCCGGTGTCCTCCACGATCAGGCGCACGTCCTCGCGCCCGCCCGCGCGCACCCGCTCGCCGCGCAGGCGCACCTCGCCATTGCGGGTGAATTTGGCGGCGTTGGAAAGCAGGTTGAGCAGGCATTGTTTGAGCTTGATCGCGTCCACCCGCAGGCAGGCGAGGTCGGGAGCGATCGACACGCGCAGCGCGTCGCCATTGGCCTCCGCCAGCGGGCGCACGGTTTCGGCGGCGTCGTGGATCAGGTCGGCGAGATCGACCTCCGCGAGCGTCAGCTCCATCCGACCCGCCTCGATCTTGGAGAGATCGAGGATCTCGTTGATGAGGGCGAGCAGATGCTTGGCGGCGGCGCGGATGCGGGCGGCGTCCTTGGTGGATTCGGCGTCCCCGCGCGCGGCGCAATCCTCTTCGAGGATTTCGGAATAGCCGATCACGGCGTTCAGCGGCGTGCGCAATTCGTGGCTCATATTGGCCAGGAATTGAGACTTGGCGAGGTTTGCGGCCTCCGCGCTGGCGCGCGCGGCGCGCAGGGCTTCCACGCCCGCCTCGAGGGCGGCGTCGCGGGCGTCGATCTCGCACAGGAGGCTGTTCAGATGGTCGTATAAGGTGTGCGCGCCGGGGCCCTCGGCGGGCGCGGGCGCGGCCTCTGGCGCAGCCGGAATGGCAGGCTCCGGGGCGGGCGCAAGGTCGGCGAGGATCACGTCCAGCAGCGAACGCTTGGCCCGCAGGCGCTCCTGCGCGCGCGCCATGGCGGCGGCGAAATTCTCGTGCGCGCGGGCGTCCTTGAGGGCTTCTTCCGGCGCGGCCGTGCGCGCCTTCGCCCCGCCGCTTGGGCGAAAAAAGCCGCGCAGCGCCGCCTCCAGGCGCGCCCAGGCGGCGCGCGCTCCTGCCTTATGACGCCCGAAGCTGCAGCCCACGACGCACCCTTCCGCCCTTGACGCGAAAGAATGGCATGATCTTGTTAATGGAGAGTTTGTGCGCTCATTTTATCCGTGGACGGCCTTTAAGGCCTCGGCCTGTCAGGCCAGCGTGCGGGCCACGATTTCCTGGGCGTTGCGGGACAAGTCAGGCCGTACCGCCAGCGCTTCGAGCGCCGCGCGCGCGGAGCCCTGGCGGCCCGCGTCGAAGCGGCGCCAACTCTCGAACGGGCCTAACAGGCGCGCGGCGAGCGCGGGGTTCAGCGGATCGACTTCGCCGGCGAGGCCCGCAAGGAACGCATAGCCCGAACCGTCCCCGGCATGGAACGCGCGCGGGTTGCGCAGGGCGAACGCCATCGCAAGCGCGCGGACGCGGTTTGGGTTGCGGATGTCAAAGTCAGGATGCTCCCGCAGGCGCCGCACCCGCGCGATCGCGTCCGGGCGGGGGGCCGCGGCCTGGGCGGCGAACCATTTATCCATCACGAGGGGCGAGGCGCTCCAGCGTTTGTGGAACGCCGCCGCCGCGTCGTCGAAGGCGGGCAGGCCGCTTGCGCCCAGCGCGTCCAGCGCCGCCATTTGCGCGCTCATGGTGGCCGCCTCCGCGAAGGCCCGCACCAGCGCCGGCTCCGCCTCCGCCCCCAGCGCCGCGAGCAGATCGAGCGCGGCCGCCTTGAGCGCGCGCCCGCCCGCGGCGCGCGCATCGGCGGAGAACGCCGCGCCCGAGCTACGCTGCGCCAAAGACTCAAGCCGCTCCTTGAGGCCGGAGGCGATCTCCCGGCGCACGCTCTCGCGCGCCGTGTAAAGAAGATCCGGATCCGGCGTATCGGCGAGGTGCACCAATTCCGGCAGGTCCGGCAGGCGCAGGGCCAGCGCCGCGAAGGCCTCGTCCTCGCCCGCCCGGTCGATCTCGCGCGCAAGCGCGGCGATGAAGGGCTGCAGGGGCGCAGGCGCCGCCCCGGTCTCGAGCGCCGCCGCGCGCGCGAGCACCGCCTGCCGCGCCAGCGCCTGGCCGGCCTCCCAGCGTGTATAGGCGTCGGGATCGTGGGCCATCTGGACGAGCCGTTGGGCCTCGTCGAGCCCGTCCGAGAGCATCACCGGCGCGGAAAAGCCTCGCAGCAGAGCGGGGATCGGTGGCGCGTCCACCTCCTCGAACACGAAAGTCTTGTCGGCGGCGTCCAGCACCAAAAGTTGTTCGCCGCGCCGTCCGGCCTCGTCCTTAAGCTGGGTTTCGAGCGCCGCGCCGTCCGCGCCGATGAAACCCACGCGCAACGGGATCGGCAGCGGGTGTTTGACACTCTGCCCCGGCGTGGCGGGGGTGGCCTGGGAGAGCTTCAGCCGATAGCGGCGCGCGGGGGCGTCATAGGCGCCTTCCACGGCCAGCCTCGGCAGGCCCGCCTGCTCGTACCAGCGCATGAAGTCTTTCAGGTCGCGCCCGCTCGCGGCCTCGAACGCGGCGATAAAATCCTCCACGGTCGCGGCCGCGCCGTCGCACCGCTCGAAATAAAGCGCCATGCCGCGCGCGAACGCCGCCTCGCCCAGCATCTGCTTCAGCATACGGATGATCTCGGCGCCCTTCTCGTAGATCGTGGCGGTGTAGAAATTGTCGATCTTCAGATAGGAGTGGGGCCGCACGGGATGGGCCAGCGGGCCGCTGTCTTCCGGGAATTGGCGCGCGCGCAGGCGTTTGACGTCCTTGATCCGCTGCACGGGGCGCGAGCGCTGGTCAGCGGAGAATTCCTGGTCGCGGAAAACCGTGAGCCCCTCTTTAAGACACAGCTGGAACCAGTCGCGCAGCGTGATGCGGTTGCCGGTCCAATTGTGGAAATATTCGTGCGCGACCACGCTCTCGATGGCCTCGTAATCGGCGTCCGTCGCGGTTTCGGGATCGGCGAGCACGTAAGCGGAATTGAAGATGTTGAGGCCCTTGTTCTCCATCGCCCCAAAGTTAAAGTCCCGCACCGCGACGATGTTGAACACCGAGAGGTCGTACTCGCGGGCGAACACCTCCTCGTCCCACGCCATCGCCCGCTTCAGCGCGTCCATCGCGTAGCGCGCGCGCTCCCCGTCGCCGTGATCGACATGGATGGTGAGTTCGACCGCGCGCCCGCTTCTGGTCGTGAACCCATCGCCCACCTGGTCGAACCCCCCGGCCACCAGCGCGAACAGATAGCAGGGCTTCAGATGCGGATCACGCCACAGCGCGTAATGGCGCCCGCCCGGCAGGTCGCCCTGCTCGATCAGGTCCCCGTTGGAGAGCAGCGTCGGGTAGCGCGTCTTTTCGGCCTCCACCCGCACGCTATAGCGCGAGAGCGAGTCTGGCCGGTCCTGCGCATAGGTGATCTTGCGGAAGCCTTGCGCCTCGCACTGCGTGCAAAAGCGCCCGCCCGAAACGTAAAGGCCCTCGAGCGCGGTATTGGCGGCGGGCCGGATCAGGGTGTCGATCTCGAGCGTGAAGGATGCGGGCGGAGCGTGCAGGATCAGCCGCTCGGGCTCGACCGTGTAGGCGCCCGCCGCCAGCGGCGCCCCGTCGATCGCAAGGCGCTCAAGCTTCAGGTCCACCCCGTCGAGGAGGAGCGGGCGGTCATGGTCCCCCAGGCGGCGCACGGCGCTGCGCGCGCGCACCAAAGTCGCTTCCGGCTCCAGTTCGAAAACCAGGTCGATCGTGTCGATCGCGTAATCGATGGGGCGATAATCGGTAAGGCGGATCGGCATGGCCGCATCGTCGCGCATGGGCGTCCCTCGCTTGGCGGTGCCCCATGACATGAAGGCCGGCGCGGGCGAAAGCAATGGCGCGCAGCCGGCGCGTTTGGCCTTCCCGCTAGGCAGCGGGGGCGACTTTGGCCTCGTCGAGATCGGTGATGTAGATTTCGCGCAGCACCTCTTCGGCGATCTCCACCAGGCGCTGCATCTCGGCGGGCATGTGGTCCTGGTATTCCGCGCCCAGCCGCGAAAGCTCGCGCACCACCTTCAGCGAGCGCAGGCCGTTGGCCATCACCCGGGACTGGAACTCGATGCGCTCGGGGTCGCGGTCATATTCGGCCGCGGGCACCCGCCAGCCGCCCCAATCCTGTTCGTCGGTGACGATCACGGGATAGGTGCCGGGGTGGGGGTGGCGGTGGCGCAGGGCTTCGGTGTCCGTCAGCCAGCGGTTTTTTAGCCGGTTGATGCGCCAGGTTTCGAGTACGAAATCGTCGAGCTTGCGCTCGCGGATTTCGGCAGCGAGTTCGTGGCCGTGGAACTCCCGCCCCAGGCCCACGTCGTAGAACACCCGCAGCGGCTCCTCCACGCCCTTCACCCATTGCGGGATGATCCGCTCCACCGTGCTCCAGGCCCCGATGGGCTTTACGAACACGCGTTGTCCCAGATTGAAGAGAGCTTTGGCCATCAGGTGCATCCGCCACGAACGCTGGAGCCCGATACTAGACCGCGGGACGTTAGGGTTTCATGAGCGGAAATGGTTAAGCGCGGCCCGGAAGCCATTGTCGCGACGGATTGTTTTCCCGATCGGTATGGTACACCCCGCGCCCGGGGGAGCGTGCGGATGACGATTTTTCTTGCCCATGCCGAGACGGCCGGGGACGCGGCGGAGGCGCTGGCCCGGGTGCTGGAGCGGCGCGGGCTGTTCGTGGAGCACGAGGGCGCGGGGCCGGAACGCGGCTTGCGCGCAAGCGACGTGCGCGTGCTGATGTGGTCGCAAGACCTGTCGAGCGGGGCGGCGGCGGGGGCGCGGGACCTTACCGGCTGGGCCTTGGCGGGGTGGGCGCAAGGCCGCTTGATCCTGGTGGCGCTGGACCGCTCGCCCCGTCCGGTGGGCCTGCGCGATCTCCCGGCCATCGACGCCAGTTTCGAGCAGCGCTGGACGCTGGCCTGGGAGGAGGTGGTGGAGGGGGCGGCCGCGATCGCGCGCCTGCGCTCGGCCCCAGCCGCCTCCGCCCCAGCCGCCTATGCCCAGGCCGCCTCCGCCCCGGCGCCGGGCAGGGTCTGGCGGGGAGCGGGCTTGCCCCTTTTGGCGCTGGCTGGCCTGTGCGCGGGGGCGTGGGCGCTGGTGCGGTTTCAGGTGCTGGACGGGTGGGCGCAGGCTCTGGGCGGGCAGGCGGCGCTGTTTGCGCCCTTAGGGCTGGCGGTAGCTTTGGGAGCGCTCGGTCTGTGGCTGGTTTTGCGCGCCGGGCGGGCGCTGCGCCAAGCGCTGGCGGCGGGGGCGCGCAAGCCCCCGGCCGGGGGCTTCTTCTTCTCCTACGCCCATGCCGATTCCGCCGCCGCAGAGGCGCTTTCGGCGGGCGCGCGCGCCCGGGGCCTCGCGGTGCGGATGGCCAAGGCCGGCATCGCCGCGCCTGAGCACGATCTCGCCGAAACCGCGCAGGCGATCGCCGCCGCGCGCGGGGTGGTGGCGCTCACCACCGCCCGCGCGTTCCAGAGCGACCGCGTCAAGCGCGCGCTCTATCTTGCGGTTGAGGCCGGAAAGCCGCTGCTCGCCGTCAGCCTCGAGCCCGATCTCCCGCCGGCGGATTTCGAGCCCCTCCTCGCCGGAGCGCGCAGGCTCGCCCTGCACGCCGCGCCGGCGCAAAAGCGCCCCGCGAGGCTAGCCGCGGCGCTGGCGGCGCTCGGAAAAATGCGCCCCGCGCGCCAGGACGGCCGCTGACTCTCCCCTCCCTCGGGGGTGTTCCGCACCGCCCGCGCATCGTATAGCGCTCCTGCGATGGCTGAGCGTGCGCGCGTGCATCTTCTCAAACTGTGCGTCGGCGCCGATACGATCGCCGATCTCGCCGCCTGGCAGGCCGCCCAGGGCGCCCCCGTATGCGGCACGCGGGCTTGGCCCAAGCGGCGCGACGAGGTGCTGGCCGGGGGCTCGCTCTATTGGGTGATCCGGGGGATGGTTGCGGTGCGCCAGCGCATCGTGGCGATCGCGCCGGTGACGGACGCGCATGGCCCCCGCTGCGGGCTTTACCTCGACGCCGCCCTGATCCGCACCGCGCCCCAGCCGCGCCGCGCCTTCCAGGGCTGGCGCTATCTCGACCCGCAGGACGCGCCCCCCGATCTCGCAGCCATCGGCGGCGGGGGCGATCTGCCCGAGGAATTGCGGCTGAAACTGGTCGAACTCGGCGCCTGGTGAACGCTCAGGAGCGTTTTTCGACGAAGAGGATCCGGCTCATCGTCAGAAAATGCGACACACAAAGACCTAAAGCCCCCATCCGATTCTATCGGATCGGAACAGGCTTCAGACCGCGATATTGTCGATCAGCCGGATCGGCCCGATCCAGGCCGCGGCCAGCACCCGCGCCGGGCGCCCGGGCGTGAGCGGGGAAAGGTCGCCCGCGTCGCGCACGGCCAGATAGTCCACGCTGGTGAACCCCGCCGCCGCCAGCGCGATCTCCCCCGCATGCTGGACCCCGTCCGGCGCCGCCCCCGCCCGCACCTGGGCCGCCGCCTCCGCCAGCACCACGTTCAACCGCCCGGCCACCGCCCGCGCCGCGGGGTCGAGGTATACGTTGCGGGACGAGAGCGCGAGCCCGTCCGGCTCCCGCACAGTCTCCCCGGCCAGGATCTCCACCCCGAGGTCAAGGTCGGCGGCCATCCGCCGGATCACCAGCAATTGCTGGTAGTCCTTCTCGCCGAACACCGCCTTGTCCGGCCCCGCCTGGATCAGGAGCTTGGCCACCACTGTGGCCACCCCGCCGAAAAAATGGGGTCGCTTTTCCCCCTCGAGCGGGGCCGAGACGCCCGCGACCGTCACCGCCGTGGCGAAGTCCGGCGGATAGATGGCCGCAAGCGACGGGGCGTAGAGCAGGTCGCAGCCGACGGCTTCGAGCTTGGCGGCGTCGCCCGCCTCGTCGCGGGGATAAAGGGCGAAATCCTCGTGCGGAGCGAATTGCTTGGGATTGACGAAGACGGTGGCGATCGCCTTGTCCGCCTGGGCTTTGGCGAGCCGGAGGAGGGAGAGGTGGCCGGCGTGCAGCGCGCCCATGGTCGCGACCAGCGCGGTGCGCGCGCCTTGTCGCCGCCAGGGGGCCAGATGGGCGCGCAGATCCTCGGCGGTGCGGACGATCGGGAGCGTCATCGGGCGGGCCACCAGGTTCGAACGGCGCATGCGCGGCGGCGCGCTGCAGCGGGGCGGCCATAAGGGGCAAGCCTTAACGCGCTCTTAACCGGCGCGCGCAAGAAGTTCACGATGATTTACGACACCTTGACGCCGCAGCGACTCGCGCTGGCGCTCGTTGTGGCGCTCGCTGCGGGCGGTTCGGGCTGCGCGCCGCTGGCGCAGGCGCAAGCGAGCGGGCGCGCCCAGGCGCTGGCCGCGGCCCTCGCCGCCCAGCTCGAGGCGGTCGGCGCGGACGATCCGGTGTTCTCCAGCCCCGAGATCGGGGTGTTGCGCGGCCTGCTGGCGGAGACGCCCGCCCCGCCGCCGCCCGGTGAGGCCCCTGCCGTGCACGGCGCGCTGACGCATCAGGCGCTTGCCCTGGAGGGCGCCCCGTCATGGCCCACCCTCGCCGCGCCGGCCGAGCCCCCGCCCGGCCCGCTGCCGCCCTCGGTGAGCTATGCGATGGAGCTGGGGCGTTTCGACAATCCGTTCCTGGCCGCGGCCATCTGGTCGGAGCTGGCGCTTTCAGATCCGGTGGCCACCAAGGGGCTTGTCCCGCGCATCGCGCCGGGCCCGCGCGGGGGCGTGCGCCTGCTGGCGGGCCCTTTCACGGACGAAGACAGCGTGCGCGGCCATTGCACCGCCTTCGCCGCCATGGGCGTCGCGTGCGCGCCGGCGGCGTTCGAGGGGGAGGCCCCCGCGCCGGCGAAAAAGCCCGCAAAAGCGCCTGCATGAGGGGTCGATGAAACACGAGCCCCCGCCCGAGCCGGAGGCGGCGCTGGAGACGCGCCTGGCGCATGTCGTCGTCGTCGGCAACGAGAAGGGGGGCGCGGGCAAGTCCACCATCGCGATGCACCTGACGGTGGCGCTGCTGCGCATGGGCAAGCGGGTGGGCGTGATCGATCTCGACATCCGCCAGCGTTCGCTCACCCGCTATGTGGAAAACCGCCGCGCCTGGGTGCGGGCGCGCGGGGCGGGCCTGCCCATGCCCCAGATCGCGGAGGTGCGCGCGAGCCTGAGCGCGCACAAGCCGAGCGCCGAGACCGAAGAAACCTGCCTGTTCAACGATGCGATGCTGATTCTGTCGGAGCGGTGCGAGCATATCGTCATCGACAGCCCGGGCGGGGACACCCATTACGCGCGCCTCGTGCACGCCTGCGCGGACACCCTGATCACGCCGATGAACGACAGTTTCGTCGATTTCGACCTGCTGGGGGACGTCGATCCGCTGACCTTCGAGGTGGTGCGGCCGAGCTTCTATGCGGAGATGGTCTGGGAGAGCCGAAAGCAAAAGGCCCAGGCCGCGCGCCGCCCGATCGATTGGGTATTGCTGCGCAACCGCCTCTCGGCCTCGAAAATCGAGGCCAAGAACAAGCAGAAGGTGGGCGAGGCGCTGGTTGCGCTCTCCACCCGGATCGGCTTTCGCATCGCGCCGGGCTTTTCCGAGCGGGTGGTGTTCCGGGAGATGTTTCCCCAGGGGCTGACGCTGCTGGACGTGACGGAGGAGGGCGCCGAGGCCGGCCTGCGCATGGGCCATGTCGCGGCGCGCCAGGAGGTGCGCGATTTCCTGATCGCGCTGAAGCTGCCGGGCCTCGAGGGCGAACGGCTCCGGTTTTGAAGGCTCACGCGGCAAGGCGAAGATCGGCGACAAAGCGGTCGAACTCGGCGCGCTTGGCCGCCTCGTCGGGCAGGCGCAGCAGGTAGGAGGGGTGGATGGTCGCCAGCACGCGCGCGCCCCCGCGCCCGGGCCGGATCGCGCCGCGCACGTCCTTCAGCGCGCCCGTATGGCCCAGCAGGCTGAACGCCGCGGTCGCCCCCAGCGCCACGATCAGCTCCGGCCGCACCAGCGCGATCTCGCGGTCCAGCCACCAGCGGCACGCCTCCACCTCGCCCCGGTCGGGCCGCTTGTGCAGCCGCATCCGCCCGCGCGGCTCGTGCTTGAAATGCTTCACGGCGTTCGTGACGTAAGCCTCGGCGCGCGCGATCCCGGCGGCCGCGAGCGCGCGGTCCAGCACCTTGCCCGCCGGGCCCACGAAGGGGCGCCCTGCAAGGTCCTCCTGATCGCCCGGCTGTTCGCCCACGAGCAGAAGGCGGGCCGGCCCCGGCCCCTCTCCCGGCACGGCTTGGGTGGCGTCCGCCCAGAGCGGGCAGGCCCGGCAGGCCTGCAGCGCCGCCGCCAGGCTGGGCAGCGTCTGGGGCGCGGGGCGCGGCTCGGCGTCGCCCCGGAGATCCCCGGCGGCGCGCGCGGCGGGCCGGAGTGCGGCGTGGGCGGCCCCGGCGCGCTTGCGCGGGCGTTCGGGCTTGGCGTCGAGCATCGCGTCTGTCCTTGCGGCTGCGGCGGCCGTCAGGTCTGCAAGGAGGGAGGCCTCCGGCAGGTTCCGCCATCGCTTCTTCGGCATCTCCTTGCGCATCGCGGCCAGGTTCAGCCGTGCGGGGTTGAAGATGCTGGCGTAATAGGTCCGCCAATCCTCCTCGCACGCATCCTCGCGCGGCGCCTGCGCGCGGTCCCCGCCCGGGCCGAAGCACAGCTCGGCCCCGTCCCACACCACGCTCAGGCGCGGCGTCAGGATGGACCAGCGCATCGCCGCAAAGCGGCGCACAAAGAAGGCCGCGGTTGAACGCACGATGTAATGGTCGGGCTCGTACCAGGCCAAAAAGCGCTCGCCACCCGCCTCGGCGATGGCGCGGAAGCGGACGAAGGCCGTCATCTTGTGGCGGTCGCGGCGCACCGCGCGCGCCAGCCGTTCCGCGGCGCGCTGGTCGGGATCGGAGGCGTCCTGCAGCACGCGCGGGTCCGCGCGAACCCGGAAGGCCAGCCGGTAGAGCAGCGCGAAGCGCCCGGGATCGCTATGCTCAGCCGCATCGCGCGCCAGCGCAACGAAGGCGGCGGGCATCCGCGCCGGCGCGCCCGCCTCTTCCGGGACGGCGGGGGGTGCGAACAGATCGTCCGTTTCGCTTGCGAACACGACGGCCTGGGGCGGGGCGCCCGCGCGCAGGGGGCCCCGCACCGCTGCGCGCCAGGCCTCGAAGTCGGCGTCGGGCGCAAGCGCCACGGCGCGGGTCACGCGAACAGCTCCTGCTGCGCCGGGCGCGGCGCCACGCGCTCGCGCAGACGGGCGTCGTCCAGCAGGGCGGTCGGGCGCCAATCGGCGGCCACGAGGAAGGCCCGGCTCACCTTCAGCGAGCGCGTCATCGCGCCCACATCCGCAAGCCGCAGCCGCTTGACCCGGCGCGCCGCCACGATCCGGTCCACCGCGCGCACGCCCAGGCCCGGAACCCGCAGCAGCATCTCCCGGCTCGCAGAATTGACGTCGAGCGGGAACAGGTGGCGGGCGGCCAGCGCCCAGGCGAGCTTGGGATCGATCTCGAGATCGAGCATGCCATCGGCGCCGGTGACGATCTCGCTCCGCTCGAAGCCATAAAAGCGCAGCATCCAATCGGCTTGGTAGAGCCGATGCTCGCGCATCAGGGGCGCGGGCTTCAGCGGCGTGACGGGGCTGGGCGCGGGGATTGGGCTGAAGGCCGAATAATAGACGCGCTTCAACTTATAGCCGCCATAAAGGCGCCCGGCCGCCTCCAGCACCGCGCGATCATCGGAATCGTCGGCGCCTACCACCATCTGCGTGCTTTGGCCCGCGGGCGCGAAGGGCGGGGCTTTGACGGTGCGCGCATGGTCCTTGCCGGCCTCGATGCCCAGGCGCAGCCGGGCCATGGCGGCGCGGATCACGCCCGGGTCCTTCTCCGGCGCGAGCTTGCGCAGGCCTGCCTCTTCCGGGATCTCGACGTTCACCGAAAGCCGGTCCGCGTGGCGGGCGGCTTCGGCCAGCAGGTCCGGGCTCGCCCCGGCGATGGCCTTCAGGTGGATATAGCCGCGGAACGCGTGCTCCTCCCGCAGCAGTCGCGCGACGCGCGCCAGCATCTCCATCGTGTAATCGGCGCTCTGGATGATGCCGGAGGAGAGGAACAGACCCTCGATATAATTGCGCTTGTAGAAATCGAGCGTCAGCGTGACGACCTCTTCGGCGGTGAAGCGCGCGCGGGCCACGTTGCTGGAGCGGCGATTGATGCAGAAGGCGCAATCGTAGAGGCAGTAATTCGTCAGGAGGATTTTCAGCAGCGAGATGCAGCGCCCGTCCGGCGCGTAGGAATGGCAAATGCCGGACCCGGTCACCGAGCCGATGCCGCGCCCGCCTTTGGCGGGCCCCGAGTCCCGCTTGGCGCCCCCGCTGGAGGCGCAAGACGCGTCGTATTTGGCCGCATCGGCCAGGATGGCGAGTTTTTTTCGCAACGGGCTCATGGCGATATGTTCTACATTTGTTCACGCCCGGGTCAAGTGCGCCGGACGTCCCCCGCTCACTCGAGCGGTTCGGAGCCGGGCGGGCGTTCGGCCATACGCCGGATTACGGGCGGGGCGCCGTTGTGGAAGGAGAGTGCGCGGTCCCGCGCGGCCTGGTCCGACATCGTCACGCGGCTTTGCCGGCGCAGGTGCTCCATCCAGGTCGGGCTGTGGAAGCGCTCGACCCAGCGGGCCGGGGCGTCGAGGTCTTGCTGGATGCTCCAGCGGCGCGCGCCGTCGCGGCGGCGGATGCGCCCCACTTCGTGCATGGCGGTGAGGAAATCGGCGGCAGCCTCGGGGTGGACGTCATATTCCACCTCCACGACGATCGGCCCGGTGCGCGGATCGACGGCGGCGGCCGGCGCGGCCATCGGCATGCGCGAGCCGGGGCGCAGGTCGAACCCGTCGAATTCCGGCAGCGGGAACACGCGCTCGAGCAGCGCAGAGGCGAGCGCGGCGAGCGCTGCGGCCCCGAACACCCACGCCAGATCCCCCTCCTTCGCCAGCGCCCCCCAGACCGCCGAGCCGGTCGCCAGGCCGCCGAGATTGCAGGCCTGGCCGATCGCCACAGCCCGTCCCACCACCCAGCGCGGGCATGACATCTGCAGCCCGGTCGCGAACGTGGCCAGGACAAGGATCCAGGCCGCCCCAGCCGCGATCAGGGCAAGCACGGTGAAGGGCGCCGAGGTGCTCAGCCCCGTGATCGCGGTGGCCAGCGCGAAGGTCACGACGCCGAACCGGACCAGCCGCTCCGCGCCGATCTGCGCGCGCAGCCGGGCCGTTAGCAGCGCCGCGATCATCGAGCCGACGCCGAACCCGCACAGCAGCAGGCCGTAGGACAGCGCCCCCCCGCCCAGCTTGTCGCGCGCGATCACCGGCAGCAGCGCGTAGACCGCTCCCGCCGAAAAGCCGAACGCCGCGCCCCGCGCCAGCACGCCCGTGATCGCCGGCGAAAGGCTCACATAGCGCAGCCCCGCGATCATCGCGGTCACGATCGGCTCGGGCGGCAAGGCGGGGGTGGAGGCGGGCCGCTTCCACACGATCAGCGCCGCGATCAGGCCCACATAGGAAACCGCGTTGATAGCGAAGGCGAACGGCGCGCCGGCCGCCGCCACCACCACCCCGCCCAGCGCCGGCCCCAGGCTGCGCGCCAGGTTGAAGGCGAGCGCATTGAGCGCGATCGCGGCGGGCAGGGTGGCCCTCGTCACCAGATCGCCGACCGCGGCCTGCCAGGCCGGCTGGTGCAGCGCGGCCGAGCACCCGATCAGCAGCGTCATGCCCAGCAGAATCGAGGGCGTGATCAGGCCCAGAAAGCCCAACGTCGCCAGCGCCCCCGCGGTCACGAGGCCCAGCACCTGCGCCCACACCATCAGCGCGCGCCGGTCGCTGATATCGGCGAGCGCCCCGCCCACGAGCGATAGGACCACCATCGGCGCGGTCGCCGCCGTCTGCACCAGCGCCACCATGTCGGGCGAGCCGGCGATCTCGCTCATCATCCAGGCCGCGCCCACCGCCTGCACCACCGAGCCGAGATTGGCCGTCACCGAGGCGAACCACAGCGTGCGGAAGGTCGCGAACTTCATCGGCGAAAGCGTCGCTTCGCGCCAGGCGTCGAAGCCGGGGCGGAAACGCTCGAGGGTGGGTGCAGTCACGGGAGGCCTGCGCAAACGGAGAGGGAGGCGGGCGCGCGCCGCGCCGCGCCGCAGGCATAGCCGCGCCGATGCGCCAAATCGAGCGTTAACGAACCCGCGCCCGCGCCCGCGCGCGCCCGCGAATGCGGCCCCAGCCCTCGGCGATCAGCCCTCGGCGATCAGCTTCGTATCGAAATAGGCGGCCAGGCCCTCGACGCCGCCTTCGGCCCCCAGCCCGCTCTCCTTGACCCCGCCAAAGGGCGTGTCCGGATTGGAGATGGCCAACGTGTTCACCCCCACCATGCCCGCCTCCAGCGACCGGCCCACCGCCGCGACCGTCTTGGCGGAGGCCGCGAAAGCGTACGCCGCAAGGCCGTAGGGCAGGGCGTTGGCGCGCGCGACCGCCTCCTCCAGCGTGTCGAACGCCACGATCGGGGCGATCGGGCCGAACGGCTCTTCCTGCATCAGCAGCGAGTCATCGGGGGGATCGGCGACCACCGTCGGCTGGAAGTAGAAGCCTTGATTGCCAAGCCGGGCGCCGCCCGCGCGCACGGTAGCGCCCCGCGCCACGGCGTCGGCGGTGAAGCGCTCCATCGCCTCGACGCGGCGCGCATTGGCCATCGGGCCCATCTGCACGCCCGGCTCGAGCCCGTCCCCCACTTTGAGCGCCCGCGCGACTTCGGCGAAGCGTTCGGTGAAGCGGGCATAGGATTTCGCCTGCACGAAAAAGCGCGAGGGCGACACGCACACCTGGCCCGCATTGCGGAACTTGCCCGCCGCCAGCAGGGAGGCGACGGCTTCGGGGTCCACATCGTCGAACACAAGCACCGGGGCGTGCCCGCCCAACTCCATCGTCACCCGCTTCAGCCCATCGGCCGCCAGCCGCGTCAGGTGCTTGCCCACCGCGATCGAGCCGGTGAAGGAAATCTTGCGGATAATCGGCGAGGCGATCAGGTGGGCGGAGACGTCCGCGGCCTTGCCGAACACGATATTCAACACGCCCGGCGGCAGGCCTGCGTCGGTCAGCGCCCGGCCCAGCGCGATCGCTGCGCCCGGGGTCTCCTCGGCCGGCTTGAGGATCAGCGAACAGCCCGCCGCGAGCGCTCCCCCGATCTTGCGCGCCGGCGTCAGCGCGGGGAAGTTCCATGGGGTGAAGGCCGCCGCCGGGCCCACGGGCTCCGGCTGCACCAGGAACCGCACGCCCGGCACGCGCCCCGGCACGACGCGGCCATAGGCGCGCCTGCCTTCCTGCGCGTACCATTCGATCACGTCGGCGGCGTAGGCGGTCTCGATGCGCGATTCCGCGATCGGCTTGCCCTGTTCGAGCGTCATGGTCTCCGAGATCGCCTCCAGGCGCTCTCGGATCAGATCGGCCCCGCGGCGCAGCACCGCCTCGCGTTCGGCCGCCGTCTTGGCGCGCCACACCGCAAAGCCCCGGGCGCTCGCGTCCAGGGCCTGGTCGAGGTCGGCGCGGCTGGCGTGGGGCAGATCAGCCAGGGCCCGCCCGGTGGCCGGGTTCAGGACGGGCTCCCTTTCCCGGCCCTCGCCGGTGCGGAAGCGGCCGTCGATTAGGAGGGCAAGGTCGGGATAGGCCATGGGCGGTCTCGTGCGTGGGGCTCGGGTCTGCGGAGATAGGAGGCCTTGACCGATCCCGCCCGTCGGCGCAAGTCGCGACGCTTGCGCCATCAGTGTTCGAAAGACGCGCGCCAAACCGGCCAAAGACCGGAAAAAGCAAGAAAAAACAAATAACTCGGCCGCAAGGCGGCCATTATAACGCTTGGCGTTTTTCGCGTGTGCAGCTATAGGTTCACTTGGCTATGCGGGCGTGGCGAAACTGGTAGACGCAACGGACTTAAGCCAAATTTGAGTGCGCTTCGGGAAACCGGAGACGTAGAACCGCTCAAAGTCGGGGAAACCTTCAATGGCGATCCCGAGCCAAGCTTGGCAGCGCGCCTGCTGAGAAGGTGTAGAGACTAGACGGGCGGCGCCTAACCCTTCGATTATTCGGCGGCACGGCGAAGGTATAGTCCAGACCACAAATTCATTGATCGCGGCCAACGCTATCAATGAGCGCGGCGAAAGCCGTAGTTGGTACGAAAATCCGTAGGGCCGCAAGGCCTGTGCCGGTTCGATTCCGGCCGCCCGCACCAGCTGTCTTCCGCCATGCACCTTGGGGCCGCCGAACGGGAAGGCCCCACTTCGCCAGCGAACGCATCGGGCGAAGTCAGGCTGGCGCAAACGCAGAGCAGCTTCGCGCGGCCGCCGCTTCACACCAGACACGTCTTAAGCGTATCCTCACGGCCATGCCACAGCCCGCTAACAACCCGCGCGTTCTTGTTATTCAGGATGACGCTGTGACATCCTGGGCGATTGAACGCGCGCTGCACAATGCCGGTTATCACGTCGAGACCACTGATTGCGCGGAAGAGGGCATAAGCCGTGCGCTGCGCCATCGGTATGACGCGCTGCTGGTGGATGATTACCTGCCAGACACCGACGGCTTCACGCTCGTGCGGTTATTACGTGCGCAGCACATCGCCGGCGCCATCATCATGGTGGGGTCGAGCCTCTACGGCGACCAA
>JANNOI010000005.1:0-56917 GCA_031398975.1 Alphaproteobacteria bacterium | reverse complement strand
GGCGCGGCGCGCGGCGGGCGACGCGGGCGCCGCGCTCGCCGCCCACGACCGCGAATGCGCGGTGCGCGAGGCCCGGCGCGCCGCCATCCCGGCCGAGCGCGCGCATTGGGCCGAACGGGACGCCGCCGCCCTCTCGCGCCTGGCGGCGCTGGACAAGGCTGCGCGCACGACCGAGGCCGCCATCGCCGCGGCCGCGGACGCCCCGGCCGCGGCCGAAGCCCGCCTGCGCGCGCTGGCGGAGGAGACCGCCGCCGCCGAAACCCGCCGCGCCGCCGCCGCCGACAAGATCGCCGCCGCAGAAGCCCATGCGCGCGACGCCGAGCGCGCCGCCCGCACCAGCGAGCACCTGCACAGCGCCGAGCGCGAAGCCCGCGCCGGGGCGGACGCGCGCGCCGAGGCGGCCGCGCGCCGCGTGGCCGATCTCGCCGCCCTGATCCGCGAGCAGGCCGAGTGCGCGCCGCAGGAGCTGCCCAGCCGCTGCGGCGGTCTGCTGAACGGGCCCTTGGGCGGCGCGCCGCTGAGCGAGGTGGAGCGCAAGGCCGACCGGCTCCGCGCCGAGCGGGATGCGGCGGGGCCCGTCAATCTCCGCGCCGAGGAGGAATTGGGCGAGATCCAAAGCCGGCTGCAAACGCTGCTCGCGGAGAAGGCCGATGTCGGCGCCGCGATCGCCAAGCTGCGCCGCGCCATCGGGGAGCTGAACGGAGAGGGCCGGACCCGGCTGCTGGAGGCGTTCGAGGTGGTGAACGGCCATTTCGCGACGCTGTTCGCGACCCTTTTCGAGGGCGGCGTGGCCGAGCTCAAGCTCACGCAGAGCGACGATCCCCTCGCCGCGGGCCTCGAAATCTACGCCTGCCCGCCGGGCAAGCGCCTAACGACCCTGTCGCTGATGTCGGGGGGCGAGCAGGCCTTGACCGCGGCGGCTCTGATCTTTGCGGTGTTCCTCGCCAACCCGGCCCCGCTTTGCGTGCTCGACGAGGTGGATGCGCCGCTGGACGACGCCAATGTGGACCGCTTCTGCACCATGCTCGACGCGATGCGCCGCGCCACCCGCACGCGCTTCCTGGTGATCACCCACAATCCGGTCAGCATGAGCCGGATGGACCGCCTGTTCGGCGTCACCATGGCCGAGCGCGGGGTCTCGCAGATGGTGGCCGTGGACCTGCAGAAAGCGGCAACCCTGGCGGCGGCGTGAGGCGGGCCAACGCGTCGCGGCCGGCTTGCTTGACAGGAGGGGGGCCGGGCTTATAGCTCCGCGACGATTTTTCAGGGCGGGTTGTTGCATGGCCGATCCAGGCGCACCCGATCCGGAAAGCGCGGCCGGCTCGGTGGATGGGCGGGTGAAGGCGGCGCTGGCGCGGCGGGAGGCGGCGCGTCAGGCGGAGCTTGCGCTTGCGGCCCGCGCTGGGGCCAATCGCGGGGCGGGCGCGGCCTGGCGGATCATGATCGATTTCGTCGTGGCCACAGCGCTCGGCGGGGCGATCGGGCTGGGGCTCGACCGGTGGGCCGGCATCGCGCCCTGGGGCATGGTGGCGGGGATTTTCCTGGGCTTCGGCGTGGGGATGTGGGCGGCGGTCCGCGCGGCCAGCGCGCTGCAGCAGGCTTCGGCTCCGGCCTCAAAAGGGCCAGGACCAGGGTCCGGCCTGGACGGAAACGGATAGGGAGTTCGATCGCGTGTTCGCCGCCACCGACCCACTGCATCAGTTCGAGATCACGCGCCTGGCGCGGCTCGAATTGTTCGGGCTGGACGTGTCGTTCACCAATTCCGCGCTCTTTATGGGCGTGGGCGTGGCGCTGCTGGCGGCGCTGTTCTGGCTGGGCGCGCGCACCGACGGCGCGCTGGTGCCGACGCGCCTGCAATCGGTGCTCGAGATGATCTACGAGTTCGTGGAGGGCATGGTCAAAACCGTGATCGGCCCCGACGGCTTGCGGTTTTTCCCAATCGTTTTCACCGTGTTCGCCTTTATCCTGGCGGCCAATCTGATCGGCATGTTCCCCTACGCCTTCACGGTGACGAGCCACCTTTCCGTGACCGGGGCGCTGGCGATCCTGGTTTTCGTGATCGTGCTGGGGGTGAGCCTGAAGGAGCAGGGCCTTTCCTTCTTCAAGCGCTTCTTCCCGTCCGGGGTGCCGCTGCCGGTGCTGATCATCCTGACGCCGGTGGAGATCATCTCTTTCCTGATTCGCCCCTTCACGCTGGCGGTGCGGCTGTTCGCCAACATGCTCGCCGGGCATATGATGCTGAAGGTCCTGGCGGGCTTCATCCCGCTGGGTCTGGGGCTTGGGGCGACATTGCTGGGGCCGGGCCTGGGCGGCGTGCTGGCCGCGATCGGGGCGGCGTTCGGGGTGGTGGCGGTGACGGCGCTCGAATTCCTGGTGGCGGCTTTGCAGGCCTACGTGTTCGCGATATTGACCTGCGTCTATCTGGCCGAGGCGGTGCACGAGCCGCACCACTAAGCGCAAAATCTTCGCGGCCCGTGGGCTACCCCGCGCGCGCCGCTTCCGTGTGGACGACTGAGGGAGTGACGTCATGGAAGGTTCTATTGTCGATATGGGCAAGGCGATCGGCGCCGGGCTCGCCTGTTTCGCGCTGGCCGGCGCGGGCATGGCCGTGGGCAATATTTTTGGCTCCTATCTCGAAGGCGCGCTGCGCAACCCGACGGCCGCCGCCGGCCAGACCGGCAATCTTTTCGTCGGCGCGGCGCTCGCCGAAGCGACGGGCCTGTTCGGCTTCGTCGTGGCGATGATCGTCCTGTTCACCTGATCGCAGCCGCAGAAGAGGTTCGCCATGGCGGCCGAGACCCCCGGGGCGGAGAACGGTTCGGCGACGCTCCCCCAGCTCGACCCGACCTGGTTTCCAAGCCAGATTTTCTGGCTGGCGATCTTTTTCGGGCTGCTCTACTGGCTGTTGAGCAACGCGCTGCTGCCGAAAGTGCAAGGCGCGATCGAGCAGCGCCGCGCCAAGCTTCGCAGCGACATCGACGCCGCCGCGAAAGCCAATGAAGAGGCCCGCGCGGCGTTCGAGATCTACGAGGCGACCCTGGCCGAGAGCCGGCGCAACGCCCGCGCCGCTCTTGATGCGGCGCGCGAAGAGGCGGAGCTGCGCCGCGCCGAGCTGACGGTCGCGGCCGAGGCCAAGCTCGCCCTCGCGTTGGAGGCCGCGCAGGCCCGCGCCGCGGGCGTACGCGCGGAGGGCATGGCGGCCGCGCAGGAAGCCGCCGCCGATACCGCCCAGGCGATCGTGGAAAAGATCCTGGGCGCGCCCACCGCCTCCCAACGCGTGCCCGCCACTGTGGGGGACGCGGCATGAGCCTAGACGCCACGTTTTTCGCGCTTCTCGGTTTTGTGGCCTTTTTTGCGATCGTGTTCTGGACGGGCGCGCACAAGATCGTGCTGCGGCGCCTGGACGATCGCGCGCTTGCGATCGCGGCCGAGCTCAAGGCGGCCGAGACCCTCCGCAAGGACGCCCACGCCCTGCTGCGCGAGCAGCAAGGCAAACGCAACGCCGCCGAATCCCAAGCCGAAAGCATCCTGCGCCAAGCCAAGGCCGACGCCGAAGCCCTCCGCCTGGAGGCGGAAAAGGCCCTCGCCGCTGACATCGCGCGCCGCGAGCGTCAGGCGGAGGAGCGGATCGCGCGCGCGGAAGCTCAGGCGCTGGCCGAGGTGCGCGCCGCCGCGGTGGACGCCGCCATCGAGACCGCCGAGCGGCTGCTGAAGGGCGAGCTTGGCGCGCGCGGCCAGGCGGCGCTCGTCGAAAGCGGCGTTAAAGGATTGTCCGGCAGGTTCAGCTGAAGCATTTCCTGACGCAGCTTACGCCAGTTTTCTCGATTGGATTGATACAATCCAATCGAGAACCGCTCTAGCCGCCACGCGAGAGCTGGGCGACGATCGCGGTCGTGGAGCGGCCCTCCACGAGCTCCGCCAGCAGGACACGCCCGCCGCGCGCCTTGACCAGATCGGCGCCGACCACCTGGTCCTCGCGGTAATCGCCGCCCTTGATCAGCACGTCGGGCTCGAGCGCGGCGATGGCTTTGAGGGGCGTATCCTCCTCGAACACGATCACCAGATCGACCCCGCGCAGCGCCCCGATCACCGCGGCGCGCGCCTCGATATCGTTCACCGGCCGCGCCGGCCCCTTGAGGCGGGCGACCGAAGCGTCCGAGTTCAGCGCCACGATCAGCCGGTCGCACGCCGCGCCCGCCTGGGCCAACAGCGAGACGTGGCCGGGGTGGAGAATGTCGAAGCAGCCATTGGTGAAGCCGATGCTGAAGCCCTTGCGCCGCCACTCCCCCGCCAGCGCCACCGCCTCCTCGAGGCTCGCGGCCGGGCGGCGCGTGAAGGCGCGGGTCTGCGGCTCGCCCGCCTCGCGCGCGAGGGCGCCCTGGAGCTCGCCCGGCGTCAGCGTGGCCGTGCCCTGCTTGGCGACGACGACGCCCGCGGCCGTGTTCGCCAGCGCCATGGCCTGTTCGGGCGCATGCCCCGCGCCGAGGGCCAGCGCCAGCACCGCGACCACCGTATCGCCCGCGCCGGAGACGTCGAACACCTCGAGCGCCCTCGCCTGAAGGTGGAGCGGGGCGCGGCCGGCGGAGAAATAGGACATGCCTTTTTCGGACCGGGTGAGCAGGATGTCCGCGCCGGACGCCGCGATCGCGGCCTGTGCGGCCGCTTCAGCCTCGGCGTCGCTTTCGCAGGCAAGCCCGGTGGCGGCGGCCAATTCCTTGCGGTTGGGCGTGATGATGCTGGCGCCGCGATACTCGCTGAAGCGCGTCCGCTTGGGATCGACGAGCACACGCGCTCCGGCCCGCTTGGCGGCGTCAAAAGCGGCCGCGAGGACGCCGTCGCTCAAAACCCCCTTGCCGTAATCGGACACGACAAGGACGTCGCACGCCTGCGCCGCCTCCTTCACCCGCGCCGCCAGGCGCGCCTCGAAGGCCGGGGCGAGCGGCGCGCTGGTCTCGCGGTCCACGCGCACGATCTGCTGGCGGCGGCCGATATAGCGGGTTTTCAAGGTCGTGGGACGGGCGGGATCGACCAGGATGGCGGGATCGACAGGGCCCGCGAGTTCGCCCAGCAGGCGGATGATCGTGGCGCCCGCCGCATCTTCCCCGATCACGCCGATCAGCGTGACCGCCCCGCCGAGCGCTGCGATATTGGCCGCGACATTGGCCGCGCCCCCCGGCACGTACCGCTCGGACGCGACCCGCAGGATCGGCACCGGCGCCTCGTCGGAGACCACACCCACCGCGCCCTCGACATAATGATCGAGCATCACGTCGCCCAGCACGCACACGCGCGCCGCGCTCAGACCGGCGACCATGGCTTCAAACATCATCGCCCTTCTTCCGCGCGCAGCGCCGCGACATAGGCGGCCACGCCCTGCTCCAGGCGCGCGAAGACGTGCTCGCACCCAGCCAGCCGCAGGCGCCGCAGATCGGCCTCCGTGAAATATTGGTAGCGCGGACGGATTTCGGCGGGGGTGTCGATGAACGCGATCCGCTCCGGCGCGCCCCACGCCGCAAACACCGCGCGCGCGAGATCAAGGAAGGTGCGCGCCTGCCCGGTCCCGAGATTGTAGATGCCGGAGGGGAAATCATGCTCGAGCATCCAGGCCACGACCGCCGCGCAATCGCTCACGGCCACGAAATCCCGCTTCTGCCCGCCATCGGGATAGGCCGGATTATGCGAGCGAAAGAGCGTGACGACCCCGGAATCGCGCACCTTTTCATGCACCTGCAACACCACCGAGCGCATCGGGCCCTTATGCGCCTCCCCCGGCCCATAGACGTTGAAGAATTTGAGCCCGGCCCATTTCGGCGGCTCAGGGCGGTTCTCGGCGCGGTCGCGGGCGATGCGGGCGTCTACGAGGTGCTTGCTCCAGCCATAGGCGTTGAGCGGCTTGAGCCGCGCGAGTGCGGCCGGGCTGTCCTCATCGGAAAAGCCTTCCGCGCCATCGCCATAGGTGGCCGCGGAGGAGGCGTAGAGGAAGGCGGTGCGCGTGTGCGCGCACCATTCCCACAGATCGAGGGTGAGGCGGATGTTCTCACTGACCAGGCGGTCCCCATCGCGTTCGGTGGTGGCCGAGATCGCGCCCATGTGCACCACCGCCTCGAGCCTATCGGCGTGGGCCGCGAGCCAGGGGCGCAACGCATCCGGCCGGATGAGGTCATGCAGGGCGAGCCTGGAAAGATTGCGCCATTTATCGTCCGTCCCCAGCCAGTCGCACACCACCACACGCGCGCCGCGCGCGGCGAGATCGGCCGCGATGGCGGAGCCGATAAAGCCGGCCCCGCCGGTAACGAGCAGCAGGTCGCGCATCAGCCCTTACCCCGGCCCGGCGCAGGCGGGCGGGCGGGCGCGGCGGCCTTCATGCGGCCCGTCGCGCGGCGTCGCGGACCGCGGCCGCGATCTCGCCCACCACTTCGCGCACCAGGGCCTCCTCGTCCCCCTCGGCCATGATCCGCACCAGCGGCTCGGTGCCGGAGGCGCGCACCACCAGACGGCCCTTGAGGCCCAGGCGCTTTTCCCCGGCCTTGATCGCGCTTTGCACCTGTTCGGCTTCCAGCGGCTTGCCCGCGAGCACGCGCACATTCTCCAGCACTTGCGGGGCGGGCTCGAACAGGCGGCACACCTGGGACACCGGCTTGCCCGAGGACACCAGCACGCTCAGCACCTGCAGGGCCGCGATCAATCCGTCGCCGGTGGTCGAGAAATCGGACAGCACGATGTGGCCCGATTGCTCCCCGCCCAGATTGTATCCCCCCGCGCGCATCGCCTCGACGACATAGCGATCCCCTACCCGGGTGCGTTCGAGCGTCAGCTCGAGGCCCTGGAGGTACCGCTCGAGGCCCAGATTGGACATGATGGTGGAGACCACGCCGGGCTTCGCCAGCGCCCCCGCCCGCTTCCAGGACGTGGCGATCAGCGCCATGAGCTGATCGCCGTCCACGGTCTGGCCCTTCTCGTCCACCAGCACCACTCGGTCCGCGTCGCCATCGAGCGCGATGCCGAGATCGGCGCGGAACTTAAGCACCGCCTCCTTCAGGGCGCGGGTGTCCGTGGAGCCGACCTCCTCATTGATATTGAAGCCGTTGGGCTCGACCCCGAGCGGGATCACCTCGGCGCCCAATTCATAGAGCGCGGCGGGGGCGACCTTGTAGGCCGCGCCATTGGCGCAATCGATGACCACGCGCAGGCCCTGCAGGGTCTGGCCGCGCGGGAAGGTGGCCTTCACGATCTCCACATAGCGGGCCTGGGCGTCGTCGATGCGCTTGGCGCGCCCGAGCGCGGCGGGGGCCGCCAGCCCCTGGTCGAGGGGCAGCGCCATCAGCCGCTCGATCTCGAGTTCGGCCGCGTCCGAGAGCTTGTAACCGTCCGGCCCGAACAGCTTGATGCCGTTGTCGTGATACTTGTTGTGGGAGGCCGAGATCATGACGCCGAGATCGGCGCGCAGCGAGCGGGTGAGCATCGCCACCGCCGGCGTCGGCAGCGGCCCGAACAGCACCACGTCCATGCCCACGGCCGCAAAGCCCGCCGTCAGCGCCGGCTCCAGCATGTAGCCTGAAAGGCGGGTGTCCTTGCCGATCACCACGGTGTGGCGCCGCTCCCCCCCGGAATGGAACAGCTTGCCCGCCGCCATGCCCACCCGGAGCGCGATCTCGGGGGTCATCGGGTGGGAATTGGCGGCGCCGCGAATGCCGTCCGTGCCGAAATACCTGCGCGTCATGAAGGATCAGAACCAGCCAAAGCAGAAGCAGCCTTTCTAAGGCTGAACCTCACGGCGCGCAAAGCGCCGGCGCTGACGCCGGCCTATGCCGCGCCCGCCTGCACCAGCGCCACCGGGGTGCGCATGGAGTGAAGGTAGGCGGGGAGGACGGTGTCTGGCGAGCCCAGCATCACCAGCCGGCCCCGGTCCATCCAGGCCACGACGTTGCACACATTGGCGATCAGATCGAGCGAGTGGCTGGCCAGGACCACGATGCGCGTGCGCTCGATCAGGGCGTTGAGCCGGGCCTGCGCGCGCTCGTGGAAGTCGATGTCGCCCGCGCTCAGCCATTCGTCCAAAATGAGGATGTCGGCGTTGAGGGCCGTGCAGATGGCGAAGGACAGGCGCGTCTTCATGCCCTCGGAATAGGTCCGGACCGGCAATTGCATGAACATGCCGAGCCCGGTGAATTGGGGAATGTCGCGGCGGGCGCGGTTGATCTCCTCCGTATTGGCCCCCAGCAGGCGCAGGGGAAGCTCGATATTGGCCTCCCCAGACAGCTCCGGATTGATGCCGACGCCCTTCTCGATCAGCGGCACCACCCGCCCCTTGATCTCGAGCAGGCCCTCCTGAGGCGGCGCCAAACCCGCGAGCACGCGCAGCAGGGTGGATTTGCCCGAGCCGTTGCGCCCGATGAGGCCCAGCCGGTCCCCCGGCGCGAGCTCGAACGTCACATCGCTCAGCGCCTGCACGCCCACGCCGCCGGCCTCGCTGGCGAGGCGCCCGCCCGTGACCTGGCGCAGCAGCGACAGCTTCAGCGACCGCCCGGTCAGCTCATAGACCGGGTAGCGGAACGACACGTTCTGGAGACGGATGCTCGCCATCAGCGCGTCACAGCCATAGGAACACCCGCTTTCGCGTCAAAGGCAGCGAGATCGCCGCCAGAGTCATGACAACGCCCAGAACCGCCAGACTGACCGTCCAGTTCACCAGCTCCGGCGCCTCGCCCAGGAGCGGGCGGCGCACGATCTCGATCAGATGGTAGAACGGGTTCAGCTCCACGAGCACGTGCCGCTCCATCCGGGAGCCGGGCATCCAAAAGATCGGCGTCATGAAAAAGGCGATCTGCAGAATGCTGGCGATGACTTGCGGCAAATCCCTGAAGCGCGCGCAAATCGGCCCCAGCGCCACGCCGAAAAACAGCCCGATCGGGACATAGAGGGCAAGCGCCGGAAGCGCGCTCAAGGCCGCAGGCGTGAACCCCTGTCCAAACAAGGCCAGCATGATCCCGACGACCAGCATGTTATGCGCCATGATTACCAGATTGCGGTACACCATGCGCGCCGTCAGCATCGGCACCGGAAGCGGCAGGCTGCGCAGATTGCCCTCATTATCCATGACGGACGTGCAGCCCTCATTCATCATGGTGGACAGGAACGTCCACGCCACGAGGCCGCAGCCGAAATAGCTCAGAAATTCTCGGAACGGTTGTTGCTGCACCTGGGAGAACAAAAGCCCGAGCGCGAACACCATGGTCGCCATCGAGATGCTGATCCAGAACGGCCCAATCAGGGATCGCCGGTAGCGCATCTGGATGTCCTGATTGCCCATCAGGTACCAGGTGCGGAAGCGGGCGAAAATCGAGAGGAAATCGGAGAGACTCGCGCTCATGACCACCCTCTTCTCGACAGGCCGATCGCCACGCCGGGCCGCCGAAGGCCCGTACTCTTCAGCACCCTGTCTAGGCACCCAAGACTCAAACCGCAAGCCGACCCTGTCATGCGGCCCCCGCGAAAGAAAGCCGTAATTCGCGGCAATGGACGCTCCCCTGAGAGCGGCGCACGAACGTAAGCGCCGGCGCCGAAAACATGGGCCGCATTCCTCCTCGATCGGGCGCTCCAAGCTGGAACTGGACGCTATCGGGCCGTCCGCGCGCCTGTGCGGGGGTCAATATGCGGTGTTTACCCAGACTAAGCGCATAGAAACCAGAGCGCAGACGCATGCCGGTACCAGCGTTTCGGCCGCCGGACCTCCTGGCAAGTCAAGAAATACAGAATTTGACCGGCTAAACCTTGTATAAAGACCCAATGAATTGATAACGGAGACTCCTCGCTTTAGCGCCCGGGCGGCAGTTACGCCGCCTTGGCCGCGGGCGATGGATCGGAGACGTCAGGTTTCCGGCAATTTTGCGGCGCACGCGCTAGGCCGTCGCGCCATGGGATTGGGCGGGGGGTGACCGCGTGAGCGGATCGGGCGCCAAGAACTGGGCCGGGGTGGAGTTTCGAATGGTGCCGCACGTGATCCGCTCCCGGATCGTTGAACCCTTGAGAGGCCTGAAACTCGTCCATGACGCCCAAAACCGCGGCGTGCGCAAACCCGGTCCCGTCATCGTCTCGTCGTTTTTGCGCCAAAGCACCGGCATCGCCGAGGGCGGACGATTGCTGGCCCGCGACCTCAGCCTATCCGGCTGGCCGGTGTTGGAGCACGATATCGACGCGGTGTTCCAGAAGTCTTACGGGGCGCTCAAAGTCTTTGAGGCCTATGAGGGCGGTGTCTGGATCACGCATTGCAACCCCCCGGAACTGCGGGCGCTGCTGCGACGGCTTCCGGCGCGATTGTGGCGGTCCCGGTTTCGCATCGGCTTTTGGAATTACGAACTCGAGCGTCTGCCGCCTGACTGGACCCTGAGCGCCCATCTGGTGGACGAGATCTGGTGCGCGAGCCTGTTCACGGCCTCCGCCGTCGCTCGGACCGTCGGCGCCAAAAGCGCGGTTCGGGTTCATCCCTACAGGCCCGTGGCGCCCCCGCCGCGCGCCACGGCGAGGACCGACGTCCCTTTCCGCGTCCTCACGATGTTTGACGCCAATTCCTCCTTCGCCCGAAAAAACCCTTACGCCACCGTCGCCGCCTTCTGTCAGGCCTTCGACGCCCGGGACGCCAGCGTGCTGCTGTGCGTGAAAGTCTCAAACGCCCATGTCGATCGCGCCGCCATGGCCAAGTTGGAGGCGCTCGCGGAAAATCGCGTCAATGTCGTGTTTGTCCGTACGCAGATGACCCGCAGCGAGGTCGCCGCGCTTCTGGAGACGGCTCACATTTTGCTGAGCCTCCACCGCGCCGAGGGCTTCGGCCTGCCGATCCTCGAGGCCATGGCCGCGGGGGCCGTTCCGGTCGTGACCGCCTGGTCCGCCCCGGCGGAGTTTGTGGATGACGGCGTGGGGGTTCTTGTTCCGTTCTCTCTTGTGCCCGTTGACGACCCTTCGGGCCGGTATGCGCGGCCTGACTTGCGCTGGGCGGACGCCGATATCGGCGCCGCAGCGAAGGCGCTCGCGGCGCTGCGGACAAACCCCTCCCTCTTAAATCACCTCGCCGCCGCCGGGCGAAACCGCATCCAGGACCTCGCGCGCCGAAACATCGCACCCGACCTCGCCGAGGCGACGCTGGGCAAATGGGCAGTCAGGAAAGACCCATGATTTCCTACACGCAGAACTTCGAAGACGTCCTACTCAATCGCTGTTTCGAAAAACAGGCGAAGGGCTTCTATATCGACGTGGGCGCCGGTCATCCGATCAATGACTCGGTTACCTACAGTTTTTACAGGCGGGGCTGGAACGGCATCAATATCGAGGCTGCAGCCGCCGCGCACAAGCTCCTGGTTCGGTACCGGCCAAGAGATGCAAACCTTTATTGCTTCGTCAGCGACTACGAGGGGGAGGTCGAATTCTTCGATTCCGGATGCTCCGGCCTGTCCAGCGCCAACCCGGCTTATGCCGACAACGCCCGTGCGCGCGGCGTACGGGTAAATCCTGTCAAGATCGCTACGAATAATCTCGCCACGATATGTGCACAACACGAAGTAAACAGCATCGACTTCTTGAAGATCGATGTGGAGGGCGCCGAAGCGAACGTAATTGCGGGCATGGACTTCACTCGGTGGCGGCCCAAAGTGGTGTTATTGGAAGCCATCGATCCCATCACTGCAGAGTATACGAACTTCAAGGCCGCAGCGCGCCTGGAAAAGGCAGGATACTGCAAGGTTTACTTTGACGGCATAAACGACTTCTTCATCGCCTCCGAACAGGCGGCGCTGGCGCGACATTTCCAGGCGCCGGTGAACTTTTTCGACGACCCGGTGAAATGGCGTGACTACGCGCCTCGTTTACGGCAGGCTTCTCCGGAGGCGCTCGCCTGGAGGCGCATCTTCGATATGCGGCTGAAGAAACTCTGGTCGACGCTGACGGTCGAGCAGGAGCTCGAAGTCGAGCTCGCGGATTGGGAGCCCAATGACCTCGCGCGTCCGCCCACGGCGGCAGAAATACAGCGCGTATATCAGCAATTCCTGGGGCGAGACCCGGGGGCGGCGGAGCTGGAGACCTGGGTCGCCCACGTGACGCGGCAGGAAGTCACCACACTCGGCTTCATGCAGCTTATCGTCCGATCGGATGAGTATTGTCAGAAAGCCATGGAATGGGGCGGCGTTTAACAGGTCTCTGTTTTCCCCCCTTCAGGAGAAGCCTGGGTCCGGCGGAAGTGTCCCGTCTCGAAGTCCGGATCCAACAGGCCATAGGGTTCACGTGGGGAGCCGGCGTGGGCGAAGCGGTGGGGCGAGGGCATGATACAGACAGCCAGTCTCAGAGCCAGGATGGCGCAGGCCTCGGCCAGCCGTCCCGCACTTCGCCTTGCCGCCCAGGGCGAAATGCAGCCCCTCGCCTTTCCCCTGGACGGGTTCATCGAGGTCGCCTTTCTGGGCCAGCCGCATCAGATATGCATCGCGGACGGGGTCTATGCGTTTGACGTGCACATCGTTAACGCGACCGGCGCCGCCTTGCGGAGCAGCGCGCCCAACCCGGTGAACGCGGCCGCGGTGTGGGCTCCCCGCGGGGTCGAACTGGGTACGCTCGAAGGGCGCAGGACGCCGCTGGCGGGAGGGGTCTCCGCGCACAACAGCGCCACGTTCCGGATCCAGACGCGCGCGCCGCGCCGTACCGGGCTTTACACGCTTTACGTTACCCTGGTTCAGGAAGGCGTCGCCTGGATGCAGTATTACGCTGGTTTTTCGCACGCCAGCTGTGCAGTTCGGGTGGTTTTTTCCACGCCGAAAGAGATCGAGTTGACGCGCTCATGACCATTGACGCAGCCAGTCTAAGGGCGCGCATCGCGATGCAACGGCGCGCGCGGGCAGGGTTGGCGCCATTGGCCGATCCCGGTCCGGGCGCCGGGCAGACAATCAAACGGGGTGTTCAAGGCAAAGCGGGGGCAAGGGCCATGACATCACAAGAACGCTCGCGCAGCGCGCTGCTACGCCGGGCCTACGCCATTCCTGTACTCGGGCGTCTTATACGCATCGCGACGGGGATTTTTAACCTGCCCACCATCCTTAACAACCTCTATGTCTTTCAGAACCAGATCCGGAGCGAGTTGGGCGGCCTGCAGCGCAGCCTCGGGCACATCCACGACGCCCAGGCGCGCCTGGGCGTCGAACTCGACCGTACGCATACGGAGATTTCGGGCGCCCGCCAGTTCAGTCTCGACGCCGGCGGCAAGGCCGATCAGCGCCTTTCCCGCCTGGAGGACGCGGTGAGCCGCCTCACGGTAGACCTGGGGGACACCCAAGCCGGCGTGCTGGAACGCCTCAGCGCCCACCGGGCCGAATGGCTCGAAGAATTGGCGCGCCTGGAGGCCGCTGCCCAAGCGATGCGCGCTCGGCTCGACGCGCTATCCCGGATGCGGGCCGAGATCGCTGCCGACTGGGCCGACAGAGCCGCCGCCTTAGAGGACAAACGTCGTTCCGACATCGCCTGCTCCGAGGCGCAATTCGCCCGCGCCAGCGAGCAGATCGCCCAGATTCGGATCGTGACCTCGCGGATCCTGGAGGCCATGCACCTCGGGCGGGAGGGCGAGGCGCCAATTCCCGCGGTGAAGCCGGCCCCGCTGCGGCCGGGCCACGCCAAGGCGGCCCACGCGCTTAGCGGCGACATCATCCGGGAAGCCCACGCCCTCGCCGCCGACGCGCCGGCCAAGCTCGAGGGTCCGCCCGTCCTGCTCCAGGAGCCTGCGCCGCAGATCGATGTGCGTCTGGACGCCAGACTGAGTTATCTCGAAGATCGCCTCGCCGACGTCGCCGAGCGCAGGCCCACCGGCAGGGCGGGGATCGAGGCGCAGGGGGCGGCCTTCGCGCTCCAGCGGGAAGATAATCTGATGGTGGAGTTGGGGTTCAGACTCCTATCAGCCAACGTCAAACGCATCGCCTTGATCGGAGCCAGCGGCATGTTCCCCGCCGCGTGCCTGTTTGACTTGGCGCCGGTCGTCGCGGCGGCGCCCGCGCCAGAGGGCCAGCGCGCCAAGATAACGCGCGCGCCGGAAGCAGTTGCGGTGCTGGAAAGCCTGCGGCGCGTCGCGCCCGTCGCCGACACGCGCGCCGAGGCCTTCATCGTAGGTCCGGTGCTCGAGGGGCTTTCGAAGCCGGAGCGGATCGCGGCGCTGCGCTGGCTTCGCCGCGGCGTCGCCGCCCATACCCTCGGCGCGATCCAGGTCGGTCGCGCCTATTGGGGCCTGTCCCCGCCGCTGTCGGCCCCGCCCGGCCCCGGGCTCCGGGAAGAGGAAGCCATGGCGATCAGCCGGGCATTCGCTGAGGAAAGCGCGGACGCCGGTTTCACCGTCGTCACGTGTCTGACCGCCACCCGATGGATCGAGGGCGAAAGCCATAGCGGCGGGCTCATATTCCTGGGGGCGCTCCATGGCTGATCCGCTCGGCGAGCGGCCGCGTCTGTTCTACTGGATCGACCACACCGGATCGTATGAAGGCAATTCCGGGGTTCAGCGCGTCTCTCGCATGCTCGCCAGGGGCCTCACCGAGCGGGGCCGCGAGCTGACTTACGTGGTGTGGTCTGAGCGCGACTTTTCACTCGTGCGGGCGGGCGCGGACGCGCTTCGCACATTTTCCCTGTTTAACGGGCCCGCGAAAGCCGCCCAGGCGGAGCCTCAGATTCCCGTTCACCTGAACATCGCGGATGCGGGACGGATAAAGGGCGGCTGGCTGCTTGTCCCGGAAGTGACCCATCACTCGCCCGACCAGACGCGAGACATCATCGCCTATTGCCGCACCCACGACCTGAAGGTCGCGTTCATTTTCTACGATCTGATTCCGCTTCTGCAGGAGGGCTACGGCGATATCCGCAGCCTGCACGAACGCTACGTGCAGCAACTCGCCCTGGCCGATCTGGTCATTCCCATTTCCGAGCACAGCGCGGACACGTTGCGCACCTATTATCTCGACACCCAGCGACTGCCGCCCTCGGAACTGCCGGAGATCGTGACGGCGCTTCTTGGCGAGACGTTCTCGGGGCGGGAACGCCCCGCCATCGCCGACCCCTCTTTCAGCGGTTCGATCCGCATCGCCTCTATCGGCACGATCGAGCCGCGCAAGAACCAACTCTCCTTGTTGCGCGCGTTTAACCGGCTCTGCCTTCGCCGCCGGGACCTCGATTGCAGGCTTACGATCGTCGGGAGCCTCCATCCTGTCGTTGCCGAGGAGTTCCGCGCGCTCGTCGCTTCGAACCCCCGCGTGTTCTATGCCGGCTACCAGTCTGATACGGAGATGACCGATCTCTATCGCCGCGTGAGCTTCACCGTGTTCCCCTCGGTCGAGGAAGGTTATGGCCTGCCCATCGTGGAGAGTCTGTGGTTCGGGCGTCCTTCCATATGCGCGAAGTTCGGAGCGATGGCGGAAGTCGCCGCAGGCGGGGGGTGCCTCACGATCGACACCCGCTCGAGCGAGGCGATCGAAATGGCCATCGAAAGACTGGCGTCCGATCCGGGTGCGCTGCGCGCCTTGACCGCCGCCGCGCGCGACAGAAACTTCAAGTCTTGGATCGAGTATGCGGGCGAGATCGAGCGGCGCATGGCGCAGCACACACGCTTGCGTCACGTCTATTTCTGGGTCGATCAGACGGTCTCCGCGCCCTACAATTCCGGGATCCAGCGCGTCGTGCGCTCCTTCGGCAAGGCGCTTCAAGACGCGGGCGTAACCGTAACTTTCGTCAAGTGGGACGCGCATGCGGGGAGTTTTGCAGGCCTAACCGCCGAGGAGGCGGCCCATCTCGCCAAACATAACGGGCCCCGCGCCGAACCGGGACCCTTGGCGCCGGACAAGCGCCGGGGAGACTGGCTGATCGTTCCGGAATTGATTGTCACGCCTAACGCCACGGCTGGGCAGATCAATGCGGAGGCCGCCCGGCTGGGCCTGCGCACCGCGTACATTTTCTACGACTTGATCCCGCTCAAACTGTCTGAAAAGGCGGAGAACCCCCGCGCGAAACCCATCTATTCCAAAGCGATAGCTTCTTTCTACGAAGCGTTTTGGGCCGAGATGTCGAAGGCGGACGCGATTTTGCCCATCGCGATCGCCACCGGTGTAGATCTCAAGCGCTTTTTTCAGCGCACGTTGCCGAAGCTCAACAATCTCGATCGCCGCATCGTTGCCGTCCAGCTCGCGGGGAACTTCGCCGCTGGCGCCCGTCCTGCGCCAACGGAGGCCGCCCGCCCCGCCGAGGCGCTTCAAGTCTTGTCGGTATCCACGATCGAGCCCCGCAAAAACCAGCTGAAGCTCTTGCGCGCCTTCCGAAAGGCCGCAAACCTCGAGGGCGCGCCGCCGATGCACCTCGTGATCGTAGGGTCTGACAAGCCCTATCCGGATCTCGCGGCCGCCCTGAGGGCGGAAATCGCAGCCGGTGCGCCTGCGAGCATCATTTCCGGCGCCGATGACGCGTCCCTGACGGACCTCTACCAAAGCTGTGACTTCGTCGTCTACGCGTCCTACGCAGAAGGATTCGGACTGCCGATCATCGAGAGCATCTGGTACGGCAAACCCTGCCTGTGTCACAACGAAGGCGCCCTTGCGGAGACCGCCGCCGGCGGCGGCGTCGACATGGTTGACATGCTAGACGAAGACGCGCTCGCCGCAGCAATCTATCGCCTCGCGACGGATCGCCAATTCCGCTCGAAACTGGCGCGGGAGGCGCGCGAACGGACGGTCAAATCGTGGGTGGAGTATGCGCGCGAGGTGGTCGAGGCGCTGGCGGAGAACCGCCCGCGCCCGCTCGACGCCGTGCGGCGCCAACGCGCTTTCGCCGCCCCTGTTATCGAGCGGCTCGACCGCCCGCTCCTGTCGATCGCCGTGACGACCTACAACCGCGCCGGCTGGATCAAGCATAGTCTTGCCGGCATTCTGCAGCATACCCGGCACTACCGCGACGCCATCGAGGTACTCGTGTGCGACAACGCCTCCACCGACCAGACGCCCGAGGTGGTCGCGTCTTTTCGTTCGCACGGCGAGTTCGCCTATTTCCGCAATCCAAAGAATGTCGGCATGCTCGGCAATCTGGGCGTCACCGCCAAACATGCGCGCGGCGAGTACATATGGGTGATCGGGGACGACGATCTCCTGGCGCCCGGGGTGATCGAGAACGTGCTGGAGGGCATCCTCGATCATCCGCAATCAGACATGATCTATCTGAACTACGCCTATACGCATTTCGACACCCCGGAGGAACTCCAGGACGCCGAGAGTGTGATCGCCGGCGCCACAGCCATCGCCGAGGGCGGGCCGAATCGCTTCGTCAATCGGCTGCGGGACGTGACGCCGCTGACGGAGAATTTTTTCACCGCCATCTATGCCTGCATCTTCCGGCGACATCACGCGATCCTGGCCTATGGGCAAAACATCGCCGGCCCGCCCTTCTCGTCCTTGCGAACCTGCGTGCCGAGCACCCTTTATGCGATGAAACAGATGCTCGATCTGCCGGCTTATTGGGTGGGCGAGCCGGGCGTCGTCGTTAACATGAATGTCTCGTGGCGACGCTGGGTGCTGTTTTGGCACTTACAGCGAATGCCTGAGCTTTATGACTGGGCGGAATGGGAGGGCATGTCGGGTCCGCTTGTCGATCGCTACCGCTGGGGGCATTGCCAAGGCGCCGCCGACCATGTCCGTTCGCTCTATTTCGAGGCCGAAGCGGAAATGCGCGACAGCTTCGACATCGAGCATTTCATCGCGCAATGCCTCTACCTGCCGAACTTCCGCGCCGACGTTCTGCCGGACGTCTTGAAAGCCTACCGCGACGCCTACGATTTCGGAAAAGCGCCTCCGGGTTCGCTGGAACCGCGCGTACTGGCGCAGCGCTTCGGCTTGGGGGCGATGCTCGCCGAGTAAGCCGTCGGCCCGCGCGCGCCGCGTGACTTCTCCTGCGATCCGCCAAACGGGGGATCCGAGCGCGGGAACGCGAGAGCGGTTGTGAGAATGGACGCCGCCCGCTATTGCTGCGTCCGAGGACGCCGGAACCAGGGACGTTGAAATGGACTCCAAAGGCTATCGGAAAGTCGGGAAGTGCCGCATCGGCGGGGGCGAGCACTTGGTGACCGTGCTCGATCTCGGGCTCCAGGAGCTGACGGGCGTGTTCCCCAAGACCGAGAGCCAACCGGTTTCCTCAGGGCCCCTGGAGCTCGTGTGGGCGCCGGCGAGCGGCCTCCTGCAGCTCGCGCACTCGTTCGAAGCGGCCGAGATGTACGGGGACAATTACGGCTACCGCTCCGGCCTCAACCAGTCGATGGTGCGCCATCTAACGCAAAAGATGCAGTTCCTTGAGAGGGCCTTTGATCTGAAAGCCGGCGACGTAGTCCTCGACATCGGGTCTAACGACGCGACGTCGCTGAAGGCGTACCGGTCCGCGGGCGTCACACGCCTGGGCATCGACCCGACCGGGGAGAAGTTCCGCTCCTATTACTCCGACGACATCAAACTCGTCCCTGATTTCTTCTCCGCCGCAAACTACCGTTCGGCCGAACAGCGCCCGGCGAAGATCGTGTCGTCGATCGCTATGTTCTATGATCTGGAGGATCCGATCCAGTTCGCGCGGGAGATCGCGTCCGTGCTGGCGGCGGACGGCGTCTGGCATTTCGAGCAGAGCTATCTGCCCTCCATGTTGAGGCTGACTTCGTATGACACGATCTGCCACGAGCACCTCGAATATTATTCCCTGACGGTGGTGAAGCGGATCCTGGACGCCGCTGATCTGCGCATCGTGGATGTTCAAATGAACGCAGTGAACGGCGGCAGCTTCGCCGTTACGGCTGCGCACAAGGATTCCCGCATCAAGGCCAATGACGCGGTGATCCATTGGCTCCTGGAGCAGGAGGATCGCATGGCGCTCGACACGCCGCGACCCTACCGGGATTTCGAGGATCGTGTCTTCCGCCACCGCGCCGACCTTCGCCGCCTGATCGACGGTCTGACCGCGGACGGAAAAAAGGTGTTCGGCATCGGCGCGTCGACCAAGGGCAACGTCGTGCTTCAGTTCTGCGGGTTCACCGCCAAAGACATCGGCTGCATCGCGGAAGTCAACGAAGACAAGTTCGGGTCCTTCACGCCGGGCTCGCGTATTCCGATCGTTTCCGAGAGCGAGGCCCGCGCCATGCAGCCCGACTATTTCCTGGTGCTCCCTTGGCACTTCAAGGACGGCATCATCGCGCGCGAGCAGGAATTCCTGGCGCGCGGCGGCAAGTTGATCTTTCCATTTCCGGAAATCGAAATCGTGTGATGCGCATTCCGCTTCTGAAGACGGTGGGAACAGAGTATGAAATGTGCCCTTATCACAGGCGTCACGGGCCAGGACGGCGCCTATCTCAGCCGGTTGCTGCTTGAGAAGGGGTATCGCGTCTATGGCCTTGCGCGGCGCTCGAGTTCGTTCGGGTTCAATGTCGAGCGGCTGAGATGGCTGGGCATCGAGGGAAAGGTTCCGTTGGTCGATGGCGACTTGACAGATCTGTCGAGCCTCATTCGCCTGGTGAAGGATACAAAACCCGACGAAGTCTATAATCTGGCGGCGCAATCCTTTGTGGCGACATCCTGGCGGCAGCCGATCCTCACCGCGGACGTGACCGGCGTCGGGGCCCTCAACGTGCTTGAGGCGGTGCGGATCGTGCGTCCCGAGGCCCGCCTCTATCAAGCCTCGTCTTCCGAGATGTACGGCCTCATCCAGCAACCGATGCAATCGGAGACGACGCCGTTCTACCCCCGCTCGCCCTATGCCGCGTCGAAGCTCTTCGCGCATTGGCTGACGGTCAATTATCGTGAGAGCTTCGGGATGCACGCGAGTTCGGGTATCTTGTTCAATCATGAATCGCCGCTGCGCGGCCTCGAGTTCGTCACGCGCAAAGTCACCTACGGCGTGGCGCGGATCAAAGCCGGCCTCGATACCATCCTCGAGCTCGGCAACATCGACGCCCGACGCGATTGGGGGCACGCGCAAGACTATGTTCGCGCGATGTGGATGATGCTTCAGCAGGAGGAGGCGGACGATTATGTTATCGCCACGGGCAGAAGCGTCACGGTGCGCGAGATGTGTGAGATCGCTTTCCGCCATGTGGGCATGCCGATGGAAGACCATGTCGTGATCAAGAAGGAATTGTTCCGCCCGGCGGAGGTGGACGTGCTCTTGGGCGACGCCTCGAAGGCGCGTCGTGCGTTCGGCTGGGAGCCGAAGATCAGTCTGGAGGAGATGATCCAGGAGATGGTCGACGCCGACCTCAAGAGACTCTCCTCGGCGCCCCGTTAACGACACAGGCGTGATTGACATGGACGGCGTCCGGGTCCTTATAACGGGAGCGAGCGGGTTCGTGGGCGGGCGCCTCGTCCGTCAGATCGCCGAAGACCGGCCAGACTGGTCCGTCATACCCGTTTCGGGACCGCACGCGCCGCCTGGGGAGATCGGCCTCGACCTCGGGGATGCCGATGCGGTTGAGCGACTCTTGAGACAGCAAAGGCCTACCGTGATCGTTCATCTGGCCGCGGTGTCGGCCGTCGGCGAGGCCTCGCGCGATCCGAGGCGGGCCTGGGCGATCAACCTGATGGGCACGCTGAACCTGACTCAGGCGCTGCTGAAGGAGACGCCGCAGGCGCATCTTCTTTATGTCAGCAGCGGGGAAGTCTACGGGCCTAGCCTCGATCCCGAAGTGGCGTTCGACGAGCTTGGCCCGCCGCGCCCGGCCAATCCCTACGCCGCAAGCAAGGCCGCCGCCGAGGTGCTCGTCGGCGAGGTCGCGCGGTCCGGGCTCAAAGTCACGATCGCGCGTCCGTTCAATCATACGGGCGCGGGCCAGTCCGACCGGTTCGCGATACCCGCATTCGCCTCCCAGATCGCAGCGATCGAAGCGGGGCGCGGCGAGCCCGTGATCAAAGTGGGCAATCTGGACGATCGGCGAGACTTCACCGACGTCGCCGACATCGCGTCTGGCTATATCCGCATCGTCGAGCGGGGGGCTGACTTAGACAGCGGCGACGTTTTCAATCTGTGCTCCGGGCGTTCACATCGGATCGGGGACCTTTTGTCCGCGCTCCTTGCGAGGTCCACCGCTCCGATCCGTATCGAGGTGGATCCCCTTCGGCTGCGTGGGCCCGCCCCGCTCAGCATCCTCGGAAATCCCGAGAAAGCCGCGCGCATCCTGCACTGGCGTGCGACGCGCCCGATCGATGTGATGCTTGCGAACGTGCTTGACTATTGGCGTTCGCGCGCCTGACAGCCGGTGGGCTGTCTTAAAGTCAAGTCAGAGGCCAGCCCGCGGCGGCGATCTCGTCGAGGCAGCGCTCAAGCTCCGCCCGCCAGGGCGGGGGCGCTCCGAAAAGGGCTGCGTACTTTTCGCATGCGAGTTCGGAATTGGCGGGGCGCTTTGCGGCTGTCGGATAGGCGGCGCTGGAGACCGGTTGCGCCTGCGCTGAGGGCCCTCCCCGCGCACGCGCCCCTTCGAAGATGGCGGTTGCGAACTCCCACCGCGTGCACGCGCCAGCGCACGCGACATGATAGACGCCCGGCGCCGCAGCGCCTTCATTCCCCAGCGCGTGGGCGAAGCGGAGCACGGCGTTTGCGACAAACGAGGCCGGGGTGGGACAGCCGCGCTGATCGTCCACCACGGGGATGGCGCGGCGTGTGGCGGCCAGACGGAGCATCGTGGTGACGAAGTTGCTTCCGCGCGAGTCGTAAAGCCACGCCGTCCGCAGTATGATGTGTTGGCCGCCGGCCGCGGCGACACCCTGCTCTCCCGCAAGCTTTGTGCGCCCGTAGACGCTTTTCGGACCGGTCGCATCGCTCTCCCGATAGGCCCCGTGTTTTGCGCCGTCGAACACATAATCCGTGGACAGATGGATGATGGGGACGTCGAGCGCTGCGCAGGCGGCTGCGAGCGCCGCTGGGCCCGCGGCGTTGACTTGGTGCGCGCCATGTTCGTCGGCCTCGGCCCGATCGACGCCGGTATAGGCGCCGACGCTTGCGACGACGTCGGGCGTGCGCTCCCTCAAGATTTGGCGAAACCCTTGCGGCTGAAGGAGATCGAGCTGCTCTCGGCCAAGCGCAAGGACCTCCACCGCACCGCCCGACAGGGCCTGCAGCGCACGCGAGACCTGCCCCGTGCGTCCGGTGACCAGAAGGCGTATGCTCACGGCTGCTGCGCCGGAAGGCCCAGCCGGCCGCGGCCGTGACCGGCCTCGCGCAGCGGCTCCCACCACGCGGAATTGTCGATGTACCACCGCACGGTCGCCTCGATCCCGGACTCGAACGGGTGCGCGGCGCGCCACCCAAGTTCGCTCTTCAACTTGGACGCATCGACGCCATAGCGTCTGTCGTGCCCCGGGCGGTCGGCGACGAACCGCACCTGCTCCCGGCGCGGGCGCTGCGACGGCGCCATCGTATCCAACAGGTCACAGATGCGGTAGACCACTTCGAGATTGGTGCGCTCATTGCCCCCTCCGACATGATACGTCTGCCCGACGCGGCCGTTCCTCAGAATCGTCCAGAGCGCACGCGCGTGATCCTCGACATAAAGCCAGTCGCGCACATTGCGTCCATCGCCATAAACAGGCAGGGCAAGCCCTTCGAGGCCATTGAGGATCATCAGCGGGATGAGTTTTTCCGGCAGTTGACGGGGGCCGTAATTGTTGGAGCAATTGGAGACCAACACCGGAAGCCCGTAGGTATGGCCCCAGGCCCTGACAAGATGGTCCGACGCCGCCTTGCTCGCGGCGTAAGGCGACCGAGGCTCGTACCGGTCCCCCTCGCGGAACAGGCCCGTTTCGCCGAGTGATCCGTACACCTCGTCCGTCGAGACGTGCAGAAAACGGAAGCTGTCGCGCCGCGCCCCGCCAAGGCGCTCCCAATAGGCCCGCGCGGCCTCCAGAAGTTGGAACGTCCCCGCGATGTTGGTCTGGATGAAAGCCTCCGCGCCTGTGATCGAGCGATCGACATGGGTTTCCGCCGCAAGGTGCATCACGGCGTCGGGCTCATACTGGCCGAACACCCCTCTTATCGCCTCCCCATTGCAAATATCGGTTTGCGCAAGGGTGAAACGTGGCGATTCGCTAACCTCTCGAAGCGAGGCGAGATTGCCGGCGTAAGTCAGTTTGTCGACCACTAGGGCGTCCACGCCCTCGGCGATGAGGTGGCGCACCACCGCTGATCCGATGAAGCCCGCCCCGCCCGTGATCATGATGCGCATGCCGTCGCCTCCGCGCGCCAGCCTCAGGGATAGTGGAAAAACGCCGGGCACTGCGCGAGCAGCGGGGCCTGCGCGTCGCGCGCGGAAAGCGTCGGCGCAGCCGCGTATTCGCCCCAATCGATGCCGAGCGCGGGATCGTTCCAGCGGATGCAGCGCTGAGCGTCGGGATTGTAATAGTTAGAGACTTTGTACGTGACCTGACAATTGGGCTCGCAGGTGATGAAGCCGTGGGCGAAGCCGCGGGGGACGAACATCTGCGTCCCGTTTTCCTCGCTGAGGCGTGCGCACACGTGCGCGCCGAACGTGGGCGAGCCGCGCCGGACGTCGACGGCCACGTCCAGAATGCTGCCGCGCGTGCACGCGACAAGCTTGTCTTGCGCGAACGCGCCGATCTGCAGGTGCAAGCCGCGCACCGTACCGGCGGCGTGGGATCGCGAGCTGTTGTCCTGGACCCAATTGATCGCCCCGCTCATCGGCTCCAGCAGGGCGCGGTTGAACGTCTCGGTGAACACGCCGCGGGCGTCCTCCACCCGCGCCGGGGTGAAGAGGAAAACCTCCGGGATCGCAAGGCGCGTGAACATCAGCGCCGCTCCTGGCCGGCCGCCTCTTGCAGCAGCTCCATTCCGACTTGAGTCAGATAAGCGCCGTAATCGCTTTTTGCGATCGGCTTGGCGATTTCGAGAAGCTGAGCCGGCTCGATAAAGCCGCTGCGGGCGGCGATCTCTTCGAGACACGCGATGCGCTGACCCTGGCGACGCTCGATCGTTTGCACGAAGTGCGCGCTTTCGAGCAGACTTTCCGGCGTGCCCGCATCGAGCCACGCGAAGCCGCGCTCCATGCGGATGCATTGCAGCGCGCCGCGCTCGAGATAGACGCGGTTGACGTCGGTGATCTCCAACTCCCCCCGCGCCGAAGGCGTCAGCGCCGCGGCGATGTCCAGCACCGCATTGTCATAGAAATATAGTCCGGTTACGGCATAGTTTGAAATGAAGCGCTGCGGCTTCTCTTCCAGCCTGTCAGGCCGGCCGCGTGCGTCGAACCCGATCACGCCGTACCGCTCGGGATTGTTGACCCGATAGGAGAAGACGACCGCCCCGTGCGTGGCGGCGTTGGCCTGCGCCAGCAGATCCTGCAGGCCATGGCCATAAAACAGATTGTCCCCCAGGACCAGGCAGACGGGGTCGTCGCCAACGAAATCGCGCCCGATGATGAACGCCTCGGCGAGCCCGCCCGGGTGCGGCTGCACCGCATAGCGGAGCGTGAGGCCGTACCGGGCGCCGTCGCCCAGAAGATTTTCGAAAGCAGCGAGATCGCGCGGCGTCGTGATGATCAGTATTTCGCGCACGCCGGCAAGCATCAGCGTCGAAAGGGGGTAGAACACCATAGGCTTGTCGTAGACAGGCAGCAGCTGCTTCACCACCGCCTGGGTCATCGGGTAGAGCCGGATCCCGCTTCCGCCCGCGAGGATTATCCCTTTCCGCGCCATGGAAACCCTTTGCGGCCCTCGGTCATGATCTGAAGTCGCCCGCCTAGGCCATAACCGAAATCGATCCGCCGCGGAAGGCGGATGCGCGCCCGGCGGCCCCGCCCCGAGCGGCGCCTGCGCCCCCGCGCACGCCGCACCTATATTTCGCCGCGGCAAGGCTTAAGACGTCTATACCTGACACGCCTCGACTGGACCCGCGCGTACTTGACAGGCCATTGCGCCCAACCCTAAGCCTTTATTGGAAGGCCGCGTGGTGGGGTGAGCATGGAAATCGATCCTCGGCGCCGCAACGAGACGTTCGACGCGTCCTCGATCGGCGCCTACCTGACGGGCTACGCCGACCGCCTGCAGGCCGCGCTGACCTCCGTCGATCCCGAAGCGCTCGACCGTGCGTGCGCCTTGATCGAGACCGCCGCCGCAGCGGGCAAACGCATCTACGCGATCGGCAATGGCGGCTCGGCCGCGATCGCGGACCATTTGTGCTGCGACTGGACCAAGGGCACCCATGTCGAGGGGCGCGCCGCAATTTCGACGCTGTCGCTGACGTCCAATGTCGCGCTCTATTCCGCCATCGCCAACGATTACGGTTTTGAGAAAGTGTTTTCCACCCAGATCGGCTTCTTCGGCGCCGCCGGAGACGTGCTGGTGGCCATCTCGTCTTCGGGCGACAGCCCAAACATCATCGCTGCGGTCGAGCGCGCGCATGCCGCGGGCCTGTCGAGCATCGGTCTTTCGGGGTTCAAGGGCGGCAAACTCAAAGCGGCCGCGCAGGTTTCGCTGCATGTGGCGGCCGATAATTACGGCGTCGTGGAGGATGCGCATCAGGCGCTGATGCATGTCCTTGCGCAATTCATAGCCCACCGCCGCGATCGCGCCTAAAGCCGCGCGCGCGAGTCAGGAAAGGACGGATGTGGCCCATCACCTGATCACCGGCGGCGCGGGCTTTGTCAGCGTCAATCTGATTGAGGTCCTGCTGGCGCGCGGGCACGCCGTGACCGCACTTGACAATTACAGCCGCGGCAGCCCGCGCCACCTCGATCGCTTCGCGGCTACAGGCAGGGTTGCGCTGGAGAAGATCGATTGTTCGGACCTCGAGGCGTTCCTGGCGGGCGCGCGCGCCGTCCACCACCGCACCCCGATCGACGAAGTCTGGCACCTCGCGGCCAATTCAGACATCCCCGCGGGCGTGGCCGATCCTCGGATCGACTTTCGCGACACCTTCCTCACGACGTTCAATACGCTGCTGGTGATGCGCGACCTCGCGATCCCCGCGCTGCGCTTCGCCTCGAGCTCGGCGATCTATGGCGATTTCCGGCAGACTTTGATCCATGAGGATGTCGGCCCGCTCGCGCCGATTTCAAACTACGGGGCCATGAAGCTCGCCAGCGAGGCCCAGATCCGCGCCGCGGTCGAGGCCTATCTGCCGCGCGCCGACATCTTTCGCTTTCCCAACGTGGTGGGCGCGCCCGCGACCCATGGCGTCATACTTGACTTGGCCCGCAAGCTCGCCGCCACACCCGATCGCCTCGACGTGCTGGGCGACGGGACCCAACAAAAACTCTACCTCCACGCCCACGACCTCGTGGCGGCCATGCTGCACATCGCCGATCACGCGCAAGGCCGCTACAATGTGTTCAACATAGGCCCCCCGGACGACGGCGTCACCGTGCGCGCGATTGCGGAATCTGTACGCGACCGGATCAGCCCGCGCGCCGTTCTGCACTTCGGCGTGGGCGACCGCGGCTGGGTGGGCGACGTGCCGCGCTTCCGCTATTCGATCGAGCGCCTCGCGGCGCTTGGATGGCGCCCGGCGCTGTCCTCGCGCGAGGCGGTGGGCCGCGCGGTGGAAGAGATCGCGGCGCAAGAGGGGCTTTAGGTGAGACAGGCGGTTGTGCTTGCAGGCGGCAAGGGTTCCCGCCTCGCGGAACGGCTGAACGGCAAGCTGAAACCGCTGGTCGAGGTCGATGGCGTTCCGCTGCTGGAAAGGCAGATCCGGGAACTCGCACGTTTCGGGATCCGCGAGGCGGTCGTGCTTGTCAACCACGCCGCCGACCAGATCGAGACTTTCTTCGCCGGCCGGGGCGATCTGGGCTGTGCGGTCCGCCTGATTGACGACGGGTCTCCGAAGGGCACGGCTGGCGCGACTTTGGCGTGCCTCGACGCCCTAGACCCGGCCTTTCTCGTGATCTACGGCGACACGCTGTTCAACATAGACATCGCGCGCTTCGTCGCCGCCCACCGCGAAAGCGGAGCGGACGCGACGCTCTTTCTGCATCCCAACGACCACCCCCACGACAGCGATCTCGTCGAGGTGGACGAGGCGGGCGCCATCCTCGCCTTCCACGGCTACCCTCACCCCGAAGACGCCTGGCTGCCCAACCTTGTCAACGCCGCTTTCTACGCCGTCGAGCGCGAGGCGCTGGCCCCGCTTAAAGACTTTGCGACGCCGTGCGACTTCGCCAAGGATCTATTCCCCGCCCTCCTTAAAGCCGGCGCCAAACTGCGGGGCTATCGCAGCTTTGAATACATCAAAGACCTTGGCGCGCCCAAGCGGCTGGACAAGGTGGAGCGTCACCTCCGGACTGGCGTGGTCGCGCGGGCAAGTCTGACGCAGCCCCAGGCCTGCATTTTCCTGGACCGCGACGGCACGTTGAATGCGCTGCGCGATTATGTGCGCTCTCCCGAAGCCCTTGCGCTGCTGCCGGGGGCGGCCGAGGCGGTACGCCTGTTCAATGACGCGGAGTTCCGGGTGGCGCTGGTCACCAACCAGCCGGTGATCGCGCGCGGGGACGTGGACGTCGCGGGCCTCGCCCGCATTCATGCCAAACTCGAGACCGAACTCGGCCGGGCCGGCGCGTTCCTCGATCTCATCCGCTATTGCCCTCATCACCCCGACGCAGGCTTTCCCGGCGAGCGCGCCGACTTGAAGATGGCCTGCGCCTGCCGGAAGCCGCAAACCGGCCTTGTGGATGACGCCGCCCAGACTTTGAACTCCGACCGCGCGCGCTCCTGGTTTGTCGGAGACAGCACAGCCGACATGCTGACCGCCAACCGCGCCGGCGTCCGCGCCGTCTTGGTGCGCACCGGCGAGGGCGGACGCGACGGCAAACATCCAGGCTCTCCAGACTTCATCGTCGAGGACGTGCTCGCCGCCGCCCGGCTAATCACCGTCCACCACCCCCTGATCCTGCGCCGCGCCGAAGCGCTGCTCGACGCAATCGGCCCCGGCGATCTGGTTCTGATCGGGGGACCGGCGCGCGCGGGCAAATCGACGGCGGCGGCGGTGATCGCCGATGCGCTGCGCCGGCGTGGACAAAAGGCCGCCGTGGTCAGCCTGGACCGCTGGATCAAAAGCGCAGAGCGGCGGGCGCCGGGTCTTTTCGGCCGGTTTGACTTGGACGCCGCACGCGCCGCGCTGGGCCCCTGGCTGGCGGGAGAGAGTATCGACGCCATCGCTGCGACCTATGACCGACAGACAAGGCGCGCGGGCCCGCTGGCGCCGCTTGTGGTAGGCGCGAACGAAATCCTAATCCTGGAGGGCGTTCCCGCCCTTGCGGCGGCGTTCGAAACCAAACGGATAACCCACCGCTGCTTCCTAGAGGCTGATGAGCCCTTGCGCGCCGAGCGGGTGCTGCGCGATCTGCTGGCGCGCGGCGCAGCCGGGCCGGAAGAGGCCGCGCGCACACACGAGGCGCGACTGGCGGATGAATATGGGCCGGTTCTCGCCACCAAAGCCTCGGCGCAATGGGTGTTCAGTCTGGACGGGGGCCCGCCATGATCATCAGCAGAACGCCGCTGCGCATGAGCTTCGTGGGCGGGGGCAGCGACATACCGGTATTCTACCGTCGCCACGGCGGCGCGGTGCTGAGCACGACGATCGACAAATACGTCTATGTCAATCTCAACAAGAAATTCGACGGCGGCATCCGCCTCGCCTACTCAAAGACCGAGGAGGCGACGCGCCTCGCGGACATCGAGCACCCGATCGTGCGCGCCACGTTCGGCCGGCTCGGCGTCGAGGGCGGCGTGGAGATCACGACGATCGCAGATATCCCCTCGCGCGGCACCGGGCTTGGCTCATCGAGTTCGTTCACCGTCGGGCTGATCAACGCGCTTTGCGCTTATCTCGGACGGCACATGGCGGCTACGGACCTGGGCGCAATGAGCTGCGAGGTGGAGATCGAGCTTTGTCAGGAGCCGATCGGCAAACAGGATCAATACGCGGCTGCCTATGGCGGGCTGAATCTGATCGAGTTCCGGCCCGACGACACCGTCGTCGTGACCCCGATCGTCATGCCGCCGGAGCGGCGTGACGAACTGGAACGCAACATCATCGTGTTCTATACCGGCATCACCCGCAGCGCCTCCGCGATCCTCAAAGAGCAGTCCGCCAACCTCGCCGACGAGCGGGACAAGCAGGACACGATGCGCCGGATGGTCGCGCTCGCCTACGCGCTGCGCGACGATTTCGGACGCGGGCTGTTGGACACGTTCGGCCCAATCCTGCACGAAAACTGGGAGCTAAAGAAAAGTCTTTCCCACGGCGTCAGCAGCGAAGACATCGACGAATGGTACGCCGCCGGGCGTGCTGCCGGGGCGGAGGGCGGCAAAATCCTGGGGGCGGGCTCAGGCGGCTTTTTGATGTTCTATGCGCCGCGCGAACACCATGGCGCCATCGCGCGCGCCCTGCCCCGCCTGCGTCGGGTGCCGTTCAAGTTCGATCCCCTGGGCAGCCGGATCATCTTCTACAATCCAACGACATAAAGTCAGACTGCGGCCAGCGCCAGCCAGAGCAATTGATCCGCGCGCACGCCGAGGCGGATCATCTGGGCGCCGTTATCGTCAAGGACTGGGCGCGTTTCTGACTTCGATGGAACATAGCTTCGCGCCCCGTCCTCGCTGGTCTCCATCCGCGACGGTTCCGTCTCGACGGTCTCGAACAGCGGATCGGCGCAGAACAGCCCGTAGCGTTCGGGGTCCAGCCCCTCGGCGAGGAACGCGTTACGCACCGCTTGCGCCGTCACGCCGACATGGAGCCGCGCCCCGTCTGCGCCCTTTGCGGCGACGCTTGACAGCCATTGGAACACGCCCACGCCAGCGAGAACCGTTTTCACCGCGCGCTTCAGCGCCTCCGACACGGGCTGCAGCGCGGTTTTTTCCCGCGCATCCGAGGTGTTGATCGCGCCCGTGCCGGCGTAGACGGTCGACCAGCGGTTCGAGGCGGCGCCCAGGGCATAGGCGTTGTCCGCACTCGGGCGCACCGAGGCGCCAAACGCGAGGTAGGAAAGCGTCGCGCCCGAGCGCACGATGGAAAGCGCCGTGGCCGCGGAACTGTAGGCGTCGTTGACTGCACGGACCTGAAAGGTCGACCCGCCCGCGTAGAAATCCCAGTACCGCTCGTTCGCATTGCCGCTCGGGGCGGAGGCGGCGTTGTCGAGCGTCAGCTGGTCGCAATACACCCCCGCGGCGTGGACGTAGCGCAGCGTCGTTGCGCTCGCGCCGATGTCGCGTACGCGCGTTGCGTCCACCAGCAGATTGGCCGCTAAAGTCTGGTTCGCGCCCCACGTATTGGCGCCGTTGAGGAGCGGCACCGCGTCGCCGCTGGCGCCGGTCGCCTTCAGGGCCGCGCTCCCAAGGCCAAGCCCCGCCCGAAGCCCCGACACGGACCATCCGGCGCCGGAATAAACAACCAGCAAATCGGCATCGCGGATCCAGGCGAGCCATCCCTCGCGCGGGGTCAGTTGCTCCCAAACGCCGTCGCGCCAATAGGCCAGCGCGTGATCGGCCATCGCGCCCCACGCCGCCCCGGTCTTGCCCGCCGGCAGGATATAGACTTGGCCATCGGAGGGCGCCGAAGGCTGGACGCTCGTGGTGGCGGACACGACGGACAGCTGCACCAGCGCATCCAGCCGCAACAGACTTTCGTTGACGCTGACATGCTTTTGCGCCTGCGCGGCGGCGAGAAAGGTCAGCGCGAGGTTGGCGGACTGTTCTGACACGGGCGGCCTCCTGCTCGCCGTCCAGTCTGGACCCCGCTTTCATCCCCCCGGATAGGGCGTGCGCAACGCGGCCGCGGCGGCGCCGCCGGCGAGCCGCGTCCGGGCCGCGTGCGCGCCGCGCTCGCCAAGCTCCGCGCGCGCGACCGGATCCTCCGCCAGCCCCCGCAGCGCCGCCACCGCGGCGTCGAGATCGGGATCGGCCCAGCGGGCGCCGGGCTGGCGGTAAATATGCTGGGGATCGTGCACGGGTATCAGCGCACGGGGCGGGATCAGGGCCGCGCAATCGGCGTCCATGAAGTCGAGATTGCCGGACCAGGCGGTGGCCATAACCGGAAGGCCCGCCAGCATCGCCTCCGCCAGAATGAGCCCGAACCCCTCGCTGCGGTGCAGAGAAAGATAGACGTCGCTCGCCGCATAGAGATCGAACAAATCCTCGCGGTCGCCCCCCTCCGCCAGCCGCACGCACGGCCCTGCGGCGGCGGCGGCGGCGCGCAGGCGCGCAAGCGCTTCGGGATAAAGCCCGCCCTTTAGATGCCGCACCACCAGCAGCGCCTCGCCCCGCCCGCTCATCGCCGCCGCGAACGCAGCGATGGCGCCCTCCGGGTTCTTGCGCGCCAGGCTGGACGTGAAAGCGAAGCTCGTCAGTGCGACGAAGGCCTCCTCCCCCACCCCTCGTTTGGCGCGGGCGCGGGCGCGCCGTTCGGGGGTGCGGGGCGGGGGCGGCGCCAGCGCCGCCGGATGGGGCGCCACGCGCACGGGCGCGTCGAACACCTGCGCCAAGGCCTGCGCCGCGAAGCGCGACGGAGCCCAGATTTCGTGCACGGCGTGGTTGGCGAGCATGCGCCAGCGGCGGGGCGCGGTTTCGAGCTCCCACACCCAATACCCGATCACGCGCTTTCCGCGCACGACCTCGGGCCCCAGATGCGCCAGCGTATGGACCATCGAGTCCGGGTTCAGGGCGATGATCACGGCGTCCGCGGCGGGCCTTGCGGCCTCGGCCACGGCGGAAGGCGCGGCAAGGCCAAGCGCCGCGTCCGCGGGCGCGAGCGTCAGCGTTATGCCGTCCCGGCGCAATTCGGCCTCGCAGAGCCGCGCCGCCTGCGCATGCCCGAGCGGGGCGTGAAAGAGGCCCACCAAGGCGGCCGAGCGCGCCGGCGGAAACGGACCGGGCGCGGCGCGCGGGACGGCCCGCGCCAGCGCCGGCTCGAGCGCGAACCGCAGCGTCCGGCCCACCCGCATGCGCCACGCGATCGGCGCCCGGCGATAGGCTTGCCGGGCGAGAGCGAACAGCTTGGCCACAGCTCGGCGCATCGCCGGTTCATCCCATCGCCGGGCGTGGGGCGCAAGCCTTGCGCCCGCGCTATGGCGCGCCGGCCCCGCCCATGGCATGCACCCCCGTCCGGCCCCCATGGAAACCGCCCATGCCTACCCCCGCCGCACTGAAAGTGGACGCCGCCGCCGCGCGCGCCTGGCTTTTCGACGCCGCCCTGCCGATCTGGTGGACCCACGGCTTCGACCGCGAGGCCGCCTGCTTCCATGAACGTCTGGCGTTGGACGCAAAGCCGGTGCGATCGCCCCGGCGCGTGCGAGCGCAAGCGCGCCAGACCTATGTCTATGCCTGCGCCGGCGCGCTCGGCTGGCCGGGCCCGTGGCGCGCGGCGGTGGAGGCGGGCGCGGAGGTGCTCACCGGGCGGGCCCTGCACGCCGACGGGGGCGTGATCCACACACTCGACGCCGACGGCCGGCCGGGGGATTTGCGGCGCGATTTGTACGACACCGCGTTCGTGATTTTCGCGCTGGCCCATGCCGGGCGCGCGCTGGGCGACCGCCCGGACCTGATCGCCCACGCCGCCCGGCTGGCGGATTGGGTGGAGGAGACGTGGCGCGATCCGGCGGGGGGGTACCACGAGGGCGAGGTCGCGGCCGTCCCGCCGCGGCGGCAAAACCCGCACATGCACCTGCTGGAAGCGTTGCTCGCGCTGCACGAGGCCACCGGCGCGCCGCGATTCCTCGCCCGCGCCGACGCCATCGCCGCCCTGTTCACGACCCGGCTCCTGGACCGGGAAAACGGCGCCGTGCTCGAATATTTCACGCCGGACTGGGCGCCGGCGCCGGGCGAGGACGGCCGCATCGCCGAGCCTGGCCACCAGTTCGAATGGGCCTGGCTGCTGGATCGCCGGCGCCGCCTGGGCGGGGCCGGCGCGCCGAGTGAGGCCGAAGCCCTGCTCGCCCACGGCGAGAGGTTCGGGGTGGACCGGAGCGGGACCGCGATCGACGAGGTGTGGGCCGAGGGCGGCGTGCGCACGCCGACGGCGCGCCTGTGGCCCCAGACGGAGCGGATCAAGGCCAATATCGTGGCGTATGAGCGGACCGGGGATGGCGCGGCGGCGGGCGCCGCCCATCAGGCGTTTGAGGCGTTGATGCGCTATTGCGCCGTGCCAATTCCCGGGCTCTGGCGCGACCGAAAGCAGCCAGACGGCGGTTTCGTCGAAGAAGCCGCGCCCGCCAGCTCTTTTTACCACATCATCCTCGCCTTGCAGGAATTGATCCGCGTGGCGGAAGCTTTGTAGGACGTCGCATGCAGATTTTTCTCGATACCGCCGACCCTGTCGAACTCGCCGAACTCGTCGCGACCGGGCTCATCGACGGGGTGACCACCAATCCCACCCTGATCGCCAAGGCCGGGCGCCCGATGCTGGGCGCCATCAAAGAGATCTGCGCCATCACGCCCGGGCCGGTGAGCGCGGAAGCGGTGGCGCTGGACGCCGAGGGCATACTGGCGGAGGCGGCCGTGTTGCGGACGCTGGCGACCAATGTGGTGATCAAGGCGCCGCTGACGATGGAGGGCTTGAAGGCCTGCCGCGCGCTCGCTGCGGACGGGGTGGCGGTGAACGTCACCTTGTGCTTTTCGGCCGTGCAGGCGCTGCTGGCGGCGAAGGCCGGCGCGGCCTTCATCTCCCCCTTCGTCGGCCGGCTGGAGGATAACGGCCAGGACGGGATCGGGCTGATCCGTGACATCCGCGCCCTCTATGACCGGTACGGGTTCAAGACCAGGATCCTCGCCGCTTCGATCCGATCGCCCGCCCATGTGCACGCCGCCGCCCAGGCCGGGGCCGATTGCGCCACCATCCCCCCGGCGGTGTTCCGCGCCCTCTACAAGCATGTGCTGACCGATGCGGGGCTGCAGGCTTTTCTGGCGGACTGGAAAGCCTCGGGCCAATCCATCCTGTGAGGCGTGCGGGCGGGCGCGCGCATGGCTGAGACCGTCGGCGTCGCCATCGTCAGCTACAATTCGAAAGCCCATCTGCCGCGCGCGCTTGCCGCGCTCGAACGCCAGACCTTCGCGAACTGGCGCCTCGTGGTGGTGGACAACGCCTCCCGGGCCGAAGAGCGACCCGACCCCCGATCCCTGCCCGCGCGCGGGACGCTGATCCAACTTGAAACCAATACGGGCTTCGCCGCCGCCAACAACACGGCCGCCGCCGCCCTGGGGGCGATCGATTTCCTGGCCTGCCTCAACCCGGACGCGTTCCCGGAGCCGGACTGGCTCGCGCGCCTGCTCGAGGCGGCCGGGCGCTGGCCGCGCGCGGCGGCGTTCGGCGCCTTGCAGGTGAGCGCGGCCGACCCGACGCGCCTGGACGGGGCGGGGGACGAATTGCACGCCGCCGGCGCGCCCTATCGCAGCTTTCACGGCGCGCGCAGGCGCCCCCTGCCGGCCGAAGCCGAAACCTTCTCCCCTTGCGCGGCGGCCGCACTCTACCGCAAATCCGCGTTTGACGCGGTGGGCGGCTTCGACGCGGATTTCTTCTCTTATTGCGAGGATGTGGACCTTGGATATCGGCTGCGGCTGGCGGGGTGGACGTGCGTGCAGGTGAACGCCGCGATCGTCGCCCATGTGGGAGGGGCCTCGGCGGGGCGCGGCTCGGCGTTCGCCACGTTCCACGGGATGCGCAACCGCGCCTGGCTGATCGCCAAGAACACGCCCGGGGCGCTGCTGCCGCTCGTCCTGCCGCTGCACCTTGCCTTGACCGCCGCGCTGCTGCTGGCGCACGCGGTGCACGGGCAAGGCGGGAGCGCGTGGCGCGGATGGGTTCAGGCGCTGGCGGCGCTGCCGCGCGTGCGGGCCCAGCGCCGCCTTATCCAGCGCGGGCGGCGGGCCTCGCTCGCAGCGATCGCGGCGGCGCTGGCCTGGAGCCCGCTTCTGCTGCTCACCCGCGCCCCGCGGAAGCGGCCCTCGCGGGCGCGGGAGGGCTAAACCGCCGTCGGGCCGGCGATCTCCCGCGCCCGCGCATGGAGCCGGCCGGACAGGCGCGCCACCAATATCGCCTGCCACAGCCGCAACACCGCCGCGCACACGACCCCCGTGATGGCGGCGTAGAATTGCACCGCGGCCTCGATCGCCAGCGCCGCAAGCGCGGCCTGCGAAGCCGCACGGTCTGCGGCGGCGGCGATCGGCCCGGCGGCGGCGCGCAACGCCCCTACCAGGCCGAGCAGAGTGACCGCGATCCCGGCCGCGATCAGCGTATCGGCGGCGATCGAAAGCCAGCGCACATTCGGGCCCGCGATGTCGGCGAGGTTGAAGCCCGCCCGGTCGGGCCGCCCCAACGCCTCGGCCAGCCGGCCTGCCGGCGCGGAGCGCCCCGCGCGCGCCTGCAGCGCCGCCCCGACAGAGCCGTCCTCGCCAACCCCAAGCGGCGCGAGCGCAGAGAGCGCCGGCGCGGCGGTGCGCACATAATAAAGGACGCCCAGCGCGATCGCGGCCAGGACCAGCGCCGCCACGATCCCTCCCGCCGCGGCCGGCTGGCGGAAAAAGTCCGCGAAAGCATCGAGCTGGGCGACGATTGCGGTCCCGATCGCCATGCGCTTCCCCCTTACGCCATGCGCTTCCCTATGGCCGCTCCCGAAGGCGATGGGAAGGGCGCTGGCGCCGCGGGCGCGCGCGTGCTGGGGGCGGACTGGGGGCGGGCTGGGGGCGTCCGCTTGGCGGGCGGGCCCGCTTCCTCTAAGCCTTTTTGGCCCGCGGCGGGTGAGGAGCGGCGATCTTGAACCCCGAAGCAGCCCAGCACGCCGTGCCGGCGCGCCGATCCTGGCGCGCCTGGCCGCTGGTGGGGTTTTACCTGCTGGCGGCCCCGGCGGCGCTGGGCGGGGGCTTGGCGCTCGCCCCGCTGAACGCGCTCGCCGGGCTGATCCTCGCCCCATACCGCCAGCTCCGCGCCCCGGGACCGGCGATGGCGGTGTTCTTCCTGTTTCTCGGGTGGGTCGGGGTGTCGTGCCTATGGTCCCCGGAGGCGGGCGCAGGGGCGCAAGGCGCGAAGGTGATCGCGGCGTGCCTGCTGGGCTTAAGCGCCGCCTCCGCCGCCGCGCGCCTCGACGAGGACGGCCGGCGCCTCGTGCGCGCCTCAGGGGCGGCCTGCGTGCTCGTGCTCGCTGCGCTCTGTTGCTTCGAGGCGGCCTCGGGGCTCGCGCTCAACCGCCTGGCGCAGCCGGACGCGGAATACGGGCTCCTGGCCCGCAATCCGGGCAAGGGCGTATCGGTGCTGGCGGCGCTGTGCTTTCCGGTGATCGCAGCACTTGCGGGCGGCTCGGCGCTGCAGCGCCGGGCGTGGCGGCTTGCGCTTGTGCTGTGCGCCGCGGCGAGCCTGCAATTCGACATGAACATCAACGCCATCGCGCTCGCGGCCGGCGCGTGCGCGTATCTCGCCGCCTATCTCGCGCCGCGCTTATGCTTGACGGCGTTGGGCGTCGCCACGGGCGCGTGGACGCTGCTCGCGCCGCTCGCGGTGCGCGCGTTGCGCTTCGACCCCGCCCTCCTCGCCGAGCTGCCGCTTTCCTGGCAAGTGCGCCTGGAGATCTGGCGGTTCGCGGGGGAGCGCATCGGCGAGCATCCCGTGTTCGGCTGGGGCCTCAATTCGGCGCGGCTGTTCAAGGAGGAGCGCCAGCTCGGCGAGGCGGTGTTCGCGGCCATCCCCTTGCACCCCCACAGCGTGAGCCTGCACCTCTGGCTGGAGACCGGCGCGATCGGGGCGGGGCTGGCCGCGCTCGCCCTGGCGCTGGGCGGGTGGCGCGCGGGGCAGGCGCTGGCGCAGGACCGGTTCGCCGCGGCGGGCGCGGCGGGCGCGGCCGCCGCCATCCTGGTGACGTGGAACGTGAGCTACGGCGCCTGGCAGGAATGGTGGATCGCGGCCGCCTTCGCCGCAGCGACCCTCGCGGCCGCGCGCGCCCGGCCCCGCGATCCACTCCCCGAGAGCGCCGCCTGACCCCTGGCCCGCCCGCCGCAGCGCGGCGATTCATCCTCATCTACGCCTGCCCGGCGGACTCGCGTTCGCGGCGCTGCTCGGCTATGGTTAAGGTGCGAGGTGAGGGTGCATAATGGTCGAGTTCGCAGTCCTGTTTCATCCCGACGATAGCGCAGAGGCCGAGCGTGTCGCGCAGGGCTTGAAGCCCCATAATGTGCTGATGCTGCCGCTGCGCTCGCCCACGGCGCGCCTCACGCTCAGCCGCCACCTGACGCCCGTGGCGGTGTGGACGAAGTCCGCCGCCGCGCATGGGCTCGAGCCGGCCTTCGCCGCGCTGCTGGCCGTGGGCCAGGGCGGGCGCAGCTACGCCGTGCTGATCGAAGGCGCGCCCGATGCGGTGTCGCTGATGCGCAGCGGCGCCCGCACGGCGATGCTCCACAGCGATCCCGAGCGGGACGGCGAGGCGATGTCCCGCCTGCTAGCCAACCCAGCACCCGCGCCGACCGTCCTTCCCGCCGCGACCGCCGCGGCGACGCCCGTCAAGCCGCCCGCGCCGAGCAGCCAGGCCCTGGAGGTGCGGAGAGCCCCGCTCCCCACGCCGTCCGCCTCCCCCCGGATCGCCGGCCCTCACCCCGCGCGCAACACCCCCTTCCGCGGCCCCCAAGTCTCCTTCGTGGACATGAAAACCTTCGACGGGGCCGGCGCCCCCGCGGCGGCGGCGGCGCGACGGGCGCCGCGGGCGTCGGAGCACGTGTCCTATGCGCGGGGCTTCACGGCCGGCGTCGGCGTGAGCGTGGCGGCGGCGGGCGTGCTGGGCGTTGCGTTCCAGATCTGGTCGAATGGCGGCTTGGATATCGCCTCCGACGCGGGACGCGCGGTCGCGGGCCGCCTTGCGGTGGCCCAGGACGACCGGCTCGTCCGCGAAAGCAATCTGCGCCTGCCCGCACGCGGCTACGAAACCGCCGAGCCGAAGGCCCAGTTCGAAACCACGCTGAGAGCCACGATCGAGGCCCCCGCCGAAGAGGCGGCCCCCGTTCTCGCCCCCGCCCCGCGCGCGGCGGCCAAAGCGCCGGTCAGCGCACCTTCCCGCGCGCAAGCCAGGGCGCAGATGCTCGCCAACGCCGAGGCGCAGGCCAAGGAAGACGCGCTAGAGGCCAGCCTGCACGCCCAGGAACGCGCGAACGTCATCGTTCAAACGCCGGAACTGGCGCAGATGGGCGACGTCGCGATCTCCCTCGCGCCTGTGCTCGAGCTCGAGGAGATCGAGGATCTCCCCCTCGAGGCGCGCGCGCTGCCCGCCCTCGATCAAGTCGCCTGGCTGGGCGCGACCTCCGGCTGAGCGGCGGCCCCCGGCGCCTAGAGCGGCGCGGGGTGGCGCGGGTGGGGCAGATCGGTTTGCGCGTGCGGTCTGAGTGGTTCCACGGACGCATACCGCGTGGGTAGGCTTGTGTTTGGGAGCCATGGGAAGCGGAAGGAACGAAGGAGCGGCGAACCGCCCCTCCGCCCTCAGGCCCCGCCCAACAGCACCTACGCAGCCCACACGCAACCGGATCTCCGGCGCTGCTCCTTGGGCGAAAAATCTTCCGTACACGGCAGGGCGGTAATCGCCGCGCCCCAGAACCGGCAGGCCTGGGCGGGCCAGGCGAAGGATCGTCCGAGCGAGGATCGCCTGGCGGCATCGGAAAATGCGTTAGACGCGGTAATGGTCCCGGTACCAGGCGACGAAGCGCGGGATCGCGCTGGCGAGGCGGGTTTGCGGGGCGAAGCCGAAGCGGGCGGTGGCGGCGGAGTGATCGGCGAAGGTGATGGCTACCTCCGTCTTCAGGCGCGGCGCGGACCGGCGGATGGCGGGGCGCCCCACCGCCTGTTCGATCGCATCCACCAGCTCCGACACGGGCGTCGGCCGGGAATTGCCGAGATTGTAGAGCGCGTGCGGGGGCTCCCCTTCGGGCGGACGGGCCAGGATTGCCGCCACCGCCGGGGCGATATCCTCGATCGCCGTGAAATCGCGGGCCACCGCGCCGCCGTCATAGAGCGTCAAAGCCTCGCCCCGGATCACCTTCTCCGTGAACATCCAATACGCCATGTCCGGCCGGCCCCACGGCCCGTAGACGGTGAAGAAGCGCAGGCCCGTCTGCTTCAGGCCGAACAGGCGCGCATAGGTCTCGCTCATCAATTCGCAGGCGCGTTTGGTGGCGGCGTAGAGCGAGGCCGGGGCGTCGCAGCGATCGGTTTCGCGAAACGGTCCGCCCGTGCGGTCCCCGTACACCGAGGAGGAGGACGCGTAGACGAGGTGGGCGAGCCGCGGCGCGGCCCGGGCGAGCTCGAGGACCGAAAGGTGGCCGGCCGTGTTGGAGCGCTCATAGGCGAAGGGCGCCTCGAGCGAATAGCGGACCCCCGCCTGGGCCGCCAGGTGGACGATGCGGGTGAGCGCCTCCGGCGGGGCCGCCGCGCGCAGCGCGCCATGATCGGCGATGTCGAGCGCTGCGAACCGGAACCCGGGCGCGCGGCGCAGGATGTCGAGCCGCGCGGCTTTCAGAGCGGGTTCGTAATAGGCGTTCAGATCGTCGACGCCCAAAACCTCCTCGCCCTGCGCCAGCAGAATCTGGGCGACATGGAAGCCGATAAAGCCCGCCGCCCCCGTGAGCAGGATCATGCACGCCCCTCGCAAAGCCCGCCCGTCAGGCGCGCTGCGCGCCCCCGCTCTGACCCGGCCCGTAGCGCAGCCGCAGGGCCAGCACAGCCCCCGCCAGCCCCACATTGAGCATGTTGCTCACCGCCACCGGCCACGACCCGGACAACACCCCATACACCGACCAGGCGATGAAACCGACAACCGTCACCGAGAACATGCCGAGCGATACGCCCGAGGCGTCCTTCTCCCGCGCGATCTTGATGATCTGGGGAACGAAACTGGCCATCGAGCAGAGCGCGGCGGCGACGCCCACGCCATTGATAAGCCAGAGCGGCGCATCTTCCATGGATGATCCTTTGGGCTCCATGGCGTTCAACGCACAACGCGGCGGCGCTGTTCACGCGGCGCGCCTCAGGCCGAGCGATCCCAGGCACAGGCCCGTCTGCGCGAGCCAATAGAGCGACCAGCCCGCGAACGCGGCCGCCTCCGGCCTCGGCGCGAAGACGCCCGGCTTGAAGATCAAGGCCATTAGAATAGCGCTGGAGGCCACAAACAGGAGCGCCCCGAGCATGGCCGGCCAGTGCGCGCGCGGGAGCGTGAAGGCGGCCACGCTCATCACCACCAGCCCCCCCGCATAGGCTGCAAGCGCGGGCGTCAAGGAAAACGCCTCCGGCGCCAGCCACCGCACCATCGCCGCCGCCGCCGCCGCCACGGCGACCGCCGCCGCCACGCGCAGCGGAGACCGCACCGCGCGCCGCACCTGGCCGCCCCGCGTGACGAACAAGAGCGCATAAAGCACATGCCCGACGAGAAACGCGCCGAGGCCCGCCCGAAACCAGGAGGCGGTGGAGAAGGCCAAAAACACATCGCCCAGCACGCCGCAGAGCAGCGCCAGGAAGAGCAGCGCCGGGCCCCGCTCGCGGAGCGCCACCAGCGCCAGGCACCCCACGGTCGCGGCCTTGGCGAAGCTGCGCATGTCGGGCGCGAGATCGGGCCCGAACGCACCGTACGTGAACGCAAACAGCGCTGAGGCGGCCAGCAGAATGCGGCTGCCGCGGTTCAACCCGGGGAGGGCTATCGGGATGGACATCGGGATGGACAAGATGGGGCCCCGCACCTGCGCAGGCAGACCTTAGCCGCGCCCGTCGCTGACGCAAAAGCAGGAACCGATTTATCCCGCGGCCCACAAGGGGTTTTACCCGCATCAAGACGCCGCGACCCGCCCCCGTCCGGCTGCGCGCTTGCATCGAGGGTGGAAATCGCGGCTCATTCGCTGTGCCGGTTCTCGACGCGCCTTCCTTCAAAGCCGCCCTGCCCCCGCGCGGCCCCCTTCTGGGGATCGACCCCGGCAGCAAGCGGCTGGGGGTGGCCGTCAGCGATCCCGAACGGGTGTTGGCGGGCCCCCTGGAGCAGATCGTGCGCACGCGCTTCGCCGCGGACGCCGCGCGCATCCTCTCGCTCTATGCCGAGCGCGCCTGCGTGGGGGTTGTGATCGGGATGCCGCTCAACATGGACGGCTCGGCGGGGCCGGCGGCGCAGGCGGCGCGCGCGTTCGCCCGCAACCTCTTGGCGCTGGGGGACCGGGCGGTGCTCCTGTGGGACGAGCGCCTGACGACCGCGGCCGTGACCCGCACCCTGATCGCCGCGGACACAAGCCGCGCCCGCCGCCTCCAAGTCACCGACAAGCTCGCCGCCGCCTATCTGCTCCAGGGCGCGCTGGACCGGCTGCGGATATAGAAGGCCGGGCCGTCAGAAGGGCGGCTCGAAATCGTCCAGCGGCACGTCGTTATCGGCCAGATCGAGCGGCGCGTCCGGCGCGAAGGGTTCGACGGCGGCGAACGTGGCGGCCGCTTCCGCCAGGTCCCGGGCGGCTTCTTCGCCGGCCTGCGCGTCCTCCACCGCCATTGCGGCGTCCACCATTGCGCCGGGCGCGGCCAGGCCCGCGACGATCGCGGCGAAGGCGGCGCCAGCGGGCTTGAACGGGGCGTCGTGCATGACCCAACTCCTTGACGGCGGCGATACTTGCCTGCCTTGTCGCGCCGTTAACCCCATCTCCCCCTGATTCGGGGGCGGAAAAGCGGCGTCCGGGCGCGGTGTTCGCCGCATTTTCGCCGCGCTTTACCGCAAGCGGCTTTCCAAGCGCGCATTTCTCCGTAAGACGATCGCCCAATGGAAATCATAGGCGGAGCGGCGACGGCCGCGCTCGATCCCTTCTACGCCTACGCGGCGGCCGCGGTCCTGGGCTATGGATGCGGATCCATCCCTTTCGGCCTGCTGCTGACGCGCGCGGCGGGCCTCGGCGACATCCGCAATATCGGTTCGGGCAATATCGGCGCGACCAACGTCGCGCGGACCGGGCGGCTCGACATCGCCCTGGCGACGCTGCTGCTGGACGGGGGCAAGGCGGCGTATGCGCTGGTCGTGGCGCGGGCGGCGCTCGGGCCCGAAGTGGGCCTGGTGGCGGGGGCGGCGGCGTTCGTGGGCCATTGCTTTCCCGTCTGGCTCGGCTTCCGCGGCGGCAAGGGCGTGGCCACCTTTTTCGGCGCGCTGCTGGCGGGGCTGTTCCCGGTCGGGGTGTTCGCAGCGCTCGCCTGGCTTTTGACCGCGATCGTCTTCCGCTTTTCGTCGCTGGCGGCGTTGACGGCGGCCGCCGCCTCCCCCCTGCTCGCCTACGCCTTCCATGGCGGGCCCTGGGGCGTCGGGTTCTGCGCGGCGCTGGCCGTTCTGATCTTCCTGCGCCACCACGCCAATATCGCCCGCCTTATCAAAGGCGAGGAATCGAAGATCAGCTTGGGCCGGGCGAAGGCGGCCTGATGGGCAAGCTCCTGGGTCGGCGCGAGCGCATCGCCTGGCTCCGGCTGGCGCGGACGCCCGGCGTGGGAGCTTTGACGTTCCACCGCCTGATCGCGCGCTTCGGCGCGGCCCAGACGGCGCTCGACGCGCTGCCCGCGCTGATTCGCGGCCGCCCCCTCGCGCCCCCGCCCGCGGACGCGATCGAGCGCGAGCTCGAACGGCTGGAGGCGATGCAGGCCGAGGCGGTGGCGAGCTGCGAGGCCGCCTACCCCCCGCTCGTCGCCGCCCTGCCGGCGCCCCCGCCGGTCTTGTACATCCGCGGCCGCCGCGCGCTGCTGACGCGGCCGACGATCGCGATCGTCGGCTCCCGGGAGGCCTCCGCGATCGGCCTGCGCATGGCCGACATTCTCGCCCGTGACCTCGTGGGCCTGGGCTATGTGGTGGTCTCGGGCCTGGCGCGGGGCGTGGACGCGGCCGCGCACCAGGCCGCGCTCGAGAGCGGGACGGTGGCGGTGCTGGCGGGCGGGCTCGACCGGCCTTACCCGCCGCAGAACGAACCCTTGTACGCGCGCATCGCCGCGCAGGGCTGCGCGGTGTGCGAGGCGCCGCTGGGCGCCCAGGCGCGGGCGCGCGACTTCCCGCGCCGCAATCACATCATCTCCGGCCTGGCGCTGGGCGTAGTGGTGGTGGAGGCCGCGCAGCGCTCCGGCTCGCTGATCACGGCGCGGGCGGCCGCCGATCAGGGACGCGAGGTGATGGCTGTGCCGGGCTCGCCGCTCGATCCGCGCGCCCGCGGCGCGAATGCGCTGATCCGCCAGGGCGCAGCGCTCGTGGAAACCGCCGAGGATGTGGTCGCGGCCCTGGGCGCGGCCGCGACCGGGCGCACCCGCGCGGACAAAGAGGCGCTGACGCCGCTGTTCGCGCCGGAGGCCGACGCCGACCATCCCGACCTGAATGACCGCCTCGCCCGCGCCATGGGACGAACCCCGATCCATCTCAACGATCTCGCGCGGGCGCTGGGGGTTTCGGTGGCCGCGGCCGCCGGCGCGCTGACGGAGCTGGAATTGGAGGGGCGCGCGGCGTCCCTGCCCGGAGGCTATGCCGCGTCGCCTTCGGCGGCGTTCCCGGAGAGCCCATGACGGGCCTCGCGGCGCGCCCGCCGGTCCAGCCGCTCGAGCGCGCGGCGCGCCTCGCTCTCGGCGGCGAAAAACAGCGTGGACAGCCCCAAAAGCCCCGCCCGCTCGCACACCCCCGCCAGATCCCGCGCCATGGCGGCGGAGAATTCCGCGGCTTCGGCCGAACTGGCGGGCCCTCCCGGCCCCGCAGCGGGGTTCCGGTTGCGCGGGGGCGCGTCATCCTCAGGTCTCATCGCGCCATCCGGTCATCGCAAACAACTTCAGGTTGTTCACGATACTATATTCTCCCTGAAAGGGAAGAGGTTCTCCCGGAACGCGAAGGGTCAGCGGCGATTGACAACCCCGTTTTGCTCCCCCACCTTCCGCGCCCGCCGCTCCGGGGAGTTCGGACAGAACAATGACAGTCGTCGTCGTCGAGTCTCCCGCGAAAGCGAAAACCATCAATAAATATCTCGGCAAGGATTACGTAGTCCTGGCGAGCTATGGGCACATCCGCGATCTACCCTCCAAAGACGGGTCTGTTAGACCTGATGAAGACTTCGCGCTTGACTGGGAGATGGACGCCGCCAGCGCCAAGCGGCTGCGCGAGATCGCCGATGCGCTGAAGGGCGACACCGCCCTCGTCCTCGCCACCGACCCTGACCGCGAGGGCGAGGCGATCTCCTGGCACGTGCTGGAAGCGCTGACGCAGAAGCGCGCGCTGAAGGACAAGGCCGTGAGCCGCGTGACCTTCAACGCCATCACCAAGGAAAGCGTGCTGAAGGCGATGGCGAGCCCGCGCCAGATCGACATGGAGCTCGTCGACGCCTATCTCGCGCGCCGCGCGCTCGATTATCTCGTGGGCTTCACGCTCTCGCCGGTTCTGTGGCGCAAGCTGCCGGGCGCGCGCTCGGCGGGGCGGGTGCAATCGGTGGCGCTGCGCCTGATCACCGAGCGCGAGATGGAGATCGAGGCGTTCCGTCCGCAGGAATATTGGACGGTGGACGCAACCCTGCGCACCGGCGCGGGCGAGAGCCTCGTGGCGCGCCTCTCCGCGTTCGAAGGCCGCAAGCTCAAGCGCCTCGATATCGGCGACGGCGAGACGGCCGCGCGCGCGCTCGCCGCCGTGCGTGCGGGCGCGTTCACGGTGGCGGCGGTGGAGGCCAAGCCCGTCCGGCGCGCGCCGCCCCCGCCCTTCACCACCTCCACCCTGCAGCAGGAGGCGGCGCGCAAGCTCGGCTTCTCCGCCACCCGCACCATGCAGGGCGCCCAGCGCCTCTATGAGGGCGTCGATATCGGCGGCGAGACGGTGGGCCTCATCACCTATATGCGCACCGACGGCGTGCAGATGGCGGAGGAGGCGATCCAGCAGCTGCGCCGCGCCGTGACCTCCGAATTCGGCGACAAATACATCCCCGACGCGCCGCGCCGCTACACTTCCAAAGCCAAGAACGCCCAGGAGGCGCACGAGGCGATCCGCCCCACCGACGCGTTCCGCAAGCCCGACGCGCTGCGCCTCGAGGGCGATCTGAAGCGGCTCTATGACCTGATCTGGAAGCGCGCCATGGCCTCCCAGATGGAGGCGGCCACCCTCGAGCGCACGACGATCGACTTCAAGGACGCCCGCTCCGCCACGGAATTGCGCGCCACCGGCCAGGTCGTGCTGTTTGACGGCTTCTTCGCCCTCTACCAGGAAAGCCGCGACGACGAGGAGGACGAGGATTCCCGCCGCCTGCCGCGCCTGCGCCAGGACGAGGCCGTCTCCATCGCCGAAGCGAAGGCCGATCAGCACTTCACCGAGCCGCCCCCCCGCTATTCCGAGGCGAGCCTCGTGAAAAAGCTCGAAGAGCTGGGCATCGGCCGGCCCTCCACCTATGCGGCCACGCTCGAGAAGCTGCGCGAGCGCGATTACGTGAAGATGGACCGCAACCGGTTCCTCCCCGAGGACAAGGGCCGCCTCGTCATCGCCTTCCTCGAGAATTTCTTCGCCCGCTACGTGGAATATGATTTCACCGCCGCGCTCGAGGAGAAGCTGGACGACATCTCCGCCGGCGCCCTGCCCTGGAAGCAATTCTTGCGCGAGTTCTGGAAGGATTTCTCCGCCGCGGTGGGCGATATCGGCGATCTTCGCGTGGCCCAGGTGCTCGACGCGCTCAACGAGACGCTGGGCCCCCACGTCTTTCCCGAAAAGCCCGACGGGACGGACGCGCGCGCCTGCCCCTCTTGCGAGAACGGCCGGCTTTCGCTGAAGATCGGCAAGTTTGGCGCGTTCATCGGCTGCTCGAACTATCCCGAGTGCCGCCACACCCGCCAGCTCGCGCCCAACGCCGAGGCGGACGAAAACGCGATCCCCGCCGACGGCAAGCTCCTGGGGCAGGCGCCGGAGACCGGGGCGCCGGTGCTGCTGAAATCAGGCCGCTTCGGGCCGTATGTCGAGACCGAGGGCGAGGAAAAACCCAAGCGCTCGGGTCTGCCGAAGGGATGGTCTGCGCAGGATTTGACGCTCGAGCGCGCGCTGATGCTGTTGTCGCTGCCGCGCGAGGTCGGGCCCCATCCGGAGGACCAGGAGATGATCCTGGCGGGCCTTGGCCGCTACGGGCCGTATCTGCAGAAGGGCAAGGTCTACGCCAACCTGCCGGGCGTGGACGATGTGTTCGAGATTGGGCTGAATCGCGCCGTCTCGATCCTCGAGGAGAAAAAGAGCGGCGGCCCGCGCGGGCGCAACGCGAACGCGCGCGCGCCGCTGAAAGTGCTCGGCCCCCATCCCGAGAGCGGCAAGGAGATCAAGGTGCTGGAGGGGCGCTACGGCCCTTACGTGTCCGACGGTGCGGTGCACGCCACCCTGCCCAAAGGCGCCGATCCCGCCGCCATGACGCTCGACCTCGCGCTCCCCCTGCTCGCCAAACGCGCCGAGAGCGGCCCCGCCAAAGGCAAAGCCAAGCGCCCCGCCAAAGCGCCCGCCAAGGCTGAAGCCAAGAACGCCGCGCCCAAAGCCGCGAGCAAGAAGCCTGCGGCCAAGAAGGCCGCCCCCAAGGCGACGCGCGCAAAGTCCGCCGCGCCGAAGACCCGCGCCGCGAGCAAAGGCTGATCTACGCAGAAAGAGCCGCGACCCGAGGATCGGATCGCGGCTCCTGATTCCGGACGCTCCTGACCCTTGCCTCTGCGGCGCCCGCCATCAGAAGCGGTAGCTCGCGCGCACGCCCCCGGTGCGCGGCGCGCCGGGTATGGCGAGGATGTCGATCATGCCGCTTGCGCCCGCGCTTTCCCGTCCGGCTGTGAAATAATCCTCCTCGAACAGGTTCTGCACATAGGCGGTGAGGCGCCAGCGCCCGCGGTCCCCGCCCACGCCCATATCGAGATCGACCGTCGTATAGGGGTCGCGGTCGAGCTCGGGCGTCTCGACGATCGCGAGATTGGTGCGCCCCGTATGGGACACGCGCACCGAGGACAGGAGATCGAGCTTGTCGTTCAGAGGGCGCGTCAGCTCGCCACGGAACGAGGCGGTCATCTCCGGCGCGTTGGGCAGAACGAATTGCTCGTTGAACTCCGCGTCCGTGATCCCGAGGCTGCTTGAGAGCAGGAGGCCGCGGAAGGGCAGCCAAGTCAGCTCGGCCTCGAGGCCTTGGGTCTTGGCGTCATAATTGGCGGTGTAGTTCGAGCCGGTGATGAAATCGTTCACGCGCAGCTGCAGGCCCGCATAATCCATATAGAAGGCCGCGAGATTGAACCGGACCCGGTTGTCGAACAAAGTTGTCTTCAGCCCGATCTCGTAGCTCGTCGATTCCTCCCGCTCGTAACAGCGCGAGACGCCGTCCGGCAAGGCGCCGGAATTGCAGCCCCCGGGGCGGAACCCGGTGGCGAGGCTCGCATAGGCCATGATGGCGGGGGTGAAGCGGTAATCGAGCGAGGCCTTGTAGGTGAACGCCTCTTCCTCGTATTCGGGATATACGTCCGTGCCCGCATTGATGAGGCCGGGAATCCCGCCGATGGCCTGGTTGACGACTTCGATCTGATCATAGCTCAAGCGCGAACCGAGGCTCAGCGTGAGGTTCTCGATCGGGGTGATGTTCACCTGACCGAAAACGGCGCTGGTGGTGGAAGTCTGGTCGTAATCGGTGCGCGTGGTGAACGTCCCGGTCGGGAAGCTGATCGTGAGATCGACAATCGAGTCGATCGTCTCGTGCGAGAAATAGAGCCCTCCCAGCCAGGTGATCGGCCCGGGATTGCTGGAGCTGATGCGCAGCTCCTGGCTCCATTGCCCGGAGCTTATGTCGCTGTAGGAATCATCGGTCCCCACCGCGGTGTAATCAACATCGTCGATATAATAGATCTCCGAGCTGCGATAGGCGCTGATCGAAGTCAGGATGGCGCCGCCGATATCAGCGTCCACCGTCAAGGCGAGGCCCCAGACATCGCGCGTGTTGGAAGGCTCGGTATTGAGCTGCACCTCGCGGTCGAAGATGTCGGGATAGGTCGTCGTCACCGAAGGTCCGGAAGGCCCAAACGCGACTTGGCTGCGCTTCAGGAAGTCGAAGGAGCCGGAATCGTTTTCCTCCGAGGCGTAATCGGCGGTCAGCTTTACCTGGACGGGGCCATCGGAGGCGTAGCCCAGATAGAAGGTCCCGCCATGCGCCTGCTCGCTCTGCAGGCGCTGGCCGGTGGTGGTGTTGACTTGATAGCCTTCGTTGCCGCTCGCATAGCCCCCGACGCGGTAGAAGAAATTCTCCACGGGCAGGGGGCCGCCGGCGGTGGCGGTGAAGCGGTAGCTCTCATAATCGCCGACATCGGCGGAGACAGAGGCGCGGAAGTCCCGCGTCGGCCCGCGCGTGATCACGCTGATCGCGCCGGCGGAGGAATTGCGGCCGAACAAGGTGCCCTGCGGCCCGCGCAGCACTTCGAGCCGCTCGATCTCGAAAATGTCGAGGTTGGAGGCCGCGCGGCTTGGCACATAGACGCCGTCGATATAGAAGCCCACAGAGCCGTCCTGGCCTAGTTGGAGCGCCGTCGGCGAGATCCCGCGGATCGAGATCGAGGTGTCGTTCGGGGTGGCGCCGCGCTGCACCGAGAGGTTCGGCACGGTGGCGTTGAGTTGGTCGTAGCGGACGATCCGGTTCGTCTCCAATTCGCGCCCGGTGATCGCGGTGACGGCCACGGGCACGCGCTGCAACGCCTCCTCGCGCCGCTGCGCGGTGACGACGATGTCCTGCAAAGTCTCGACTTCCACCTGCGGGACGGGGCGCACGGTCGCGGGGTCGGTGGTGTCGCCGGGGGCGAAGGCGTCAGGGATAGGCGGCGGCTCGGCCGGGGCCGCGATCGGCGCGCTCGGCGTTTGGGGGCCGCCTGGGGCGACTTGGGCCTGCAGGGGCGAGGCGAAACCGGCGAGGCCGATCAGCAGCGCTAGGCGGGACGATTGGCGACGCAACACGCCCGCCGCGCGGAATTGACTCATACGTTTCCTCCCTTGTGGAACCGGGTGCGCCCGGTTTCCTTTTTTCGTAGGCCAAGAACCAAACAGGCGCAGGCGCAGTGCTTTTCCGCGGCCAGTCAACAGAACTCGTACTTTACAGCCCGCGCCACGTCGTGATCATTTCTCCTCTTTATCCGTATACCGCGTATTCGCCCTTTTCGGCTGTCGCTAGCGGATGAAGTCGCGCCCCGGATGCGTCCTCGGGAAGGCCGCGACATAATGGAGGTACACGCCGATCAGCGCGTCCGCCTGTGTCAGCACGTCGGCGCGAAACTTCATCGTGTTGATGATCGGGCGGTCTTCGGCCTTCAGCTTGTCGCCGATGCCGTAGCCTTGGGCGAGCGTGGCGTCCGCGGCGGCCCGCGCCTCTGGGCTATTATCGGCCACGATCACGCCCGCCACGTCGAACACCTTGTTGCGGTTTCCCGGCAGCGGGCAATTGGCGGCGAAGAAATAGGGCAGACTCATGCCGGGCGGCGTCTCCCCGATCGGGCCTGAGGTGAACACGTTGACGCCGAACACCTCGATGCGCGACCGCAATTGCACACCCCCGGGCAGGATCGTGGCCTGATCGTAGCCGATCTGGCCCTTGCCGATCTCCGGCTCGCCCACTTGCAGCGCGAACGGCACGCCGTGCACGTGTTCGAGATGGGTGACGTCCATGGCGTTCGTCATCAAGACATAGGAATCCTGCTCCTCGAAGCCGCCCTCCTTGGCATGGATCTCGATCTCGCCGTCCCCGAGGCTCGGCCAATAGGGAAGCGGGAGGTCCGGCTCGACGCCGTTGAAGGCCCAGATCAGCCCGACATGCTCGCGCGTGGGATAGGCGAAGACGGCGGCGGCCTCCGGGATCGCCTCGCCCTCGGCAAGTTTGGGGATGTGGGTGCAGCGCCCACTCTTTCCCTCATAGCCCCAGGCGTGGAAGGGGCAATGCAGCCGCTCGCCCTTCACAACGCCCCCCGCCGTCAGCCGCGCGCCAAGATGGCGGCAGAAGGGCGACATGACATAGGCCGTCCCGCTCGCGCCGCGGAACACAGCGACCAAACCGTCCAGGAACGGCTCCTCGCGCACCTCGCCCGGCTTGACCGAGGAGGCGAGCGCAACGGGATACCAGCAGCGCGGATAGCCGTTGTCGCCGCCATAGGGCTTGATATCGACCAGGGCCGGCCCGCGCCTGATCCCGGTCTCAAGCTGAACGACCGACGTCATGTCTTACTCCCCTTCTCCGGCGCGCGGCGTTACCCGACCTTGCTGGTCTGGCGGCTGATTTTCCCGTCGCGGAACTCAAAGCCGATCGTCATGCGGCCCATGGGCGTGGTCATGCGCGTGAGCACCTGGCCGTTCTCCTCCACAGGCTCGGGCGGGGCGCCGCCGCCGCCAGGCATGTTGGCCATCATGCTCAGCAGGGCGCCGATCTCGGCCTTGCCGTGCTTGGGCCCCATCGGGCTTTCCACCACCGCATCGTCGGTGAAGTAGGACAAGGCGCGCTCCATATCCTTCTCGGCCATGGCTGCGAAAAACTCCCGGGCGATTGCAACGCTCATGATAACGTCTCCTCTTTCATCAATATCGGAAGGAAGACCGCGCCCCGAAGGTGCGCGGTCGCCCCATTGTATAGCCGTAGGCGAGCGGCTGGACATGGCGCAGCGTCGCAGAGCCTGTGGCGTCGGGCCCGTTGGGATTGGAGAACACGCTGATCGAGAGCGGAACGTCCTGGAGATCGACTTTGCGCTTTTGCGCGGTGACGATGATGTCGCCCAGATAATCCGACGCGGCGGGCGCCGGCGCGCCCGCGGGCTCCTGCGCCGCGGCCTCAAAGACCAGGGCCTGCGCCAGCGACAAGACCGGGAGGGCAGCGCCCGCCAGGAAGCGACACCGTTTCATCACCTATCCTATATTCGCCCCGGATCATCCCGCCCGGCTGCATTCCGCCTGAGCGCGATCTCGCAATCGCGCCGTCACACCCCTCGCGGGGCCTGCCCGTTCGGTTTGGGGTAGGCCGGCTTGGCGTGCGCACCGCTCTGATGGGCGGTTTCCAGGAAAAGTGTACAATGCTAACTTATCCGACGGGCGTATCAGGGGGAGGCGGGCGCGCGCTCGGCCAGGGTCTCGTAGAGATTAAGTTTGATCGCGAGTTCGGCGCGCCCTTCACTGCGCATCCGCCCGCTAGACAAGGCCGTGATCGGGGCCTCCACGCCGGTCTCGAGATCGTTGAAGGTCTGCCAGTCGAGCACGAGGGTGCAATCGGCGGGGCGGTTATCGGCCTCAACGCGCAGGGGCGCGTCGGTGGCGTCCACCCACATCGCTCCGATGGGCCCGAAATCCCACTTGATCGTGCCTCCGAGCGGGGGGCAGCCGCGCAGGCGGTCCTGGAAGGAGGCGACGGCGTCCTCCAGCGAGGCGAACGGGCGCGCGCGCGCAGCGCCCGCCCCCAGCGCCGGCCGCGGCCGCGGCGTGCGCACGTCCAGCGCCGGCGGCTCGGGCAGGATCGCGGGCAAGAGCAGCCCCACCACCTGCCAGGAAAGGTCCTCCACCCCCTCGCCCCGCTTGGCCCGGCCGGCGTTCATCGCATCGCTCGCCTGGAAACAGGAGAGCGAATAGATCGATCCGAACAGGTGGCGGGCGAGAAAAGCGGGGTCCGCGCAGTGGATCAGGCCACGCTCGGCCGCCGCTTTCATCCAGCGCTCGATGGCCACCATCGGTTTCGCGGGAAAGGCGAGGCCCGCGGCCTCGCTCGCGTCCGCCAGCGGCACCGCGCTCCGGCTGAGCAGCAGAGCAAGCGACATGAGTTCGCCCGCATGCGCGGCGGCCGCGTCCGCGATCTCCAGCAATTGCAGCTCGACCGGCCGCTCGTCCGGCTCGCCCAAGACTTCGAAGAAGCGGGTGGACGGCATCGGGCGCGCCAGCACGCACTGGTGAAAGAAAGACAACTTGCTGCCGAAGCGCTTATAGATCGCGGTGGCGGTGACGCCGAGGTCGCGCGCGATCGTGTCCATCGAGAGGCGAAAGCCATGCTCGAGAAACAGCGTGCGCGCGCGCTGCAGCACTTCCTCGTCGGTCAATTTCTTCTTGCGCGGCATTTCTATCGCTCCGCTGGCCGAGAGGGGTCTCGGTATAAGTTAGACTACCCCACCTTCGCGCCAAACCTTAGTCGGCGTTGCTGCGCGCCGAACGGCGGACGGTCGCGCCCGCCTGGCGCCTTGCCGGGCGCAAGAGATGTAAACGGCCGGGGTGGAGGAAAAGAAGCGAATGCACTTGTCAACGTACATGTCGCCTATAACGCCGAGCCCGGCCGAGGACAAGGCGATCATGGACGACCTCTCCAGAACGCGGTGACTTTGGACAAGGCGGGATTTCGCTGCCTTTACCTGGGCGAGCATCATTTCAGCAACTATTCCACCTATTCCAACAGCCTGTTGATGATCGCGCACCTGGCCGCGAAAACACAGCGCCTGCATTTCGGAACGTCCGTATGCACCATACCGCTGCACCATCCGGTTAATCTCGCCGAAGACGTCAACCTGCTCGACAATCTCACCGAGGGGCGCTTCGTGTTCGGGGTCGGGTCGGGCGGGATCCCGTTCGAGGGCATGGGCTTCGGCCAGGAGCCCGACGGCGCCCACAGCAACCGCATGATCGAAGTGCTGAACGTCGTGTTCGAGCTCTGGGAGCTTGACGACGCCCAGACGGAAAAGACGCCGTTCACGTTCAAAACCACCCATTATTCCGGCAAGGTCGTGGGCCGCATCAATCCGAGCCCGTTCACCAAGCCCTATCCGGTGATCAAGCGCGCGTGCCAATCCCCGTCCGGGGTGCGCCAGGCGGCGCGCAACGGCTGGGCGGCGCTGATGTTCCCGGCCTTCATGGGGATGGACCATTTCGGCGTCATCCGGGAGTGGTGGGATCTTTATCGGCGCGAATTGGATTCTTCCGGCCATCCGGACTGGCTGGTCGAACGCTGCCTGGAGTGGACGAGCCCGTTCCTGCAGGTCCAAGTCGCTGACACGCCCGAGCGTGCGATGCAGGGCATGGTCGGCGGGATGATGAGTTATATGGGCTGGGTGCGCAATCAGATGGAGCTCGAACGCGTCCATCTGGGCCGCAACCCCGTCGCCGACGGCATGGGCGGCCCCGCCCCGGGCGAGGGCCCCCCGCCGCCGCTCCCGGAAAAGGGCTTGACGATGGGCACGGCCGAGACGGTCGCCAAAGGCCTGCGCGATTACGCCGATCTCGGATTCCGCGAAACCATTGTCGGCTTCGGCATGGGCACGTTCGACGCGCAGCGCCGCGCCGAGAAGAACCGCCTCATCGACCGCTTCGCAGCCGAAGTGATGCCGCTCCTCTGAAGCCGTCGCGCGCCCCGGCGTTTGTTTCCTCCACCCAATTTAGCGAGTTCCGATGCCCCGCGTGATAACCGATTATGCGCCCGCGCCGGCGCTCAGCCTGGCGGCGCTGCCCGAGGGCCCGGCGATCGGCGCTGCGCTCTTGAAGCTTTCAGACTTGGCGCCCGGCGCGACCGCCACGCTGCGCGTGGCCGGCGCCGACATTTTGCTCCGGGCGCTCGGCGGCGGGCGCGTCGGGGCTTATGTCAATCGCTGCCCGCACATGGATACGCCGCTGAACAGCAAGACCCCAAAGGTGATGCTGACGCCCGCGGGGGACCGCTTCGTCTGCCAGCGTCACGGCGCCGAGTTTGACATCGAGACCGGGATGTGCGTGAGCGGGCCCTGCCTGGGCATCCCGCTTGATCGTGTGTCGGTGCGGGTCGAGGACGGCGTCGTCAAGGTGGCCTGACGTTTCTGCGCGCGCGGCGGGGGCGGTCAGCGCGCCCCGCGCGCGATCGCGACCGCCAATTCTGTGCGATTGCCCAGGCCGAACTTGCGCAGCATGTTGGCCACGTGCAGCTCCACCGTCCGCGGGCTGATCTGGGCGGCCTTGGCGATCTGGGTGTTGGTCATGCCGCGCGTGACCCAATCGGCGATCTCCCGCTCGCGGGGGGTGAGGCGGGAATCGAGTTGCAGCGAGAGGCGCTCGCGCGGGCGCTTCGCGGCAGGGCGGGAGACGGTGTAGTGAACCATGGGCGAGGTCCGCCGCGCGGGCGTGCGCGCGTCCTCGAGGTCGCGGCCCTCGACCGGGGAGGCGATGAGCCGCAGCAGGGCCGCCTGGGTGTCCTCGAGCCGCGTTTGCAGATCGATCCGCTGCAAGGTGCTGGTGAGCAGCGGGAGCCAATCGCGCAGCGCCGCCGCGCCCGCCGCCCCGAACGGCCGATCGGGATCGGACCGGTAGATCCCGAGGAAGGCGAACATGTCGTCGCTGTAATTGGCGATTGCGCCCAAGACCTGCTCGAGGTCCCGCGGCTGGTAAAACTCGGTGTAGATCGCTGTCGAGCGAAACTCGGCCATGTCCACCGTCTGGTCCAGCGCCAGCACATGGAAGGTTTTGTTGCGGCTGGTGGCGAACAATTCGGTGATGAACGGGTCGGCGAACGCGTATTTGGCGACCTCTTCCTGATTAATCTGGGAGAGCTCGTTCGGGGGCGGCGGCCGCGTCCGGTCGGCGATGTAGAAAAGGGCCCCGTCCGCCTCGAGCCCGGCGACGACCGCCTCCAGCGCCTTGTCCCGAAACTGGTTCATCGATGGGCAGTGGAGCAGCAGATCGACGATCCGCTCGCCCTGTTCGGTTTTCGCAAGCTCCAGCGTCACGCGATCACCCGTCCGTTTCCATCCCGCCTAACCCCGCCAACCAGCCTTAAAGTGGCATAGGTGGCTTGACGGGCAAAGGACCTTCGGGGCCTGGCAACCCCACATATTTACCCCGGCGGGCCTGCTGGTACCTTAGCCTCAGCGAAGGGTTAGGCGCAAAGCCCTCCCGTTCGCGACAGGATCATCGCCAGTACAAGGATTGCCTTCATGGCCACTGCGTCCCCCGCCGCGCCGGCGCGCCCCTTGGACCCCCGCGGTTTCCCGGGCGGCCCGCCCCCGGCCAACGCCGCGCCGCCCGGCTTCGGGGACGGGCCCAAACCCGACGCGGGGCCGGGATTCGGCTTCATGAAGGAGGCGATCGCCTATGTCCCCTACCCGGACGCGCCCCGCCGCCTACCGATGAGCGCCGAGGGGCTTGAAAAGCTCGCCGCCACGCGCGTCCTGCGCCAAGAGCTGCGCGACCGCGAGGAAGAGATCGAGCAGCTGAAGCGCCTGCCCGACGACCTGATCGAGCGCATGGGCGCGATCGGCCACTGGTTGATGGGGGCGCCGGAACTCGTGGGCGGGGGGATCGATTACCCGCTGCAATTCCGCATCCTGGAGGAATTGGGTTCGGGCACGGCGAGCGCGGGCTGGTGCGTGCTGACCCATCTGGCCTCCTCCGACCAGACCGCAAACCTCTCCCTCGACGCCGCGCGGAAGATTTGGTCCAAGCCGGCGACGGTTCTGGCCGGCACGCCGGCGCCCGGGGGCCGTGCGCTGCGCGTGCCCGGCGGCTATCAGGTGATCGACGGCTCCTGGGCCTGGTCCACCAATAGCGAGCACGCCCATTGGTTCATGGGCGGCCTTCAGATCGTGGATTCCATCGACGAGCCGGGCCTGCAGATGTTCGCCCCCCCGACCGACGGCGGGATGCCCCTGAAGATGCCGCGCATGATGGTGGCCTTCTTCCCGCGCAGCGATGTGGACCTTGTGCGGGGAAGCTGGGACTCGATCGGGATGCGCGCCTCGGGCTCGGGCAAGTACGCCGTGACCGACAAGTTCGTGCCCGACGAGATGATCATCGACATGATGATGATGATGCACAATCCCAACAAGTTGAAAACGATCGGGCCGGTAGGCATCGGGGGCCATGCGTCGGTGCTGTTGGGCGTGGCCCGCCATGCGCTGGAGCTGTTTTACGAATTGGCCAAGCACAAGCGCCCGGTTAGTTTCGGCAATACGAGCCTCCTCAGCGAACGCCCGCTCGTCCAGAACGAGATCGGCAAGGCCGAAGCCAAGCTGCGCGCCGCCCGAAGCTATTTCTTCGAGGTGATCGACGACGCTTGGGCCCGCTGGTCCGACGGCGAGAAGATGAGCAAGATCGACACGCTCAACTCCAACATCGCCAACGTCCACGCCGCCCGAACCGCCAAGGAGGTGGTCCAGACGGTGTTCGAACTCGCCGGAACGACCTCCGTGTTCCAGCAAAGCCCGCTCGAGCGCGTGTTCCGCGACGCCATGACCGCCCAGGCCCACATGTCGGTCCAGGAATACAATTACGCCACCTTCGGCGCGGCCCTCGCCGGCCACCCCGTAACCCTGATGGGCTAACCCCGACCTCAGCCCCCGCCGGCGCGCAAAGCCAAAGGCCCGCTCGCCGGCGGGGGAAGTTCGGGCCGCTGCACCTTCACCGCCTCCTCCGGACGGACTTGGCTTAGGCGGAGATCAACCGCGCTCGGGCGTGCGCCAGGCGTTCGACGGCGGCGTCGAGTACAGCGTCGGCCTTGGCGAAACACAATCGGACGATCGTTCCCGGCTCGCCATCGGTCGTGAAGGCGGAGACGGGGATGGCGGCGACGCCAAACTCGGTCACGATCCTCTGGCAGAAATCGTGATCGGACAGCGCGATGCGTGAGGCCGGGAGCAGGTCATTCAGGCCGTGAAGGCACGCTATGCGCCGCAATGGGACTATTTGAAATCCGTCTACAAAAACCAGCTTGACGCCACCTATGCGCCATTCAAGCCGCGCATGTCCATTGGCTATTGGCAGGGTTTGCGCGCCAGCATCAAGGGCGCACGCGCCAATGCCTATGTCGCGCTCAAAGCCAAACAAGCCGCCGCCATGAAGCAGGCGCTCGACCAGTTCCGCATCCGCGCACAGGGCGCCAAGCACGCACCGCCAGACGCCGCATGGGAAAAACTACGCACCCGCCAAAATGCCGAACGCCACACGCTTGCAGGTGGGGTCGCGCAGGAGCGCTCGCTCGCC
>JANNOI010000004.1:0-85001 GCA_031398975.1 Alphaproteobacteria bacterium | reverse complement strand
GGCGAGCGAGCGCTCCTGCGCGACCCCACCTGCAAGCGTGTGGCGTTCGGCATTTTGGCGGGTGCGTAGTTTTTCCCATGCGGCGTCTGGCGGTGCGTGCTTGGCGCCCTGTGCGCGGATGCGGAACTGGTCGAGCGCCTGTTTCATGGCGGCGGCCTGTTGGGCTTTGAGCGTCGCATAGGCATTGGCGCGCGAGGCTTTGATGCTGGCGCGCAAACCCTGCCAATAACCCTGCGGCATGCGCGGCTTAAACGGCGCATAGGTGGCGTCAAGCTGGTTTTTGTAAACGGATTTCAAATAGTCCCATTGCGGCGCGAAGCGCGCCTTCACGGCCTGAATGATCTGCTCCGTAGCGGCGAAGTAAGCCGTTTGACGGTTGGCGCGCAGCTGCACTTTCAGCGTCTCGCGCTCGGCATTGTGCTGCTCCCACAGCGCAGTGCGGCGTTGCTCGAACGCCTTGCTCCAATTGCTCCGGTAATCATCCCATTGCGTTTTATGGCGGGCGCGCAGCGCATCCATGCGGACGGATTGAGCGTGCTTGATTGCGTCTGCTGATTGCGCGGGCGTCTGGGATTTATTCACCACAGCGGGCACAGCGCGTTCGGAGAATTCATTTGTTAACCGCCAAGGTCGCCAAGCATCTTCCTTCCTTTGCTGAATATCCGGCGGCAAGGGCGCCGCATTCACGGCAATGGTAAATTCAGGGGAGACGCACCAACCACGCAAAGTGGGCTGCTGCGTATTCGCTCTCAATTTGAAACGCACAGACACCGTGGTGTACGCGCCCGGCGCTTTCATCGCTGCACCGTCAAACTTAAAACGCAACGGCCCCAACGACCCCGAGGCGCGTGGGAGCCGTTGCGTCCGTGGCGTTTCATTCCCGGCCAAATATGCAACGCCTACGGCATTGTTGGGGCGGCGATCGCGAACAATCTCCGCCTTCTTCTCCCGGTCACGTTGGCGGGAGGCGAAGTCGATGACATTCTCCCCCGCCGCGCGCTTGTTGAAATTCTCCGCGCGCTCTTCGCAGCGAACCTGGCCTTGGGCGCGCTCGAACGCAAGCGCCCATGCCTGCAATTTGATGCGGTCATTCGTGAGGGACGCGGCCTTGCCAGTTTCCGGGTGCACGAGATTAACGACGACATGCAGGTGCTGCGCTACGCCGTCGCGATGCGCCGCCAGCACATATTCATGCTCGCGCATGCCGAGCGCCTCTAAGGCTTCCAGCGCGGCGCGCTCCATCTCGTCACGCGATGGGGTCTCATCGGGCGCCCAGGACAAGATGAGATGGTAAACCGGGCGCGCGCATTTGCGGCCGGTCAGCTTCACGGTTGAGCCGGGGTTCTCTAGATTCCAGGCGCGCTTTAGCGCATCGGCGTTTATCGCCGTCCAGGCCATCATGCGGGCTGCTAAGTCTGGCTTGCCCGTTGGTAGGTTTTCGCAAGCGACCCACGCCACACGGTTTGCGCTCTCTCGCGTGTCGCTGGTCACGTAACGTACCGCGCCCTTGAAGCCTTTGCCGCGTAGCGCCTTGGCGATCACAGCAATTGCTCAATCTGGCGATCCACCAGCGCCAACATGTGCGACAGCTCGGAAAGCCCGCCCTCCAGCTGGTCATAGGGGAGGATGCCCATTGTATTGGCGTGGCGGGCGATCTGGTTGAGATTAACGCCAATGGCGCGTAGCTGCCGCACTAGTTCAAACTGGAACGCCGCTGCGCTGGTATCGGCAACAACAGGCGCATTTTCGTTCGCGGCGGGCGGCATGGGGGCGGCGGGTGCATTCTCATTCGCGGCCATTACGCGCGCGTGCACCAGTTCAGAGAGCGTCACGCCAGCAGCCAGGGCTTGCGCGCGCAGCCATGCGTGATCCTCCGGCGTGACGCGAAACGCCACATGCTCGGTTCGTACAGCCGCAGCGGTACGGCGTGGCCGACCGCGTGAACGCTGCAACGAATTGGAGGTGACAAACCGGGATGTCACGAATGCTCGCTCGATTAAATCACCGCGCCGTCAAAGACACGGCGCGGTGACGGGTGCAGGCCCTCCTGCCCAGATCGCCGCGCTAGCGGCGAATGTTTTCGTGTAACGAAAACAATATCTGGCTCCACTTCTCATCAAGTCGGGCGGACGATGCCATAGGTTGGAAATGGAATTCAAGAATAACGTGTCTTTAACAATACGATGGTGTGCGGCGCGAACGAAATGAAAAGCATGCGCGCGCATACTTGCCTGCATACGGCAGCATGCGAGGCCTGCGATGGACTTCCCGGTTGGCCTACCGCGCGGGCGCGGCGAGCAAGAAGAGCGGCTGCACGCCACCGCCCATTGGGCTCCGGATGCGTTGATTGCGCGGTTTCACATTACGCCTGACATGGCGCGCGGCACCGAGGCCATTGTGCTGGGCGCTTACCCGACAGCGGAGGGCGCCGCCTGGTTTAGAGCGCGCCGCGCGGAACTCATGCGCCTTGGCGCGGCGGCGCGGCGAAGCTGGGAGGACGCCGCCGCGTTTGAATCCTGGTGCCGCGTTGAGCTGCTCAAGCGCTCGATGCTGATTGGCCTTATTGATGACCGGCACCTTGTCACCGTCGCTGGCTCACGCGCGGGGAAGGGACGCTCGATGATCCTGCCTAATCTCGCGCTGTATAAAGGCTCGGTTGTGGTGATTGACCCCAAGGGCGAGAACGCGACGCTCACCGCCGCGCGGCGGGCAAGCCTCGGCCAGAAAGTCATTGTGCTTGACCCGTTCAAGGTCGCGGACATCGACCCTGCCCTGCGCGGGTCGTTTAACCCGTTTGATCTGCTCGATGTGACGGCGCTCTCGATTGTCGATGACGCCGCCCTCATTGCCGAGGGGCTGGTACTGGCTGGCGGCGATAAGGATGCGCATTGGGACGAAAGCGCGCGCGCCCTGATCCGCGCGCTCATCCTGCATCTGGCCACCACGCACCCCGCGCCAAACCTTAAAGTGCTGCGCCGCTTCCTGATGGAAGGCGACGTGGCGGGCTTCGCGGCGGACACGGAAGCCAACGGCGAGGACGCGCTCCCCTCCGCGCGGGACTACTTGCTGCTCGCCATGAGCCGCAATGCGGCGTTTGAGGGCGCGATCGCCGGCATGGCCGCCACCTTGCTGGCGACTGGCTATGAGGAACGCGGCGCGGTGTTCTCGACCGCCGGGCGCAACACCGCGTTTCTGGATAGCTTAGAATTAACCGCGACTTTGGAGCGCTCCAGCTTTTCGTTCGATGAACTAAAAACTGCGCCGCATGGCGTCTCGGTTTATCTGTGCCTGCCCGCGCACCGCATCGGCACGCATGGGCGCTGGTTGCGGGTGATGATCGCCGGGATGCTTAATCGGCTTTACCAAAGTCTTGCGCAACCGGCATCAGGCGCGCCGGTGCTGTTTGTCCTCGATGAATTCGCAACGCTCGGGCGGCTTGATGTGGTGGAGAAAGCCGCAGGCTATGCGGCGGGCTTCGGTGTTAAGCTATGGGCAATTCTACAAGACCTGGCGCAGCTCAAGGCGCTGTATCCGCAATCCTGGGAAACCTTCCTCGGTAATGCAGGCATGCTGCAAATCTTTGGCGTGTCTGACCGTGAGACAACGGAGTTCGCCTCTAAGCTGGCGGGCGATATCGAGAGCCGCCGCACCGTGCGCACGGCTTCTGAAACCCACGGCGAATCCATCAACGCGCCGCCCAACCAGTCCCGCGCCCGCAGCCTCATTGGCCGCGACGCAACCCATACCGCGTTTAACATGCTCACGACAGCGCTGTCTGATCGCGGCGTGACGCAGCAAAACGGCAAGTCGAGTTCATCCGCCGAGGGACTTCATATCGTGCCGCTGATCCGCCCTGATGAAATCGCGCGTGTGTTCGCGCGCGAGGAAGCCGTTTCAATGGTGCTGATCAAAGGCTACCCGCCGATGGCGCTCCCGCGTGTGAATTGGGATGAGGATGCGCGGCTGTCGTCGCTTCTCGCTAAAGCGAAGAACAACGGAGAGTGAAATGGAGCTGATCCCGATAGACGCCGACCCGTGCCGATTCGTTGCGCGAACTCCAAACCTAGACATGCCATTGCGACGGATATTCCGCCTTCGCTGGTTCCTTGAGGCGGTCAAGACGAACGAAATGATGCTCTTTGAGCCGCAATCATGGGATGATCCGCGAGAAGACCCCGCCATGCTTTGCATGCTCGATGGCTTCAGCCTCGTTCCGCCACGAGGCCAAGAGCCGTTATCGGCATATCTTGCGCCTGCATGGGCGCAGTGCTGGTCGATAAATCCCGGTTCCGATACGCTGCTCCGGGCATACTCAAGTGTGCGACTGGACCTGCAAGACAATAGGAACACGCTCCGTGAGGATGAAGGTGTTACGGTTACGACGACAGCACGGCGGTTGTTGTCCGCCGCCGCGCACTGGAATGCTGGCGGCGCGCATGTTCACGTTGTTCTTGGGCGCGTCGAGTATCTTGACGAAGATGAAATTGGGCAGCGCATCGCGAATATTTGCAATGGAGAACACGGTCCCGGCTTCTTTCGCACCGTGCAAGGCCGCGCAGAGTCGCTGCTTTGGAAGCGCGCTTACTTTAGTCATGAGCAGGAAGTGCGTCTGCTGTTGGTCAGCCGCAACTGGGACCAGCGAGCACCGCCGCCTGCGAAGCTCCGCGTGTCGATTGGTCCGAACGCATTGTTTTCGTCCGTCAGCTTTGACCCCAGACTTCTGACCTTTGAAGCTAGGGAACGGGAAGCCGAGCTTGGGGCCGCCGGATACACAGGCGAGATTGTGCCAGACTTGAGCTATCAGAAAGTGCTTTCTCAAATCCTCTTAACGCGTGACTGGCGACGGCATCACACTGGAGCATGAAAAAACCCCGCTGCATAAGCAGACGAGGTTTTTTGATCCGGCAGAAGGGCGTTCAGAACCGGACCGGACTTGATGTTTCGCGTCTAAGCGTGCGGCGCGTCCGGCCCCTCTTTCTCGCGCGGCGGTATGCACACCACGCGCCCGCCAACGGCAAGGCCGTCTTTGATGACGAGCGTCATGCCCTTGGCGTTTTCCCACACGGCGCCGATTTTCGTCCAGTCCGCGCCGTCGCCTTCACCCGTTACTTTGAAAGCTTCAAAGAGGGGTTTTTTCTTGGTTGCAGTATCTGACATAGTAAAACTCCTTTCCATTAATAGTTGAATATGTCGAAACCGATGATAAGTTAAATACTTATTGAAAATCAACATAATATTTGCTATATTGCGCGAACATCAACAAACATAAAGGAAAGCATGGAAACAGGTAATACTATCGTAGGTAGTTCAAATACAGGTGTATGCACGGAAGCCATTATCTCGCGCGTTGCCCTTGGTGGCGGCGCGGCTCTCATTGCAGGCGCAACCGGCTACATGAACATTGCGGGCTGGGTGGCGCAGGCGAATGATGAAGCCAGCGCCTGGGTAAACGGGGCTCTTGCCACCGGCATGGAGCTGGCTGCCGCCGGCGGCCTGGCCTGGGCGGCCTACCAGTTGGGACAGCGCCGCCCGTTACGCGCCGCCTTTGCGGGGGCGGTTGGCGGGATGCTGGTGTATTTCAACACGCTGGCCGCGCAGAACTTCATCCACGTGCAGCATGACCGGGGTGAGGCTGGCATCAGCGCCGCTACGCTTAACGCTGCTGATATCGCCCGCGAGATTGCGCGCCACGAGCGCGAGATAGCCGCCATCGAGCGCCGCTATGGCGGGGCGCCGCCCCGGCCTGTCGGCGCGCTAAGCGCGGCATCTGCTGGGCTTCAGAACACAAGGCGGCGCGACGCCGCCCTATTGCGCCAGCTGGGGGCGGAGGAAGCCTCGCGCATGGCCTACGACGCGGCGCGAGCCGAGATAGAGCGCTTACGCGAAGAGAAGCGGGACATGCACATAACAGCGGCGCAGGAGGTGCGTACCGTCATGCCCGCTGAAATGATCGTGCCCTTCATCTGGGCGATGGAAATAGTGAAGGGCTCCATCTTCTTTATCCTCGGCGGGTCAGACCTTAGCGCCATCTTCCGCCGCCGCGCCGCCCCTCAGCCCCAACCGGAACCAGCGTCAACGCCCAAGCAAAACCCCACTCAGCAACCAGCGCAAACCCCCAAAGACCGCGCCCGCTGGGCACGCATTAAAGGCGGCGGCAAAGGCCGCGCCGTTACTCCAGTTTAAGCGACATTTCAGCCTACTCGAAATTGCCGAGTGCGTCGAACACTCCTATAACGCGACCACTGGGTAGGGGCGCATCATGGCTGTGTACGGGGTGGAGATCTTGTTCTCATGCCTTGTGGTTGCGGCCTTCTGCTGCTTTCAAGCCATTCCGACGTGGTGGAGCCTCCGACCCGACCGGAGATTCGAGCAATTTGTTGAGCGCGCTCAAGCTTTTATCGCTGAACGCGAGAAGTTCGGCCCCGACCCTGCCTATTCGCATTTTATCAAGGCCGTGGCCGGGGTGAACCTGCTCGCGGATTTGAAAAAACATACCCCCGCCACAAACAAAGAGCGTCGTCTCCAGCTTATCCATTTGTGGATGCGCGCCACCTTTATATTGTTTCTCACCGCGCTCGTCGTCGTCGTGCATTTGACGGTGCCTGATGCCGCACGTTTGGAACTAGCATCATGGCAGAGCTTTCTTTTTGTTGCCCCCGTGCCGTTTCTCATCTGGTTTTTTGTCGCCGATCTTAGGACGTGGTCGAACAAGATGATCCAGAACGACGATGTTTCCATAACAAGACTGGAAAAACTTCTGGAAGGCTTCATTGATGCCCATACCCAGCCTAAAGCAGAGGCTGTCGGGCCATATCCCAAAACAAAATCTGCGAATCCCGACGAACCTACTGCAAAGTCATCGTCCAAGGCCCCGTTAAAGGCTAACACGCCACCTGAAGATGCAGCAAAGGCGAATTCCGACGATTCTACTGGCAAGTCACTTTCCGATCCCCCGCCAGCAGACGCAGAGTTGGCTGACAGTCAAAAGGCATCAGATGAGGCTAAACTCAGTAATCGTTAAGGATTTTCTTGTATACTTGTTAAAAATTTGGTAACTTTGTTAAACAAAAGACTAAGGAGAACGTTATGGCTTATAATAGAGAGGGCAAGTCGCTCGACCGCATAAGAAAAGAAAGCGATGCAATTACTGAGGCGATGAGAAAAGCTAGGGGTTGGGGTAGCTTTTCCACCGACAAAGCCGTCGTAGTAGTTGATGAAATTTTATCTCGCCATTTTGGCGATGAGGCAGACACTAACCTTCGAGAGGAAATGCTTGATGGGATGGAGCAAGTGGTAGAAATTCAGGACAGGGGCGCTCGCGCATTCGCACGGAAGTTTAGTAGATAGATTCGATTTCTAATTTTCTAGACAAGGCTCGCCCACCTTCGGCTGCGTATCGGCAAATTATATACATGTTTTCGAGTGCGGAAGATTCCCCCAGTCGAGATAATTTAGATATTTCTCGCGTCAGCATAGGGAACCGAAAAGAATACAATGCTTCAGCACCCGGAGATCCATCGAATAAAAAACTTTTGGCAGCCGTTATAGTTTCTGTTTGAAGACTATTGACCCAATTGGCGTGGCTCTTTGTGAGGGCGAGAGTCTTACCGTCTTTTAGCCCTTTATCCATATCCGCGATAAGTTCGTTGCATGGACCATCTAATGCCGTTAAACTTTGCTTAGTGCGCAGCTGCAGCGCGGCGTCGAGAAAACTGCGGAAATAGAACGCAATATCATCTGGTTCGATATCCGTATGAAGGCGGTTTTTCTGATATTCAGCGGAGCCTTTTATAACCAGCGTTGCAAATCCGGTGACCACCAGAAATGCTTCATCCACATTAAGAGGCTCAACGCTAGCGCGTGAGCTGATCTTTTCGAACACGTCGCTGCTTAATTCTATTTTTGCGCTAAGCTTCGCGAAAGCGAGCATAGCGCAGCAATCGAACAGCTTGTAAACGGCCTCGTAGGCCGCCAGGCGCGACTCCTCGCGCAGCGCATGAAACTCATTGACCCAAACGCTGCCGTAATTGACGGAGAAAACCTCCTCCGCGAAGTCACGCACGCGTTCATGTAAAATTGGGCGCTCGATACGAAACCGGTCATCCGCCCAAGTGCCGCGCCGCATGGTTAGATACAGCCAGCGTGCGAGTTGCTTGATAAGGCGAGGGTTGCGCTTCGCCACGCTAAAGAGATGGGCTATCCGGTAAACTGCGAGCGCCCGCACCTCCAGCAACTTTTGATCTAGTTCGTCCGGCTGTTGGTAAGGCGGCGTCGCCTTTCCTTCAGGCAAGTGGCCAAAAGGGCGATGCGGATAGAACCAGTCCACCCCTGCGGTGAGGGGGTATTTACCCCGCAGAGGCTCGGTAATTCCCGTTTTTTCATAAAATTCCCGGCTGGCGTGGCCGGAGCTAATGCGCGCGAACTCAAACCAACACTCGCCTGCCAGATCGTCAATGGCATTGGGGATTGGACTGAAGCCATCCCCCAAATCAATGGCGTACTGAAAGAATTTCTCGAGATAACGTTTGGCGAATGAGTTGATTTGCGTCTGGCGCGGGGCTGTGTCGCCGTCTAGCTCCGCCTCCTTGTAATCCCAACCGAGCGCACGAACGACCTGTTCTTCATCCAGCGCTAAAAAATGGATGATGCCTGGCTCATTGAGATAAAGTTTTATGGCTTCAAGCAGGCGCTTCACCTGGGTTGGGTCGCAGCGATCGAGATCATCAATAAAGACCGCGAGCGGCGTCAGGCGGCGCACTTCGCTTTGGTTTGTCGCGGGTTCGTTTATCTCCGCCGTCGTTCGAATGAGGTTTCGCAACGTTTTGCGGAATTGTTCTTCCACGCTGTCATGCGTGGTTTTGAAAGCGGTGTGCCCGAAATAAAGTTCGTGTGCGGACTCCCCGATTTTCGCGAGAATTGAGCGTGTATCGCTGACGGAGAGGTTCGGAAACCCCGCTGGTGATGCGCCGCCCAGGACGCCTTGGGCCAAGTCTGCCGCCTTCATCATGACGTCGCCGCGCAGCAAGCCAATTTCCAGGCACGCAAGCAAAACCTTGGTCATGGCCGCGACGCGTTCTGTTAGATGCCCGTCGCGTCGCACGGTTCCCGCAAGGATCGCGTTATGAATGGCAGACGCAATCTCGGCGACGAGCGGAATGATGAGATGTTTTTCCCGCTCATATCGCCATGGCGCAAAATGCACGCAGACATATTTGGCGGCTTGAGGAAGTGACCCTTTATTTGGAACAAGCTGCGCTTGATGGCTCCAGTTCGCCTCCTCCATCGGGCGGCGCACCGTCCCACCGTTTTCAAATGCGTTCTGGATTGTGCGCAACATGCTTGTTTTGCCGGAGCCCCACGGTCCGTAGATCGCCGTTACAAAAGGGCCACTCGACACTATCCTGGTTTTCGCTGATCGCGTGTGTTCGCGCCGGACCCTGTTGAGTGTGCCTCCCATATCAGGGATGTATTTTTGCCATGTATCGCTTGGCTCCATTTCACTTTCGGGCAGCGCCGCCAGCCTGTGAAATAATCGCTCGGCAAGGTCAGCGGATCTCTGACACACGAAACTCTCATACAGCGGGACATCTGTGATGAAAAAAGCCTCTCCCCCGAATCCTTGTCGATCCTTGGGAAAATCAAGCGCAGGCGGTGAGGATAAGTGGAAGGCCTTGACCTGTTCCAGCGTGACTTCTTGATCCCGCGATATCGGCGGAAAGCTTTGCATCAGATTGCGTTTGGGTTTGGTGTCCCCTTTTTTCTCAAAGCAGCCGATATGGTCGTCAAACTGCAAGCGTAATTCCGCTTTCTCATGCGCGACGCGCAGCATTAAAATGGCGATATTCCGAAGACCGCTGCTCCATGTCAGCTCCTGACGCAAGCGCTCCAGAGCCTCCTTTAGAAGCCGTACTTCCGTTTTCATTTGCTTGTCGTATGGCGCGAGATCTGAGGGCTTGTACCAATCATCCGGCGGAGAATGGTCTTGAATGAATTCGAGCGCGTGTTTGACGGCGTGAACCACTGAACATGAAACTGAACGCTGAAACGGGGCATGTTTGCGATGGGCATCATGCAGCCAATTTGGCTCAAGCTTCTCAGTTTTATCGGTATTCTTTTGCTCAGTTTTTTCGGGTTTCGCATCTCGGGTTTCAATTCGCCCGACATTGCGAAAGAACTGGATGATCGCACCTTCCAGTTTCGGGATGGCAATTGGTTCAGTGATGGATTTGTGCTTGCCGCGAATGCCCGTGCTGCAATGTTTTAGAATGGAATCGCGCATCGAGCGCCGCAAAACGACGATCAGCCACGTTCGAAAGCCTTGCGCCAGCATACGGCGGTGCGCCCGTTCCGCCATATCGTGTAAGGCTGGCAGCTCGTTTGTAGACATATCCCCACCTAAACGCGTAAGTAACCATTTATTCAATCTCAGAAGGTCGCTCGGGGTCAAGCGACCCGCGTCTCCGCTTAAGTGCACGACGATTTTGTGACGATGGAAGAGGCAAAGGCCGCTACGTTTCACCAGCGTAAGACGCGCGACGTACGCAATACGGCAAACGCGCGCTCACCAATTTCTTTAACACCAGATTTCCGCTGGCGCCGGATGATGGCGCTCTTCTCTCCCGCACACGGAGACATGGCGATGCGCACCTTCACGCGCGAGTCTGTTTCGACGCCGCCAGCAGCTTCGGCCGCCGGGCGCGATCGTGCTTCGCTGCCTGCAAACGACAATGACGACGCGCCGCCCGCAAGGCCAAGGCGGCTGCCGCGCATACGTCCGTCGTTGATGGTCGTGTTGGTGGGCGGCGCGATAGCGTCGGAAATGATGGCGCCACCGCATATCAAACCGTCATCGCTTATCGGCTCGGTCAGCGGCTCTATTCACTCCGCCGTGATGCGCGGCTCAATGGTGTCACGCGCTGAACTGGAGGCCGCTGTGGAAGCAGCGAAGGTGCAAGAGCAGGTGCGCTACCAGCCCCTCATCGGCGCGCTCGATACCGTGTTTAAAAACTGCCAGGCGCAAACCCAGGCGCTCGCGCAAGCACAAGCGCAACTCATCGCGCAGCGCGCGACGCTTACGTCTGACGGCGTGCGTGGGCGGATGAGTTCAGGCGGTAGCCTCGAGACCATGGGCAGCTGGCTCAACGGCCTCGCGCCCGGCGCGGGGGACGGCTTGCAGGACTTTGGCCGCGCCGAGCGCAACGCCGCTATGGCGGAGTTCGAACGCCAAGCCCTCGCCACTATGCCCAACATTCAACTTGAAAGCACCCTTTGCGGCGATGACCCCGCCGCGTTGCTCAACCGGATGGGGATTGCATCCCCTCTGGATTCGCGATGACGGCCGGTGGCTCCATTGCCCTGATCTCGCTGGCCCAGAAGTCATCAAAACGCGCTTGAGCGCGTTCAATCATTTTTTTGGCATCATTTAACGGATCAAGGCGATCTTCCTCGCGATCCTCCGCATCCATTTCTGGATATCGGATTGCAAATAGAAGCCGAGAGGGAGCTGCGCGCTGAAAGTCATCTGGGATTGGCAATAGATGTCCCCTGATAACAGGGACTCCTCCCTTCGTTGAAAAATTATAAACACAGTAACCACTTCGCATATCTCGGCGTGTTGGATTACTAAAAGGCCAGACCAGCGTATTTGGGGCCTCCATCGCTGTCTTGTACTCGAAGGGGGGCGTGATCGCGCCGTCGCGTAAAATGACGCCCCGCACAATTGGCTCACGTTCATCGAACTCGATTGACACAATTGCTCGATCGATAAGTTTCCCGTTTGTAGGATCGTATGTCGCCGTCAGCCACAACCCCGCTTTATCAACAATGAATTTCCTTTTTGGGCCGCGTTTTTCCTTTGCGGCATCATAGTTGACCGCCCACTCCTCAGCCTTCTGTTCGCACCACAAAACCTCGAAGTATTTGTCGAAAACGTCAATCACGTCGGGATTGGTGCTCTTATAGATCATGGTCGAAGTCCGGCTGGCGTCAAAAATCCAACCGAAATACACCTCACGGAAGTTCGTAGTCTTGTTCTCCAAAACAATAAAATTAATAATGGGCATACTCCGACGAAGGATCGCGATGTTGTGTACCGCAGGGAGCTTTGGAAAAATGGCTTTACTCTGTGGGTTTGCCGCAGCTTTGGCTCGCTGAGAAAAAAGATGCAGGTGACGAAAGTTAAAAAGCTCGTTGACGCTGATAATATCACGCCAAATCTCGCTCTTTGCCGACAAGAGAAATTTCTCATATATTTGGAGAATTCTGGCTTCTTGAGAGGAACCTCCCTCCGGTGCGCCTCCAACATTGAGGAATGTATTCCTCACGTGACTCGCTTTGGAAACACTTTCCTCGAGTTGGGGAAGCACCTCATCGCCCGAACCGACGCGCTGAATTGTTTCATTGGCAATTGCATCTTCAATGTCGGACAGGGCGCCTTGTATAGCGGTTTCGCGATCTCGCTCCGTGGCAAAACCAACTAGCTTATCCCCAATGATGCCCGCCAGCAGCGCGCTCAGCCCCCAAATAAAAGCCTCAATTAGCTTTCGAGTATCCTCTTCTATTGCCGTGGGCAGTTCTGCGGAAATAACACCGAAAGCGAATACAATAATTGACAGTAAATATGGAATTAATGTAGAGTACTCTCTTAGTCGCGCATACCGTGACGGTTTAGGAGAACTATGAGACATGAGCCTTCAACTTTGAGACTTATTTTTGCTGTCGTCGGGCCGTTCGTTGTCGCTGGCATTATTGGATCAGCGTTAATCCAGCGGGAGGCAAGACAGCGCGAGCATCAAGCGGCAACATCCACTGATTGCGGTCGAATTAGCGACCTGTCTCTTCGCGTTCAACCACCCTCGCCATAATAGCGAGACGTCACAAAGCGTCTGCTTGGTCGATGTGCATTGGTCATGTCGCGCGGACTTCACGACGCAGCGACCGCGTGAGCGTCCAAGGGGCGACGCCGTAATCGCGGGCGATGGCGGTGAGGGTTGCTCCGGGGTTGAGGAGATGGCGGCGCGCCTGGGCGATTTGGGCGGCGGTGAGCTTGCAGGGGCGGCCAAGGCGCTGCCCACGCTCGCGGGCGGCGGCCAGCCCCTCTTTGGTACGCTGGGAGAGCATTTGCCGCTCGAACGCCGCGCAGGCGGCAACGATGGTATAAACCAGCAAGCCGCTGGGCGTGGACGTGTCGAGATGCAAGTTCAAAATCTGTAAGAACGCACCCTTGGCCTTCAGCTTTTCCATTTCAGTGATGGCGTCAACGGTGGAGCGATAGGCGCGGTCGAGGTCGAGGATAACCAGTGTGTCGCCGGCGTTCAGGCCGCGCATGACGCGGGCATAGACGGGCCGCTTGTGATTGCAGGCCGAGAGCCGTTCGACGTGCAGTTCATCGCACAGGGACGTCAGCGCATCGACCTGGCGGTCGACACATTGCTCGCGGGTGGACACCCGCATGTAGCCAATTTTCCTCATGTTTTAGTCGCTTTGGGCGGTTTCATGGGCATACGGACGTATGCCGCGAAAACGACCCCTTTTGTGCGCCCCAACAGCGCGTTTTTCGGAAGGCGACGGCAGAGCCGCGATTCCGTAATTTTGCTTATTTTACTAGCTTCAGGAAGTATAACTCATTAACGTTATGGAAATATTAACAGAAACGGTCGTTTTCGATGGGTATTCGGGAAGACGTTTCTAGTTCAGCCAAGATAGCTGCAGCTTCCGCTGTAGTATTGGTCTGCGGTAACACTTCAGCGTTTGGGCAGGAAAGCATGCTCACACCTGCTGCACAGTTGGACAGCATGACGGCTGGAACAATTTTCACGCGTATGAGCAGCCAGGAAAGCACCGCGTATCTGGCTGGCATCGTCGAAGGATTAGCGTGGGCGAGATTTGTTCGAGACAATCGCACTCCCGGAGGGCGCGACTGCATCTACGATTGGTTTTATAGCGATGCCGGTCGCTCTTTGCGCAGCATCCACGCCACCTTTGAGCGCTATCCCGACGCGTCTCCGGGGCGACTCGTCGCAACCCTCGCTAACACAAAATGCGGAGGCTGATGCTTAGAGCGCGCACGCCAACGCTGGAAGAGTTTAACCGCCTTGCGGATTTGAAACGCGAGGAAACGCGCTTTCAATTGCGAGAAGAAGAGCGCCGCGAGGAATCGGTGCGGCGAACGGCGGATGATGACGGCATCGAACTGGCGGCAACCTATCTCAATATGACGCAGAGCATTGAAGAGCGCATTGCGGAACTCGAAGAAAAGCTGGACCGCTATGACGCGGCCGTCGTGCAGGCGTTGACAGAAAACGAGGCGGACCTGCGCCGCGTGCGCGAAGCGCGGGAGCAGCTTCTGCTTCAGGCGCATGTTCTCCCGGATGGCCGACGCGTGTTTAGAACAGAAGACGGCATGCGGCTGTTCGATGAACACGGCGTTGAAATCAGCGCGGAAGTTATCTCTGCAAATGAAATTCGCGACGACACCCCGGCGTGGGAGTCGTTTCAGGAACTAGGGGCTGAACAAGATCGCCTTCTTCTAGAGCGGCGGGACATTATCGAATATCAGGAAAAGCTCGACCATGTGCGTGAGCGCGTGAATGACACAGATGTCACGCCTGATGAACTCGACGCGCTCGAACGCGAGATGGATATTGATGTGATGGAGCGTATATCGGCGCAGCTTGGTGCTCGACCACAAACTCCCGCTGCTGCATCACTGGGACGAAACGAGCTATTTCCAGCTGCGAGCTTTGCTCCCAGCTAAGTCTTAAATCGCTCGGCAATCGCGGGCGCGCAGCGCCGCCCGCCTTGTGCGGGCCGCGATTGGGGCTCGGATTTCTCCCTGATCTTTGGTGAGCCTGAGGTCGCTTATGTTTTCTGCGCGGGGAACCCCCGCGCGCGTAAATCTCACGTGCTGATCTTTGGAGCCGCCGTCGGTCGTCAACCGACCGGGCGGGCTTTGGGGTGGCGCGCAAGGCCAGCCCTTGCGCGCGGCCAAAGCCGAAGGCGACGCCGCCTGCCGCCCCAAAGCCTGCCAGGTTGAACGACTAAAGGCGGCGGCGCGGGCAGGCGCGCTTCACTGCGCCCAGAATACATGCACTTCGTTCCATGCGGTTTGTAGGGTGAAGATATCGCCGCTTAGCTCAGCGTCGCGCGCCATGCGTTCCCAATCGATGTAATATTGAATGTGCTGCGGGACATCGCTGGTGTCGGACGCGTGCTGTTCCATAAACGCAGCGACCGATTCAAACACGCCGCAATAGCGTTCTTCAAGCGCTTGCAGCGCTTCATCCAGATCGCCGTAATGGTTGTAGACCTCGGCGCCTAATGCGCCGTGCGCGGCCACGAAAGCCGCAAGCGCTGCAACTTCATCGATCCCTGTATATTCCTCAATGCGGATGCCGCCGAACGCCTCGTAATCATGGATGGCGTATTCTTCCGCGCCGCTCATGGGCGAGGCCTTGAGCATGGTGGCAATCTCACGCCGGATCGCGTCAGCGCTCTGGTTGGAGTCAATCCAGGCGCCATGCAACAGGCCATTATTGTAGGCGGCCAAACACGCAACATAAATACGCGGCGCTGTTGGTTTTAAATCAGGGTGGGTCATTGGTGCTCCTTGTTTGCACCGCCGGGTCATTCCGGCGGCTTGATGGGGAGCACAGGGCGCGGCGCATGCAGCCGCTGGTCACACGCCTTAAGCCCGAATTGATGAGAGCCCGCGTTCCGCAGGCGGGGGGCGGCGCTGCACGACGGAACGGAGGAAGCGAGCCGCGTTGACCAGCGGCGGAGCCGCGCCAACCTGCGACCAATAAAAAGCCGCTCGAATGACACGGGCGCAACGGCGCCAATGGCGCAGCGCAAAAACCCAACGCGGCCGTAAAAGCGTTGATCGGAGCATAACGCCCCATCTGTTTCGCATGCTGCGGATGGGGCTGAAGCAAAAGCCCACCGGCGGGGCGCTTGCTGAGGCTCAGCGCGCCTGTTTCCACCGCTGGGCTGGCCGCTTGGCCGATTGATCGCGCAGGCTGCGCTATCGGCAATGCGTCTATAGGCAAATGGCGCATGCAGGCGGCGTATCGCAGCGCGAGACGCTTATCGCCGGCAGCAAATGGTTTTGGTATGTGGTGACTTAAGTGCGGCGTTGGTCGTGGCGCTGGGCGCGCTCTTTGCTCGCGCGTTTGGCTTTGTGTTGCGGTTCGGTCAGCGGTGCTTGGGGCGTGTTCGTATCCCACCCACCCATGCCTTTGAGCACAAGGTCGGCGTGCTTCACCGTATTTACATGCCCGTAGTGATCTTCAATCATGGCAACAGACGTGCCCATCTGGTCAGCAAGGAAGTATACATCGACGCCTTCGGCGAGTCTGAATGTCGCGTAGGTGTGGCGGAAGCTGTACGTCGTGCGCGGCGTGCCCGAGGGGCCAGTCAGCAGCTCCGCCTCTCTCAGCAGGTTTTCAATGCTCTTAGCATAAAGCGTGATGGAGCGTTCGCCGTCATGGTTAGTGAATACATGGTCGTCTGGCTGTGTGGCTTTTGAGATCTTCCGCACGCGGTCGATGTAATCTCCCACGCTGGCGGGCGCAACCAACATACGCGTTTTTCCCTTGCCGCGCACATTGAGCACAACAATGTCACGGCCTTCTCTATCGGCGGTGCGCGATACATCGCGCCAGCGCAAGTTTCTGGCCTCTGGCGGGCGCATGCCCGTGTTGCACAGGATGAGCACAAAATTATAGGTAACGGTGCGATACCATTTCCAGCGCTCGCTTTTGGCGCGCTTCACCCATGCACGCCCCGCCGTGTGCAATGCCCTGTATTCCTCCAGCGTAAACGCATCGCGCCGCATGGTTTTAAGCGCCGGCATTTCCTTGAAGCGCTGGTGTTCGCCGATATAGCGTTTGTCTGCCGCGAAATTCATCACCGCGCGAAAAATCGCCGTCTCCCAGCGGATGGTCGACTCGCTCACCATTTCGCGGATTCTACCCTTGCCTTTCTCGCGCCGGAAGGTCGGGTAGTCCCGCCATTTGTCCTGCCCGATCAAGTGAACCTGCGTCGTGCCAACATAGGTTTGAAGCGGGTTGTTGATGACAGAGCGCATATTGGCAACGCGCGACGCGCCGATCTGCCCGGTCGCCGCGCGCCGCTCCTGGAGTTTGAGAAACTCCTCCGCCACATCCGCAAAAGACCGGTTGAAAACCGGTACGTCATGCTTGATGCGAAACCGCACATCCGCGTCATGGTCAAAGGCGCGCTCGCGCGCGAGGCTAATGTCAGATGTTTTGAGGGAAATCGTCTTGTAGCGGTCAAGCCTCGGCAGCTTGACGCGGCAATACCAGTTGCGGTGCGCCACGTCCGCGCGGCGGAAAATCACCAGCCCCGGTTTCAGCTCTTCTTTATCGGCTATAAACGCCACGACCTTACCCTTTCTGTGCAGAATCCGTGCAGGTCAGCGGCCTAAGTCCTTGATTCGCCGTACCTGTGCAGACCCCGTGCAGAAGAGTGTATCATAAAAAATATAGTAAATACAGAAACATAGCGATGTATGTCTCTCCTTGGTGGGAAAGCGGCGATAGAGCGCCGGGTCGAAGCCGGTTTCGCTCGTCAATGCAGGCTCTCCAGATAAAGCGCCACCGCTTCGAGGTCCGCCTCGGAGAGGCGCTCATAGGAGGGCATCCGCACGCCGGGCTTCATCGCGTCGGGATCGTTGATCCAGCGGCGCAGCGTGGCGGGATCGTTCGGGAGGATGCCGGCCGCGATGGTGCGTCGGCTGGCGAAATGCGTGAGGTCAGGGCCCATGGCGCCGTTCGCCGCGCCGCCGCGCGCGTCTGCTTCGCGCACCGCGTGACACGCCCCGCAGCCTGCGGCGGCGAACACCTGGCGGCCGCGCGTGTCAGGCTCAGCCTGCGGGGCGGCCTGGGCCGCGCGCCAGGCGTCAAAACCCTCGGCCGCCAGCGCCACGATCTCGAACGCCATCAGCGCATGCGCCGCGCCGCAGAACTCGGTGCATTGGCCGCGATACACGCCGGGCTTGTCAGCCTGCAGGCGCAATACATTGCGCCGGCCGGGGATCATGTCGAGTTTGGCCCCCAGGCGCGGGGCCCAGAAGGAATGGATCACGTCGCCGGATTCAAGTTCGAAGCGCACCGTGCGGCCCACCGGCACGCGGATCTCGTTGGCCGTCTCGAACGCGACCCTGTCGCCCTCGAGATAGAGCACGCGCCACCACCACATCTCCGCGATAACACGGATGCGCAGATCGCTGGGCGCCGGCGGCGCGGTGAGGCGCGCGGTCACGCCAAGGCCGTAGATCAGCACGGCGCTGAGCACCACCACCGGAAAAGCCAAACCCCCGAGCAGCACCAGGCGATGGCCGGACACCCAGGCGCGCGCCCGCTCCCCCCCGAACAGCGCGACGCTAAGCGCGGCCAGCACCACCGCGAGCACAAACGCGCCCATGGCGAACAGCACCCAGGACAAATTGGCGAGCGGGGCGGCGAACGGGCCTGCCGGGTCGAGCGTCGAATGCGTCCACGCCCTGTCAGCCACGGCGCGTGACTTTGGTCTGAGATCGCGCGCGCGTCATCCACCGCCTCCGGCAAGGGAACTCCGAAGCCGCCGCGGAGTTCCAGCCTCATGCGCGCGCGCCTTGCAGGGCGGCCGCGCAAACGGTGCGGCGGATGGGTCTCGCGAGGGCATGGGCGTGCGCGGCGGCGCTGTTGATCGGCGCGTGCGGCCCGATCGTGGCTGCGCCCGCCCCGCCAACGGGAGCGCAGATCGCCTTCGGCGGAGGCCCAGGCGGGGGCCGGGATGCGTGTTTCACCTGCCATGGCTTTCGCGGCGAGGGCGCAGGCCTTGCGCCCCGCCTTGCGGGCCTGGAGGCGGGCTATATGCAGAAGCAATTGCGCGATTACGCCGACGGCCGCCGCGCCGATCCGGTTATGGCCGCGGTCGTGGCGCGTCTGTCAGACTTTGACCGGCAGGCCGTATCCGAGCATTATGCGGCGCTAGACAAGCCCGCCCCGCTCGCTGCGGCGGCGCCCGTCCTCTACGCCAACGGCGATCGCGCGCGGGGCGTGCGCGCGTGCGCGTCCTGCCATGGCGGGGCGGGGCAGGGCGAAGGCCTCGCCAATCCCGCCCTGGCGCGCCAGCCTTACGCTTATACCGTCGAGCAATTGAACCGCTTCCGCGACAGCCGCCGCCGCAACGATCCCCGCGACCAGATGGGCGCCGCCGCCCGACCCTTGCGGGAGGACGAGATCGCCGCAATCGCGCGCTATCTCGAGGGGCGATGAGGACGCTGATCGGTTGTGCGCTGGCGGCTTGGGCCTGCGCGGGGCCGGCCTCCGCGCATGCAGGCGGCGCGCCGGTGGGGCCCGCCGATTGGCCCCACCATTGGACGTTCGATCCCTGGATCCTCGCGCCGCTCGTGTTGGGCCACTGGCTCTACGGACGCGGCGTGCTGCGCGCCTGGGCGCGCGCCGGCGCCGGGCGGATCGTCACGCGCGGCCAAGTCTGGTGTTTTGCGGGCGGGGAGGCGCTGCTGGTCGTGGCGCTCGTCTCGCCGCTCGACGCCCTGGGCGAGACCCTGCTGCTGGCGCACATGCTGCAGCACATCGTGCTGACGACTTTGGCGCCGCCGCTGCTCGTTCTCGGCGCGCCGATGACGGCCTGGCTCTGGGCGCTGCCGCGCAGCTGGCGCGGGCAGGTTAGGCGTGCGCCCGTGCGCTGGCTGCGGGCGCTGGGCGATCGCCTCTCGCGTCCGGGCATGGCGACGGCGCTGCACGCGCTCGCGCTCTGGGCTTGGCACGCGCCCGCCCTGTTCGAGGCCGCGCTGGCGGACGAGGGGGTGCACACGGGCGAGCATGTCAGCTTCCTGGTCACAGCCCTGCTGTTCTGGCGGGCCGCGCTCAGCCGGCGCAACGCCCCGGCGCTCGGCGCGCTCTGCGTGTTGGCGACGTTCGTGCACAGCGGCATGCTGGGCGGGGTGTTGAGCCTCGCGCCGAGCCCGCTCTATCCGGCCTATGGCGGGGTTGCAGCGCTCTGGGGCTTGACCGCGCTGGAGGATCAGCACCTTGCCGGGCTCACGATGTGGGGCCCGGCCGGACTTGTCTATCTCTGCGCCTTCCTGGCGCTGATGTCAGGCGCGCTGACGCCAGGCGCGCTGACGTCAGGCGCGTTGGGGCTGCGCGGGGGGGAAAGCGCCGGGATCATGCGGGAGAGCACGTCGTCCTTGTCGATGAAATAATGTTTGAGTGCGGCCCCCACATGGAGCGCAATCAGCGCGACCATCAGCGCGATCAGGCTGAAATGGGTTATTTCGGCGGCATGTTCGAGCTCGGCGCGGGCCACGAAGTCAAGCTCGGCCACGAAGGGCAGGAGCGGCCACGTCCATCCCCCCGGCATCGCGATCGCGCCAGCATTCGCCTGGGCGGTGGACAGCATCAGCCATCCCGACAGGGGCAGCGCGAACATGAGCCCATAGAGCGCGATATGGGTGGCCTCCGCCGCCAGGTGCTGCCAGCCGGGCAGATCCTCGGCCTTTTCCAGCCGCGGCAGCACGAACGGCGCAAGGATGCGCCAGCCCGCGCGCAGAAACGCCAGCGCAAGGATCGCCATCCCGATCAGCGCATGCACGCCATACGCGTCGAGCTTGTCATAGCCCGGAGCCAGCGCGGAGGTGCGCCACCCCCACCCGAGCTGGAGGAACACGAGCGCGGCCATCGTCCAATGCAAGGCGATGCCTATCGGATGGTAATGGCCCCGGCCGGCCTGTTCGAGCGGGCGCGCGGCGCTGGCGTGAAGGGAGGTCGCGGGATCGCCGGCCATTGCTGGTGCAACCCAAGGCGGGGCGGTTTGGTTCCCACGTCGCGTGAAGCCGCCAAAGCGTTGTTCGCGCGCCGCGATGGTCGAACACAAAGCCAGTGGGGAGCGGGTCTCGGGAAAAAGATCGCTTATTGGGGCCCGGACAATGCAGTTTGGTTTTTCGGCGCGGTAGGATTTGTACACCGCGCCCCGCCTGGGCTATAGCTTTTGCACTATGCAGCACCGCGCAGCGCGGCGGGCGCCACGGCCGGGGGATTCATGAAGGTTCTCAGCCTCGGCGGATCGCCCAATCATTTGGGCGGTGTGGAAGCGTTCTGCGCCCGCGCCAACGAAGCCCTCGAGCGCGCCGGCGCGCGCCCGTTCGAGCACCTCTATACCCACACCGCCTATCTGACGCTGGCGCGCCTGCCTGCGCTCTTTCGCGGGTTGGCGGCGTTCGCCTTCCGGCGGGGGGAGCGCCCGGATCTGGTCTGGCTCCAATATGTGTGCCTGCCTGACTTGCTGTACCTGCTGCTCGCCAAAGCGCTGGGCTACAAAATCCTGGTGACCCCCCATCTCGGTCTGCAATGGCGCTCGCAGTCCAATCCCGTCTTGCGCGCCGTGGGGACGTGGATCCTCGGGCTTACCGATCGGTTTGCGCTTTTGTCCAAGACGCAGGAGCGGGAGCTGCGCCTGCCGGAGCGCGCGCCGCGCTCCTATATCCGCACCTTCCTGCCGGCGGTCCTGGGAACGGCCGCCGCGCCCCCGGAAAGCCCGCGCGGGGGGCCGGTCTTGAAGCTCGTCCATGCGTGTCGCCTGTCGGAGGGCAAGGGGACGTTCCGCTTCGTCGACGTCTGCCGCCATCTGGTCGAGCGCGGCGTCGCTATAGAGGCGAGCATCGCCGGCGGCGCGGACGAGGAAACCATGGATCGCCTGCGGCGCATGATCGCCGAGCGCGGTCTTGACAGGGTTGTGCGCCTGCGGGGCCGCGTCAGCGACGAGGACTTGTTGGATATCCTGAGGGCGAGCGACGTTCTGGTGCACCTCTCGGCGGTCGATTCCTATCCCCTCATCGTGCTCGAGTGCCTGACTTTGGGGGTTTTTCCCATTTGCATGGACCTGCTCGGCGTGCGGGACATGGCGGCGACCTATGACGGGCACATCGTCGCCAGCGCGGACGCCGCGCACGACGCGGCGGAGTTTCTGAGCCGGCAGGATCCGGAAGAGCTGCGCCAGCGCGCGGCGCGCGCCGCTTTGCGGGTGCGCGACGATTATGACTGGAACCGGTGCGTGCGCCTGCTGGAAGCGGCGTTCGCGGCGCCGATAGTCCCGGAGGCCGCGCCCACGCCGGTGCGACAGACGCGGCCGTGAGCCGCCGGGCTAGACCGTTTCCCGAAAAGTGTTACGCGGTTTTCGGACAAGAAACGGTCTGACTTAAAGTGTAGACCGGTTTTTCTCGATTGGATTGATTCAATCCAATCGAGAACCGCTCTAGCGCCGCAGCGGAGCTATGATCGCCGCCGGCGCCGGGCGTGGGCTTTCCCGCACGCTCTGCCGCACCAGCCCCAACAGCACAATCAGGAACACCCCCACGATCTGATCCCGGTTCAGCAACGAGGATTCCGTCAGATTATGGCCCGCGCAAAAAACAAATCCCGCCAGAAGCAAGCCCGCCCGGCTTGTGGCGATCCGCCCGTTGGTCAGCAGCGTCCAGACCGGCGCGAGGATGATCGCGAACACGGCGAGGATCAGGCCGGGCAGGCCGATCTGGGTCAGCAGATCGAGATAGCCGTTATGGCCCACCGCCTCCGTAAGCACCCAGCCGTCCGCATAATGATAGATCGGGCTCTGGCTCCCTACGTTCCAGAACGAGCCGAAGCCCGCCCCGAAGAGCAGATTATCCTCCGCATAGGCCATCAGCGGCAGCCAGATTTGCGAGCGCCCGGTCAGCACGCGCGGGTCGTACAGATTGAGGCTGGCGAGCGCGAATGCGCCCCCGATCAGGACCGCGGCGAAGATGATGGGGACGAGCACCCGCCGCGACCGCCGCCCCAGCGAAAGGTATACCAGCCCCACGATCAGGGAGAAGGCGAGCAGCGCCATCGATGTCTTGGACATGGTGCGCAGTAAGAAATAGCCTGCGGCCGCAATCGTCGCCCATCGCGCCACGGGGCGCATCGCGCCGGGGTGGAAGAAAAAGAACAGAATAGTGATCGCGCAGACCGGGCCGGTGATGTTCTTGTGCAGGAGCCAGCCGCGCCAATTCCCGATGACGTTCGAATCGACCGCGTCGTTCGCGCGATGGATCGCCTCCGGCAGGACGAGGATCGCGGCGTAATTCAACACCAGGACAAGGATTAGGACCTGCCGGATCACGCTGACGCTGCGGTCGAACCCGGCCTGCTTGACGCACAGCAACACCGTCCAGGCGACCAGCAGGGTAAGGACAAGCCGCCGCGCGGCCACCGCGGGCTCGATCGCCCAAAACACGCTGGCGGAGCACCAGGCGAAAACCGCAAACAGAGTGGGCGGGATCAGCAGCCATTGCGGCCGCCGCACAATTCCAAGCAATACGACCGAAAGCAAAAACAGCAGCAGATAAGTAACCTGCCGCAAAACATCCCCATCGCCGGTCAGCGCCTTGACCCCCTCGGGCGGAGGCGGGGAAAGGCCGGTGATGACCATGACGAGCAGGGCGAACAAAAGCGCAGCCGCCCTTGCCGGGCGTTCGGCCAGCCCGTCCAACGCCGCACGGGGTACGGCAGGGGCGACGTCGAGGCGTGTCGGGGTGGGAATTTTCGCCTCGTGCGTAAGGTTACGGCGCGGCGCGCCCGGACGGCCTATAGCATTTTCTGATGAAGCGGACGCCGGTTCATCGTCATAAAATGCGACCAAACAAACACCTAGCCCTACCCTTTCCCCCCATCATTCATAGACCACCGAAAACGCGTTGATCGTGGCGGCGCCCGCGCCCTGGCGCACCTCCACGCCCAGCCCCAGCCCGTTGAAATATTCCTCCCCGGTGAGGACCTTCTGCGCGATGAGGTAGCGCAGCATCGCGGCCAGATCGATCGTGCCGGCTTTAACCTCACCGCTCCGGGCGGGGGCGAAGAGAATGATGGGCGTGGGCCGCGCGATCAGCGCCACGGTCCAGGCGCGCCCGGCCTCCCGGAAAACGCCGATCTGGCGCCCGCTGCGCACAAAGTCAGCCGAATAGGGCGGGGTGTGCAGGAATACCTCGATCTCGAAGGCTTGTGTCTTGGAGTCTCCCGGCGCGCGCGTCAGGAAGAAATCGGTGATGACGTCATAGCCCTCAAGTTCGCCCGTGAGGGTAAGATCGTGCGTCTGGATCAGCGTCTTGATCGCGGAAACCTTCTTGGGCGCGATCGGGGTTTGCACCACCGTGTTGTTATAATTGCCGAAAGCGATGTGGAGGAAGTTGTAGACGCCGTGCTCCGCCGGGGGCGTCCGGGGCCAGCGCCAGACGATCGAGGTCGCGTTCGGGAACGTGGCGGGGCGGACGGTGAGGCTCTCGGTATAATCCTTGCCGTAGACGAGCCGGCCCTTGTTCCAGGGCCCCAGATAAGCGAGATAAGGCCCGATCGTGTAATTCTGATGGTCCCCGAGCGTGATCGTGGCCGGCGCCCCCGCCGCCTCCTTGGGGCCGAGTGCTGCGGCCCCCAACAGCGCGCCGCATACGCCAAACAAAAGGCCAAGACGCCGCCGCCGCTTAAGCATCTGGGCCTCCTCAGGTTTCCGCGACGCGCCCGGCGGCGACGGCGGCTTCAGAACGCCTGCGAGCCGCGAAACAGCAACACGAGCGTCCGCACCAGGATCTTCATGTCCATCGCGAGAGACCATGTCCGGATATAGTGCACGTCGTAGCTCAGTCGCTCGCGCACGGATTCATAGGTCGGCGTCGGCCCGCGATTGCCCGAGACTTGCGCAAGCCCTGTAACCCCCGGCCGCGCCCGGAAGCGCTGGGCGTAATTGGCGTCGATCGCGGCGAATTGGGCGTCGTGGGCGAGCGCGTGCGGGCGCGGCCCGATCAGCGACATGTGGCCCTGCAAGACATTGATAAGCTGAGGAAGCTCGTCCAGACTTGATTGTCGGAGGAAAGCGCCGAAGGTGGTGACGCGGGCGTCATTGCGCGACGCCTGGGGCACGGCCGGCCCGTCCTGCATCACAGTCATGGTCCGGAATTTGTAGATCTGGAACGGGCGCCCGCCATAGCCGCCGCGCATTTGCCGGAAAATCGCCGGTCCCGGCGTCTCCAGGCGCACGAGCAGCGCGATCAGCAGCAACAGGGGCGCGAGGAACGTCAACAGCGCGCCCGCAACGACGAAGTCAGCCAGGCGTTTGACGGCGCCGCCCGTGGGCCCGTGTGACCGAGCCGACCGGTGCGATGGGATCGCTTTGCGCGCGTTGACAAGCCCTTCGCCGCCCGCACGCTTGCGCAGACGCTGACTTGGATCGGCCTTCAAACCATCGGTTTCGAAGGGATGTCGGTGCGATTTGTCCACGTGGCCCTCCACACGTTCTCGCGTGCTTATCGCGGACGCGACAGACATTCCAGCCGGATTCGGGACGCTGCGCTAATGGCGCTCAAGGCCAGACGGGGCGGATCTAAATAACAAAAACGCGGGCGCTTCCGGACTTCAAGATATCGCGATGTAGATCAGCGACGCGCGCTTTTGTCCGCTGGCGGACTTATGCTTAGCGTTAAACTTAAAAATCGAACAAGCTTTGAAGCGCGTACGGAAACTGGCCGCGGCGCAAGCTGTTTCAGAGGGATAGTGACTGTTTCGGCACAAGCGGCGCGTTGCACTGCCGCGCCCGTTACGGAACCTTTCAGGACGGAGGCCCGAAGCTCTCTTGCAAGCGCGTAAGGCTTCGCAAACGCACACAGGTATCGAAGGGCGCGCCCTCTTTTTAGGCGCCGAGCGCGCACGCCGATCCCGCCGCACGCGCATCCTGCCGCGCGGCCGTAAATTCGGCGAAGTGCCGCGCTTGCTTTATGGCCAGGATCGATCCATCGCATGCGGGAAGCGTTCCGCGGTCGCGGGAAGCGCAGCGATGGAATAGGACAGCGAATTCATGCGGTTTTTTTTCCATGCCATCGTTGTTGTTTTGGCGTGCGGATGGCTGTTGGGGGCGTGCGCGCCGAAGGCCTCGGCCCCGGCGCCGGCCGCAGGTTCTCTCGAGGACGGACCCGCGCCGGGCGCGCAGGAATACCGTCTGGGCGTCGGGGACGAACTTCGCATTGCGGTGTTCGGCCAGCCCGATCTGACCGGCCAGTTCATGGTCGGCACCACGGGCGCGATCTCCTATCCGCTGTTGGGCGAGATCCCAGCCGCCGATCTGACGCTCGCCGAATTGACGGCAAGCATAAAAACGGCGCTGGAGAAGGGTTATGTCCGCCAGCCCACGATTACGCTGGAGATTGTAAAATTCAGGCCGTTCTATATTTTGGGCGAAGTCCAAAAACCGGGCACGTATCCGTTTACGGCGGGCCTAACCATCATGAAGGCGGTGGCGACGGCGGGGGGGTTCACCTATCGCGCGAACGCGCGCCATGTTCTGATAAGGCACGCCAATGACACCCAGGAACGCCGGTATGAGCTTACAAGCGCGACGCGCGTCCAGCCTGGGGATACGGTGCGCATTATCGAGCGGATGTTCTAGGGCGTTGTCGGAAGAAGCGGATTGCGACCAGACACGCCTCCGGAGCCCGGGTCCGATCGCGCTAGGCTCTGGCGTCCGCCGCCCGAAGGGGCCTGTCCCGGCCAACGTCGGAGGATGATGTGAACATAGTCCCGTCCGAGCGGTATGTGCTGGCCAACACGCCCGACGCGGCGGGCGGGCCCGGTTCCGACCAGTTCGACGTTCGCGCCTGGGCGATGGTGGTGCTGCACCGCTGGCGGCTCATCCTGGCGGCGGCGGCGGCGGTGGCGGGTCTGGTGCTGGTCGCGCTGCTGCTGCAGCCGAAATACTACACCGCCACCACCGCCATCATGATCAATCCCCGCGAGCAGCGGGTGTTGAACGCCGAGCAATCCATGACCGACAATGTGGCCACCGCCGCGGTCGTCGTGTCCGAGATCGAGGTTTTGGTCTCGCGGCGTCTCGTCGAACGGCTGGTGGACGCTCTCAATTTGGAGAGCGACCCGAACTGGAACCCGCGCCTCGCGCCGTCCAATTCCGTGTCGGCCTGGATCACGCGCCTCCTGGAGGACGCCGATAGCGGGCAGAGCGACAAGCGCCTGGTGGCCGACCGGCTGATGAAGTCGATCCGGGCGAAGCGGCGCGAATTGTCTTTCGTGATCGATTTCCACGTCCGTTCGCGCGACCCCGTCAGCGCCGCGCGCATCGCCAATGCGGCGATCGAAACCTATCTCCAACTCGGGTTCGAGAACCGGATCGAGTCCGGCCAGCGCGCCAGCGGCTGGCTCGCCGATCGGGTGGAGGAATTGCGCAAGGAGGTCGCGGCCAAGGAATCGGCGGCCCAGGCCTACCAGGCGAAAAGCGGCCTCCTGACCTCCCAGGGCGTCTCCTTGACCGAGACCCAGGTCGCCCAGATGCAGGCCGATGTGATCCTGGCGCGCTCCGAACTGGCCGAGCGGGAGGCTAGGTACAACCAGGTGCGCCAGCTCGTCGTCGCCGGCGGGTCCGGGGACAGCCTGGCCGGGGTGTTGAATTCCGAAGTGATCCGCGATCTGCGCCAGCGCGAGACCGACCTCATGCGCAAACAGGCGGAGCTGGACAACACGCTCGGGGACCTGCACCCCTCGGTCCAGAACAACCGGCTGGAACTCGCCAATGTACGCAAGCAGATCCAGGCCGAGGTGGTGCGGTTCCAGGCTAATCTGCGCAACGAGGTGGAGGTTTCGCGCGCTCGGGTGAAGGCGATGAACGAGGCGCTGGACGGCGTGCGCGGGCGCCTCGTCCAGAACAACACCGCTTTGGTCAAGTTGAACGAACTCCAGCGCGATGCGGAAGCGACGCGCAGCGTCTATGAAAGCTTCCTCCAGCGCCTGCACCAGGTGTCGGACCAGGGGCGCCTCGAAGCGAGCGACGTGCGCGTCGTGGCGTTCGCCGAGCCGCCGCGCAAACCGGATTCCCCGGGCTTCATCGTCCTCCTGGTCATCTCGCTCGGCGTGGGGGCGTGCGCGGGGCTTGGGCTCGTGATGGTGTTGGAGATGCTCAGCGACGGGATCCAGAACCCGGGGCAGATCTCGGCCAAGCTCGGACTGCCGGTCATCGCCTCCATTCCCGCGGCCTCCGAGAAATTGCTGAAGAGCCTTGGCGCCGGCCGGCGCCAGCCCGCAGACATCATCTCGGCGCGGCCGATGTCGGCCTATGCGGAGGGCTTCCGCGTCCTCAAGACGGCGATCGATTATTCCCGCCACGATCATCGCGACCGCGTGGTCGCGATCACCTCGGCGCTGCCCGGGGAAGGCAAGACCACCTGCTCCTTGAGTCTCGGCCGCATCTGCGCGCGGGCCGGGCAACGGACATTGCTGATCGATTGCGATCTGCGCCTCCATTCGCTCAACACCATGCTGCGCATCGCCCCGACCAGAGGCCTGCACGAGGTCTTGAACGGAAAGGCCAAGTGGCAGGACGTCGTCCATGCCGACGAGGAAAGCGGGCTGCGCGTCTTGCCCGTGGGCCTCGCCTCCGGCGACACCGAGGAGGCGTTCACGACGGACGCGATGCGCGTTCTGCTGGAGGACCTGCGGCGTAGCTTCAACCTCATCATCCTGGACTGCCCGCCCGTGCTGGCGGTGGCGGAGGCCCGCGTCATCGCCTCCTATGCCGACGATGTGATCCTGGTGGCGCGCTCGCGGCGGACCTCCACGCACACCGCCCACGACGCGCTCCAGCAATTGATGATGACGGGCTCGAAAATGCTGGGCGTGGCGATCAACTTTGTGGATCCCAACGCCTCCGGCGCGGGCTCCTATGGGCACTCTCTGTATTACGGCTCGGCGACGCGCTCGTACCACTCGGCCTGAGTCTTAGGGGAGCGCCGCCTCCACCGCCACGGGCGGGCTCTGCAGCTCCCGCGCCGCGACGCCGCGGTGCGGATCCTGCCGTCTGCGGAAGAACCCCGTCGCGAGCCCGACAGCGTTCGCATTCCAGGAGACAAAGGAAAAGAGCCCGAGCTTCAGCGAGCGGCGGCGCACGCACAGCAGCGCCAAGGGCCCCCCGATCAGAGCCAGCACCGTCAGCAGGCGCACTTCCCCCGGCAGCGGCGCCAACGCGCCGGCCAGCAGCGCCCCCCACCACGCCGCGACCATGAGCCCGACGCGGATATGAGACAGATCGGCCAACACAATCGGCAGATGCGCCTTGCCGATCGCAGCGCGCAGCACCTGCCCGTGCGCACTCAGATAGCCGGACTTGATCCGCCGGAACAGCAGCCGGTAGCCCTCAGTCTGGTGGCCGAAATGGTCGATCGCGGGCTTGTCGATGCGCGCCAGCGTCCAGCCGCGGCTCCGCAGCCTCGCGGCCAAGTCAAACTCCTCGAAAGCGCGCAGATTCAAGTCCGCGAAATACCCGGCCTCCCGGATGGCCGAGGCGCGATAGAGGCCCCCGCAATCGAGCCGGTCGACAAGGCCGGGCAGCCAGTGGCGGTGGCTTGAAGCCTTCTTCGCGCGGATCTGGAACTCCAGCGCCATCGTGTTGACTTCCCGCACCAGCCCGCCGACTCCGGCGCGTTCGGGGTGGGCGTCGAGATGGGCGATCGCTTCGGGCAGGAAGTCAGGATCGAGGATCATGTCCCCGTCGAGCAGATAGAAATAGGCGCCGCGCGCCTGTTGGAAGGCAAGTTGCGCGCCCGCCCCGCAACAGCGCTGCGACCAGTCTTCGAGTTGGACGATCCGGACCGGAAAGGCGCGCGCGATCTCGAGGGTGCGGTCGGTCGAGCCGCTGTCGGCCAGGATGACTTCGCCGTTGAACGGGCGCGCGGCGGCGACTGCGCTCGCCAGAGCGTCGCTGATATGGGCCTCCTCGTTCAGCGCCTTGATCCCGATCGTCAGCCGGATCGCTTCCCCTTGCTCGTGGTCGACGGGGCGGGCGGAGGCGGGCGATGCGTACACGGAACGAGAAGCCTCCCTAAAATCCCGCGGCTCCAAGCCTTCGGCCTAGGCCAGCGTCACACGCGCCACACGGTACAAAAACAAAACATTGCCCAGCACGTAGCGGCGAAACAGGCGCTGGGGCTCCACGCCCAGCCGGAACAGCCACTCAAGCCCGAGGCGGCGCATCGCGCGCGGCGCGCGGGGAAACTTGCCGGCCATGAAGTCCACCACCGCGCCGCCATTGATGATCAGACACGGCCGCTCTCCAAGCGCGCGCAGGCTGACGGCCAGGCTCTCCTGCCGCGGCATCCCCATGCCCAAGAGCACGAGGTCGGGCTTTTCCTGTTGAAACAGCGATGCATAGAAACCTGGCGCGGCGAAGCCGTGATGCACGGACACGATCGCATGCCCCTTCAGGGCGAGTTTGCGCGCCGCCTCCGTCACGAACGCCTCTTCGCCCCCCCACACCGCAAGCCGGCGCCCGAGCGCGCGGTCGAGCAGAGCGGGGATGAAGTCGGTGCCGTTCAGATTGTCCCCCGCGTCGCGTCCCAGCAGCCCCAGCAGGATCCGGGCGCCGATCCCGTCCCGCAGCAACACGTCGCTGGCGGAAAAATGCGCGTAGGCCTCCGGAGAGCTCCAACAGAGGTTCAGCGCGTGCGCATTGAAAAAGGAAAGCACTTTCGGGCGATCGAACGAAAGAAGATCGGCGATCAGCGCCTCTTTAGCCTCCGACGCGACAGGCCTGATCGCCTCCGCGAGGGCGCGAAGGCGCACGGAGGGCCGCGTGGAGAGCGGCGCGCCAAGGCCCGCCCGGGAAGGCGGCGCGTCCTCAAGGCTGTATACGGAAGACTTTCTCATGAAAGAGCAGTCCGACGCCACCCACACACCGGCCCATATCAAACCCGCCGCATTCTAGACTGACAGGAACCCCGCCTCTAGAACACAACCCAACCCGGCCTTCAGCGATAGAAAGGATCGGGCTAAGGCCGTCAAGGCAGAAACGACGCGCGCGCGCGCGGCGCGTCAAACCTGTCTGGAATTCAACGTCTGCGGGACAGCCCGGGAGCAGGCAGGCATGCGCTTTCGTCCGAATTTGCCTTACGCGATGGCGATCTTCGGCCCGGTCTCGACGGCTGGTTGCCAATTTGTCCTTTCGCTGCAGCTCCTGCACGGCGTCTCGGCGGCGGAGTTCGGCGGCTTCACCTTCCTCATGGTCGCGTCCCAATTCAGCATCGGCTTGTCGAGCGCCTTGTTGTGCGCGCCGCTGCCGGCGCTGCTGGCCGAACAGGGGCGCGACACGGACGGGGCGGTGCGGCCGCTGTTTGCGGGCAATGTGTATCTTGCGGGTCTCGTCTTGGGCGTTCTTGCGCTGGTGGGAGCCGGCGTCGGGGTGGCGCCGGAGGCCAGCCTTTTGTTCGCGCTCTATGGCGGCATGTTCCTGCTGCGCTGGTTTGCGCGCGCCTATGCGTACGCGGTAGGCGCGCAATGGCGCACCGTCGCGTCGGACCTGACTTATAGCGGCGTGCTGTTTGTGGGCATTGTCTGCGTCTGGCTTTCGGGGAGCGCCTCCCTCGTCGGGGCGTTCGCTTGGCTCCTTGCGGCTACGATCTTGTCCTTCGCGCCGTTCGGATTTGAGTATGCAAGACGTCAGGCGCGTCTGAACGGCGCCGCCGACATTGCGGGCTATCGCGCGGTGTGGCGCCGGCATTCGCAATGGTCGCTCCTGGGCGTGGTGACCACCGAGGCCACCGGCAACGCCCATGCCTATGTGGTGACGCTGGCGGCGGGCCCTGCGGCTTTCGCGCTGGTCGCGGCGAGCGCGCTGCTCGCGCGTCCCATCACCGTGGCCATGAACGCGTTGACCGAGTTCGAGCGCGCGCAGATGGCGCGGGCCCTGGCCCAGCCGGGCCAAGCGGGGCGCACGCCCTCGCTTTCGCTGTTCCGCGCGGCGCTGCTCGTGGCGCTGGCGCTGAATGCGGCCGCGGCGGCATTCCTGCTGGGCTTCTTTCCGCGCCTGGTTTTCCCGGAGGCCTACGCCTTGGAGGCGCTGGCGATCGGGGCGGCGCTCTGGTTCGCCATTGCGGGCGTGCGGGTGCTGCGGACGCCGGAGAGCGCGCTGTTGCAGGCCGCCGGGGAGTTCCGCGCGCTTTCCATGGCCAGCGTCTACGCCTCCGGGATCGCGCTCGCCGCGGTGATCGTGCTGCTGGGCGCGGGCGGGCCGCTCCTGTCGGTGGTCGGGGTGCTGGTCGGGGAGGCGGTCTTTGCGCTCTTCATCTGGCGCCAGACGGCGCGCTGGCGCACCGCAAGGCTGCAGGCCGCCCCCGTCCCCTCAAATCCCTGACCGCCTGCCCCACGACCTTGAGCGCGCAGGTAAAACGGCAAAGGCCGCAACGTTTCTCCCGAAAGCCTTTTTGGCCCAGGCCTTGAAAAGGCGGTGGGAGGATTAGATCGTAGAGTAAGGGCAGGGACTGGGGACCTCAAATGTTTGCGGGCACTTCCTCTTCGCGCCTGCCGCGCGTGTTCGGCGGCTCGCACCTGGAGCCCGCCTATTTTCCGGCCGGGCGCATGGGCATCGCCGTGGGCGACATACATGGCTGCGCGCGGCTGCTGGGCAAGCTGTTCGATGTGCTCGAAAAGGGCGGCAGCCAGGTGAGGCGCCAGCGCCCTGTGGTGATTTTCCTGGGCGATTACATCGATCGCGGCCCTGACAGCCGGACCGTGATCGAGCTGCTGCTCAACCCCCCTGATGGGTACGAGTACCGCTTCCTGATGGGCAATCACGAGCGCTCGCTGCTGCGCTTCCTGGACAATCCCGTCGCCGGGGCGGAGTGGCTGCTGCATGGCGGGGTCCAGACGCTCGCCTCCTATGGCGTGCCCGCCTCGATGGGCCTTGCGGGTCCCGATGCGCTCTACGACGTGGGCCGGGCGCTGCGCGAGCGGCTCCCGCCGGCGCACAAGGCGTTTTTCGAGGCGCTCGAGCTGTTTATCGTCCTGGGCGATTATGTGTTCGTCCGTGCGGGCGTGGACGCCTCGCGCACGCTGGAGGAGCAGAAGGAGGAGCACCTGCTCTGGGCGCGCAAAAAGTTCCTGGAATCAACGAAGCCGTTCAGCCACAAGATCGTCCATGGCCATACGCCCGCGCCGGAGCCCTATCTGGACACGCGGCGCGTGGGGGTGGATACGGGCGCGTATTTCTCCGGAATCTTAAGCGCGGCGTGCCTCTATGAGAACGAGGTGTCCTTCTTGTCGGTGCGCGAGACGGACGGGGGAGGCTTCCCGACGGCGTTCTAGCGCGGCGTACGGGGCGGGCGATCGGAGCAGGATGGCATGAGCGACCTCATCACCGTGTTCGGCGGGTCGGGCTTTGTGGGCCGCCACGTCGTGCGGGCGCTGGCCAAGCGCGGCAAGCGGGTGCGCGTCGCGCTGCGCCAGCCGCATCTGGGCTACGAATTGCGCATCCTGGGGGACGTGGGCCAGATCCAGCTGATCCAGGCCAATGTCCGCTTCCCCGAAAGCATCGAGCGCGCGCTCGACGGCGCCGACGGCGTGGTCAATCTCGTCGGCATCCTGCACGAGCACGGCAAGCAAAGCTTTTTCGACATCCACGCCGAGGCCGCCGCCGCGATCGCCGCCGCCGCCGACAAGCGCGAGATCGACCGGTTCGTCCAGGTTTCGGCCATCGGCGCAGACCCCAAGGCCAAGGCCCGCTACGCCCGCACGAAAGGCGATGCGGAGGAGGCGGTGCGCGCCTGCCTGCCCTCGGCGGTGATCCTGCGTCCCTCGATCGTGTTCGGGCCCGAGGATTCCTTCTTCAACCGCTTCGCCCAGATGGCCACGATCGCGCCGGCCCTGCCGCTGATCGGCTTCGGCAAAACAAGGTTCCAGCCCGTCTTCGTCGGCGATGTGGCCGAAGCGGTCGCCAACGCGCTCGATCGGCGCGAGGCGCGCGGGCGCGTGTTCGAGCTCGGCGGGCCGCAAATCTATTCGTTCAAACAGCTCCTTGAGTTCACGCTCGCCACGATCGCGCGCCCGCGCGCGCTGATCCCTGTGCCGTTTTTCCTCGCCCAGCCGCTGGGCCTCGCGTTCGGGGCCGCGTCCCGGGTGGCGCCGCTGTTCGCGCCGCCCTTGACGGGGGACCAGGTGCAGATGCTGCGGCGGGATAATGTCGTCACCGCCGGTCCGGACGTGGGGGTGCTGGAGGATCTGGGCGTCACCGAGCTTGAATCGATCGAGGCGCTGGTTCCCTCCTATCTCTGGCGCTTCCGCCCCCACGGCCAGTTCCAGGACCAGCCGGAGGGGTGAGCCCCGCTTACGGGGTCGCCTCCACGCCCAGGTGCTGCAGCGAGAAGCCGCGCTCGGCCAGCCGCTCGGCGAGGCGCGCGCGGTGGCAGGCGCGCCAATCGTGCTCCAGGCATAGGAGGCATACGGGCTGGGCGGCGGCCAGCGCGGCTGCGTGCTCGAACGCCAGCATCGCCTCGGGCCGGGCGAGCGCTTCGTCCACGATCTCCCAGAACGCCGCCCAGCGTCCGGCCTTGTTGGCCTCCCGCCCCGCTTTGGGGGTGCCCAGCGCCTTCAGGTGCTGGTAGCCGATGCCCGCCTCCGCCAGCCCCGCGGAGAGCTGGCGCTTGGCGAAGCCCGCGCGGCGCGAATTGGGCAGCTCCCGCACGTCGATCACCAGCGCGACGCCGGCCGCCGCGAGCGTGGCCACGAGCTGGGGGAGGCCCGCGCGCTCATATCCGATGGTGAACACCGCCCGCCCGGCCATCCCGATCCGCTCCCTGACCGCTATAGCGGCCCGCCCGCCGCCCGCCGCCCGCCGCCCGTGCCGGGCTGCGATGTTGACTTTACGCGCGAATACGACGATACGCGGGCCCAGCGATCGTTCGCAGGCGCAGCATTGCCGCCAGGCGGGCGTGGTCCTTACGAAGCGCAACCATCGACGTTCGGCGGCTTTACCGCGCCCTTCTTCGCCGTCGCAGCGTTTCGCGCCCGTGGCGCACCCTTGCGTGCGCCCGCTCGAGAGTGAACATTCCTTGACACAATTCCAAGACCTCGGCCTCGCCGCGCCGATCCTCAAAGCGCTGGCCGCCGAGGGCTATGACGCCCCGACGCCCATCCAGGAGAAGGCGATCCCCCCCGTGCTCGCAGGGCGAGACCTGATCGGCCTCGCGCAGACCGGCACCGGCAAGACCGCCGCGTTCGCGCTGCCGCTGCTGCACCGCCTTGGCGAAAACCGCCGCCACGCCGGGGCCCGGGCCTGCCGCGTGCTGGTGCTTGCGCCAACGCGGGAGCTCGCGGGCCAGATCGCGGACTCCTTCCGCGCCTATGGCCGTTTCACCGGCTTGTCCTGCACCGTCGTGTTCGGCGGCGTGCCGATCGGCAAGCAGATCCGCGCGCTGGAGCGCGGGGTGGACGTGCTCGTGGCCACGCCCGGCCGGCTGCTCGACCTGATCAGCCAGCGCGCCTGCCGGCTCGACGGCGTCGAAGCCCTGGTGCTGGACGAGGCCGACCATATGCTCGACCTGGGCTTCATCCATGCGCTGCGCCGGATCGCCCAATTGCTGCCGGACCGCCGCCAGAGCCTCTTCTTCTCCGCCACCATGCCCGCCCCGATCGCCGAGCTGGCGGCGCAATTCCTCACCGATCCCGTAGAGGTGGCGGCAGCGCCCGTCTCCTCGGCTGCGGTGCGGGTGAGCCAGAGCGTGATCCACGTCAGCGGCGGCGACAAGCAGGGCCTGCTCGTCGATCTGTTGCGCGACGCCGAGATCACGCGGGCGCTGATCTTCACCCGCACCAAGCATGGCGCGGACCGGGTGGTCACCCATCTCGAGCGGGCGGGCGTCCCCGCCGCCGCCATCCACGGCAACAAAAGCCAGGGCCAGCGCGAACGCGCGCTCGCGGCGTTCAAGACCGGGCGGGCGCGCCTGCTGGTGGCCACCGAAATCGCCGCCCGCGGGATCGACGTGGACGATGTGAGCCATGTGGTGAATTTCGACCTGCCGGACGTGCCGGAGCAATATGTCCACCGTATCGGGCGCACCGCGCGCGCCGGCCGGGCCGGGGAGGCGATCTCCTTCTGCGCGCCGGACGAGCGGGGCAATCTGCGCGATATCGAACGGCTGACGAAGCAGGCGGTGCCCGTGCGCGAGCACGCCCTCTCCCTGCCCACGCCCTCTGAACGCGCAGCCCACGGCCCTCGCCCGGCCCAGAAGCGCAGCAATGGCGCCGGCCGCGCCGCCGGTCCCCAAAGGTCGCCAGAGCGGTCTTACGAGCGCTCGTCAGAGCGGTCGCATGAGAGGGCGCCCCAGCGCCGCCCCGAAGGCCAAGCCCGCCAGGACGGCCCGCGGCCCGAGGGCGCGGCCCGCCGGCCGGCCGAGAATGGGGAGTTCCTGGATCGCAAGGGTCACCGGGTGTGGTCCAACGCGCCGCCCCGGCAGGACGACGCCCGCGGCGCCCGGCCACGGCGGCGCAAGCGCCCGACGGGCGCCGCGCCCGCGCGGTGAGGCCGCGCAAAGCGGTTGCGTTTTAGAATGAACCTAAGTTACACTCGGTCCCATGGACCAGAGTGCGCCTGAATTCGCCGGGAAGGGCCCCATGCTGGAGGTGCTGCGCGCGGCCGGGCTGAAGCCCACGCGCCAGCGCCTCGCGCTTGCGGAGCTATTGTTCGCGGGCGAGCCGCGCCACGTCACGTGCGAGGCGTTCTACGCCGAGGCGGTGGCGCATGGCGCGGACGTTTCGCTAGCGACGGTCTACAACACCCTGCACCAATTCCGCGACGCGGGCCTCCTGCGCGAGGTTCGCCTCGATTCGGAGCGGCGCTGGTTCGACACCAATGTCACCGCGCACCACCACTTTTTCGTGGAAGCGAGCGGCGCCCTGATCGATATCCCCGCCGCCGGGGTCGCGGTGTCGGAACTGCCCGCCCCGCCGGAAGGCTATGCGGTGGAGGGGGTCGACGTCGTCGTTCGGCTCCGCGCGGCCCAGCCCGGCTGACGCCGCACTCAATTTTGCATTAGAAGAATTCTAATCTGCTTGACCGACGCGCGTTCTCCGGTCTAGTTTGGCGTTGTTGACGCCGCGGGCCCCTCGGCTCCCGGTTTTGCAGCGGAGAATGCGATGTCGCTCTCGGGAACGAAAACCCACGAAAATCTGAAGGCCGCGTTCGCCGGCGAAAGCCAGGCCAACCGCCGTTATCTCTACTTCGCCCAAAAGGCGGACGTGGAAGGCTATAATGACGTCGCGGCCGTGTTCCGGTCCACCGCCGAAGGCGAAACCGGCCACGCCCACGGCCACCTCGAATTCATGGAAGATGTCGGCGATCCGGCCACCGGCGAGCCGATCGGCAACACCAATCTGAACCTGAAGGCCTCGATCGCGGGCGAAACGCACGAATACACCGACATGTATCCGGGCATGGCGCGCACCGCTCGGGAAGAAGGGTTCGAAGAAATCGCCGATTGGTTCGAGACCCTGGCCAAGGCCGAAAAGTCCCATGCCGGGCGCTTCCAAAAAGCGCTGGACACGCTGGGCGCCTAAGTCCGTCCGTGAAGAACGCGCCGCCGGCTTTGCTCGGCGGCGCCTGTTCTTGCTCAATTTTTTCGAATCTGTTTCGGCCAAATGCCCGACCTCTCCGGCGGGCAGCGACATTCTGTGGGGAATGAATGGCGGAAGGTAGTCTGGAAGCGCCGGTTCGCCGACCTATTCCCTGGCAGGACCCGGACTGGGTTGATCCGGTAAAGCTCGATGCGGAGATGCGGCGGGTGTTCGACATCTGCCACGGGTGCCGGCGCTGCTTCAATCTCTGCGACAGCTTTCCGCGCCTGTTCGACTTGATCGACGCGACGGCCGGCGGAGAGGTCGAGGACCTCGAATCGAGCGCGTTCGCGCCGGTCGTCGAGGCCTGCACGCTGTGCGACCTCTGCTTCATGACCAAGTGCCCCTATGTGCCGCCCCACCCCTTCGAGCTTGATTTCCCGCACCTGATGCTGCGCTACCGCGCCGCGCAGAAGGCCGCGAACGCCCCGCGCAAGAAGCACGAGATCGTCCAGGGCGAACTCTCCAAGACCGATCGAAACGGCAAGCTCGTGGGCCCGATCGCGCCGCTGGCCAATTGGGGCGCCGACGTTAAGAACGGCTTCGCCCGCGCCATGCTGGAGCAGGCGCTCGACATCGACGCCCGCGCCGAGCTTCCCGCCTATCACAGCCGCACCCTCACCAAGGTCGCGCGCGCCCAGGACAAGGCGGGCCAGGCGCTGGCCAATGGCGCGGCCCCCGCGGCGGGCCGCAAGGCGGTGATCTTCGCCACCTGTTTCGGGGAGTATAACAATCCCCAGATCGGGGAGGCCGCGCGCCTGGTGCTCGCCCATCTGGGCGTCGACACCGTGGTGGCCTATCCCGAATGCTGCGGCATGCCGCAATTGGAGCAGGCCGAAATCGGCGCGGTGGCCGGCAAGGCCAAGCGCGTCGCGGCGGCGCTCAAGCCCTATCTCGACGAGGGGCGCGACGTGATCGCGCTGATCGCCAGTTGCGGGTTGATGCTGAAATTCGAATGGCCGCTCATCCTGCCGGACGATCCCGACGTGCAGGCCTTGTCCCGCGCCACCAAGGATATCGACCAATATGTCGTTGATATCGCCCGCAAGGAGGGGCTGCCTCCCGGGCTGAAGCCGATCGAGGGCGCCGTCGCGCTGCACCACGCCTGCCACGCCCGCGCGCAGAACATGGGCGCAAAAGCCCAGGAGATGCTGAAACTGATCCCCGACGCGCAGATTACCCATGTGGAGCGTTGCTCCGGCCATGGCGGCACGTTCGGCGTGATGAAGGGAAGCCATGAAGTGGCGCTCAAGGTGGGCAAGCCGGTGGCGCGCACCGTGGCCCAATCGAAAGCGGCCTATGTCGCGTCCGACTGCCCGCTGGCGGCCAAGCATATCGCCCAGGGCGTCGCCCTCCAGGGCGCGGAAAGACCGAAGAATTACCACCCGATCGAAATTTTCGCCCGCGCCTATGGGCTTGTAGGAAGCTGAGGAGAAAACTTATGCCCGTGTCCGAGCGTCGTATCACCCGCGCCGACCTGCCCGATCCCGCACTCTACGCGGCCGAGCGCAAGGCCCGCCGCGCCGCCGCCATCGCCCTAAAGCGCGCCCGGCGCGTGTCGGTAGGCCCGTACGCGACTTTCTATTTCGAGAGCTACGAGACGATGCTGCAGCAGGTGCTGGAGATGCTGCACATCGAAAAGGGCGGCGAGAGCCAGATCGAGGACGAACTCAGCGCCTACAACCCGATGATCCCGCAGGGCCGCGAATTGTGCGCGACGCTGATGTTCGAGATCCCGGACGAGCGCAAGCGCCATCAGGTGCTGTCCCTGCTCGGGGGTGTGGAGACCCACATCTTCCTCGAAATCGACGGGCGCCGGATCGCCGCCGAGGCCGAAACCGACGTAGAGCGGACGAAGGCGGACGGCAAAACCTCCTCCGTACATTTCCTCCACTTCCGCCTGGACGAGGAAGCGGCCGCGCTGTTCAAAGCCGGCCGGGCGCGGGTGCTGCTGGCGATCGACCATCCCGAATACGGCCACATGGCGATCCTGCCGGACGAGGCGCGCGCAGCGCTGGCGCAGGATCTCATTTGAGTTCGGCAGGGCCGGCAAGGAACGCCTCAAGGCTCCGCTTGAGCGTTTCTTCCGGCTTCAGCGCGCATTCCCACACCACCAGCGCGCGCCAGCCCAGCGTTGCGAGCCGCTGCAGGCTTTCGCCGTCACGGGCGCGGTTGCGGGCGATTTTGGCGCGCCAATAGGGCGTGTTGGTCTTGGGCAGGCGGGCGCCGCGGGCGCAGTCATGGCCGTGCCAGAAGCAGCCGTGCACGAACACCACGGCGCGGCGGCCGGGGAATACGATGTCGGGCGCGCCCGGTAGGTCGGTGCGGTGCAGGCGGTAGCGGTAGCCGGCGGCGGTGAGAAGCGTGCGCACCCGCCGCTCCGGCCCCGTGTCGCGCCCGCGCACCGCGCGCATCACCGCCGAACGGGCGGACGCGTCGAACGTGTCGCTCACGCCGCCCCCCGCCGCGCCGCCGGCGCGGCCAGAAGGGGCTCCAGCAGGTGGCGGGCGAGCCAGGAGACGACGGGCGCGGCCACCCCGTCCCCCAGGAGGTGGAGGGCGGCGTTGGTGGTTTTCGGCAGCGGGTAATCGTCGGGCAGGCCCATCAGGCGCGCGCATTCGCGCGGCGTCAGCAGGCGGGAGCGGGCCAGGCCGTTCTCCAGCACCAGCAGGCTTTGCCGGCTTGAGCCGCCCGCCGGCGTGCGAAGGCACCCCGCGCGCCCGTCGAAGCGCGCCTCCGCGCGCTGCACCTTAACGCCCGCCTCCAGCCGGATGCGGCGAAACACGGTTCCCACATGCCGGCGCCCGTCCTGGAGACGCTCGGCCACACGAGCCCGCTGGCCCGGAGCCATCAGGGCGATAAGCCGGGCGGCGTCCGCCGCAGGGCGGAACGGGGCGTCCGCCTCCAGCACATCGGCCAGGCTCAGATTGGAGAGCGGCGGCGCGGGCAGGCGGAGCCAAGCCCAATTGCGCACGCTGCGCGCCGCCTCCGCGAGGGCCCGGCTATGAAAGGGCGCCGCCGGCCCGCTTTGCACGAACCCCGCCGGAAACCGGCCGGCATAGCCGATCACGAACACGCGCGGGCGCGATTGCGGCACGAAGAGCGCTGCATCCACCGCGAGCGCACCCACCTGATAGCCGAGCGCGTTCAGAGCCCCCGCCAGCGCCGCGAAATCGCGGCCGCCGCCCGACGTCAAAAGCCCGGACACGTTCTCCAGCGCCAGCGCCCGGGGCGCGCGCGCCTCGCGCGCAAGGGCTCCGATCAAGGCCGCGAACCGCCAGAAGCTCGAAGACCGCGCGCCGGCCAGCCCCTCGCGCGCCCCCGCCAGCGACAGGTCCTGGCAGGGAAAGGAGGCCCAGGCGAGATCGGCGCGGCCCGGCAGGTCCTGCGGCGTCAGCGCGGCGATATCGCCCTCGCGCATGGCCCCGTCCGCGAACACGGCGCGATAGGCCGCGGCCTTGGCGGGGTCCCAGTCATTCGCCGCCAGACACCGCCAGTCTCGCCCAAGACCCACCCGCGCCATCCCCCCGCCGGCGAAGAACTCGTAAAACGCGTGGCGTGAATCGCTCAGCATTCGGCTATGATAGAGAAGAGGCGGTCGACCTCCAGCGCCGGATCGAGGGCTTTGGCGCTGGAGGAGGGTTGGGGGAGTTCACGCCATGGTGCGGAACGCGGTCTGGATTGCGGCGCTGTGCGTGCTGGCGGCGGCGGCGGCGGGCTGTCAGCGCGAGGCTTCCGGGGGAAGCGAGGACGCATCGCCCAGCGGGCAGGCCGCAGGCCCCCCGCCGGTCGATGTGAAGGCCGCCATCGAAGCGCTGGGGCCGCCGGCGAGCAAGGACGTGCAGGCGCTGTATGAGGGGGAGTTCGAGGCCGTGGGCTCCGAGCCCTTCTGGCGCCTCGACATTCTAAGCGATTGGGTGGCGTTCGTGCGCCCCGGCCTGCCGGAGGCGGGCTCGCTGCCGGTGCGGCGCGAGGCGCGCGCGAACGGGGCCTTGATCGTCGCGGGCCCGCTGATCGTCACGTTGAAGATTGGCGAGTGCACGCACGCCTCCGGCGAGACTTTCCCCTATCTCGCCAAGGTCGATTTCGACGGCGTGGGCTATGAGGGGTGCGCCCGGCGCGGCGTGGGCGCAAGCAGCACGACGCCCGAATGGACGAGCGTGCTGAGCGAGCTTCTGCCCGCCATCGACGCGTGCCTCGCGCGGGTGGAGCGTACGCCGGGGCGGATCACGATCGCCTATCTGCTCGACAATGGCGATGCGAGCGTGCGGCTCGTGGACAATGACGGCGGGCGCTATGAGTGCGGGGCCGAGGCCAGCGGGGTAGTGAGCTATTGGGGCGCGATCGGGGATCGCGACGTGCTGCAGGGCGAGCGCGAACCCCTGTTCACCCGCGCGCCGGACCCCGCGCCGAAGGGCGAATGCCTCACCAGCGAAGCCGCCCCCGGCCCGGACGGCCCCCTGGGCTGGACCACAAGACGCACCTGCTGAGCCGCTACCCGAGCCAGGCCAGCAGGGCGCGGAGGATGTCATCCAGTTCCTGCAGCGCCACCAGGCCCAGACGCACCCCCACCCACGCCACACCTAGCGAAACGATCGCCATCGGCACGCTGAGAAGGGCGAGGCGCCCGTCCCGCTGCAGCAGCGCCAAGGCGGTGGCCGCCACGGTCATGCCCGGGGGCCAATTGCCCGCCGGGATGGGCAGCATCAGCACCAGCGCCATCACCAATGTCTGCAAACCCAGCACCTGGGTGGCGGGGGGGCGCACCAATACCGTCCAGCGCGGGCTCATGAAGCCTTCGATCCGCCGCAGCACCGGCAGCGCGCCCTTGATGGTCAACCGCAGCACCTCGCGCGAGAAGGACCAGCGGCGCACCCGCTCGGGCAGCCACAACGCGCCGCGTCCGAGGATCAGCTGGATCGCGGGGGCGAGCATCATCACCCCGAAAATGGTCGAAAGGCCGGGGATGTTGGGGATGCAATTGGGCAGGGCGAGCAGCAGGAGCAGCAGGCCGAAGGCCCGCCCCTCCAGATGGCTCAGCACTTCGCCCACGGTCACGCGGTCGTTGGGGAAGGCGTCCAGCAATTCGGCGAGCAAGGCGGAGGCCTTGGGCGGAGTGGCGCGCCCCGGCGGCGGAGGCGAAACCGGCGAATCCATGCATGAGGTCCCGACGCGCCGCACTCAAGCTCCAGGCTCGGCGGCGCGCGATCAGAGGTCGCGATGGGGACCGCCAACGTCAACTCCAAGCCGATTTTTTTAAACGCGCGCGCGAGGGCGGGCGCGGCGGCGCTTTTGTTGGCCGGGTGCGGCGCTCCGCCGCCGCCCAAAAGCCTCTCCGGGCTCTGGAGCACCAGCCTCGCCGCCTGCAAGGCGGGTCTCGGCGTCACCTTCAACCGCCACGCCGTGCGGGCGCGCTTTGCGCAGGAGACCATCGTGCTGCTGGCGGCGCCGCGGTACGCGGTGCGCGGGGCGGGGCCGGAGCGGCGCATCGAGATCGAGTATCGCCTGCCCCAGGGCGCTGGCGGGGTGGCGGCGGGGGCCGGGCGCGGGGTGCTGGTGCTGGCGCGGACCCCGGAAGGGCGCCTGCGCGCCGTGTCGGCCCGCTTCACCGACGTCCGCACCGGCTCGGCGCGGCTCAGCCTCACCCCCGGCCGGCTGGAACAGACCTTCGATCTCGCGCGCTGCCCCGACGCTCAGCCCGCCAGATAGGCGTGAATGCGGGCGAACACCGCCTCGAACATGGCCGGCGTCAGGCGGCCGGTGTTCGTGTTGAGCCGCGAGCAATGATAGGAATGGAAGACGCGCAGCGCGCCGAAATCGGCCTCGCCCCCGTGCCCGCCGCCCGGCTGGGCCCCGCGGACCCCAAGCGCACGCCCCACATTGCGCCGCGACACCTCGCCGAGCGCCAAAATCGCCCGCAGCCGCGGCAGCGCCGCGATCCGCGCGGCGAGGAACGGCCGGCAGGCGGCTTCTTCCACGGGCAGAGGCTTATTGGCGGGCGGCGCGCAGCGCACCGCATTGGTGATCATGACGTCGTTCAGGATCAGCCCGTCCTGCGGGTCGGCGCGGTAGGCCCCCCGTGCGAAGCCGAATTTGAGCAGGGTGGCGTAGAGCAGGATCCCGGCATGGTCGCCCGTGAAGGGCCGCCCGGTGCGGTTGGCCCCCTGCCGTCCGGGCGCGAGACCCACGATCAAAAGCCGCGCCGCGGGATCGCCGAAGGAGGGCACCGCCCCGTTGAACCAGCCGGGCTCGCGGGCTGCATTGTCCTGGCGGTACGCCACAAGGCGCGGGCAGAGCGGGCAGTCGCGCGGCGCCTCCGGGGCGCTCACCGGCGCCCGCCGCCGCGCGGTTCTTCGTCGTCGTCATAAGGGTCGGCCGGGGCGCGCTCGCGCGGCGGGCGCCCGATCAGCGCGCCGATATCGGCCAGGTCCAGGAACAAGTCCGCCTGGCGGCGGAGATCATCGGCCGCCATGGGCGGGTTGGAGCGCACGGTGGACACCACGCTCACCCGCACGCCGCGCCGCTGCAAGGCCTCCACAAGATGCACGAAATCCCCGTCCCCCGAGAACAGCACCATATGATCGACGAAGGCGGCCACCTCCAGCATATCGACAGCGATCTCGACGTCCATATCCCCCTTCACGCGGCGCCGGCCATTGGCGTCGGTATATTCCCGGGCGGGCTTGGTGATCACGGCGTAGCCGTTGTAATCAAGCCAATCCACCAAGGGCCGCAGGGGCGAGAAATCCTCGTTCTCCAGCAGGGCGGTGTAGTAATAGGCCCGGATTAGGCGCGTGCGTTTCTTGAACTCCTCCAGGAGCTTTTTGTAATCCATGTCGAACCCGGCGGCGCGGGCGGCGGAATAGAGGTTCGCGCCGTCGATAAAAAGCGCCACACGCTCGCCTGCCTGCAGGGCGCGATCGAGAGGGGTGTTGGTCATTCCGCGGCTTCCTTCACATCACGGCCAGGCTTTCAGAAACGACCGGGCAGGTCGGGTCTATGTGGGGCTGGGGAGTAATCTGGCGTTCCGGGCGCTTGCGGGGCCCGATCTGCTCCACGCGGCGCTGGCGGCGCTGGGGCAGGTGGAGGGGCTCGCCATCGTCTCCCGTTCCGGCTGCTGGACAAGCCCCGCCTGGCCGCCCGGCTCCGATCAACCCCCGTATTTCAATGCTGTAGCCGAGCTAGACTGCCCGCACCTCGATCCGCAAGGGCTATATGCGATTCTCACCCGCATCGAAGCGGCGTTCGGGCGGGTGCGGGCAGAGCGCTGGGGCCCGCGGACGCTCGATCTTGATATCGTGGACTTCCAGGGTCTCGCCGGGCGGTTCGGGGACCTGATCCTGCCCCACCCCCACGCCCACGCCCGCGCCTTCGTGCTGAAGCCCTTGGCGGAGATCGCGCCCGACTGGCGCCTGCCCCCGGGCGGGGCGCCGATCGGCGATCTTGTGACCCGGTTGGACGCCGCCGACGCCAGCGCCTTGGCGGAGCCCTGGCGCCCCGCTATGTAAGAGGTCCACCTCACCGAAGGGACCCCCATCCTTGGCCCGCGTCACCGTTGAAGATTGCGTCGATAAAGTGCCGAACCGCTTCTCGCTGGTTCTGCTGGCCGCCCATCGCGCGCGCGCCATTTCCGCGGGCGCGGCAGCGCTTGTGGAGCGGGACCGGGACAAGGATCCGGTGGTGGCGCTGCGCGAGATCGCGGAAAACGCTGTGCGGCCCGAGGATGTGCGCGAGAGCCTGATCGCGGGCTTCCAGGACGTCCAGCCCGCCGCCAAGGCCGAGGACGAGCAGGACCGCCTGGCGCTGACCGCCCCCACCAATACCAGCGAGGACGAAGTGCTGCGCGCGCTCCAGGCCGAGCAGGAGGCCCAGCGCGACGAGCGGTATTGAGGCCATGGGCGCCGATCTGATCGCTGCGCCCCCGCCCCCGCGCCCGGTTGAGCCGCCGGCCCCCCAACGCGCCCGCTTTCTACGCCAGTTCGAGCTGGTGGAGCGCATCCGCGCCTATGATCCGGGCGTCGACGAGGCGCTGATCAACAAGGCCTATGTGTTCGCCACCGTGATGCACGGGGCGCAGAAGCGCCATTCGGGCGATCCCTATTTCGCGCACCCGATCGAGGTCGCGGGCATCCTCACCGAGTATCGCCTGGACGCGGCCACCATCGTCGCCGGCCTGCTGCACGATACGATCGAGGACACCGAGGTCACCCGCGAGCAGATCGCCCAGATGTTCGGCGAGCCGATCGCGGCTTTGGTGGAGGGGGTGACGAAGCTCTCTCGCCTTGAACTCTCGCCCGACCAGAACACCCAAGCCGCCAATCTGCAGAAATTCCTGCTCGCCTTGGCGAAGGACGTGCGCGTCCTCCTCGTGAAGCTCGCGGACCGGCTGCACAATATGCGCACGCTCTCCCACCTGCCCAATCCCGACAAGCGCCGCCGCATCGCGCACGAGACGCTCGATATCTACGCCCCCCTGGCCCGGCGCATCGGCATGGACCGGATGTCGAGCGAGCTGGAGGAAGCGGCGTTCGAGGAGGCCTATCCCGAGGCGTGCGCGGCGATCCGGGCGCGCCTTGCGTGGCTGCGCGCCGAGAAGGGCGCCAATGTCGCCCAGATCACGCGTACGCTGGGGGATAAATTGCAGGCCGGCGGGGTGAGCGCGCGCCTCTATGGCCGCGAGAAGCAGCCCTATTCGATCTGGCGCAAGCTGCAGCGCAAGAGCGTGCAATTCTCCGACCTGGCCGACATCTACGCCTTTCGCGCCATCCTGCCCAGCGCCGACGAGTGCTACCGCGCGCTCGGCGCCATCCACCAGACGTGGCGCGTCGTGCCTGAGGCGTTCGAGGATTACATCTCCAACCCGAAGCCCAACGGCTATCGCTCGATCCACACCACCGTGATCGGGCCGGGCAATGTGCGCGTCGAAATCCAGATCCGCACCGAGGAGATGGACGATATCGCCGAACTCGGCGTGGCCGCGCACTGGCGCTACAAGAACGAAGCCTATGGCTTCGACGCCGAAGGCTCCGCCTCCAAGGGCCTCGATGCGCGCGAGGCGGTGCGCGCGCTTCTGGAGATCGTCGAGCATGGCGGCGATCCGGACGAGTTTCTCGAGCACGCGAAGCTCGAAATGTACCAGGACCACGTCTTCGCCTTCACGCCGAAGGGGCGGCTGATCGCGCTGCCGCAGGGGGCGACGCCGCTGGATTTCGCCTACGCCGTCCATTCCGATATCGGGGACACGACGGTGGGGTGCCGGGTGAACGGCCAGGAGCGCCCGCTGCGCACGGCCCTGCATAATGGGGACGTGGTGGACATCCTGCGCGCCGAGCGCGCGGCGCCGGTTCCCGGCTGGGCCTCCCTCACCAAGACCGGGCGGGCCAAATCCGCCCAGCGCCGGCTGGAGCGGCTGGCCCGGCGGGAGGAATTCGAGCGGCTGGGCCGCGATCTGGTGGCGCAATCTTTCCACCGGTACGGCCACGAGCTCGCCGATGTGGCGCTGGCGGAGGCCGTGGCCCGGCTGGGCTATGACAGCGAGGCCAATCTATTCGCCGCCGTGGGCGAGGGGCAGGTGCGGGGCTCGGCGGTGGCGGTGGCGGCGTTCCCGGGCCTGGCGGCCAAGGCCCGCGCCGAGGAGGCCCGCAGCCCCATCCATCCCGGCCGCGCCCGGCTCTACGTGCAGGGCGGGGGTTTGACGGCGGGCGTCAGCCTCCATTTCGCGGAATGCTGCTGGCCGATCCCGGGGGACCGGATCGTGGGCGTGCAGGCGCCGGGCCAGGGCGTAATGGTGCACACGATCGATTGCGAGCGCCTGGAGGCGCTCGAGCAAGAGGGCGGGGAATGGATCGATCTGGGCTGGACGGAGGAGGCGCGCCGCCACGCTCTGGCCACCGGGCGGATCGTGGCCACGGTGGAGAATACCCGCGGGGCGCTGGCGCAATTGTGCCGCATCATCGCCGAGCATGAGGGCGACATCCTGAACGTGGCCACCATGCGCCGCTCGCCCGAATTCTTCGATTTCAGCTTCGACATCGAGGTCGCCGACGTGCGCCACTTGACCAACATCGTCGCCGCCATGCGCACCTCCAAGGCCGCGCGCGAGGTCGTGCGGGTCCGCGGGTGAGCGGGGCGCGGGCGCAGAGCGGGAGCGGGGCCATGGGCCAGGACGAAGTGCTCGCCGAATTCCGCGCCGCCGGCGCGCTGCTGGAGGGCCATTTCATCCTCTCCTCGGGCCGCCATAGCGGGGTGTTCTTCCAGAAGGCGTTCGTGTTTCAGGATCCGGCGCGCACGGAGCCGCTGTGCCGGGCGCTCGCGGCCAAAATCAACGCAGCCTTCGGGGCGGTGGACGTGGTCGTCTCCCCGGCCGTGGGGGCGATCATTCCGGGCTACGAGACCGCCCGCCATCTGGGCGCGAAGGCGCTGTTCGTGGAGCGCGAAGGCGGGGCCTTCCGGCTCCGGCGCGGCTTCTCCATCCCCGCGGGCGCGCGGGTGGTGGTGGTGGAGGACGTGATCACCACCGGGCTTTCCTTGCGCGAATGCCTCGCCGCGCTCGAGGGCGCGCCGGGGCGGATCCTAGGCGCGGCCTGCCTGATCGACCGGTCCGGCGGCGCGGCAGAGGTGGGGGTTCCGCTTGTTTCCCTGGCGGCGGTGGACGCGCCCTCCTATGCGCCCGACGCCCTGCCCCCCGCGCTGCAGGCGCTCGCGCCGGTCAAGCCCGGCAGCCGGGGCCTTGCGGGATGAGCCGGCTCCGCCTCGGCGTAAACATCGATCACGTGGCCACGATCCGCAACGCCCGCGGCGGGCGCCATCCCGATCCCGTGCGCGCAGCCCAGGTCGCGGCCGCGGCCGGGGCGGACGGGATCACCCTGCATGTGCGCGAGGATCGCCGCCATGTGCGGGAGGAGGATCTGGCGCGCCTGGCGGGCGCTGTCGGCCTGCCCATCAATCTGGAGATGGCGTGCGCGCCGGACATGCTGGCCATCGCGCTCAAAGCCCGCCCGCACGCGGTGTGCCTGGTGCCCGAGCGGCGGGCCGAGCGCACGACCGAGGGCGGCCTCGACGCCGCCGGCCAAAGCGCGCGGATCGCGCCTTATGTGCACGCGCTCCGTGAAGCGGGCTGCCGGGTCTCGCTCTTCCTCGATCCCGAGATCCCCCAGATCGAGGCGGTGGCCGCGCTTGGCGCGCCGGTGGTGGAGCTGCATACCGGCGCCTATTGCGAGGCGGTCGCGCATGGGCGGGACGGGCGGGCCGCGCTTGCGGCGCTTACCGAGGCGGCAAGGCGCGGGCAGGCGCTGGGGCTGGAGATGCACGCGGGCCACGGCATCGATTTCAACACCGTGACGGCGGTCGCGGCGATCCCGGAGCTGCAGGAACTCAATATCGGGCATTTCCTGATCGGGGAGGCGATCTTTCTGGGGCTTGGCGAGGCGGTGGGGCGCATGAAGGCGCTGATGGCGGCGGCGCGCGCATGATCGTGGGCGTCGGAACCGATCTGATCGACATCCGCCGCATCGCCCGCGCGCTGGAGCGCCACGGGGAGCGTTTCGAGCGGCGCTGCTTCACCGAGGTCGAGAGCGCGCGCGCCCGCGCCAAGCGCGACCCCGCCGCCACCTACGCCAAGCGCTTCGCCGCCAAGGAGGCCTGCGCCAAGGCGCTCGGAACAGGCCTGGCGCGCGGGGTGTTCTGGCGGGACATGCAGGTGGCCAACAGCGCCTCGGGCCAGCCGGGCATGACGCTCACGGGCGGCGCGGCGGCGCGGCTGGCGGCGCTCACGCCCCCGGGCTATAGCACTAGCGTACACCTAAGCATGACCGACGACTTCCCGCTGGCTCAGGCTTTTGTCATCCTTTCGGCCGAAAAAGTCGGCTGACGCACGCGATCCGCCGGCCCCTAGATTTGGACAGCCCATGACATCGATTGCCGCTCACGATCGGAGCTCACAGAACGTGCTTTGGGAGAATGTCCGAACCGTGATCTACGCGCTGCTGTTGGCGCTGGGCATCCGCTTCGCCATCGCCCAGCCGTTCAGCATCCCGTCGGGCTCGATGCAGCCCACACTGCTGGTGGGCGATTACATCCTCGTGACCAAGTGGAGCTACGGCTATAGCCGCTTCTCCACCGAGCCGCTGAATTTCGGCTGGCCGAAGGGGCGCCTGTTCGCGCGCCAGCCCGAGCCCGGGGACATCGTGGTGTTCCGCCCCGAACCCCAGGCCGACAAGGACCTCGTGAAGCGCCTGATCGGCATGCCCGGCGATGAGATCCAGATGCGCGACGGGGTGCTCTACCTGAACGGACGCCCCGTCCAGCGGGAATCCCTGGGCCTTCGCACCTTCCGCGAAGAGAGCGGCTTCCTGGTGCAGATTCAGGCCTATCGCGAGACGCTGCCCAATGGCGCAAGCTATGTGACCTTCGATCGCGACCCCGAGAGCCGCTACGACAACACTCCGATCTACGAAGTGCCCGAAGGCCGCTACTTCTTCATGGGCGACGACCGGGACAATTCCGCCGACAGCCGCGTGCTCTCCGAAGTGGGCTATGTGCCGTTCGACAATCTGGTGGGCCACGCCCAGCTGGTGGCGGCCTCGTTCGATCCCTCCACGACCCTGTTCAAACCCTGGACGATGATCACCGGCTTCCGCACCGACCGGTTCCTGAAGAGCCCGGATTGAGCGCAAACGCCAAACGCGAGGCCCACGGCCTGGAGAAAGACGTCGGCAAGCGGCTGGAAAAGCGCGTCGGGCGGGCGTTCCGCAAATCGGACCTCTTGGCGCGCGCGCTCACCCATTCGAGCACCGGGGAGGTCAATAACGAGCGGCTGGAATTCCTCGGCGATCGGGTGCTCGGGTTGATCGTGGCGGAGCGGCTGTTCCGCGATTACCCGGACGAGGGCGAAAGCGGGCTCGCGCCGCGCCTCAACGCGCTCGTTTCCAAGGCCGCCTGCGCGCGCGCCGCCCGCCGGGCGGGCCTCGGCGAGGCGCTGATCCTGTCCCGCTCCGAGCAGGAGGGCGGCGGGCGCGACAAGGACACGATCCTCGCGGACGCCTGCGAGGCGGTGCTCGCGGCGCTCTATCTGGACGGCGGGCTGAAGGCGGCGCGCGATTTCATCGAAACCTATTGGCAGGCCGAGTTCGCCGACGTGGTTCGCGCCCCGCGTGACGCCAAAACCGTGCTGCAGGAATGGGCGGCCGCCACGCGGCGGGGCCAGCCGGCTTACAAGGTGCTTGCGCGCTCGGGCCCCGACCACGCCCCGCTGTTCGAGGTGGAGGTTGCGGTGGCTGGCGCGGCGAGCGCGCGCGGGACGGGGGGCTCCAAACGCTGTGCGGAGCGGGCGGCCGCGCTCGCGCTGCTGAAAGCGGCGGGCGTCGATGTCTGATCCCGCATCGGAGACCCGGTGTGCGATCGTCGCCGTGATCGGCGCGCCCAATGCGGGAAAATCCACGCTGGTGAACCGCCTGGTCGGGGCCAAGGTCTCGATCGTGACCCACAAGGTCCAGACCACCCGCGCCCCGGTGCGGGGGGTGGCGATGCGGGGGGCCGCCCAATTGGTGCTGATCGACACGCCCGGCGTGTTCGCCCCCCGCCGGCGGCTGGACCGCGCCATGGTCGCCGCCGCCTGGACGGGCGCGGGCGGGGCCGATGCGGTGGTGCACCTGGTGGACGCGGTCAAGGGCGCAAGCGAGGACGTGGCCCGGATCATCGAGGCGCTGAAACGCACGTCCCGCCCCGCCATCCTGGCGCTGAACAAGATCGACGCGCTGCCCCGCCAGGACCTGCTCGCGCTCGCCCGGGACCTGCACGCGGCGGGAACCTATGGGGAGGTGTTCATGATCTCGGCCCTGACCGGGGACGGGGTGGAGGATCTCGCCGCCCACCTCGCCGCCCACGCCCCGCCTGGCCCCTGGCTCTTCCCTGAAGACCAGACCGCCGACATCCCCGCCCGCCTGCTCGCCGCCGAGATCACCCGCGAAAAGATGATGCTGCGCCTGCACGACGAGCTTCCCTACGAAGCCACTGTCGAGACCGATAGCTGGACCGAGCGTCGCGACGGCTCGGCCCGTGTGGAGCAGACGCTCTACGTCGCGCGCGAGAGCCAGCGCAAGATCGCCATCGGCGAAAACGGCGCGGTGATCAAGGCTATCAGCCAGGCCGCGCGCCAGGAGCTCGAAGCCCTGCTCGACAAGCGCATCCACTTGTTCCTGCACGTCAAGGTCCGCGAGGGCTGGAGCGAGGACCGCGCCCGCTATCGCGAGATGGGGCTCGATTGGGATGCGTGAGCCGCACACGCCCGCCCGCCGGCGCTGAGCCATGGAATGGAGCGACGAGGGCCTGGTGCTGGGGGCGCGCGCGTTCGGGGAAAGCGGGGCGATCGCGGAGCTGTTCACCCGCACGCACGGGCGGGTCGCGGCGATGGTGCATGGGGGGATCAGCCGGCGGAGCCGGCCCGTGCTGCAGGCCGGCAATCTGGTGCGCGTGACGTGGAAGGCGCGCACGGGGGACCAATTGGGTTTTTTCTCCCCGATCGAACTCGCCGCCGCTTACGCCGCGCGCGCGCTCGAGGATCCCGCCGCGCCGGCGGGCTTGTCCGCGGCGGTGGCGCTGGTGCGGGCGGGCGCGCCGGAGCGGCAAGCCTATCCCGGCCTCTATGACGCGCTGGCGCTGCTGATGGAGGCGCTCGCCGCGCCCGAGGTGTGGCCCGCGCTCTATACCCGGTTTGAGCTCGGTCTGCTGGCGGAGCTGGGCTACGGCCTCGATGTCAGCGCCTGCGCGCTCACCGGGGCGCGCCACGATCTCGCCTTCGTAAGCCCGCGCACGGGGCGCGCGGCGAGCCGCGAGGCGGGCGCGCCCTTCGCCGAGAAGCTGCTGCGCCTGCCGCCCTTCCTCACCGATTCAGCCGCCCCGATCGCTTCGGGGGACGTGGCGGACGCCTTCGCCCTGGCCGGGCATTTCCTCGAGCTGCGCCTGTTCGACCGCGCCGGCCAGGGCATGCCGGAGGCGCGCCGGCGCCTCATCGAAGCCTTGGGCCATCGCGGGCGACTCTGAGTAGAAGCGGGGCATGGCGAAAGACGACACCACCCTCCCCGCGCCAGAAGGCGGGCGCATCATCGAGGAGCCGCTGGGCGAGGCGCTCTCCAAGCGCTACTTGGCCTACGCCCTTTCCACCATCACCGCCCGCGCCCTGCCGGATGTGCGCGACGGGCTGAAGCCCGTGCACCGGCGCATCCTCTACGCCATGTCCCGCATGGGCCTCGGCGCGGGGGACGCGCAGAAAAAATCCGCCAAGGTGGTGGGCGAGGTGATGGGCAATTTCCATCCCCACGGCGACCAGAGCATCTATGACGCCATGGTGCGCCTGGCGCAGGATTTCGCGATCCGCTACCGCCTGATCGACGGGCAGGGCAATTTCGGCAATATCGACGGCGATAACCCCGCCGCCATGCGCTACACCGAGAGCCGCCTGACCCGCGCGGCGGAGGCGCTGCTCGAGGGAATAGACGAAGACGCCGTCGATTTCCGCCCCACCTATGACGGCGCCGACCGCGAGCCCGTCGTTCTGCCGGCGGCGTTCCCGAACCTTCTGGCCAACGGCGCCTCGGGCATTGCGGTGGGCATGGCGACCTCCATCCCGCCCCACAACGCCGCCGAGCTGATCGAGGCCTGCCTCCTTCTGCTCGCGCGCCCGGACGCGGGGCTCGAGGCGCTGCTGGGGGTGGTTCCGGGGCCGGACTTCCCCACCGGGGGCGTGCTCGTGGAGCCGGCCGAGGCGATCCGCGAAGCCTACGCCACCGGCCGCGGCGGTTTCCGCGTGCGCGCCAAATGGAGCGTGGAGGATCTGGGGCGGGGCGGCTGGCGCGTCCTGGTGACGGAAATCCCCTATCAGGTGGAAAAGGCCAAGCTCATCGAAGCGCTGGCCGAGCTGATCGAGACGAAAAAGGCCCCGCTGCTGGGCGATGTCCGCGACGAAAGCACCGATCAGATCCGCCTCGTGCTGGAGCCGAAGGCGCGCACCGTCGAGCCAAGCGTGTTGATGGAGAGCCTGTTCAAGCTGTCGGAGCTCGAAAAGCGCTTTCCGCTGAACATGAACGTGCTCGATGCGCGCCAGATTCCGCGGGTGATGGGGCTGAAGGAGGCGCTGCAGGCCTTCCTCGAGCACCGCCGCGAGGTGCTGGTGCGGCGCGCGCTGTTTCGGCTGGCCAAGATCGCGGCGCGGCTGGAGATCCTCGCGGGCCTGCTCGTCGCGTATCTGAACCTCGACGAGGTGATCGCCATCATCCGCGCGGAGGACGAGCCCAAGCCCGTCCTGATGGCGCGCTTCGCTCTGAACGAGGCCCAGGCGGAGGCGATCCTCAACACGCGCCTGCGCGCGCTGCGCAAGCTCGAGGAGATGCAGATCCGCGGCGAAGACGCCTCCCTCCGCGAGGAGCAGGCCCGCCTCCAGGCGCTCGCGGGGGATGCGAAGAAGCAATGGCGCGCGGTGGCGGAAGACTTGAAGAAGACGCGCGAGATTTTCACCGCCGGCGCCGGCGCCGCGCGCCGCAGCGTGATCGCGCAGGCCCCGCCCGCGGCCGAGATCGGCGCCGACGCCTTCATCGTGCGCGAGCCGGTGACGGTGGTGCTCTCCGAGCGCGGCTGGATCCGGGCCCTGAAAGGCCATGTGGACGATCTTGAGGGCCTCAAATTCAAGGACGGGGACGCCGCCGCCTTCGCCGTCCAGTGCCAGACGACCGACAAGATCCTGATCATGGCCTCGGACGGGCGCGTCTTTACGCTCGGCGCCGACAAGCTGCCCGGCGGGCGCGGCGCGGGCGAGCCGATCCGGCTGATGATCGATCTCGGCGAGGAGGATCAGCCGATCGCCATGTTCCCGTACGAGGAGGGAGCGAAAAGGCTGGTGGCGGGGGCCAAGGGCTATGGCTTTATCGTCGCGGAGGACGATTTGATCGCGGCCAAGCGCTCGGGCAAGCAGGTGCTGAGCGTGGATTCCAAGGAGCGCGCCTGCGTGTGCGCGCCGGCGGTCGGCGATCATGTGGGCGTGATCGGGCGGGACCGAAAATTGCTCGTCTTCCCGCTGGCGGAACTGCCGGAGATGGCGCGCGGCAAGGGCGTCAGGCTGCAGACCTACAAAGCGGGGCTCCTCAGCCACCAGGGCGGGCTGCTGGATGCGGTTGTCTTCTCAGAAGCGCAGGGCCTCTGCTGGATCGACACGGCCGGCAGGGTGCGCCAGGTGCCGGACTGGCGCGACTGGCTGGGCAAGCGCGCCCAAAGCGGCAAGGCCGCGCCCAAGGGCTTCTCCAAGACGGGCAAATTCCAGGGCGATTGAGCTAAAGCGGGTTCACCCGCAACACGATCTTGCCTGCATTGGCGCCTTCCGCCATGCGGGCCTGGGCGGCTTCGGCCTCGGCCAGGGGGAAGGCGGCGTCGATCACCGGACGCAGCAGGCCCGCCGCGATCCAGGGCCATACCTGCGCCTCCACCGCCGCCGCAAGGCGCGCCTTCTCCGTCGGCGGGCGGGGGCGCAGCGTCGAGCCGGTGAGCGTGAGCCGGTTGCGCATCAGCTTCATCAGATCGAGCTCCACCCGCGCGCCCTGCAGGAAGGCGATCTGCACGCAGCGCCCGCCCGGCTTGAGGAGCGACAGGTTTTTCTCCACATAAGGCCCGCCCACCATGTCGAGCACGACGTCCGCGCCCCCGGCGGCGCGCACCACGGCTTCGAAATCCTCCGTCCGGTAATGGATCGCGCGGTCCGCCCCGAGCCGCTCGCAGAGCGCCGCCTTGCCCGGATCGCCGGCGGTGGCGAAGACGCGCGCCCCATGGGCCTTGGCCATCTGGATCGCGGTCGTGCCGATGCCGCTCGCCCCGCCATGCACCAGCAGCGCCTCGCCCGGCGCGAGCTTGCCTGCCTCGAACACGTTCGCCCAGACGGTGAAGACCGTTTCCGGCAGGCAGGCCGCCTCCTCCAGCGTGAGCCCCTCGGGGATCGGCAGGGCCGAGCCCTCGGGCGCGACCGCATATTCGCCGTAGCCCCCGCCCGGGAGCAGCGCGCACACCCGCTCACCCTCCCGCCAGCGCTGCACGCCCGGGCCCGCCGCCGCCACCACGCCCGCGACTTCAAGGCCCATAATGTCAGGCGCGCCCGGCGGGGGCGGATAATGGCCCGCGCGCTGCACAAGGTCCGGCCGGTTCACCCCCGCCGCGGCCACCTGGATCAGGATCTCGCCCGGGCCGGGTTTCGGGGTTGGCGCGGCGACTAGCCGCAGCGCCTGGCCCGGCGCGTGCGCGATCGCCTGCATCGTCTCGGGCGCGCCCATGAACCCCTCCGCATCGGGTGAAGAATTTGCTAGGCATAGACGCGCAGGAGAAGGAGCGCCATGTCCGAGGACGATCCGTTCGCGCCCGCGCCGAAGCGCCAGCCCGCGTTCGACACCCTCTCCATCGCCGATCTCGAGGCCGCCATCCTTGCGCTGCGGGCCGAGATCGCGCGTTGCGAAGCCGCTATCGCTGCGAAAAAAAGCCATATGGCCGCCGCTGATACGGTGTTTGGACGCCAAGTCGGACGCGAAGTCGAATGATGCTGGCGGCTCTCGCCTGGCAAGGCTCTTGCTTCCCGGTGGCGCCATGGAAGACCTGACCGCGATGACCGCACAGCCCGTCGCCAGCCGGCGCGTCCTCGAATTCGCACGTTCGGAGATGTTCGAGCGGACGTTCCGCGCCGGCATGGCCCTGGTGGAGGAGACCGCGGCCTATCTCGACGGGCCGGGCCGGGCGGCGTCCAAGCGTTTGGCGCGGCACGCGGCGCTCGCCTATGCCGGGGAGAGCATGCGCCTGACGACGCGGCTGATGCAGGTGGCCTCCTGGCTGCTGGTGCAGCGTGCGCTGCGGGAGGGCGACATGACGTTCCTCGAAGCCCAGGACGAGAAATACCGCTTCAACGGGCGCGATTTCGCGAACGCCGAACCCTTCTCCGGCTCCGAACACCTGCCCGAGGCGCTGTTGGAGCTGGCCGCCCGTTGCGCGCAGCTCTATGAGCGCGTCCGCCGGCTGGACGAAACCATCTATGCGGGGGCGGACGCCGCAGCCGAGAATGCGGTAGGCGCGCAGCTCGCCCGCCTCCGCTCCGCCTTCGCGCAGGGCAAGTTCGGCGCCTGACTATCTTTGATCAGGGTTGCGCGTCCGCCGGGTTCAGGTCCGGTTCCGGCGGGACGCCCGAGCCCGTTGCGTTCGCCGTGGCGGCCTCTCCGGGCGGCGGCGTGTACTCGACGCCCTGGCCTGACGGGTCGGCGCTGGGGGCATAGCCGAATTCCGGGGGCGGCGGCGGGGGCGCCTCGGCGAGGTCCTCGGCGTCGACCGTGATGGTGGGCATATCGGGCATGGGCGGGGCGTCGGGCGGGGGGCGGCGGCCGCGGGCGGGCGGCGGGGCCGGGGCGTCGGCGTCCAGGACGCACAGGTCAAGGCCTTCGCGGCGCACGATCCGCATCCGCGCCATGATCGTGGCCGCCCGCGCGCGCACGCCGGGGCCGGGATCGACCGCGTTCCACTTGTTGGGACTGGGCAGGATGGCGGCGAGGCGGGCGGCCTCCTCGGCCGTCAAATCCTTGGCGGACTTGAAAAACAGCCCCTGCGCGGCGGCCTCCGCGCCGAACAGCCCGCCGCCGAATTCGGCCGCGTTTAGATAGGCCTCGAGGATACGCGTCTTGGGCCAGGCGAACTCCATCATCCCCGTGAAATAGACTTCGAGGCCCTTGCGCAGCCAGGAGCGGGCCGGCCACAGAAACAGGTTCTTGGCCGTCTGCTGGGACAGGGTGGAGGCCCCGCGCACGCGCCCGCGCGCCTTGGCGCTGGCGCTGTCATTGGCTTTGCGCGCCGCGTCAATGGCTTCCAAGTCGAAGCCGTCATGGCGGCAAAAGCGGGTGTCCTCCGAGGCGATCACCGCCCGCACCAGGTGGGGGGAGATGGCCGCGAGCGGGACCGGATCGCGCCGCACGGACTGGCCCTCCATGTCGCGCTTGAGCATCAGCACCGTGCCCGGCGCCTCCACCAACCCGTACACCGCCACCCACAGCGCCGGGGCCACGAAGAAGATCACCGCAAACGCCCACAGGATCGGCGCCGCGATGCGCTTGCGCTTCTTGCGCTCGATCCGGCGCAGGTCGCGATCAAGCTGGCGGATCGCCCGGCGGGCGGCGTCGGCGTTCTGGCGCGGCTCTTCCGGGCCCGCAGGCGCGGGATCGGGATCGAGGGGCGGGCCGCCGATATCGCTCACAACGTCTCCTCCTCGCCCCATTCCCGGCGCACGGCCGGGTCCGTTTCGCGTTGGAGCGCCTCGGGTTTGAGCCTGGCGAAGCGGGCGGGGTCAAGGCGGCGCAGCGCCCAAACCCCCATCGCACGCACCAGCGGGGCCGGATCGCGCGCCAGCGCCTCCGTTGTCGGGATCAAAGCGGGGTCCCCGCTATTGCCGGCGGCGATCGCCACGTTGCGCACGAACCGCTCCCGCCCCGTGCGCGCGATCGGGGTGGCGCGGAAGACCGCCCGGAAACCGGCCTCGTCCAGGCGGGCGAGCGCGGCGAGCGGCATGTCCTGCAAATCCTCCCGATAGGCGAGCTTCGCGTCCGCGGAGGCCTTGGCGAACTTGTTCCACGGGCACACCGCCAGGCAATCGTCGCAGCCGAAGACGCGGTTTCCGATGGTTTCGCGGAATTCGGGCGCGATCGCGCCTTTATGCTCGATGGTGAGATAGGCGATGCAGCGGCGCGCATCGAGCTGATAGGGCGCGGGAAAGGCGTCTGTCGGGCAGATGTCGAGGCAGGCGCGGCAGGCGCCGCAATGGTCGCCCTCGGGGGCGTCGGGCGCAAGCGCGGCGGCGGTGAGGATCGCGCCCAGCAGCAGCCACGAGCCGTGCGCGCGCGACACGAGATTGGTGTGCTTGCCCTGCCAGCCGAGCCCCGCCGCCTGCGCCAGCGGTTTTTCCATCAGGGGCGCGGTGTCCACGAACACCTTCACCGCCTCGCCCGTTTCCGCAGCGATCCAGCCGGCGAGCTGCTTCAGGCGGCCCTTCACCACGTCGTGGTAATCGCGCCGCGCCGCATAGGAGGCGATCGCGGCGTGCGCGCGTTGGCGCAACGCGTCCAGCGGCTCGCCCGGCGGGGCGTAGGAGAGGCCCAAAAGCACCGCGCTTTTTGCCTCCGGCCAGAGCTTCTGGGGGTGGTCGCGGCGGTCGGCGTGCGTGGCCATCCATTCCATGTCCCCGTGCCGGCCGGCGGCTAGAAAGGCGGTGAGGCGCGCGCCCGCCTCCCAGGGGCGGCCGGCGCTTGCGACGCCCACGGCGTCAAAGCCCAGCGCGGCGGCGCGCGCATGCAGCCGGGTTTTCAGGTCCTGCGCCATGGCGGGAGCCTTTCGCCCGCCCGCCTTCGGCGTCAAGCTGCGCGCTCGGAGCGGCGGGCAGGGGGAGGCGGGGATGGCGTGGTGGCGGGGGGCGGTTCTCTACCAGATCTATCCGCGCAGCTTCGCGGACGGAAACGGCGACGGCGTCGGCGACCTGAAGGGCGCGGCCGCCCGGCTAGAGCATGTGGCGCGCCTTGGCGTGGACGGGATTTGGCTCTCGCCCTTCTACCCCTCGCCGATGAAGGATTACGGCTATGACGTATCCGAGTATTGCGGCGTCGATCCGCTGTTCGGCGCGCTGGAGGATTTCGACGCGCTGCTCGCGAAGGCCCACGGCTTGGGCCTCAAAGTGATCCTGGACCAGGTCTGGTCCCATTCCTCCGACGCCCATCCCTGGTTTCGCGAAAGCCGCGCCTCCCGGGATAATCCGAAGGCCGATTGGTACGTCTGGGCGGACGCCAAGCCGGACGGATCGCCGCCGAACAATTGGCAGGCCCTGTTCGGGGGGCCTTCCTGGACCTGGGATGCGCGCCGGCGCCAATATTACCTGCACAATTTCCTGCCCGAGCAGCCCGATCTGAACGTCGCCCATCCGCCGGTGCAGGAGGCGCTATTGGCGGCGGCGCGCTTCTGGCTGGACCGGGGGGTGGACGGCTTTCGCCTGGATGTCGTGAACTTCCTGGTCCATGACCCCGCGCTGGCCGACAATCCCGCCCTCAACCTCGCCGGCGCGCCCGCCCGGCCCCACCAGATGCAGCGCCATCTCCACGACCGCACCCAGCCCGGAACCCTCCCCTTCCTGGCCAGGCTGCGCGCGCTCCTCGACGGCTACGGCGATCGCTTTGCGGTCGGCGAGATCGAGGACGAGGAGCCGCTTGCCGTCCAGCGCGCCTATACCGAGGGGCCCGACCGGCTGCACAGCGCCTATTCCTTCTTCCTGCTGCGGGCGCAGGCCGCCATCCCCGCTTTGTTCGAGGAGGCGATGGCGGGGTGGGGAGACAGTACGGGCTGGCCGTCCTGGAGCGTGTCGAACCACGACGTGGTGCGCATGGCCAGCCGCTGGGCGCAGGAGGATCCGGTACGGGTGAAGCTCGCCTTGTCGGTGCTGTTGTGCCTGCGGGGCACGATCTTTCTCTACCAGGGCGATGAATTGGGGCTACCCCACGCCGAGGTGCCGTTCACGCGCCTGCGCGATCCCGAGGCGATCGCCTTCTGGCCCCATGGGATCGGCCGGGACGGGGCGCGCACGCCGATGCCCTGGACCTCTGAGGGCGCGATGTGCGGCTTCACGAGCGCTGAGGACGCGTGGCTGCCGCTCGATCCCCGCCATCGGGCGCTTTCGGTGGAAGCCCAGGCGCAAGACCCGGATTCGGTGCTGGCGTTCACCCGGGCGATGATCGCGTTGCGCCGCGCCGAGCCTGCGCTGCGCGCCGGCGCGCACGTTCCGCTTCCGGCCCCTGCCGAGGTGCTCGCCTTCCTGCGCCGCGACGCGGCGGGCGGCGCGCTGCTTTGTGCGTTCAATCTCGGCGCGCACCCCCGCCGGGCGGCGCTTGGGGCGGGCCTTGTCCTCGCCGCGCACAACGGCGCCCGCCTCGAGGGCGCGGAATGCGTGCTGCCGGCCTTCTCGGCCCTCATCGCGCGCGCGCAAGCGTAGCGATGGCTTCACGGCACGGGATGTGCATTACTCCTCGTTAAGGCGAGGGGGAGGGGGATGACAACGCTTGCCAGGCGTCTGCGCCATCCCGTCGGGCTTGCCCTGACGTGGGCGGTTTTGCGCGGGCCGCTGGTCCTGGCGCTCTTCTTTGTCTATCGCGAGCCGATCCTCGAAGCTGTTGAGCGCGTCCTCGACATCATCTGGATCACCGAATTCGCCATCTCGGCCCTGAGCACGCCGGTCAGCCGCGTCCTGGTGTGGCTGACGGCGGCGCTATTCCTGTTTGTGGTGGGTCAAGCCGCCGCTCCGCGCGGAACGGCCGGCCTCCTGGCGGTAGCGGGCGCACTGTCGCTGGCGACGTTCGCGCTGGCGGCCGCCGCGCCGACGGAAAGCACGCTCGTCCGCCTGATCCTGGCCGTGGCCCCGCCGCTCCTGCTGGCGACCAATTGGGCGAGCCTTTCGGATCTGAAGCGCATGGCGGTTTCGCCCGAGCGCCTCGGGGCGTTCATCGCCGCCTTGCCGCTTCTGGGGGAGGTGCTGTTTGCGGCGCGCTATGGGCGCTGGGTGCGGAGTTTGGCGGAAGGCCGGGAGCCGGCCGGCACGCTCGAGGCGCCCCCGCGCCTGCCCGGCGCGATCCTGGCGGGGGCGGTGGCTGCGGCGTTCGTCCCAGGCTCCCTGCTCACGCCGCTCGAGCAGACGCTGCGCCGCTCGCCGGACGTGCAGCGTTTCGCGCAAGGCAATTTCAACGGCCTCGCGCTGGACGCCTCCGGCGCGCACCTCTTCGCCACCGGCCACGGGCTGGCGCGTCTCGTCCGCTACGACACAAAAGACTTGGCGCGCCCGCCCCGCGAGAGCGCGGTCGAGACCGGGTGGGCCCAGGGCCTCGCCTATGATCCCGCGCGCGAGGAGGTGCTGGTCCATCATGGCGGGCGCGCGGCTGTGCTCGTGCTCGACGCGCGCGATCTTTCGCTGAAGCGGGAATTCTCCGCCCGCGGCCTCGCGGCGGGGGACCCCTGGATCGCGGCCGAGCCGCTTTCGAACACCATCGTCCTCGCGTCCGAGGCCGACGCGCAGGGCGGGGCTCCGCTTCTCCTTTTCAACCGCGCCACCGGGGCTGTTGCGCAAACGCGCAGCGAGGCGGCCGGCAACCTTCTGATCCACCCCAGCAAGGCGATCCTTTATCTGAGCTTTTTCCGGCGCGAGCGCGGGCTCCTGGCGATCGACCTGAAGACCGGGGCGACCCTCGCCCGCCGGACCGACGCCGACCCGCGGATCGACCGCATGGCCCACGACGCAGTTGACCGCGCGCTGCTCGTGGCCTCGCCGCTGGCGGGACGGATCCAGCGCTTTGACGAAACCACGCTTTCGCCGCTTGCGCCCCTCAAGGCCCCGTTCGGGGTCCGCGTCCTGGCGCTGGACGAAGGGCGCAACCTGCTTCTCGCGGGCAGCCTCGTGACCGGCAAGGTCACCCTCATCGCGCTGCCCGAAGGGCGGGCGGTGCGCAGCTGGTATGTCGGCCCCTGGTTGCGCTCGATCGTGGTGAACGCAGGCGCAGGCCGCGCTTACATCTCCTCCAACGGAGCCTTGTATGAGCTCGATTATGCACGCCGCGATTGACGATCGGCCCGCCGCCGTCTCCGCGGCTACCGCCCCGCCGGCGCTGGAGGAGCACCGCGTCCTGTCGCTCGACGGCGTGCGCGGCGTGGCAATCATGCTGGTGCTCTATGGCCACATTTGCGAGAGCCTCGTGGGCGAGTTCGGATTTTCCAATCCGATCCTCAATCTCGGGCTGCTGGGCTGGGTCGGGGTCGATCTGTTTTTCGTCCTGTCGGGCTTTCTCATCACCGGCATTCTGTTCAACGCCAAAAAGCGCCCGCACTTCTACCGCAACTTCTACGCCCGGCGCGCCCTGCGCATCTTCCCGCTCTATTACCTCGCGCTCGCGCTGGTGCTGGCGGCGTCGGCGCTCGCGCCGGGGCTCAATGTCTGGGGGCAGGGCAATCCCGCCTGGGTGTGGGCCTACATGACGAACTTCATGCTGGGCTTCAAAGGCGCGGACTTTTTCGGCGTGGTGGACCATTTCTGGTCCCTGGCGGTGGAGGAGCATTATTACCTCGTCTGGCCTACGATCGTGTTTTTCCTGAACCGGCGCGCGCTGATGGCGGTGGCGGGGGCGGCCCTGGTCGTGGCGCTCCTGTTGCGGATAGGCGAGACGGACCCGGCCCACGGCATGTCGATGGCGGGCTACGCCTTCACCCCGATGCGGATGGACGCGCTGGCCGCGGGCTCGCTGATCGCGCTGGCGGTGCAGGGCGGTTCGGGCGCGGTCGCGGCGCTGCGGGGCCCGGGCCTGATCGCGTTCTTCGCCGGCGGGTCGGCGTTCCTGGCGATGGTGCTTTGGCGCTCCAGCATCAGCCCGCATGACCCCTGGCTCGGCACGCTCGGGCTTACGCTGTTATGGGTGACGTTCGGGGGGCTGATCGCGATGGCGATCGGGTGGGCGCCGGCTGCGCGCCTGCTCTCGGCGCCGGTGCTGCGCTGGTTCGGCAAGTATTCGTACGGACTTTATGTCTGGCATCCAATCATCTTCATTATTCTGGTCCATACCGAATGGGCCCGGGACCTGCGCGGCGGGGATACGCCCTGGCACGCCGCGCTTTGGTTAAGCCTTGCGGGGCTGTTGACGGTCGCGGTCGCGCTGGTGAGCTGGCACGCCTGGGAGAAGCAATTCCTCAAGCTGAAGGTGAGGTTCGCGTGAGCGATGGATCTTCCTCCCTCGAACCCGACGCGGCCCCTGACGCCGGCCCAGACGCCGCCCCGGAGCTCGACCTCTCGGTCGTGGCGCCCGCCTATAACGAGGCGCAAGGGATCGAGGCGTTTCACCGGCGGGTCTCGGCCGTGCTGCAGGCGCTCGGGCTGCGCTATGAAATCCTCTACGTCAATGACGGCAGCAAGGACGACACCCTCGCCCGCCTGCGCGCCTTGCGCGCCGCCGACCCTGCCGTCTCCATCGTCGATCTGAGCCGGAATTTCGGCAAGGAGATCGCGCTCACCGCAGGCCTTGACCATACGCGCGGGCGCGCGGTGGTGGTGATCGATGCAGACCTGCAAGATCCCCCCGAACTGATCGCCGCGATGGTCGAGAAATGGCGCGAGGGGTATGACGTCGTCTATGCGCGCCGGCTGCGCCGGGACGGCGAAACCGCGCTCAAGAAGGCGACCGCGGCGGCGTTCTACAGGGTGATGCACCGCGTGGGCCCGGTGCGGGTGCCCCGCGACACCGGCGATTTCCGCCTGATGAGCCGGCGGGTCGTGGAGGCGGTCACGAGCCTGCGGGAATCGCACCGCTTCATGAAGGGCCTGTTCGCCTGGGTAGGCTTCGCGCAGACCGAGATCGCCTATGTCCGCGACGCCCGCCACGCCGGGGGCTCGAAGTGGAATTATTGGAAGCTCTGGAACCTCGCGCTCGAGGGCATCACCTCCTTCACCGTCTTTCCGCTGAAGGTGGCGAGCTATATCGGGCTTGTCGTGGCCGCGCTCGCCTTCGCCTATGGCGCCTATATCGCCGCGCGCACGCTCTATTTGGGGGTGGACGTGCCGGGCTACGCCTCGCTGCTGGTGGCGGTGCTGTTCATGGGCGGCATCCAATTGCTGGCGCTTGGCGTGATCGGGGAATATCTCGGGCGCATCTTCAACGAAACCAAGCGCCGGCCGCTTTACTTCGTCTCGAGCTTTGAGGCCGCCGCCCCCGCCGCTCCAGGCGCGAAGGGCTTTGCATCGGCGTCCCGACTCCCGCCGCCATAACGCAAGCGCGCAAGCGCCAGAAACGTCGCCACGCCCGCGAGCAGAAGGTGGGACGTCAGCACATTGGTGAGCGGGCCGTACGCGCCGTCCCGCATGGCGGGGCTCAGGAATTCCCCGGGCAGCGCAATGATCAGCGCGCCCGCCGCAAGCCGGCGGGTCCACGCGCTTGAGGCGCGCAACGCCGTTACGAAAGCGGGGACGAGCCAGACATAATAATGCGACCAGGACAGCGTGCTCGCCGCACATACGAACGCGATCACCATCAGCGCTTCGATTTCGAGCGTATCGGCCCCGCCGCGCCGGCGGGCGGCGAGCGCGGCCGCGGCGCCCAGCGCGAGCAGGACAAGGGCTGCGCCGGTCGCGGCCCCCTTTCCCAGCGCGGACACCTCCACCGGCTCCCAGAGCAGCAGCCCCGGCAGGCCTGTCTCTTGGCGGGTGAAGGCGGCGGCGAAGGATTGCGCGTTGAAGGCGGGGACCGGGCGCCCGGCGTACGGGGCGATGACCGCGTCATACCAGAGGCGGTGCGTGTCCCAGCCGAACACCAGGAGCGAGGCCCCGGCCACGGCCGCGCACACGCCCGCGCCCGCGAGCGCCACCCGCCAGCGTCCGCGCAGCGCATACAGAAAGCCCAGCAGCAGCAGCGCCGGCTTGAGGATCGCGGCCAGCGCCAGCAGCGCCCCGCCCAAGAGGTCGCGCCGCGTCCGGATCGCGAGGAGGCCCCCGAGCAGCGCCGCGAGCACGATATGGCTCGTATTGCCCTCCTTCAGGCTGTAGGCGAGCGGGCCATACGCCGAAAGGCCGAGCAGCAACAACGCGCTATCGCGATCGCTTAGGGAAAAGAGCACGCGCATCAAGCGCCAGGCCGCCAACACGGCCCCAATGCCGATCCCGAAAAAGACGAGTGCGGCGGGCTTCGGCGCGAGCGCGCCCAAGGGGGCGAACAGATACGCCACGATCGGCAGATTGACGTAGCCGAACACGCCCTTCGCGAACTCCGCGCGCAGCGCGTCCGGCCCCTGCAGCACGGCGTGGGCGGCGGGCCAGTACGCGGAGATAAAGTCCTCGAACCAGACGTCCGGCGCGCTCACGCGCATCTGCAGCGCAGCGATCGCGGCCGCAAAAGCACACGTCGTCCCCGCCAGGGCCAAGCGCGAGCCGCGCGCCGCTGCGACGATGGCCGCCACGCCCGCCGCGCAAGCGGCATAAAGCGCCAGCGTGGGTAGGATCCCGTTCAATCAGCCCCCGCGCGCGCCTGCCGTCTGCGCCCTGCGGCACGGTGCGTCGCCGTGCGCCCAAAGGCAAGGCGATGCGCTTTTCACGGTAGCGCTTTCGGGCGTGTCACACCGAATTCCGCCCGGCGCGCGGCAGGTGGATGATCATCACCGCCCCCCGCTCGGCTTCGTTCTCCAGCGCGAGCCCGCCGCCCATCGCCTCGCAGGTGCGCCGCGCAAGATAGAGGGCCACGCCCGCGGAGGCGCCTTCGCCGCTGTCGAGCAGCAGGGTGTCGGCCGCCTCGATCTCGTGGGGCGCGAGCGCCCGGGCCGGATTGGCGATCGCGATGGAGATCATGTCCGGCGCGCTGACGCACCCGACATGGATCACGTCCCCGGGCGCGGCGCGGCTCAAGGCGTAGGCGAGCAGCGCATCGAGCACCCGCGCCACCGCGTTCGGATCGGCCCGCGCGAGCAGGTGGCTCGGGGGCCGGTCGACGGCGAGGGCGATCGTGCTTTGTGACTTGGCGGCCCGCAAGAGCGCTGCCTCGAGCGCCCCCAGCACGCTGACCGGGCCGGGCGAAAGCTCGACGTCGCCGGTCTCGAGCGCGGCGAGATCGCGCAGGTCCGCGCTGAGGCGGCGCAGCTCCACCGCCGCCTGCTCGATCTGCACCACGGCGCGGCGCTGGCGCTGGCTCAGGCGCTCCTGGTCAGGCCCCTCGCGCAGGATGTTGGTGAAGCCGAGCACCGAACGGACGGGCCCGTCGAGATGGGCCGCGATCCGGCGCAGGGCCTGGGATTTCGCCGTAAGGCCCGTGTTCGCGAGGTTTTGGGCTGCAATCAATTGGCGCGCGCGCTCCTCGACCTCGTCGCGCAGCCCATCGGCGATGGCGCCGAGCCTGCGGTTCTGGTCTTTGGCGGCCGCCGTGACGCGCCGGTCGAGGAACAGCACCAAGGCGCCGGTCTTCACCGCCAGGATGAACATGAGCGCCGCCGCCAGCGCGAGATCGACGGCGCTGAGCGCCAAACCGGCCGGCATATCGTAAGCGCCCGTCTCGTAAGCGCCAGTCGCCGCCCCGCCGCCGGCGCCCGCCAGCACCACGCCCTGGGCGCCGGCGGTGCCCGCGCCCACCGCGATCGCGGCCGCGAACCGGGGCAGCACGCCGTCCCCGCGTCCGGGCCAGGCCAGAAACGCCCACGTCCCCAGGCCCGCAAGCGGGACCGCGCTCAGCACGCTGACGGTCCCGACCTGGAGCGTGTCTGGCGGCAGGGCGGCGCCCAGGGCGAGCGCGAAGCTCGCCGCGGCGGCGGCCCCCAAAACGCCTGCTCCGATCAGGCGCGCGCCCGGCCAGGGCCCCAGCGCGGCGGCCACCCCGGCCATCGATCCCGTGACCGCAAGCCCCCGTCGCGGCGAGCAGGCCCTCGGCGGAGAAGCGCGCATTGGAGGAGCCGGCGAGGCCCACCAGCGCCAAAGCGTGCGCGCACGCGACCCCGATCCCCAGCGCCGCCCCCGCCGCAAGCCGCCAGAGCCGCCGCGGGCGTCCGTCCGGCTCCTCGCCCAGTCCGATCGCCAACAGGCCGGCCGCGCCGGCCGCGAGCGCGGCGAGCAAGAGTGCGGTGGCGTCCGCCCAGGGAAAAGATGCGCCGAAGGTCGACGCATCGCGCTGCGGTATCATCCGCGCTCCTGATCCAAGGCTCCCCCCGGCATCCTTGGCATGTCGGTCCTTACTCTAGCGTAACGAGAACTTGTGCGCGAGACCACGACCTGCGGCTCCACGGGTAGTCTAAAAGGCGCTCTCTTGCTATAAGCGGCCCGGGTGTGGGCAGATGAATGGCGGCGTCTGCGCTCCATCGGGTGCAAGGACGGTCGGGGGATGGAGCGGAGCATGTCGGAAGCGGAGCGGGCGCCCGCGCAGACGGCGCTGGGCAAGACCACTTTGGCCCTGAAGGAGGCCGCAGCCTCCGGGCGCGCGCCGCAGGCGGGGCCCGCCGCCAAGCTTGCGCCGCCTTCCACCGGGCGGGTCAGCCTAATCCGGCGCGCGGCCGCCGCCGAGTTCGACGGCTGGCGGGACCGGCGCGCCACCCTGCTGCGCGCGCCGGCCGGCTACGGCAAAACGACGCTGCTCACCCAGATCTGGCGAGACCTCGAATCGGAGGGCGTGCTGCGGCTGTGGGCCACCCTCGATGCGCGCGAGCGCGAGGACGGGGCGCTGGCGCAGACGTTGCTGGCTGCTCTGCGCGCCGCCGGCGCGCCCGCCCCCGAGGGCGCGGGCCTGATCGAAGCGCTGGCCGGGGCGGATCGGCCCGTCTTCATCGCCCTCGATGATTACCAGGCCGGCATGAGCGCCCATACCGACGCGCTGGTGCGCCATATACTGAAAAACGGCCCCGCCCATGTGCACATAGCGATCGCCACGCGGGTGCGCCCCGCCATCGGGCTCGCGGCCCTCGTTGGGCGCGGCGAGCTGACCGAAATCCTGACGCCGGCGCTCAGCTTCTCCCGGACCGAGGCGCGCGCGCTGTTCAGCGGCGCGATCGCGGGCCAGACGCTCGAAACCATCCTCGCCAAGACTGAAGGGTGGCCGGCGGCGTTGCAATTGGCGCGTCTGTGGCTCGAAAAGCACGGGCCCGAAAGCGACGTCCTGGGCTTCGTCCATGGCAGCGCCGAGCAGATCCGGGCCTATCTCGCCGAAGAGGTGTTCGACGATCTCGACCCCGCGCTACAGACCTTCCTCACCGAAACCGCCATCTTGAGCGTGCTGGAGCCCGACGCCGCCGATTGGGTGGCCGACCGGACCGACAGCGCCCAGCGCCTGGCCGAACTGGAGAGGCTGAACGCGTTCGTCTCCGTACCCGCGCCGGGCGCGGGCGGCATGCGCCGCCATCCGCTGTTCGAGGATTTCCTCGCCGTCCGGTTCGAGCAATTGCCCGTCCAGCGCCGGCGCGCCCTGCGCGAGCGCGCGGCGACGCTGCTGGCGCGCGCGGGACGGTTTACCGAGGCGCTCGACCAGGCGCGCGCGCTCGATCCGCTCGCCCCGCCGCTGGCGCTGTTGGAGGCGGCATCCTCCGGGGACTTGTGGCGCTTCGGGGCCCATCGGGAATTCGGCCTGCGCCTGGCGGGAATGGCCGACGCCGCCTTCGCGCGCGCCCCGCGGCTCCGCGCGGTGCGCGCCTATGACGCCTTCATCGCCGGGCGCACCGACGCCCGCGCCGAGGCGCGCGCGGCCGGGGAGGCGCTGGCCGCCCGCGCCGAAGCGAGCCCGCCCGCCGCCCGCGCCGACGCCCTCGCCGACGCCCAGGTCTGGGCGGGGCTCTCGGCGGGCCTGTTCGACGAGATCCTGCCGGACGGCGAATGCGCCGCGCTCGAGCGTCTCGCCGGGCGCACCGGTCCGCCCTGGGCGGCGCGGATGGCGGGCTATGCGCTGGCGGTGCAAAGGCTGCGCAACGGGGCGCTCAGCCAGGCGCGGACCACGCTGCGGGCCGTGCTCACCGATCCCGTGGAAGCCCCGGGCGGGGAGGACGGGGTCGAGCAGGCGGGCCTGCTCCTGTCCGAAGGCGTGCTTGCGCTCGCCGATCTCGACCTGGGGGCGGCGCAGGCCGCGCTGTCGGCGGCGATGGCGGTCAAGCTCGCCGATATCGACCGCACCGCGCTCGCCCCGAGCGCGGCCGCTCTCGGCCGTGCGCTTCGCCACGAGGCCGGCGCGCCCGCCGCCGCCCCGGAAAACGACACGACCCTGCCCCCCCTCCTCGGCGGCTTGACCACCGAATTTGCGCTCGCGGACGGGCGCGCGATCGCGTGGCGGGTGCGCCGGGCGGAAGGGCTGGGGCAAGCCTTGGCGGCGCTGGAGGGACGCCGGCGCTGGGCGCTGGGGCGGGGCATGGCCCGGCTGGCGCGGGGTCTGGGCGCGGAAGCGGCTATCCTTGCCGCGCGCGACGGCGACGGGGACTTGGCGGAGCGCCTGTGCGCCGCCGCCGGCGTCGGCGCGGCGCCCCACGAGCCCGCGTGCGCGGCGGCGCTGGCGCGGATCGAGGCGGCGCGGGGGGATTTCGAGGCCGGCCTCGCACGTCTCGCAAAAGTGGCGGCGCCCACCCGGCGCGACGCGGTGCGCACCCACGCCCTGACGGGCCAGATTCTCGCAGCCTCCGGCTCCATCGAGGCTGGGATCGACGCCTTTGCGCTCGCCTTCGAACTCGCGCACGGGGAGTTCGCGCACGGGACGGGTGTAGCGGCCCTGCTGGAAACGGGCGCGGAGAGCAGGCTGCTGGCGGCCCGCTACGGCGCGCGCCTCGTCGGCGCGGACCGCGACCACAAGCTCTTGGCGCCGCTGGCCGATTTCGTGATCCGGGCGCGCGCGTTCGAGAACGAGCCCCCGCTCGCCCCGCCCCCGCGCGAGGAGATCGCGCTGTTGCAGGCGCTGCGAAGCGAAGGCGCGCGCGCCGACGCCGCCCGCGCGCTCAACCTGTCCGAAAACACGGCGAAATTCTACCTTAAGCGGCTGTTCCAAAGGTGGGAGGTCAGCGATTGGCGCGTGGCCGTCGTGCTCGCCGAGCGGATGGGTTTTCTGGACGGGTGAGGTTCGCTCCACACTTGAAGTTTAGCGCCGTTCTCGTCCAAAACCGCGCACCCCGTTTCGGGAACGGCTCTATGGCGCGAACGCGGTGTGCAGGCCGGGCAGGGCGATCGTGAGGGTGACCAGCGCGTCCCCGCTCCACGCATGCACCTGGAACCCGGGCGCCTCCAGACTGATCTGCGCGGGCGCGCCGGGGGTGAAATCCGGGTAGAGCTGATGGGCGGTGGAGGGTGCGGTCGTGGCCTGGATCCCGGCCCAGAGCGTGGCGCCGGCGCGGTGCACGTGGCCGCACACCGCCGCCCGGACATGGGGGTAGGCCCGCACCAGCCCCTCCAGCGGGGAAGCCCACGCCGGATCGCGCGCATTGATCCATCCCACCGGCCCCGCGAACGGGGGATGATGGAGGCCCAGCACGGTCGGGCGGGGATCCTCCTCCAGGCGCGCGCGCAGCCAGTCCAGCCGGCCGGCGCAAAAGCTTGGCTCGTCGCTGCCCGGGGTCACGGTATCGAGCGCCAGCACGCGCACCGGAAAATGCTCGATCGCGTAATGGAAAAACCCGTCCCCGGGGAGGGCGGGGCCGACCGCCTCCGCGAGCGCTCCGCGCGCATCGTGATTGCCGGCGAGCACAAAAAGCGGCGCGCGCAGCCGCTCGGTTATCGCGCGGAAGCGGCGATACTCCCCCGGCGCGCCCTGCTGCACCAGATCGCCGGTCGCCAGCACCAGATCGGGCTGCGCCGGAAGCGCGTTCAGCGCCGCCACCGCCGCCTCGAGGCACGCCCCGGTATCCACCCGCCCATAGGCGTGGCGGCCAGGCTCGACCACATGGCAGTCCGAAATCTGCGCGATCAGCATGGACGGTCTCCCCCACAGCGCCTGAACCAATCCCTGGACACATCCTGACGCGCGCACGGGGCCGCCGGCCGCGCGCGGTCCCGCCCAGCCTGCTCTGGCGCAGCGCGAGGGGGAGTATTAGGGTCCGCGCGCAAGCAAAAGGATGGGGCGGCGCGGCGATGGACGAAGGACGAGAGCTTAAAACGGAACGGCGCACCTTTGGAGCCCCGATCGAAAACATCGCCTCGATCATGCAGTCCGCGCGCGGCACCCTTTCGCCCACCAGCCGGCGGATCGTGGATTTTGTGCTCTCCAATCGCGAGGAAGTGGTGCGGATGTCCATCACCGAGCTCGCGGACAATGTGGGGGTGAGCGAGTCCGCGGTAACCAAGGTTTGCAAGCAGATCGGCGCCACAGGCTTCCAGCAGATCAAGATGTCGCTGGCCCAGGACATTGTTCAGCCCGTCCAGTTCATCCAGGAGGATTTGAACCGGGACGACGCCGTCGCCGTGGTGATCGAGAAGGTGTTTCACGCGAACATCCAGGCCCTGCGCGACACTTTGCAGGTGCTCAAGCCCGAGAAGCTCGCGGAGGCGCGCGATCTGATCCTGGCGGCCAAGCGGGTGGAATTGTACGGCATCGGTTCGGCCGCCCCGATCGCGGAGGACGCCCAATACCGCCTGCGCCGCATCGGCATCCTCGCCACCGTCGAGGTCGATAGCCACAAGCAGGCCATCTCCGCGGCCTTGACCGGGCCGGAGGTCGCGGTCGTCACCGTCTCCCATTCCGGCGCCACCCACGAAACTGTGACCGCCACACGGCTCGCCAAGGAGGCCGGCGCCAAGACGATCTGCATCACCAATTTCGGCAAATCTCCGATCCAGCGCTATACCGACGTGGTGCTGGAGACAATGGCGCGGGAAACCAAGTTCCGCACCGAGGCGATGACCAGCCGGATCGCGCAATTGTCGATCGTGGACGCGCTGATTGCATCGCTTGCGCTGTCCGATTACGACCGCTCGGTCTCCACCATCCGCCAGACGTTCGACGTGCTCTCGGTCAAGCGGTTCTGAGCCTTCACGCCGCCGCCGACGTGCGCCGGGCAGGCGGGCGGAGCAGGGTTTCGAGGCTGATATTGGCGGCCGCGTCCAGCAGCATGCCGCGCAAGCCCAGGCGGCGCGCGCCCTCGATGTCGGTGCGCGGATTGTCCCCGATCATCAAAGCGTGATCGGGGCGGCAGCCCGCCTGCGCCAACGCCCGTTCGAACAGGAACCGGCTGGGCTTGCCGACCACGGTGACGTCGGCCGCGTCGAGATCGGTACAGGCCGCGAGCGCGGCAAGCAGCGCTCCCGTCTCCGGCATGACGCCGCCGCCGGCCGGGTGGGTGAGGTCGGGATTGGCCACGATCAGCGGCGCGCCCGCGCGCACGATATTGGCCGCGGCCATGAGCTTTGCGTAGGTGAAACCGGGATCGCGCAGCAGCACTACCGCCTGGGCGTCGCGCCCCGCGAGCGTGACGCCGCGTCGCTGCGCTAGCCGCCGCATCGGCCCCGCCCCCACCACCAGCACCGGCCGCTTTCTCCAACGCTCGGCCGCCAGCGCCAGGGCGACTTCTCCGGCCAGGAAAATCCGCTCCGCCGGGATCGGCGCGCCGACGCGGGCCATGGCGCGGGCCAATTGGTGGGCGGTGAAGGCCGAGGCGTTGGACACGATCGAAATGCGTTCGCGGTAGGCGCGCATGAAATCCACCGCGCCCGGCTTGAACGATCCGCCCTCGAAGACGCATCCGTCCCAGTCCAGAAAGATCGCTTGCGCCCCCTCGATCAAGTCACGGTTATGCATTCAAATTTCCTGAGCCGGCCGGAGCGCGGCGCGCGTATCGCGCTGTGCGGGGCCCATCCCCCAGTCGCAGGCGGCTGTGCATCGGATTGCCGTTCGACGGATTCATGATTGACAGAATGCGCCGGGTTCACGAAACAAATAATCCCGGTGCGTGGGTGCAACCGGGGGCGAAACATGACGCAGGAGACGGCGGGGGCTGCGACGCGGGCGGGCAAAGTCGGCTCCACGAACGCGGCGAAGGATCATGCGAGGCGGATCGATGCGCTCTATCGCTCGCACGCGGACGTCCTGCGGCGTTGCTTTCGCCGCCGGGGGCACAACACCGAAACCTGCGAGGATCTCGTGCAAGAGGTCTTCATGCGCTTGGTCAGCGTCGAGCCGATGCTGCTGGTGGAACGCCCGATCGCGATGCTGTTCCGGGTGGCGCGCTTCGTCTCGGCGGATCTCTACAGAAAGCGCTACTCGCGGCGGAAGGGCGGGCTCGAGATCGAACCCGCGGCCTCGAACTATATCTCCGTCGATGAAGGCCCGACGCCGGAGCAGATGCTGATCTGGCGTGACGCCATCGCCGAAATCTTCGCCTATGCGGGCACGCTGCCCAAGCGGCGCGCGGAGGCGCTGGTGCTGCACCGCATCCATAATCTGACCCACATTGAAATCGCCGCGCGCCAGGGCGTCACCGTCAAGACGGTTGAAAAACAGATCGCGATCGGCGCGCGCACCTTCGACGAGCGCTTGGCCCAGGAAGCCGCCGGCGCGCTGGCGCGCTAAAGCGCCGTGCTCTCCCGTTGAGGCCTGTTTCTGCTGCGCTTAATCGCGCGCGGGGCGGACGTTGCACGCCTGCCGCGCGCGGCCCGCCAGAATCCCTCAAAGCGCTTTTTATCGGGGTGCGAAAGCAGTGGGGGCGGGGTCTTACATCTCACGATAAGCGGGCCCCAGGGCGGCGCTGCCGTAGCGCCCCGCGCGTGAGGCCCACGCATGATCGATCCGGAACCGCTTTCCTTCGCGCAAGCCGCGCGCGCCGCGAGCAGGGAGTATCGGCGCGAGCCGTATATGAGCACGGCGGGCGGGTACAGTGATGGCGGCCTCGGCGTCTCGAACGAGGGCGCGGTGGCCTTCCTTGTCCTGACTGACGAGGCGGAAACGAATGTCACGCACAACGTGATCTGGTTTGCGCAGCCGGGCGAAAGCGCGCGCGCGATCTATACCCTACCGCCCGAAAACGCGCTGGTGCGCGAGCTCCGCCTCGCGCCGGACGGAGGAGCCATCGCTTTTCTCGCCTCCGACGCCGGCAGCCAGCCAACGCTGTTTCTCCTGGAGCGGCCGGGAGCCTCCGATCAAAGCGTGCGCGCGCTGCCTTTGAAAGGAGCCACCGCCGCGTTCGACTGGACTCCCGATAGCGCCGCGCTGGCGGTCGTGCTAGCGGGAGAGGCGCCGCCGGAGCCGGACAGCGTGCTCGTCGCGCCGCATTGGCGGCATGGCAAAAAGGAGCCCATCCCCTCGCGCCTGGTGCGGTTCAGCCCGCATGCGGATCAGGTGGAGGTCTGGGAGACAGGCGGGCTGTTCCTCAATGATGTCGTGTGCGCCGCTTCCGGGGACGCGCTGCTCGTCGTGGGTGCTCCGCCGGCGGAGCACCAGAACGCGTTCGAGTCCGTTTACGTTCTCGACGACGCGACAAGTGGCCCCCAGCGGCTGCAGACAGACGGGCGCTTTGTGCGCAATGCGGGCTGGTCGCTCGATGGGCAGCGGGTGTTTTATCGCTCCGACGATGTGTATCGCGTGTGCGCGCGCCCGTTCGCCGCGCCGAACGAGGGGTCGCGGTGGGGCAGCATCGCCGTGTTCGGCGACACGGCGGATCTGGGCGGCGTGCTGGCGCTGCGGATCGGCAATGTCGGGCTGGATCTGGTGGAGATCGACCCCGAGACCGGGGCGGCGAAGATCCTGCGGGAGGGCCCGGTCGAGGGCGCGCACCATTTCGCCGTCAGCCGCAACGGGGCGCATGCGGCCTATGCGCGGTCCTCGCTCGCCTCGCCGCCGGTGATCGAGACGGCGCGGACCGGGGGCCTTGCGCGGCCCCGCGCGGTCGCGGCGCTGCCGACTGTGGGGAGCGCTAATCTGCGCGTGGAGCGCGTGACCTGGGACAGCCCCAACGGGTACGAGGCGGCCGGGCTGCTGGTGCGACCCCCGGAGGAAGCCTTGCACCCGCTGCGCCCGCTCGTGCTGTGCGTGTTGGGCGGGCCCAATGCAGTGCGGCCCTATGCCAACCTGGACCGCGACCTCAAATTCCCCGCGCGCGCCCTGGCGGCGGCGGGCGCGGCGGTGTTCATCCCGAACACGGCGGGACGGGCCGGCGGCGGGCCTTCTTTATGGAACGCGCTGCGCGAGGGCTGGGCGACGCAGAGCCTGAACGACGTGCTCTCCGCGCTCGATGTGATGGAGGCGCGCTATGGCCTCGGCGCGGAGGGGCGGGCGGGCCTGATGGGCTTCAGCTTCGGCGGCGCCGTCGCGGCCTATTGCGCCACCCAGACGGACCGGTTTCGCTGCATCTCGATGGCCGACGCTGCCGGCCCGCCGCTGCACGTCTATGACGCATTGGCCGGAGTAAACGTACCCGAGGTCGAGCGCCCATGGAGGCATTACGGCATAGACAATCCTCACGACCCGGAGCGCTGGCGCTTCCTGCTCACGCAATCGCCGATGCATTACGTACGCCGCGTCGCTACGCCGATCCTAATGCAGAATGGAGCGCTTTCCCCCTCGTCGCAGCGGATCGGCGGATGGTTTCAGGCGCTCCGCCATTTCGACGTGCCGAGCGAGCTTGCGCTCTATGCGCGGACCAATCACGGAATCACCGAACCGCGCCTGAACATCGAATCCGACGGTCGCGAGATTGACTGGTTCGCCTATTGGGCGCTCGGAGAGGAGGTCGGCTGGATCGTCGAACGGTATGGCCTGCCGGAGACGGCCTGGGGCCGGGTGGTGGCGCTGCGCGCCAGTCGTCGGCGGGCGGCCCGCGAGGATCTCGGCTGGGGCCGGGGCGATCGCCTTGCGCCGACGGCGTGGTGAGCAATTGCGCGCAGGAATGAGGCCCAGCATGCACGCGCTTCGATCGACGCAGGCGTTCGTCCAGGAATTGTGGCGCCTGCTGGCCCCTTATTGGTCCGGTGAAAGCGGATCGCGCGCGCGCCCGTTGCTGATTTTGCTGACGCTGGCGGCGCTGACCGTGGGTCTAGTGACCGGTGCGGTCAGTTACGCCAACCGCGTCTTCATGGACGGGCTTGCCGCAAGGAGCGGATCCGGAATCATGACCGGCGTGCTGATCCTGGTCGGCGCCATTCTTCTTAATTGCCTGGTCGGCTTTGCACGCTCCCATTTGCGACTTGCAGCCACGTTCGGGTGGCGCAAAGCGTTGACGGCCCAACTCGCCGGCGGGTTTTTGCAGGGTCGCACGCCCTACATCATCGAACGCGAGGGCCTGATCTCCCACCCGGACCAGCGCATCGAGGAGGATTGCCGCCTGGCCCCGGAAGAGTCGCTGACGCTCTTCGTGTCGTTTTGCGGCTATGTCAGCGTGCTTATCGTGTCTGCCGCGATTCTTTGGGAGGCGGCGCCGGCGCTGCCCATCTGGCTGGGCGGCTTCAAAGGCTACATGCCGGTGGCGGCCATCCTCTATGTGGTGATCGCGACCTGGGTGATGCGTGTCGTCGCCGGCCCGTTGACCGCGGCCTATCGCGAGAGCGAGACGCGCAGCGCCGCGCTGCGCAACCGGCTTTTGCGCGTGCGGGAGAATGTGGAGCAGGTCGTGCTGGGGCGGGCCACGACGGCTGAGCAAGCTGCCGTCGGACGGCATCTGGACGAGATCGGCGAGAATTGGCGCAAGGTGCGCAAATATACGGCCCGCTCAGACCTCGTTCAGGCGATTGGGATTGGCCCGGTTGCCAGCACAGGGATTATGGCGGCGATGTCGCCGTTCTATCTCTCTGGCGCGATAAGCTTGGGGCAGCTGACCCAGCTCGGCATGGCCATGGGCCAGTTCATTGGTGCCGCCGCATGGTTCCTCATTTTTTACGAGCACATCACAAAGGTGCGCGCGCGGATGGACCGGCTGCTCGATCTGCAGGCGGTGATTAAGGCGGCGTCGACCCGGGCGGGGGGCGTTAAAGTGGCCCATTCGGTCTCGGGCGTGCTAGAGACCCGCGCGCTCGCGCTCACCACCCCTGACGGCCGCGCCATCCTCGCACAAGAAGACCTGAGGCTGGAGCCAGGTCGCAATGTGCTGCTCTGGGGTGAATCCGGGGCGGGCAAGAGTACGCTGATGCGCGCGTTGGCGGGCATCTGGCCTTGGGGAAGTGGAACGGTGTGCGCCGCGGGCGCAGGCGCGCTGTTCGTGCCGCAGAGCCTCTACTTTCCGGCCGGCCAGTTGCGGGCCGCCGCGCAGTATCCCGAGCCTCCGGCGGGAGGCGACGGCGAGCTTAAATGGGCGCTGGAAATGTGCCAGCTCGAGCACTTGATCCCGATGCTCGATGCGCACGAGGATTGGGGCAAGGTCTTGTCGGGCGGGGAGCGCCAGCGTCTGGCGCTCGTCCGCGCTTTTCTCGCCCGTCCGGCCTGGCTGTTCCTGGACGAGGCGACCTCGGCCCTGGATGCGCGCGCCGAGCATGCGCTCTACGAAAACCTCGTGCGCCACCTGCCGGACACCACTTTGGTCAGCGCCTCCCACCGCGAGGCCGTGCGCGCCTTCCACGACCGGATTATCAAGATCGGCGCCCCCGCCGTAGCGCCGCGCCAGCTTGAAGTTTTTAGCATATAAGCGTTGTTAAAATTTCGTGAAGCCGGATCACGACCTCCTGGGGGAGCCGATTCCGGGGCCCCGATGTTCGCCCGCTGAATGAGGGGAACATATGAAAAATCAAATCTTTAGGCGCCTTTCGCGCGCCGCGTGCCTTGGCGTCTTCGCCAGCGCCGCCGCCCTTGGCTTGGCGCTCGACGCCCGCGCGCAGACGAGCGATCAGACCAGCGATGCGGCCAATTCGCGCGAGCCCAAAGCGGCGCAGGACAAGCGCAAACGGCAAAGCGATACGGGCGAGGTCATCGTCGTCGGCACCAGCCTGAAGGGCGGCGACGCCATCGGCCCGGTCGTGGTCGTAACGGAAGAGGAGCTCGATCGGACCGGCGCGCTCAGCCTGCGCGAAGCCCTGCGAACGATCCCCCAGAATTTCAGCGGCGTAAATAATGGCGACGTGGCGGTTTGGGCGAGCGGGGTTAATTCGGTCAACGCACGTGGCGCGGCGGTTAATCTGCGTGGTTTAGGTGCTAATTACTCGCTTTCCCTATTAAACGGCCGCCGATTCTCGTCGACGGGCGCGGAAGGTGCGAGCGACGTCTCGCAAGTTCCGCTGGCGGCGATCGACCGTATCGAGATTCTCACGGATGGCGGCTCCGCTATTTACGGGTCGGACGCAGTGGCGGGCGTGGTCAATTTTGTCCTCAAGGAGCGTTTTGAGGGAGTTGAGCTTTCTGCCGCTGTTGGCGCCGCCGAAGGCGGTTACGAGCAGCAGCAATATAGCATCGTCGGGGGTGCGCCCTGGTCGGTCGGCGACGAGGAGGGATCGGCGCTTCTAAGCTACGAATTCTTCGATCAACGCGAGTTATGGGCGTCTGACAGGCCCTCCTCCGCTACCCAACGTGCGGACAAAGCGGACTACCAGCTTATTCCACAAGAACAGCGCAGCAGTGTTTTTGTGGCTCTCCGCCAAGAACTTGGTTTAGTGGGTACTCTCGAATTCAACGGGCTCGTGACAAACCGGGAAAAATCTAGTCGCGCTTACAACTCTACCGTCGACGGCCCAGTGTTTCAGTGGGCGCCGACGCTGGCATTGGTTACGCCACTGCCGGATGGGTGGGAGTCCGAAATATCACTGTCGCATTCTCAAGAGGACCTCCTAGATAAATCGAGGAATTTTCCTTCGTCCTTTTCCCGATACGACAGTAAAACTGCCACCTCGTCTGCCGATGGGTTAATCCGAAGAGATGGTGATTTTCTTGATTTGGCGTTTGGAGGGCAGTATCGAGAAGAATCATACAAGATTAAAACTAATGGCCGTTACACTCGTCCTGAAGCCGGTCGGTACGTCAGTGCGCTTTTTCTCGAGGCGCGGCTACCGCTTTTTAGATCAGATCGGGACGGATCTGCGATCCTAGATTTCAGTGCTTCAGGGCGTTGGGAGAATTACTCAGATTTTGGCGACACAATAAACCCTAAGGTCGGTCTGCGATTCTCTCCTACGCAACGGGTTCAAATTGGAGCGACCTGGGGAACGGGATTTCGTGCGCCTCTGCTAAGCTATCTGTTCGGGGTCAGGGAGGCTCAGGTCTATTCAGGCTCATTTTTTGTGGACACGCAGTCGTCAACAGGCCGTGCTACGTCCCCGGTCTTGGTGTTGTTACAAGCAAACAGCGAATTGAAGCCTGAGGAGTCAGAGTCTTTCAACATCTCGGTCAATTGGGCGCCAAGTTTTTCTCCACGGTCTAGGTTTAAGGCAAATTATTATGAAATCGCACTGACCGACGCTATTAGAACTAGAATACCTGGTGTTCCGTCAAACTGGCTCGTTGATCCACAATATGCCTCATACGTTACCCGATCGCCGTCAGCGGAGCTTGTGCAGTCGCTCTTAAATCAAGCAACTTCTTTGACTAACAGGACCGGACAAAGTTATAGCGCATCGAACTTTTATGCGATAGTAGACGGGAGATACGGAAACTATGCAACTTTAGAGACGTCAGGGCTTGATGCAACTTTGGACTATATAGTCCCAGTGGGTGGGGCGGAAATTAAACTGTCCCTAAATGCAAATTACATCATAGATATCAAAAACCAGCTATCCCCTCGGGGGGCGTCCTCGTCCACCGTCGATACCTATCTGAATCCAACGCGGTGGCAGGTCCGTGCCAGCGGAGGTTTCCAGTCGGATAGTTTTTATTCTACCGTAACACTGAATTATAAGAACGCTTATGATGCTGGAGGAAACCGCGGTGGCGCGCCGATTGACGATCATCTGACTGCTGACTTTAGCGCGGGGATTGAGCTCGACACGGGGGCTTCTGCTAATCTGTCCATTCGTAACGTCACCGACGAGAAGCCGCCGGTGACGACGTTGGTTACTACTACTTTCTATCCTGGATATGACCCAGTGAACGCTGACGCGATTGGTAGGATCGTTACGATCAAGATTACTAAAGCGTTCTGAATGCCAGTTTCTGGTTGAACAAAGGGCGCCGCAGTTGCGGCGCCCTTCTTTCAATTACGGTGCAATACTGTCGCTAGGGGTCACAAAGTCAGCGTCAGTCGCCCTGCCGGGGCCGCCCTGCGTCAGCTCAGTCGCCACCCCGACTTCCATCAGGTCGAGCTCTTCAGCGGTTTCTTGGTCTTGGGTGTAGGTTACGTCGGCCATGATTGGTCTCCATCATGGGGGTTTTGGTGCGCCGTCTTGGCGATGAGGGAGGCTAACAGGGGGTGTTCGGCGGTGTCAAGTGGGTACACGAATGCGTATCTGCGGGTGAGAAATGATTTGACGGTGCGGGGTCGCGACGTAGGCTTGGGGCAGGAGGAGGCCTCATGCCCACCACACCCCATCTCGCCGCACCCGCAGCCCAGCCGCCCGCGAGCCCATCCCTCGCCGCAGCCCTCGGCGCCCTCCCGCGCCCCGCCCCGACCCCCCACACCCTAACCGCGCGTTCGCGGCCTCCGCGCACCGACCCGGACGGCCCCCGTCCCGACGCCTTCTTCGCGCTGGCGCCGGGCGTCTACAGCACGGTGTCGCACGGGCGCGTTGTGTTGCTCAGCGTGCGGGCGAACCGCTATTTCGCGCTGCCCCGCGCCGCGACCGGGGCGTGGCGGGGGCTGATCGCGCACGGCGCGGGGCAGGCCGAGACGCCGCTCAGCCCCCGCGAACTCGCGCTCTGGCGGCGCCTTTCGGCCCAGAAACTCGCGATCGCCGCCGCCGCCCCGCAAGCGCCGCCCCCCGCGCCGCCGGCCCCCGCCCACCGCAGCGCCCAGACCGATTGGGTCCGATATGAGACGCGGCCGCGGCTCGACGACGCCCGCGTGTTCTTCGCCGCCTATGCCCGCGCCGCACTGCGCCTGCGCCTGCAGGGCCTGGCGGGGTGCGTCGAGCATGTCCGGCGCGCCCGTCGCCGGGTCACGCCCAGAGGGGGAGACCTCGCGGCGGCGGCGCTGCGCTTCAACACCGCCCGCATCCTGGTGAGCGCCCGGCTCGGCGCCTGCCTGCTCGATTCCTTCGCCGCCTTCGACTTCTTCGCCGCCCGGGGCATCGCCACGGAGGTGGTGATCGGGGTGCGTCCCAATCCGGTGCTGGCCCATTGCTGGCTGGAGGCGGAGGGCGCGGTGCTCAACGATTCCGTTGAAAGCGTCACCCGGTACACAGAGATCCTGCGCGCATGACGCCCTCCCTCGCCCCCTTCCTCGCTCTGGCCTGGCCCGCCGAAGACGCACGCGCGGAAGCCGCCGCCGCCGCCATCGCCGCCCGCCGCGGATCGGAGGGCGGGGCCCACCCGCTCGGCCGCTGGCGCGTGCGTCTGGTGCTCGGTCAGGAAAGCGTCATCGCGGGTCGTGCTGGAATGGTGCTGGGGCAAGCGTATGCCCAGGGCGGGTATGTGACCCTGCCGGCGGCGGCGCTCGAGCGCGAGCAGTCGGCCGCCGCGCACGCCCGCGAGGTCTGGGGCCCCCATATCGCGCTGCTCGCCGCCGGCGACGCGCTCGTCGTCTACCGTTCGCCGGATGGCGGCGCGCCGTGCGTGATCGGGCGCGGAACCGGTGGGCTCACCGTGCTCGCCTCGCGCGTGGAGGACGCCTTGCCCTATCTCGCGGAGCGCCCGCGGGTGGATTGGGAGGCGCTGGCGCGCACGCTGGCTTCGGGTTTCTCGCGGCCGGTGGATGGGGTTTCGGGCGTGAAAAGCCTGGCGCCGGGGAACGCCCTGCTCTGCGACGGCGCCACATTCACGCCCGAGCCCGCCTGGGCGCCCGCCGCCTGTGCGCGCGACGCCGCGCTCACCGATCCCGCCGAGGCCGCCCATGCACTGCGCGAAGCGGTGCGCCTGGCGCTGCACGCCGCGCTGCCGAACGGGGAAAAGGCGGCGCTGCTCTTGTCGGGGGGCGTCGATTCCTCGCTGGTGGCGGTGGGCCTGGCCGAGTTCGCAGCCCCCGAGCAGGTAGTGTGCCTCAATTTCGTGACCGCCGCCGACGCCGGCGACGAGCGCGCCTATGCGCGCGCCGTCAGCCAGCGCCTGGGCTTCACCCTGATGGAGAGCGCGTTCGACGAGACCCCGCGCTTCTTCGAAGAGGCGCTGGCCCCGGGGCTGACGGTGCGCCCGAATTTCGGCGCGGCTGCGATGTGGCAACGGCGCATCTTCGCCGAGCATGCGGCGAAGGCCGGCGCGCAGGTGCTGCTGTCGGGCGGGGGCGGGGACGCCGTGCTCGGCCATCTGCAGGACGCGGTGGTGGCGGCTGATCATTTCTGCGGCGCCCCGAACCCGAACGGCTTCCTGGCCGCCTGCCTGCACGCCGCACAACTCTCCGGCCGCGCAGCCTGGGAGGCGGGGGCGGTTTCGGTCCGGGCGGAGCTGCGCCGGCGCCTGCGCCTCAAGGGCAAGACGCGCGAGAGGGATACCCACATCTTGTTCTTGCAGCGCGACGCCCTCGATTTCGCCGCTGCCGCAACGCACGAGGCCGACGCCTACGCCGATTGGGGCGGTCTGCCGGCCGCGAAGAATTTGCACCTCGCCTCCACGATCGCCATGGCCGGGGTCGGGGCCGAATATACGTTTGCGTGCGGCATCCAGGCCTTGAGCGAGCCGCTCCTTTCGCAGCCGGTGATGGAGGCGTGCTTCCGCATCCCGGTTTCGGTGCTGACGCAAAACGGCTGGGACCGCGGCCTGGCGCGCCAGACCTACGCCCCCCAGCTGCCGGAATTCGTCATGAAGCGGCGCACTAAGGGCGACCCGATGACCGGGCTCAATGGCATGATCCAGGCTAACCGCGCCTGGCTGCGGGAATTCCTGTGCGACGGCGTGCTGGTGCGGGAGGGGCTGGTGGACGGCGCCTTCCTGGCGCGCGCGCTGCAGCCCGATTTCGCTACCCGCTCGCACGGGGAGGGCTATGAAAGCAATCTGATGATGCTGGTCGCGGGCGAGCAATGGGCCAAGCAATGGTCAGCGTTAGGGGATGGGCGCGCGCGCCTTTCGCAGGCGGCGTAAGGCATCCGGCTCTAGGCTCAAGACTCATAACCACCAAATGACCATTGCCGCGAGACAGACGGCGGCGTTGAAATTGACGGCGAGCTTATCGTAGCGGGTGGCGATGCGGCGGAAGTCCTTGAGCCTGCAAAACATGCGTTCCACGAGGTTTCTGCGCTTGTAGGCCTCTGGATCGAAGGGATGCGGGTGTTTGCGGGTTGGGTTGTTCGGGATGACGGGCTGCGTGCCGCGTTCGATCGGGAACTGGCGGATGCCGTTTGAGTCGTAGGCGGTGTCGGCGGCCAGTCGCGCCGACGGAGGGACCGCCGCGATCAGGTCCAGCGCCACGCGCGCGTCGCCGAGTTGGCCGGGCGTTATTTCGAACGCGATGGGCCGGCCCGCCCCATCGACGAGAGCGTGGATTTTCGTGGTGCGCCCGCCGCGCGAGCGGCCGATGGCTTGAGAGTGCGCCCCCCTTTTCCGCCGGCGGCGCAGCGATGGGCTTTCGCGTGGGTCGAGTCGAGCATCACCTCCGCAGCCGGCCCGCCAGCCGCCGCCAACGCCTCAAAAGCGTTGCGCCACACGCCTTTTTCGGCCCAGCGCACGAAGCGATTGTAGAGCGTCTTGCGCGGACCGTAGATCGCCGGCGCGTCCTTCCAGCGGCATCCGCTCATCAACACGAAGACGATGCCTGAAATCACACGCCGATCATCGACGCGCGCAACCCCGCGCGTGTCTGTCGGCAAAAACGGCTGAAGGCGCGCGAACTGCGCCTCGCTCAGCCAAAAACCCTCGCTCATCCAGCCTCCCCAGTTTGGAAGCTTGAATCAGAATTCGCCGCCTATGGGAATCCTGTTTATGGGTCCTGAGCCTAGGCGTCTAAAGCGGCCCGGGCGGGCGCGGGCGCCGGCTCGATCGCGTTGAGCCGCACCCCGGCCGGCGCGGTCCTGATCAGTCGCCGCCATAACCGGAACCCGTCCGCTGCCTGGATCAGCGCTCCTGTGGCGGCGATCATCGCCTCCAAGAGCAGCGAGGGCTTGGGCGGGTCGCGCACCTCATCGGCGAACAGCACCGCCACCCGGTCGGTTGGGGTCGCTTCCAGCCCGGGAAGGCCGTCGAACACCTTCGCCGCGGCGCCCGGTTCGGTGCTGGCGAGCACGAGCAGGGCGTGGACCGGCTTGGCCTTGGCGGCCTCCGGCCGGCCCGCGCGCACCCGCCGCGCCGCGCCCGCCGGGATCTGGTGGGCCGCGCGCTGCCGCTCCCGCGCCAGAGCGGAGCGCACCCGTCGCGTCAGCGGCCGCGGCCAAAAGCGTCGCGCCACCGTCAAGGCCTGCAGCACGCGCAAGCGCGAAGGCGCGTCCCCCCGCCCGATCTCCCGGCTTGCCACAAAGGCGAGCCACGGAATGCGCCACGCGGGCGTCGCGCGTGCAGGGCGCGGGTAGCCGATATTTTCTCCAAGGGTGGCGAGCAGCTGGTCCAGCGCGCCGCCCCCGCCGATGGCGCTGCGGTGGGCGTCAAAGCCGCTTGCGGCGCCGTCCGAGGCCGCGCTCTCGGCGCGGTTCCACCACAGGAGGCCGTTCCAGGTGCTGTCCAGCAGGCAGGGGTCCCAGGTGATCCCGAGCCAGTTCGCGAGGCCGCGCATCGTCGCCTCCGGCGCGGCGTGCAGGTCCTCGAGCTGCAGCAGACGGGCCCGGTCCGCCGCCGCAAGCCAGCGGAAATACGGGCGCTCCGCGAAGGTGGTCACCGCGCGTCCGCTGCGGCCGCTGGCGCGGTGCAGCAGGATGGCGGCCGCGCCTGCCCCGGCCGCTCCGCGGGCATCAAGGCCGTTCACGCGCAGGCTGCGGGCGGTGGCGCGCAGGTTCGCGCCCGGGGCGCGCACGGTGTGGATGAATTTGACGTCGGCGAAGTCCTCCAGCATCTGCGCGGCCACGCCCCGCGGCTCCCCGTGCACCGGGAACACGATGCGCAAATCCCGCTCCGCAAGCCGCTG
>JANNOI010000013.1:0-36491 GCA_031398975.1 Alphaproteobacteria bacterium | reverse complement strand
ATCAACTCTCGAATATGCGGCGTGGTTCTGGCATTCCTGTGCGCGTTCACGGGGGTCTCCCAGGAGAATGGTTGGCGTCGCAACCACCAGCGTCCCGGTTTCAGCTCCCGTGAACAACCCGCTCAGAACGCACATCTAGCGCGCCGGCAGGCGGGCTTCCACCGCGGCGACGAATTTGGCGGGATCGTAGATCGAAGGCAGCGCCTCCCACTCCTGCCCGGTGCGGACGAGGATGGTCGGGAACGAGGAGACGCCCAGCGCGCGCGCCGCCTCGAACTCCGCACTGAGCGCGGGCGGAGGGGCGTCCGGGGCGGGAATGGCGAATTCCACCTTGAGGCCAAGCCTGGCGGCCAAGGCGGGATAGAGCGCGGGCCGGTTCAGATCCTCCCCCTCGATGAAGTGGGCGCGCTGGACGGCGTGCGCGAAGGCCGGGGCGGAAGCGGGCGCCTGTTCGCGCACCTGCAGGATCGCCGCGCAGGGCGGGATCGAGCTCGCCACGACGCCCCCGTCGGGCGCGAGGATCCGCTCAAAGAAAGCGGGCTGCAGGGCTTGGCCCGTGACGCCCGCCATCCGCCCGGAGGCGTTGGCGATGTAGCCGGCCATCTCCGCATAGGGCCGCACCCGTTCGCCGGTCACCAGCCCGCCCAGGACCAGACGCACGCGCAGGTCCGGGCGGGCGCCGGCCAGCGCCTCCATGGCCGGGATGAAGCCGAAGCACCAGCCGCATAAGGGGTCGAAGCCGTAGAGGAGGTCAAACTCGGGGTCTTCAGCCATGACGGGCTCCTTTCGGGTCGGCGGGCTCAGCGCGGCGTGAAGGCCGGGGCGTAGCCCCGCGCCCAATCTTCAAGCGCGGTGGGCGTGATCGACAGCGCGCGCAAGAGGCTTTCGGTGTCGATCGACGTCGAAAGCAGGGCCGGGTTTTCGTACACCGCCTCATAGGCCGCCGCTGCGCTTGCGCCGCCGCCGCCGAACGCCTTGTCGATGATCGCCCCGAACTCGGCCGGGGGCATCGGGCGGAACGCGATCGGCCGGCCGAGCGCGGCGGAGAAACGGGCCGCCATCGCCTCCCCGTCCAGGATTTCCGGGCCGCACACCTCGTAGCGCGCATTGGCCAGTTCCGGGCGCTGGAACGCCGCCACCGCGAAGGCGGCCACGTCCTCATGGCTCACCCATTGCAGCTTCACCGCATTGGGGATCGGGTAAGCGAGGGTGTTTGCGGCGGCGACCTCCGGGGCCGTCCACGGGCCCAGCAGGTTTTCCATATAGACAGTGGGCTCCAGGAGGATGTGGGGGATCCCGCTGGCCTGCAGGCGCTCCAGGATATCGAGGCGCACGTCCATGCCCGGATTGCCGACCCGCACCGGCGCCACCTTGCCCGTGGCGTTCCACACGAGGAGCCGAACGCCCGCCTCCCGCGCCGCCTCGATGGCGTTCTCGGCGTATTCGCGCTTGGGATCGAAAAACGGGATGAGCAGGAACACCCCGTCCATGCCCTGGCTGGCGGCGTGCAGGCTGGCGGCGTCGCTCAGATCCCCGATCGCCAGTTCCGCGCCCAGGGCCACGAGATCGCCGGCCTTCTCCGCCGACCGGGACAGCACACGCACCTTCACGCCGGCCTCGATGAGACGCCGCGCAACCGGGCGGGCCTGGGCCCCCGTCGCGCCGTAAACGAGGACGCTGGAAATCTGATGGGTCACGAGGAGGCCTCCGCCGGCGGGAACAAGGATTGCTCGCCGCGGAAATCGGCTATAAATTTGGTTTCAGCAAGTACGCATCAAATCAAGACGTAGTCTTGGTAACCATACTAAAGGAGCCGGATGAATGGATCAGAACCGGGAGCACTGCCCAGTGACCGCGGCGGTTGACGTGATCGGGGGGAAGTGGAAGCCGCTGATCGTGTTCTACCTGCTCCAGGGCACGCGCCGGTTCGGCGAGCTGCGCCGCCTTATGCCCGCCGTGACCCAGCAGATGCTGACCACCCAATTGCGCGAGCTGGAGGAGGACGGGGTGGTGCACCGGGAAGTGTACCGCGAGGTGCCGCCTAAGGTGGAATACAGCCTCACCCCGCTGGGGCGGAGCCTCGAAGAAATCCTCACGCTCATGACCGGATGGGGCCAACGGTATCTGGAACGCAAAAGTGCGCTCACCCAGCCCCAAGCAGGGCCGGGCGGCCCAGGCTGACGCCCTCGCCCCCGCCCTCGCCGCGTCAGCGCTTCTCCAGAGTGTCAACACGCTCGCTCAAGCGCCGGATCTCCTTCTGCATGGCGCCTCAAGCGATCGGCTCGCTCGCATAGCGCATCACCATGGCGGAGGTGACGGTCATCTCGTCCTGGTGCTGCACCAGGGTGCGCTCGACGGCGTCAAGGCGGCCGCCGATCTTATCGAGGCGCTCTTCGACGTCTTTTCGGAACGCGCGCATCTCGCCGCGCAGCTCCAGCATGGTTCGGCCGATGAGCTCAAGCGTGTAATCCATGCCTAGAACATATCCTGAACACCGTGATCAGGCAACCCTCAGCCCTTCACGGCCGCCACGATCTTCTTTGCGGCGTCCGCCAGATCGTCGGCGGGGATCACGTTCAGGCCGCTCTCGCGCAGGATCTGCTTGCCGAGATCGACGTTCGTGCCTTCCAGGCGCACCACGAGCGGGACCTGCAATCCCACCTCTTTCACCGCCGCGATCACGCCTTCCGCGATCACGTCGCACTTCATGATGCCGCCGAAGATGTTGACGAGGATGCCTTTGACCTTCGGATCGGCGGTGATGATCTTGAAGGCGGCCGTCACCTTCTCCTTGCTGGCCCCGCCGCCGACGTCGAGGAAGTTCGCGGGCTCGGCGCCGAACAGCTTGATGATGTCCATCGTCGCCATGGCCAGGCCCGCGCCATTGACCATGCAGCCGATTTCACCGTCGAGCGCGATATAGGCGAGATCGTATTTGGAGGCCTCGATCTCCTTTTCGTCCTCTTCGCCCAGATCACGCAGTTCGGCCCATTCGGGATGGCGGTAGGCGGCGTTGGCGTCGAACGTGATCTTGGCGTCCAGCAGGCGCAGATGATCGTCCTTCGTGACGATCAGCGGGTTCACCTCCACCAGCGCCATGTCCTTCTCCACGAAGGCCTTGTAGAGCTTTTGGACGATATCGACGCACTCGGTTTCGAGATGGCCGGTGAGGCCCAGGGCTGCGGCCACCTTCGCGCCGTCCGCGGCGCTAGGGCCGGTGCGGGGATCGATCGTGATCGTGTGCACCCGCTCGGGCGTGTCGTGGGCCACCTTCTCGATGTCCATGCCGCCGTCTGGGCTGGCCACGAAGCTGATCCCGCCCGTGGCGCGATCGACGACGGCGGAGAGGTAAAGCTCGCGCTCGATGTCGGAGCCTTCTTCGATATAGAGCCGGTTGACCACGCGGCCGGCAGGCCCGGTCTGCGCGGTGACGAGGGTGGCGCCCAGCATCTGTTCGGCGAACACGCCCACGTCTTCGGGTCGGAACGCCAGTCGCACGCCGCCCTTCTCGCCCGCGCGCGCTTCCTTGAAGCGGCCCTTGCCGCGCCCCCCGGCGTGGATCTGGCTCTTGACCACCCACAGCGTTCCCCCGAGCTGGGCGGCGGCGTCCACCGCCGCTTCGGGGGTGAAGGCGGGAAAGCCCTTCGATACCGGCAGGCCGTATTCGCGGAACAGCGCCTTGCCTTGGTATTCGTGGATGTTCATGCAGCATTCCCCGGATTTGGCCCCGGTATAGGCGCCCCCGGGGCGGCGCGCAACACGCCGGCCCGGCGACCGCCTACCCGAGCGCCGCGAGCGTTCCCGCCGCGCCCACGCCCGCCACCACCGCCCAGGCCGGCGCCTTGAACGCCTGCAGCGCCACGAAGCCCAGCGCCGCGATAGCGAGGCCAAGGCCGTCCGTGACGCCGGTGGTGACGATCGGATCGTAAAGCGCGGCCCCCAGGACGCCCACGACGCAGGCATTGGCGCCGCGCACAAAGCCCTGCGCCCGCGGGCGCGCTTTCAGGCTCTCCCAGAGGGGGGCCGCGGCCGCAACCAGCGCGAGGCCCGGCAGGAACACCGCAAGCGTCGCCACCGCCGCCCCGGCCAAGCCGCCGGGCGCGCCGCCCGGCCCGCCGGCTGCGCCCAGGAACGCCGCGAAGGTGAAGAGCGGGCCCGGCAGGGCTTGGGCCGCGCCATAGCCGGCGAGAAACTGGTCCACGCCCAGCCAGCCGCGCCCCACCGTCTCGGCCTCCAGCAGCGGCAGCACGACGTGCCCGCCGCCAAACACCAGCGCGCCGGCCCGGTAGAACGCGTCCGCCACCTGCGCGAGCGGAGACCCGGCTTGCTGGGCCAGGAACGGCGAAGCCGCAAGAAGCCCCCCGACGAGCGCGATCGCGAGCCACGAGCCCCAGCGCGCGCCGCCCCGGGCGCGCTCCGACGGAACGCCCCCCGCAGCGGGCGCCGACACGAGCGCAGCGATCGTCCCCGCCGCCAGGATCAGCCCCGGCTGCAGCAACGGCCCCGAACCGGGCGCCCCGAGCAGCGCGGCCAGCGCGAGCGCCGCGAGGCCAGCCGTCAGGCGGTCCCGGCACAGGTTCTTCGCCATGCCGTAGAGCGCGTGCGCGACGACGGCCACCGCCACCAGCTTCAGCCCCGCCACCACCGCCAGCCCGACGCCGGACGCGAACAGCCAAAGCCCCCCCGCCGCCAGCGCCATCAGCGCAAAGGAGGGGCTGGTGAAGCCCAGGAAGGCCGCGATCCCGCCCGCCAGTCCCGCCCGCCGCCGCCCCAGGGCGAAGCCCACCTGGCTCGAAGCGGGCCCGGGCAGGAATTGGCACAAGCCCACCAGATCGGCGTATTCCGCCTCCGCCAGCCAGCCGCGGCGGACGACGAATTCCTCCCGGAAATAGGCCAGATGCGCGATCGGCCCGCCGAAGGCGGTCAGCCCCAGGCGCAGGAAGACGAGGAAGACCTCGAGCGTTGCTTGCATGGCTTCAGGGCTCCGGCTTGGTGCGCCCGGCCGCCGGGCCCGGATCCGCGGCGGTCGGGGCTTGGCCATAGGCGAGCTCGGCGGCGGCGACGCTGGTGGCCGGCTTGTTGGAGAACGGGGCCTTGGCGGGGGCGGCCCCCTCCCCTTCGGCCGGACGCCAGAACATGGCGCCGGCGAGGCCAAGGCCCCCGATTGCGGAGATCCAGAACACCACGCCCACCCCGAACGCATCCGCCAGCGGCCCCGCCACCAGCGGCCCCAGCACCGCGCCCAGCGCCCACACGAACAACAGCCCCGACGTCGCGCGCGCCATCGCCCCGGGCTCGGCGCGATCGGCCATGTGCGCCACCGCCACGCCGTAGAAGGAAAGCCCACCCGCCCCCCAGAGCGCAAACAGCAGCGCCGCCGCCCCAAACCCGAGCCCGCCGCCCAGGAGCGCCAGCCCCAGCGCCGAGAGCGCCGCCAGCCCCACCAGGGCCGCGATCACGAGCCGCCGGTCGATCCTGTCGGACAGCCGCCCCGCCGGCCATTGCAGCAGCAGCGAACCCGTCCAGGCCGCCGCCTGAAACCCCGCCGCCGCGCCCGGGCCGAAGCGCTGGTCGGCATAGAGGGGGGCGAGCGTCAGCACGCCGGTATTGATGAGCCCGGCGCCGAAACAGGCGATGACGGCGGCCGGCGCGGTCGCGAACTGGGCGGCGAGCGCCAGCGGCTGGGCCTTCGGCGCCTCCGGCTGCGCCTGCGAGGTGGCGCACATCGGCACCAGCGCGACGGACAACAGCATGGCTGCGATCATCAAAGGTTCGGCCGCGCCCGCGGGCGCGCCCGCCCCCAAAAACGGCCCCAGCGCCAGCGCCGCCTTGGTGCACACCATGTAGAAGCCGATCACGCTGCCGCGCTCGCCCCGCCCGATGGCGGAATTCATCCAGCTTTCGGCGGCCGCGAACGCCAACGCCACGCCGACCCCCGCCGCAAAGCGGTTGGGGATCGCCCCGCCCAAGCCCCCCGCCCAGTGGAAGGCGAGGATGGTGGCCGAAGCGATCGCGGCGGCGGCGGCGAACAGGCGGATATGGCCCACCCGCGCCAGCGCCGCGGGCCCCACCCACGCCCCCGCCATGAAGCCCCCGGAATAGGCCGCGCTCACCAGGCCGATCTCGGCGGCGGAAAAGCCGTACGCGGCCATGCGCAGCGGGAGCTGCACGCTCAACAGCCCCAGCGCGACCTGCAGGATCACGAGGGCGGAAATCAGCGAGGCGACGGTTCGGATCGAATGCATGGCGGCCCAACGCAGCGGCGGCCGGACCATAGCGAAGTCCGCGCTCGGTTCGAGCCGGTTTCGCCGCGCTCTTTTCGGGAAACGTCTAGTCGCGGTCGGGCGCGCCCAAGGGGAAGTAGGCGCGATAGCGGCGCCCCTCCTCCACCGCGCGCGCGAACGAGGGCCGGCCCAGCAGCCGCGCGCGGTAGGCCTTCAGGCCAGGGAAGTGCGGGCCGATCGGGTGCACCCAATCGCTGTAAAACAGCGCGGGCGCCGCCGCGCAATCGGCCATCGTAAACGCCGCCCCGGCCGCCCAGGTCCGCCCCTCTAGCCTCCCCTCGAGCCACGCATAGGCGGTTTCGAGCGCCTTACGCGCCTCCGCCAGCGCCTCTTCCTTGCGGGCGGCGTCCGGGCTCGGGCGGAGCGCTTCGAACACCGGCTTCTGCATCGCCGCCATGACGAAATTGTCGAAGAAGCGGTCCAGGAACCGGACTTCGAGCGCGGCGCGACGGTCCTCCGGCACGAACCGGACGGGCCCGCCATGGGCCAAGTCCAGATGCTCGATGATGATGCTGGATTCCGCGATCGGGACGCCCTCGTCCACCAGCACCGGAAACCGCCCCAGCGGCCATAACGCCGCCCGCTCCTCCGCCGCGCCCGGCTCTTCGAGGTGGCGGTACACAAACGGCGTTTCGTTCTCCCACAGCGCGATCAGCACCTTCTGACAATAGGAGGAGAACGGATGGGCGTAGAGCGTCAGTGACATGGACCTCCCCGGCGGGCCCGTTTCTCTCGCCGCGCCCGCATGCAGCGGCGCCGGAGGGATTCGAACCCCCGACCCTCTCCTTAGGACGGAGCAGCTCTATCCATCTGAGCTACGGCGCCGAGGCTTGGGTTATGGCGGGATTGAGGGGAGGCGTAAATGGCGGGGCCGCTATTCCAGCCCGCCGCGCAAATCGGGCCCGAAGCCCGCGGACGCGACCAGCGGCGCCGGCGCGCCGCCCGTGCGCAGCGCGTCGATGCGGGCGCGTTCCACACGGAAGAGCTCGAGCTCCTTGCGGTCCAGATTGCGGCCGGTGGCGAGCTTCAGCTTGATCGGATTGACGTGGCGGCCCTTGTGCAGGACCTCATAGTGCAGGTGCGGGCCGGTGGAGCGCCCGGTCGTGCCCACATAGCCGATCACCTGGCCCTGGCGCACCCGGGCGCCCGGGCGCATCCCCGGCGCGAAGCGGGAGAGGTGCGCGTAGGCGGTGTCGTAATTGTCCCCGTGGCGCAGGCGCACATAATTGCCGTACCCGCCGTAATAGCTGGCCCGTTGCACGACGCCATCCCCCGCCGCCCGGATCGGGGTGCCGGTGCGGGCGGCGAAATCGGTGCCCTGGTGCATTTTCGAATAGCCGAGGATGGGGTGGCGGCGCATGCCGAACCCGGACGAAAGCCGCGCGCCGTCGATCGGGGTCTTCATCAGGAATTTGCGCGCCGAGCGGCCGTTCTCGTCATACCAGGCGCCCTCCCCGTCCCCCGGGGCCTGGAAGCGGTAATAGGCCTTGAGCCCGCGGCGGGTTTTGAGGGCCGCAAACATCAGATCGCCGGTCTTGACGGTGCGGCCCTCGTCGTCGGCGAAACGCTCGAACACCATCTCGAAGGAATCGCCCGGGAAGATGTCGCGCTGGAAGTCGATATCGTAGGCGAAGACTTTGGTAAGCTCGCCCACTTCCTTCTCGGTCGCCCCTGAATTGAGCGCCGATTGGAACAGCGAGCCTGTGACGCGCGTGGACACGTGCGCCACAGAGAAGGACAACGGCATCACCACTTGGCGGGCGCGGAAGCCGCCGTCGCGGGTCTTGCCCACCGTCACCGCCTCCCCTGGCGTGGTGCGGAACGCGAGACCGGTCAGGTGGGCCTTGTCGCCGCGCGGCTCATAGAAAATCTGGATCGACTGGCCCGGCCGCATGCGGCGGGGATTATAGATATCGGCGATAGCGGCCATGGCGGGGTTGATCTCGTCCCACGGCACCCCGGACCGGGACAGGACGAGCGCCAGCGTCTCCCCGCGGGACACTTCCACCGTGCGGTCCTCGCGCGCGGCGAGCGCTGCGGTGAAGGCTTCATGCTCCGCCTGCCGGGCGGCGGTCGCGGCGGCCAAGGCCGCTCGGGCCTGCGCGCGCGCGGAAAGCACCTCCCCCGCCTGCAGCTGGGACGCGGTGGCCCAGGCCATTCCCAGCGCCAGCGCCGCGCCCCCGCCATAGAGAACCGGACGCGGCGTGCGCTTTCCGGCCTCGATGAGGCGACGGCCCAGGCCCCGGGCGGGGCCGGGCCCGCCAAGCGGGCGTCCGGCGGAAACGCTTTTCGTTCGGGAGATCAAAACCAAACGCCTCTTCACCAGGACCAGAGCGCAACGTATTCTGCCGGGGATGGTTTAAAAAGCATCACCACGTTTTCGGGCGCGCCAGCCCTTCTATCGTGCGGCGCCTGCAAAGCCCGCGCCGCCGCGGCTTGCTTTTGCTCCGGACGCCTCTCCTATAGGTTTTGCGGCGGGGGGCGATGTCAAGGGCGGGTGGATGACGGAGGCGGCGGAACAGCAGGAGGCCCCATCGCGCGCCCACCCCGCCAAGCGCGCGGGCGCCGCCGGGCTGGGCCTCGTCGCGGCCCTTGGCGGGATATGGCTTTTTCGGGCGCCGCTGGGCGAAGCGGCCCTGCGCCAGGCGTTCGCGCGCGACGGCGTGGAATCCGATTTCGATCTTGTGGACATCGGTTTTGGCGGCGCTTCGCTGCACGATCTGCGCCTGGGGCCGGCCCGCGCCCCGGATTTGCGCGCGCGCCGCGTCGAGGTGCGCGTGGCTTGGCGGGGTCTTGCGCCCCGGCTGGATGTGCTGGGCGTCCAGAACGCGGTGCTGCGCGTGCGCATCGACGAGCACGGCGTCTCGTTCGGCCAATTGGACGCGATGTTCGACAAGGCGCCCAAGTCCAAGGAGCCGGCGCTGCCGGCCTTCGCCCTCGATCTGCGCAACGTCCAGGTGGTGGCGGACACGGCGATCGGCCAGGTCCGGGCCACCGGCGCCGGGGCCGGGCGCCCGAACCGGGATTTCGCCGCCCGCCTCATCGTCCAGCCCGGGGATCTGAGCGGCGCCATGGGCTCCGGCAAGGCCTTGCGCGGGGATGTGCGTATCTCGACGCGGGGGCGCCAGCTGATCGGCGCCGCCCTGTTCGAGGCCGAAAACGTCGCCTTCAGCCCGCCGGGGGCGCAAGGCGTGGCCGATCTACGCGCGGTGCGCCTGGAGGCGGCGGGAACCCTGCCGCTAGATCTTTCGGGCGCGGACCTGCAGGGCCGCCTCACCAGCGCCGGCGGCGCGCTTGGCGATTTCCGCATGGGACCCGCCACCTTCGAGGCGCGGCTGAAGGCCGAGCCGTTCGGGCCGGGCTTTGAGCCCGAGGGCTGGAACGGGGAGGCGCTGCTGCAGGCCGGGCCCCTTTCCGGCCCCGACCTCGGCGTCGAAAGCGTGCGGCTGGAGGCTTCCGCGCGGGTCGAGGGGGCCTCGGCCGCGGGCGGATACGCGCTGGGCCTGGGCGGGGCGTCGCTTGCTGGGATCGTCGGGCGCAAGGTCGCCGCCGCGGGGCCGTTCAGCTTCGATTTCGCCGGCGGCGAGGCGCGCGCGACCGCCGGCGGCATCGCCACCGCCCCCCGCGCCGGCCTCGACCCCGCCGTCCGGCGCACCCTGGAGCGCTGGCTCTCCGCGCCGCCCGACACCCCCCTCGCGCCGCTTTTGTCGGACCTGCGCCCCAAGCTCGACCGGGCGCTGCAGCGCTTCGCCATGGAGATCCCGTTCTCGTTCTCCTGGACCCTGGGGCGGGGCCGTCTGAGCATTGCGGGGCCGGCCACGCTCGAGGCCGCCAGCGGGGCGCGCCTGGTCGTGGGGGCCGAGGCGGGGACCGCCCCGCTGGGCGTCGTGACCCCCACCGGCGTCCCCGACGGGGGCGCGCGGATCGCGCTGTCGGGCGGGGGTTTGCCGGAGGCGACGCTCGTGCTCGCCAAGCTGCGCGGCGGCGGCGAGCGGCCGCTGGAGGCGGAGGCGAGGCTCGCGCTGCAGGACTGGCGCGCCGGGAGCGCCGCGCTTTCCCTGCCGGATCTGCGCCTCACGCTTCAGCTTTCCCCCGGCGGCGGCACGGCCGCCGCGCGCGGCCAGGCGGTGGTGAGCGGCCCGCTGGTCGGCTTCGCCCTGGGGGACGCGCGCGCGCCCCTCAACCTCACCGCGCGCTGGGGCAAGGGATTTCGGGTGGCGCCGGCGGGCCCGGGATGCACGCCGCTGGCAGTGCGGCGGCTGGAGGGCTTGGGCGTCCTCTTCGAGGCGGCGGCGTTCGATCTCTGCCCCCTCCAAGGGGGCGCGTTCGTGGCGGGGGATGCGGCGGGGGCGCTCAGCGGGGGGTTCGCGGTGAGCGCGCTGGCGCTTCCGGGGCGCACGGCCGACGATCGCGCCGCGCCCGTCCGCTTGACCGCGGAGCGCGTGGAGGCGGTGTTCAGCGGATCGCCGGCCCAGCCGATCCTCGATGCGCGCATCGAGACGCCGGCCCTGAGCCTCGATTATCCCGCCCGCGGAAAGGCCCCCGCCCACCGCGCCGAGCTCGCCGCGGAGGCGATCGCGGTGCGCTATGGGGCGCTCGAGGCGGGCTGGCGGGTGAGCGGGGCGGTGACGGGCGGGGCGGCGCGCGACACCGCCCAGCCGCTGCGCCTGGAGGCCCTCTCCCTGCCCTTCGAGGCGTTTCCCGACAGCGGCGGCGTAGTGGTGCGCGCGGCCGGCGGCGCCGCGCGCCTGTTCGATCCCGCAGCCCGGCCCGTCCTTAACGCCCTCGCGCTGACCGCGATCACGGCCCGGCTCGAACAGGGCGCGGTGCGTGCGGAGGGGCAGATCTCGCTGCAGGGCGCAGGATCGGCGCTGGGGGCGTTCGAGGCAGACCACCGGCTCGCCTCCGCCGCGGGCCAGGCCCGCCTGATGGTGCGCGACCTCGCATTCACGCCGGGCTTCCAGCCCCACCATGTCGCCGAGGCCGCCCGCGGCAGGATCAACGCCGTCTCCGGCCCGATCGACGCCGATCTGCTCGCGCGCTGGAGCCCCGATCGCCTCGCCACGTCCGGGCGGCTGGCGCTCCGCGACGTTTCGTTCACCACCCCGGCCCTCGGCGCCGTCGAAGGCGTGCGCGGCGAATTGACGTTCGAGGACCTCGCCGCCGGCGCCACCCCGAAGGGCCAGACGCTCGCCATCCGCCGCCTCGACCCCGGCATCGCGGCGGAGGACGGGATCGTCCGCTTCCAGATCGCCCCGGGCGGGGTGGTGGCGCTCGAAAGCGCGCACTGGCCGTTCGCGGGGGGCGTGCTCTCGGCCGATCCGGCCCGGATCGACCTCGACCAGGAGGAAACGCGCCTGTCGCTGCGCCTGCGGGACGTGGACTTGGGCGCGCTAATCGAAGCGCTGGAGGTGGACGGGCTCGACGCGACGGGCCGGGCCGAGGGCTCGTTTCCGGTGATCTTCACCCCGCGCGGGGGCCGGGTGGAGGGCGCCCGGCTCACCGCCGCGCCGGGCGGGGGCTACATCTTTTATGCCGGGGCGGGGGGCCAACGCGGCCGGGCGGGGTCTGACGCCGCCTCGCAGGGGCGTGCGCGGCTCAGGTACCAGGACCTGACGCTGGAGCTCGACGGGGCCTTGAAGGGCGAGGTCGTGACCGAGATCCGCTTTGCGGGACGCAATCGCGCCCCCATCCGCCCGGCGGCGCGGCGGGCGGCGCTGCGCGAGGCCGGCGTCCCGTTCAAATTCACCATGACGGTGCGGGCGCCGTTCTTCGCGCTCGCCCGCCCAGCCGACGAAGAAGCCGCCCCCACGCGCGCGTCGCGGTAGGCGTGCGCCTGCGCGCAGCGCCCCCATCCGGGCCGCGAATCGCTTAGGGTGCCCGCCCGGGTCGCGCGGGAACCAGCAGCGCAGGGGGAGCCGCAATGGAACAGGTCCGCTTGGCCGAACTCGTGGCCGCGAAAGTCTGCCACGACATTCTAGGCCCGATGACGGCGATGATGCACGGCCTGGAGATGCTGAAGCAGTCCGAGGCCGCGGTGCGGGACGGCGAGGCGATCGCGCTGCTCGAAACCAGCGTCACCAAGGCGTACGCGAAGCTCAATTTCTACCAGCACGCTTTGGGCGCAGCGCTGGCCGGCGGGGCCGGGCCCGATGCGATCGCCCCCTTGAGCGCGGCGCGCCCGGCGGCGGAAACCGTCTTCACCACCCTCAAAGCCTCCCTCGATTGGCGCACGAACGAGGCCGCCGCCCCGCGCGGAATCGTCCGCGTGCTGTTGAACGTCGCCCTGCTGGCCGGGGATTGTCTGGCCCGGGGCGGGACCGTGCTGGTTGAGGCGGAGGCGGGGCTGGCGCGCGTGATCGCGGCCGGCGAGCGCTGCCGGCTGAAGCCCGAAACCGCCGAAGGCCTGCGCGGCGGCGTGGGCGCGGAAGGCGCGCAGGCGCTCTCGATCCTGCCGGTCCTGACCGGGGTGCTCGCGCGCGAGGCGGGGGTGGAGGTGAGCGTCGAGGAAGAGCCCGAGCGCGTGGTCTTTACGCTCCGCTCGCCCACGGTGACGGCGGGCTGATTTTAAAGGCTGCGTTAACCGGCTTGGCCGAAGCATCGCCTGCGACGCTGCATGCGCGCCCGGCCGGGCGCGCCGGCGAGGGCGGGCGCCATGGACGATTTGCTTTCCGAGTTCCTCACCGAAACCACCGAGAACCTTGAGATCGTCGATATCGAACTGGTGCGGTTCGAGGCCGACCCGAGCGACCAGGCGACGCTGAACAACATCTTCCGGCTGGTCCATACCGTGAAGGGCACGTGCGGCTTTCTGGGCCTGCCGCGCCTGGAGGGCGTGGCGCATGCGGGCGAGACGCTGCTGGGCAAGTTCCGCGACCACGCGATCGAAGTGACGCCTGACCTCGTCACGCTGACGCTGCGCTGCGTGGACCGGATCAAGGAGATCGTCGCGGGCCTAGGCGAGACGGGCGTGGAGCCGGACGGCGATGACAGCGCCCTGCTCGCCGATCTGCACGCCGCCGCCGAAGGCAAGGCCGCAGCGCCCGTCGCGCCGCCCCAGCCGCTCCGGCCGGCGCGCGTGGGGCCGAACGGCGAACGCTGGGACGAAGACCTGCAACGCTTCCTGCGCCCCGGCGAAGTCTCCCTGGCCGATCTGGAGACCGCGTTCCGCACCACCCAGCGCGGCGCCGACGAGGCCCCCGCCCCGCGCCTCCCCGCCGGGCGGGAAGCCGTCAAGCAGGCCGCCACCGCCCCCGCCCCCTTCGCCGCCAAGGCCCGCCCCGAACCGGATGACGAGGAGGCGCACGGCCCCCGCGACCCCGCGAGCCAGACGATCCGCGTCAGCGTCGATGTGCTGGAAAACCTGATGACGATGGTCAGCGAGCTGGTGCTGACGCGCAACTCGCTGCTGCAGATGGTCCGTACGCTGAATGACAGCGAGTTCAAGACGCCGCTGCAGCGGCTGTCCAACATCACCGCGGAGCTGCAGGACCGGGTGATGAAAACGCGCATGCAGCCGGTGGGCGGGGCCTGGCGCAAGCTGCCGCGCATCATCCGCGACATCTGCCGCGACGTGGGCAAGAAGATCGAACTTAAACTCGAGGGCGAAGCCGTCGAGCTTGACCGCCAGGTGCTGGAGCTGATCAAGGATCCGCTCACCCACATGGTGCGCAATTCCGCCGACCACGGCATCGAAAGCCCCGCCACCCGCATCATGGCCGGCAAGCCGGAGACCGGCACGATCCACCTGAGCGCGCGCCACGAAGGCGGCCACATCATCATCGAGATCGCCGACGACGGCGCCGGGCTCAACACCACCCGCATCCGCGACAAGGCGGTGGAAAAGGGCCTTTTGACCGCCGCGGAGGCGGCCGCTTTGTCGGACGCGCAGATCCACCGCTTCATCTTCGCCCCGGGCTTCTCCACCGCCGCCGCGGTCACCAATCTGTCCGGCCGCGGGGTGGGCATGGATGTGGTGAAAACCAATATCGAGGTGATCGGCGGGGCGATCGAACTCCATTCCGTGGAGGGCCAGGGCACGACGTTCCGCATCCAGATCCCGCTGACTCTGGCGATCGTCTCGGCCCTGATTCTGGGCGCGCGCGGCCAGCGCTTCGCCGCGCCCCAGACTTCGGTGGTCGAGCTCGTGCGCGTGGGCGAAGGCGCCGAGCACAAGATCGACGAGATCAATCGCCTGAAAGTGCTGCGCCTGCGCGAGCGGCTGCTGCCGCTCATTGACCTCGGCGAGGTGCTGAAGCTCGCGCCAGGCCTAGAGGGCGAGCGGGCGGTCCATACCGTGGTGGTGATGCAGGTGGGCGCGGCGCGGTTTGGGCTCGTCGTCGATGATGTTCACGATACGGAGGAAATCGTCGTCAAGCCGCTGGCCAGCCTGCTGCGCGGGACCCCTGCGCTTTCCGGCGCGACCATCCTGGGCGACGGCGCGGTGGTGGTGATCCTCGATCCCAACGGGCTTGCGGCCACGCTCGGCGCGGCCCGGGTGGAGGCGGCCAAGGCCGCGCACGCGCCCGCGCTGCTCGCCCAGACGGGCGCGGAGGAAAAGAGTCTGGTTCTGTTCCTCGCCGGCGACGGGGAGAAGGCCGCGCCCATGGAGCTCGTGACCCGGCTGGAAGACGTCCCGTGCGAGAAGATCGAGCGCGCGGACGGGCGCGCGGTGCTGCAATATCGCGGCGCGCTGATGACGATCCTGCACCCGAACGGCCTCCACGCCCTTGCGCGCGAGGGCAGCCAGCCCTTGTTGGTGTTCGCCCAGGACGATTTCGCCTTCGGGCTTGCGGTGGACCGGATCGTGGACGTGGTGCGCGAGCGCGTAACCTTCGATCTGACGGCGGACCGGCCGGGCCTTTTAGGGGTTTCCGTGATCCGGGGCAAAGCCACCGAAGTGATCGATGTCAGCTATTATCTCGCGCAGGCGCAGGCCGAATGGGGCGACCGGCGCGCGCGCCGCGCCGTGAAGGGCCGCCTGCTGCTGGTGGATCAAAGCGCCTTCGCGCGCAACATGCTGAGCCCGCTTCTGACCGCGGCCGGCTATCAGATCGAAGCGGTGGCGAGCGTGGAGGATGCATGGGCGCTCAACAAACGCGGCGACGCCTTCGACGCGATCATGACCGACCTGGACAGCGATCGCCAATCGGCGGCTGACTTCGCGCGGCGTTTGTCTCAAGACCCGCTCTGGGGCGAAGCCGCGCGCGTCGCGTTTTCCGGAGAGGCGCGCGAGGCGGAGAATTTCGCCGAAGTGGTGCGCAAATCGGACCGCGCAGGGCTGCTCGCAGCGCTCGATTACGCTTTGAAAACGAGAAGGAACGCGGCGTGAGCAAACAGGCCTGCGATTATGTGACCTTCGAGATCGCCGGGCGGATGTTCGGCACCGACGTCTCGACCGTGCATGACGTGTTCCGGCTGGAGGCGCTGACGCCAGTGCCGTTGGCGCGGCCGGACGTGGCGGGTTTGCTGAACCTCCGTGGGCGGATCGTCACCGCGGTGGACGCGCGCCGTCGCCTGGGCCTTGCGCCGCGCGAACAGGGCTATGCCGGGGCGATGGCGATCGGGGTCGAGCGCGGCGGGGAAAGCTATGGCCTGGTCGTGGACCGGGTGGGCGACGTGCTGCGCCTGGACGGCGAACAGTTCGAGGAGACCCCGGCGAGCCTCGACGAAGGCTGGCGCGAAGTCAGCCGCGGGATTTTTCGGCTGAAGGGCGAACTGCTGGTGGAGCTTGACATGGATCGCATGCTGGACGCGCCCGCCGCTGCGACGGCTGTTTGAGGAAGGAATCCAGGCTCATGAAAAGCTGCCTCGTGGTGGACGACAGCCGGGTGATCCGCAAGGTCGCGCGGCGCATCCTCGAAGATCTTAAGTTTGAAATCGAAGAGGCCGCCGACGGGCTCGAGGCGCTGACGCATTGCCGCCGCGGCATGCCCGACGCCGTCCTGCTCGACTGGAACATGCCGGTGATGAACGGGATCGACTTTCTGCGCCAGCTCCGCCGCGAGCCCGGCGGGGAAAAGCCCGTCGTGGTGTTCTGCACCACCGAGAACGACCTCGATCACATCTCCGAAGCCATCCGCGCGGGCGCCAACGAATACATCATGAAGCCGTTCGACGGCGACATTCTGCAGTCCAAGTTCGCGGAGGCGGGCCTCTTGTGAGCGCGCTCGTCGCCCGGTCCGATCCGAACGCCATCCGTGTGCTGATCGTCGACGATTCCGCCATCGTGCGCACCTTGACCTCGCGCTGGATCGCCGCCGAGGGAGACATCCAGGCTGCGGGCGTGGCGGGAAACGGGCGCGAGGGCGTGGCGATGGCGGGCGCGCTCAAGCCCGACGTCGTGATGCTGGACGTGGAGATGCCCGAGTTGGACGGCCTTGCCGCCATACCGGAGATCCTACGCGCGTCCCCGCAATCGCGCATCCTGATGGCCTCCACGCTGACGCGGCGCAACGCGGAAGTCACGCTGAAGGCGCTCTCGCTCGGCGCCACCGATTATATCGCCAAACCCGAAACGGGCGGCGTGAGCTCGAGCGCGGCCGACGAGTTCCGCCGGGCGCTGCTGCACAAGATCCGGGGCCTCGCCCCGCGCCGGCGCCCGCCCGAGACGGCGGCGAGCCCCCGCCTACGCCCGCCGATCGCGCCGGCGCGCCCGGCGGCGCCCGCCGAAATCGTCGTGATCGGCGCCTCCACGGGCGGCCCCCAGGCGCTGCGCACGCTGGTGGCGGGGCTGGAGGGCAGGCTTCGCCCGCCGATCCTGATCGTGCAGCACATGCCGCCCGTTTTCACAGCGATCCTCGCCGAACATCTCTCCAAGGCCTCCTCCGCCCCGGCTTACGAGGCCAGGGACGGCATGCCGATCAAGCCCGGCGCCTTCTATCTCGCGCCGGGGGACCAGCACATGCGCGTGACGCGCCGCCACGGCGCGGCGGTGATCGCACTCGACCAGGGGCCGCCGGTGAATTACTGCCGACCGGCGGTGGATCCGTTGTTTGAGTCGGCGGCGGAGGCGTATGGGGCGGGCGTGTTAGGGCTTGTCTTGACCGGAATGGGGACGGACGGGCGCGAGGGCGCCGCCAGGATCGCCGCCGCCGGGGGCGCGGTGATTGTTCAGGACGAGGCGAGCAGCGTGGTGTGGGGGATGCCCGGGGCGGTAGCCCAAGCGGGGCTCGCCGCCGCCGCCGCGCCGCTCACCGAGCTGCCCGCGCTGCTGCAGCGCTTCGCGCACGGAAATTCAGGCCCGCCTCTCCGCCCGCTCAGCCCAGGACGCCCTGCATGACCACCAATTTGCCGGCCGCAGACTTTGATTATGTCAGCCGCGAGGTGAAGGCGCGCTCCGGCCTCGTTCTGACCCCGGACAAGGCCTATCTGCTCGACACGCGCCTCTCCCCCATAGCCCGCAAGGAGGGGTTCCTTTCGGTGCAGGAGCTGGTGACGACCGCGCGCGCGCGCCGCGACGAGCGCCTGCTTTCGGCGGTGACCGATGCGCTAACCACCAACGAGACCTTCTTCTTCCGCGACAAGACCCCGTTCGACCTCTTCAAAGACGTGATGGCGCCCGAACTGGCGCGCAAGCGGGCCGCGCCTGCGCGTCTGCGCATCTGGTGCGCGGCCTGTTCAACCGGCCAGGAGCCCTATTCGCTGGCGATCCTTCTAGAGGAGCTCCGGGCCGAAGGGCGGGGCCTCGACTGCGAGATCGTGGCCACCGACATCTCCGAACGCGTGCTGGAGAAGGCGCGGGCGGGGCTTTACAGCCAGTTCGAAGTCCAGCGCGGGCTGCCGATCCAGATGCTGATGCGCTATTTCGAAAAGACCGGCGACATGTGGCGCGCCAGCGACCGGCTGCGCGCGCTGGTGCGGTTCCAGAAGTTCAACCTGCTGGAGGAGCCGCGCGCGCTGGGGCGGTTTGACATCGTGTTCTGCCGCAACGTGCTGATCTATTTCGACGCCGAGTCAAAGCGCGCCGCTTTGGAGCGTATCGCCTCGGTCCTGGCCGAAGACGGCTACCTCGTGCTCGGCGGGGCCGAAACGGTGATGGGCGTGACTGACACCTTCGCCGCCGCCCCGGACAAGCGCGGGCTTTACATGCGCAACGCGAAAAGCCGGCGCGCCGCCTAAGCGAAGCTTACTTGCGCCAGGTGAGCGAAGCTTACTTGCGCCAGGTGAACACCGAACTCGCGGCGTAATTCCAGACCGCGCCGACGAGGATCCCGGCCACGCCCGACAGCCACCACGCATAATCCTTGACGAACAGATAGTCGGCGATGCCGACGCTGGCCACCGCCCCCACCGAACAGACGGCGTAGAAGGTGAGCAGGCCCCGGAGCAGGCCCCAGGCGCCTTTCAGCCGCTTGTCGCGGTAGGTCAGCACGTTGTTGACGAAGAAGTTGAACGTCATGGCCGCAACGGTCGCGCCCGCCTGGGACCAGCCGAACGGGACCGCAAAGACTTTGAACAGCAGCGTGAGCAGGCCCATATGGACCACCACGCCCGCCCCGCCCACGGCCATGAACATGACAAAGCGCGCCGGCACGATATGGCCCACGAGCTTATCGACCAGCAGAACGAGGTATTCCCACGTCACCGCGCTATCGAGCTTGCTTTCCCCGTGCATGCGGTTGCGGAACGTGTAGGGCGCTTCGGCGACCGTAAGCGGAGGCTTGGCCGAGGCGAGCACGTCCAACAGGATCTTGTAGCCTTGGCTGGAGAGGTTGCGCACGGCGCGGTCGAACGCCTGGCGGCGCATCATGAAGAACCCGCTCATCGGGTCGCTGAGCTCTGCCTTGACGACAAGGCGGGAGAGTTTGGTGGCGAAGCGGCTGATGAAGCGGCGCCGGTTGGACCAATCCCCGACGCCCCCGCCCTCCATGTAGCGCGAGCCCACCACGATATCGGCGCCGCCCGCGTGCAGGCGGGCTAGCATGTCCGGCAGGATGGTTTCGTCGTGCTGGAGATCGGCGTCCATCACCGCCACCACGGGGGCGGTGGTCGATTGCACCCCCTCCACTACCGCCGAAGAGAGCCCGCGCCGGCCGATCCGGTGGATCAGGCGGACCTTCGGGTTCTCGCGCGCCAGCGCCTGGAGCGCGGCGACCGTGCCGTCCTTTGAATCGTCATCGACGAACACGATCTCCCAGGACCGCGCGCCGAGCGTCCGCTCCAGGCGCGCGACCAATTCGGCGACGTTGTCCCGCTCATTGAAGGTGGGCGCGATGATCGCGAGTTCGACGCCAGCCTGGGGGCCAGGCTGGTGGCCAGCCTGGGGGCCGGCCTGGGGCCCAGTTTGGGGGGAAGGGCGAAGGTCCAGGTCGGGCGAGGGCGCGGGCAGGGCCTCCTCGCGCGTCTTGGAGCGGTCCAGCTGTGCCACTCTGGCCCCTTTCAGGTCTTGCATCGGAAATCCCGGCCGACAATGCAAACCCTTGGCCGGCAGGCAAGCCCTTACGCCCGCGGACCTGGCGTGCACTGCACTTTGCATGCCGTGGGCGCCTTGGGCGCCATAAGGAGGGCGCCGCGTCATGTTTAACGCCGTTTAAGACTGAATTCGTAACGCCGAAGGGAACCAGCCCGATCAGGCCGCCATGACCCGCTCGACCTCGGCCACCAGATCCTTCAGGTGGAAGGGCTTGGAAAGGACCTTGGCGTCACGCGGGGCGGGCGTGGCCTGGGCCAGCGCCACCGCGGCGAACCCGGTGATGAAGACGATCTTCATGCCCGGGTCCACTTCCGCGGCGCGGCGCGCGAGTTCGATCCCGTCCATGCCCGGCATCACGATGTCGGTCAGCAGCAGGTCGTAGGAGGAGCGCTCCAGCGCGGTCCAGGCGCTATCGCCGTCGGGATAGGCCTCCACGTCATGGCCGGCGCGCCCGAGATTGGTCTTCAGGAACACACGGAGCGAATCGTCGTCTTCCGCCAGCAGGATACGCGCCATCGCCGTTTCTCCGGAGCAGCGCTCCACCCCGCGCAGTTTGGAGCAAGAAAGTAAAGGCCCGCTTAGCCCCCGCGCGGCGCCGCGCGCCCGGGTGACCCGCATCCATGTTGACGCGTCCCTGCGCAAGGCAAAAGATGCGCCATGGAATTCCGGCGCGATCACCAGCTCAACGCCGCGCCTGCGCCCGCCGCGCCGGGCGAGGCGGCTTTCGTGCTGATCGAGCCCCTGCGGCGGACCCAGCCGCTCGTGTTCGCCTCGCCCCATAGCGGGCGTCGCTATCCCGAGGAGATGCTGGCCGCCAGCCGACTGCCGCTGCACATCCTGCGCCGCGCGGAGGACGCCTATGTCGATGAATTGTTTTCGAGCGCCGCTGGGCAAGGGGCGCCGGTGCTGTGCGGCGCGGTGGCGCGCACCTTCGTGGACCTGAACCGCGAGCCCTCCGAGCTTGACCCCGATATGTTCGACGCCCCCCTGCCCGCCCCCGCCAACACCGTCTCCGCGCGCGTCAAGGCGGGGCTGGGCGCGATCCCCCGCGTGGCGGGGGACGGCCAGGACATCTACGCCCGCAAACTGCCCGTCGCCGAGGCCGAACGCCGCATCGAGACCTATCACCGCCCCTATCACGGCGCGCTCTCGGGCATGATCGAGGAGGCCAAGCGCCTGTTCGGCTGCGCGGTGCTGATCGATTGCCATTCCATGCCCAGTTGCGCGCGCGGCGCCCACGCGCCCGACATCGTGCTGGGGGACCGGTTCGGCGCCGCCTGCCACCCCGCCATCACCGCGCTCGCCGAAGCGAGCCTGCGCAAGCTGGGCTACCGGGTGGCGCGCAACGCCCCGTTCGCCGGCGGCCATTGCACCCAGACCTATGGCCGGCCCGCCCGGCGCGCGCACGCTTTGCAGATCGAGATCAACCGCGCGCTCTACCTGGATGAGCGCACCCTCGAACGCACCCAGGGCTTCTCCCGCCTGCGCAACGACATGGCCCGCCTGACCGAAGCCTTCGCCGCGGCGCAATGGCACCGAAGCCTGGCATGATCGTCCCCATTGGGGGGCAGGCACGCACTGTCATCCCGGCCGAAGCGCAGCGTAGGGCCGGGATCTTGCGAAGGGTGCGCTCTATCCTGTTTGAGGTCCCGGCTCTGCGCTGCGCTTCGGCCGGGATGACGGCGGCGGTGGTGGTGTGGGGGGCGGGGGATTGCAGGGCGAACCCGTCCGGGCGGGCCGTTACGCCGACGCCGCGCCGTTGATCAAAAAATCGTTGCCGTCGAAGGTGACGTCGACGGGCTCGCCGTCTTTGGCGCGGCCTTCGAGGATCGCGCGGGCCAGGGGGTCTTGCACTTCGCGCTGGAGCACGCGCTTCAGCGGGCGCGCGCCATAGGCGGGATCGTAGCCGCGGCGGGCGAGTTCGGCCTTGGCGCGCTGATCGAGGGTCAGCGTCATGCCGCGCGCGTCGAGCAGCGCCTCCAGGCGCTTCAGCTGGATGTCCACCACCGCGCCCATCTGCGCTCGCCCAAGGCGGCGGAACAGGATGATCTCGTCGATGCGGTTCAGGAATTCCGGCCGGAAGCGGGCGCGCACCTCCTCCATCACCGGCGCGCGCACGTCCTCGACATCGCCGCCCTCCTCCTGCTGCGCCAGATATTCCGCGCCGGCATTGGAGGTCATGATCAGGATGGTGTTCTTGAAATCGACGGTGCGGGCTTGGCCGTCGGTCAGGCGCCCGTCATCGAGCACCTGGAGCAGCACGTTGAACACGTCCGGATGGGCCTTCTCAATCTCGTCGAACAGCACGACCTGATAGGGCCGCCGGCGCACCGCCTCCGTCAGCGCGCCCCCCTCCTCGTAGCCGACATAGCCCGGCGGCGCTCCGATCAGCCGGCTGACGGAGTGCTTTTCCATGTATTCGGACATGTCGAGGCGGGTGAGCGCGGCGTCATCATCGAACAGGTATTGCGCCAGCGCCTTCGTCAGCTCCGTCTTGCCGACGCCCGTGGGGCCTAAGAACAGGAAGGAGCCGATCGGGCGGTTGGGATCGGCAAGGCCCGCGCGGGTGCGGCGCACGGCGTCGGAGACAGCGCGCAGCGCCTCCTCCTGGCCCACCACGCGTGCGCGCAGCGCATCCTCCATCTGCAGGAGCTTGGCGCGCTCGCCCTCCAGCATCTTCTCCACCGGCACGCCCGTCCAGCGCGAGACGACCGCCGCGATCGCCTCCGCATCCACCACTTCCTGCACCAGCGCGGCGCCGTCACCCCCGCCCTCGGCGTCCGCGATGCGCTTCTCCACCTCCGGGATGCGGCCATATTTGAGCTCGCCCGCGCGGGCGAAATCGCCGCGGCGCTGGGCGTCGGCCAGTTCGGCCTGGAGCCGGTCCAGCTCCTCCTTGGCCTTGGTGGCGCCGGCGAGCTTCTGCTTCTCGCCCTGCCAGCGCGTGCTGATCTCCCCGGAGCGGGCCTCGAGGCGGGCGATCTCGTCCTGCAGGCGGGTAAGCCGCTCGCGGGAGGCCTCGTCCCTCTCCTTCTTCAGCGCCTCGGCCTCGATCTTCAGCTGCATCAGGCGGCGGTCGATCTCGTCCAATTCCTCGGGCTTGGAATCGACCTGCATGCGCAGACGCGCGGCCGCCTCGTCCATCAGGTCGATCGCCTTGTCGGGCAGGAAGCGGGCGGTGATGTAGCGGTTGGAGAGCTGGGCGGCGGCCACGATCGCGGCGTCCGAGATACGCACGCCGTGATGGACCTCGTATTTCTCCTTGAGCCCGCGCAGGATCGAGACGGTGTCCTCCACACTGGGCTCGCCCACGAAGACGGGCTGGAAGCGGCGCGCGAGCGCGGCGTCCTTCTCTACGTGCTTGCGGTATTCATCGAGCGTGGTGGCGCCCACGCAATGGAGCTCCCCGCGCGCGAGGGCGGGTTTCAGCAGGTTCGACGCGTCCATCGCGCCTTCCGCTTTGCCCGCGCCGACCAAGGTGTGCAGCTCGTCGATGAACAGGATGATCTGGCCCTCGGCGGACTGCACTTCCGTGAGCACCGCCTTCAGGCGCTCCTCGAACTCGCCGCGGAACTTCGCGCCCGCGATCAGCGCGCCCATGTCCAGCGCCAGGAGCCGCTTGGTCTTCAGCCCCTCGGGCACGTCGCCATTGACGATGCGCAGCGACAGGCCCTCCGCGATCGCGGTCTTGCCCACGCCCGGCTCCCCGATCAGGACCGGATTGTTCTTGGTGCGGCGGCTCAAGACCTGGATGGTGCGCCGGATCTCCTCGTCGCGCCCGATCACGGGATCGAGCTTGCCGTTGCGGGCGGCCTCGGTGAGGTCGCGGGCGTATTTTTTCAGCGCGTCGTACTGGTCCTCCGCGGAGGCCGAATGCGCGGGCCGGCCTTTGCGCAGATCGCCGATCGCCTTCTCCAGCGCCTGCGGCGTGAGGCCCGCCTTTTTCAGGATCTCGCCCGCCTTGCCGTCCGGCGTGATGGCGAGGCCGAAAAGCAGCCGCTCGGCCGTGACGTAGGAATCGCCCGCCTTGAGCGCGGCCTGCTGGGCCGCATCGAGCGCGCGGGCGGCGGAGGCGGCCATGTAGAGCTTGTCCCCCCCGCCCTGGACGGTGGGCAGCGCGGCCACCGCCGCATCGGCGCCCTGGCGCGCCTTGGCGGGCTCAGCGCCTGCAGCCTGGAGCAGCGTCGAGGCGAGCCCCTCGGGATCGTCCAGCAAGGCCTTGAGCAGGTGCTCGGTCTGCAATTGCTGATTCTGGCCGCGCAGGGCGATGGTTTGCGCGGCCTGGATCAGGCCCTGCGCGCGCTGGGTGAACTTCTCGAGGTCCAAGGTCGGCTCCCGCGTACAGGTGCGCCGGCGGCCCTCCGGGGGCCCTCGGCACGCGACTGTGACCTAGGTAGCGTGGCCTATTTGCCACACAAGAGGCGCGCCTTACGGGGTGGGGACCTATTCGCCGCCGACGAACGCGGGCACGCTTTCGCCGAAGCCTTCCACCGGGCCGGGGGCTTCGCCCTCAGGCCGGGGAGCCCGTTCGCCTTCCGGGCGGAACCGGCCGCGACCGCGCCGGCGGCGATTGCCGCGGAAGCCGTCCTCGCCCTGGGCGTAGCCCGCGCCCTGGCCCGCCGCCGCCGGCTCGCGTTCGCGCGGCGCACGCTCTGCGCTCCGCTCTGGCCCATTCCGCTCTGGCCCATTCCGCTCTGGCGCACTCCGCTCTGGCGCACTCCGCTCCGGGGCATTCCGATCGGGGCCGCCCCGCTCTGGGGCGCCCCGCTCCTGGCTGCGGTCCCGCGCCGAGTATTCCGAGGCCTCGCTGTTTTCGCCGGCCTCGGCGCCCTCGGCGTCGCCGTCCTCGTCCTCGTCCTCGTCATAATCCTGGCCGAAGCGCTGCTCGAAATGGGCGGGGCCGGCGTGCTGGGGCTGCATCGCCTTCAGGATGCGCAGATAATGCTCGGCATATTGCGCGTAACTCTCCGACATCACCCGGTCCCCGGAGGATTGGGCGTCACGCGAGAGCTGGAGATATTTTTCGTAGATATGGGCCGCGGAGCCGCGGATCTTCACATCCGGGCCGGTGCTTTCAAGGGTGCGGTTGGGGTGGTGGCCGTGATTGCCGCCCCCGCCGCCGCCGCCATTGCCGCCGCCCATGCCGGGTTTGCGGCCGCGGCCGCGTTGACGCTTCATGATGTATCCGTCCGTCCTTTGTGGCGCCGCCCGGATCCGCCGTGGCGGCGGGTGCGGGTGTGTGGCGCATGAGATCGTCATGCGGCTGATCGCGAGTTCGGCGCGGCGCTTCCCACGACCCTTGCCTTGCGGCGAACAAGCGCTGCGTTGGTTGCTGGATCGAGAGGTCCGTCTCTGAGTGAGCCCTGTTATGCTCCGCGCCGGCTGGCCACGCCTAGGTTCGCCACTACCGGCAAACCGCGCCGCCCTGAGCGTAAGCGGCTTTCCAAGCCGCCTGCTGGATATTGGCTTAAACCGACGCCCCGCACGCCCTGTCCGCCAATTCCGCATTAAAGCTAGCGTGCGTCGCCTGAGTTTCCAAGGTCTTTTTCACGCCGGGGCCGGCCCCGCGCCGCCCCCATCCGCGCCGCCCCCATCCGGGCCGCCGCGCCCGAACACGATGCGGCCGATGCCGGCATAATCGTCCCGCACGCCCTGCGGGTGGAGGCCCGCCGCGACCGCGTGCGCCCACACGCCTTCGGCCTGCCCCTCCCCCGTCTCCAGCACGAACGCCCCGCCCGGGGCGAGCAGGCGGGCCACGTCCGGCAGCAAGGCGCGGTAGCAATCATAGCCGTCCGGCCCGCCATCCAGCGCCACCCGCGGCTCGTACCGCACCACCTCCGGGGCCAGCAGCGAGAGCGCCCCGCTGCGCACATAAGGCGGGTTGGAGACGATCAGGTCGAACGGGCCCGCAAGCCCCGCCCCCCAATCGCCTTCCGCGAGTTCCGCGCGTTCCTGAAGCCCCAGCGCTTCGCGATTGGCCTGCGCCACCGCCAGCGCCTCCGCGCTCACATCCACCCCAAGCCCCGTCGCCAGCGGGCGCTCGGCCAGGATGGAAAGAAGGATCGCGCCCGAACCGACGCCGAGATCCAGCACCCGCGCAGGCGCATCCGGCGCCACAAGCTCCAGCGCGACGCCCACGACCAGCTCCGTCTCCGGACGCGGCGTCAGCACCGCGGGCGAGACCTTGAACACGTGGCGGCGGAACGGCTTCACGCCCAGGATCTGGGCCACGGGCTCGCGCGCCTCGCGGCGCACGAGGAGGACCTCGAGCGTCTGCTCCGCCGCCTCTGTGAGCGCGCGATAGGGATCGACGATGATATCGAGCCGCGCGACCCCGGCGGCCGCCTCCACCAGCATCCGCGCATCAAGGACGGGGCTATCCACCCCGGCCGCCTGCAGCCGCGTGCGCGCCAGGGTCCAGGCCGAGACGAGGGTGAGGCCCATGGGCGCCTAGTCCTCCAAAGCCGCAAGCTTGGCGGCGCGTTCGTCCGCGGCCAGCGCGTCGAGCACCGGATCGAGGCCCGCCCCGGCCAGGATCTCGGGCAGCGCATAGAGCGTCAGATTGATGCGGTGGTCGGTGAGGCGGCCTTGGGGGAAATTATAGGTGCGGATGCGCTCGGAGCGGTCCCCGGACCCGACCTGGCCCTTGCGGTCGGCGGCGCGGGCGGCGGCCTGCTTGGCGCGCTCGAGGTCATAGAGGCGCGCGCGCAGCACCTTCATGGCCTGCACCCGGTTCTGGTGCTGGGATTTGAGCTGGCTCACCACCACGATGCCGGTGGGGATGTGGGTGATGCGCACGGCGCTATCGGTCTTGTTCACGTGCTGGCCCCCGGCGCCGGAGGCGCGCATCGTATCGATGCGGATGTCCTTGTCCTCGATCGCCACGTCCATGTCCGTCGGCTCAGGCAGGACGGCGACGGTCGCCGCGGAGGTATGGATGCGCCCGCCGGCCTCCGTCTCGGGCACGCGCTGGACCCGGTGCACGCCGCTTTCGTATTTCAGCCGCCCGAACACGCCCTCCCCCGCAATGCTGGCGATGATCTCGCGATAGCCGCCCAGATCGCTCTCCGAGGCGTCCTCCACCTCCACGCGCCAGCCCTTCAGGGCCGCATAACGCTGGTACATCCGGAACAGATCGCCCGCGAACAGGGCCGCCTCCTCGCCCCCCGTGCCGGCGCGGATTTCGAGGATGGCGGAGGCTTCCTCGTCCTTGTCCTTCGGCAGCAGCAGGACATGGGCGGCGTGCTCGAGTTCGGGCAGCTTCGCGTCGAGGCGCGCGATCTCTTCGCGGGCGAGCGCGCCCATTTCCCCATCGTCCAGCAAGCCCTCGAGCTCGGCGCGCTCCGCCCGGGCGGCGCGCATGGCCAGCACCGCCTCCACGACCGGCTTCAGCTCGGCGTGCTCCTTGCCCAGGCGCATGATCTCCCCGCCATCGGGGCCGGCGGCCAAGCGGTGCTCGATCCAGGCGAACCGGTCCAGAGCCTGGGAGAGAAGGCCTTCCAGCCGCGAGAGGAACATGGGCTCAGGTTTTGAACGGACGCGCGGGCTTTGTCATCTCACGGGGCGAATCTGGGGCCGGATTAGGGCGAGGATCAGGGGGCGAAGATGCGCGCAGCCGCGTCCTGAACCAGGGGCTCCTCGAACGCCGGCGCGCCGCCGGGCGCGCGGACATAGGGCGCAAAAATCTGCACCGCCTCGCCCTCCCTACGCTCGATATGCAGGCAGATCGCGGGGCGGGACCCTTGCGGGGACGCGAGCGCGCTGTCGAACGCCACGCCTGCGGCGGCCAGGCCCGGGGCCTGCTCCTGCAGCACCGCGAGCAGCGCGGCCACGTGCTCGCCCGGGGTGGAGGCGTCCACGGGCAGATCGGTGCTTGAATGGGTGCGCTCTCCCGCCATGGTCAGCCCGGTGGCGAACGGCGCGAACGAGCCGCCCTGCTCCAGAGCGGTTCGGGAGAGGGCGTAGAGGTAATCGGCGGTGGATTGGAGGTCAGGATGCATGCGGGGGCGCCGCCCGGATCGCGGCGGCGCGCCGCTCCACCAGATCGACGATATGCTCGATCATGCCCTCATTGCCGAGCTTATGGTCCGGCCTTCCAGAAACGTAGATCATCCCCGCGCCCTTGCCGCCGCCGGTGAAGCCGAGATCGGTGAGCAGCGCCTCGCCCGGCCCGTTCACCACGCACCCGATAATGGACAGCGAGATCGGCTCCACGATGTGGGCGAGCCGCTGCTCGAGCGTCTCCACGGTGCGGATCACGTCGAAGCCCTGCCGCGCGCAGGAGGGGCAGGCGATAATGTTCACCCCGCGGGTGCGCAGGCCGAGGCTTTTCAGGATGTCGAACCCGGCCTTGACCTCCTCCACCGGCTCCGCGGACAGCGACACCCGGATCGTATCGCCGATGCCGGCCCAAAGCAGCGAGCCGATGCCGATGGCGCTTTTGGTGATGCCGATCCGCAGGCCGCCCGCCTCGGTGACGCCCAGATGCAAGGGCGCGTCGGTCGCGTCCGCGAGGAGCTGGTAGGCCGCAACCGTGAGGAACGGGTCGGAGGCCTTCACGCTGATCTTGTAGGCGCGGAAATCGTGCTCTTCGAGCAGGTTGGCGTGGAACAGCGCGCTTTCCAGCATCGCCTCGGGGCAGGGCTCGCCATATTTCTCCAAGAGGTGGGGCTCGAGCGAGCCCGCATTCACCCCGATCCGGATCGAGCAGCCGAAATCCTTCGCCGCCTGCACCACGTCGCGCACGCGCTGGGGGGCGCCGATATTGCCGGGATTGATGCGCAGGCACGCCGCGCCCGCTTCCGCGGCCTCGATGGCGCGGCGATAGTGGAAATGGATGTCCGCCACCAGGGGGACCGCGGCCGCCTTGGCGATCGCGCGGAAGGCGCGGGTGGAGTCCTCATCCGGGCAGGACACGCGCACGATATCGGCCCCGGCCTCCTCCATCGTGCGGATCTGGTCGATCGTGGCGCCGGCGTCGCTGGTGGGGGTGTTCGTCATGGTCTGGACGCTGATCGGCGCGTCCCCGCCCACGGCCACGCGGCCTACCATGATCTGGCGCGATTTGCGTCGGTCGATCCGCCGCCAGGGGCGGATGTCATGCAGGTGGGTGGGGCCGCCGCTGTCCATGGGCTTGATGTAGGCAATTAAGGCGCGTCGCGCATGCGTAATTTCAGCTCCGGGAAGGCCAGCGGCGCGAGTTCCGCATCGGCGTCGAAGCGCTGGGGCGGCGGGTATGCCCCGCCCTCTGGGTTGCGGTAGACAAAAGTGGTCCGCGCGCCCGCCTCGACCACCCAATAATCGCGCACCCCATGGCGGGCATAGAGGGCGGCCTTGCGCCCCCGATCCTTCTTTAAAGTCGTATCCGCCACCTCAATCAGCCACAAGACGTCCGCGCCGCGCACCTCCTCGGGGCCGAGCGCGCGCGGATAGACGACGATATCGGGCAAGGTGAATTCGCGCTGGGGATCGAGATAGAGGCTGGGCTCGCTGTCGACCCACGCGGAATCCCCGAGATGATGGGCGATCACGTAGAGCAGCCAGCGTTTGACGCGCATGTGGGGGGGATTGTGGGCCTGCATCGGGATGATTTCCCCGTCGATCAGCTCAAACCGACCGTCTGGGTCCAGCACGCCGGTCTCCAGCATGCGCCGCACATCCTCGACAGTGAAGCCGAGCCGTTCGTAGGGTTCCGGAGAGGGCGCGGTGAGCACGATGGGCATGGGCGCGACCCTATCACGGCGCACCCCCTACCTCCACATCCCACGCTAGAGCGGTGCCCGATTGGATTGATTTCGGGAAAGGGTCTAGGGCGTTTAGCCGGCGGGGACGCCGCTGGCCGCGGGCGGCAGGATTTCCGGTTCAGGGGCGGTGGCGGGGGCGGCCTCCGGGGGCGCCTGCGCGGCCGGGGCGGGCGCCGGCGCAGCACTGGCGGGCTTGGGCGCGGCGGCTGCAGGCCCGCCCGCGGCCGCAGGCGCGGCTGAGGAGGGCGCAACGGCGTAATTTTCCGCCAGCGTATCGACCTTGCGGCCCAGAACCGGGGCCTGCGCCTCGCCGAGCAGTCCCACGACACGCCCGTCCAGGGACACTTCGAACGCTGCGCCGTCCCGGGCGTGGACGGTCCAACCGGCGCCGATATCGGGGCGGTAGCGGTCCCCCGGCTGCAGGGTGCGCGACAGGAAGATGGTTCCGTCCGGCCCGCGGACCTCGAGCCAGGCGGGGGCCAGCGCTTTCAGCTCCACCACCACCGCGGCGGCGGCGGCAGGCACGGCGGCGGCCTCGCCCGGCGCGGGGGCGACCGCAGGCTCGGGCTCGCGCGGGAGCAGGACGGGTTCGGGCGCGGGCGCGGGGGCGCTGCGCTCGGCGGTTTGGAGGCGGGGGTCGCGGTCGCGATCCTCCCAGGCGCGCCAGCCCAGGAAGCCCACCGCAAGTGCTGCGATCGCCACGGCGGCAAGCCAGGGGCGCTCATGGCGAGGCTTGGATTCGGGGTTGCGGAGCTGGGCCTTGGCGTCCTCGCGCGTCAGCGCCGATTCGACCTGGAATTGCGCCAGCAGGGCTTCGGGCTCAAGCCCCAGCACCGTGGCGTAGCTGCGCAGATAGGCGAGCGCATAGGCCCGGCCCGGCAGCAGCTTCACGTTCATCATCTCGAGCGCCTCGAGATAGTCCCGCCGCACGCGCGTGCGTTCGGCCACCTGGTCGAGCGTCAGCCCGCGGATCTGGCGCGCCAAGGCGAGCTTGGCGCCGGCGCGCAGATTGGGATCGATCGCCGGAAGGTCCGCCCGCCCCGGATTTTTCCGAAGCGGAGCGCCGGGCTCGGTCGCGTGGTCATTGGCAGCCTGAGGCTGGAACATCGTTCGAATCGCCCGCAAGAGGGTCCCCGCCACCTTGGGTGAACGCAAGTTCTGCGCCGCTGCTATGTGTAAGGCCCGCAGTGTCCGGTTTCAACGCGTTACAACATCACTGCTTCACGTTTCGCAAACGTTAACAGCTCCTCACGCAGGCTTCCTCCCGCCGTCTCCAGCAGCGCTTCGAGCGCCTTCTGCAGGCGTCCTGCATCCAGGGAAAGCACCATGCGCTTGACCGGCCCCACCCCGGAAGCGGGCATGGAAAGGCGGTTAAAACCTAAACCCACCAGCGCCATCGCCTCGAGCGGGCGCCCCGCCGCCTCCCCGCAAATGGACAGGGGCAGGCCCGCTTCGGCGGCGGCGGCGCGAATGTGGCGCAGGAAGCGCAGCGCGGGGCTGCTTAACAGATCATAACGATCCGACACGCGCGGATTGCCCCGATCGGCGGCGAAGAAATATTGCATTAGGTCGTTGGTGCCGATGGAGAGGAAGTCCGCGCGGCCGCGCAGCGTGTCGAGCGCGAACGCCAGCGCCGGCGCCTCCAGCATGGCGCCCACGTCGAGGCGCGCGGGCATGGCGCGGCCGTGGCGGGCGGCCCAGGCGAGCTCGCGGTCGAGCAGGGCGCGCGCGGCCTCCATCTCGTCCACGGTCGTGACGAGGGGGAACATGATGCGCAGATGCCGGCCCTGGCCCGCCTTGATCAGGGCGCGCAGTTGGTAGCGCAGCAGGGCCGGGCGATCGAGCCCGATGCGCAGGGCGCGCCAGCCCAGGGCTGGGTTCTCCTCCCGCTCGGCGACCACATAGGGCAGCACCTTGTCCCCGCCCAGATCTAGGGTGCGGAAGGTGACCGGGGCGGTCCCGGCCGCGTCCAGCACGTCGCCGTAAAGGCGGGTCTGGGCCTCCAGGCGCGGCATCGTCTCTGACACCATGAACTGGAATTCGGTGCGGAACAGCCCCACCCCTTCCGCGCCGGCGTCGCGGATGTGCTGCACGTCCAGCGCCAGGCCTGCATTCAGCAGCAGCGTGACGTCGCGCCCGTCCCGGGTCCTTGAGGGCTTGTCGCGCAGGCGCGCAAACTCCGCCGCCCGGGCCGAGCGCAGCGCGAAGCGCTGGGCGTAGGCGGAGAGGATCTCGCCCTGCGGGCGCAGGTGCGCCTCGCCCTGCTCTCCATCCAGCACCAGCGGGTCGCCTGCCTCCACCCGCGGCACCAGCCCCGCCAGACGCCCCACCATGGGTATCCCCAGCGCGCGCGCCACGATCACGGCGTGCGAGGAGGCCCCACCCTCCTCCAGCGCCACCCCTTTCAGCCGCTTCACGTCGTATTCGAGCAATTCGGCGGGCCCAATGTCGCGCGCCACCAGGATCGCGTCCTCGGGCAGGATTTGCGCGCCGGGGCTTTCAGCCCGGGCGAGCGCGCGCAGCAGGCGGTTGTCCAGATCCTCCAGATCGTGCAGGCGTTCGCGCAGATAGGGATCGCGGGCGGCCTGCATCCGGGCGCGGTGGTCCTGGCGTGCGCGCTCGACGGCGGCCTCCGCGGAAAGGCCCGCGCGCACCCCGTCCCGCAGCCGCGTCTCCCAGCTCCGGTCCTGCGCCAGGAGGCGGAACGTCTCCAGCACCTCGCGCGAGGGGCCCGAGAGCCTGCCCTGCTCGCCATCGACCAGATGATCGAGCGCGTCGCGCACCTCCGCCAGCGCCTCCGCCAGGCGCGCCTCTTCCTGGACGGGGTCGTCGGCGATCATGCGGCCCAAGGGGGCGTGGGGCTCGTGCAGCACCGCCACCCCGATCGCCAGCCCCTCCGAGAAGGACCGCCCCGTCAGCCGCTCCGGCCGCGACGGCACGACCTCGACCTCCGCGAGCCCCCGCAGATCGCCGAAATTGCCGGCCGCCACCATCTCCGCCAGCACCATGGCGATGGTCTGCTGGGCCTCGACCTCATCCTCGGTGTAGATGCGGGCGACCTTGTTCTGCACCACCAGCACGCCGAACACCCGGTCCGAACGCACGATCGGCACGCCCAGGAAGGAGGAATAGGGATCCTCGCCCGTCTCCGGCCGGTAGGAGAAGCGCTCGTGGTTGGGGGCGTCGGCGATATTGAGGGGGCGGGCGGTTTCCGCCACGAGGCCGACGAGCCCCTCGCCCTCCTTCATCTTGGTGCGGTGGACGGCGTCGGGCTTCAGCCCTTCGGTGGCGAACAGCTCATAAGCGCGGCCGCGCTTCAGATAGATAGAGCAGACATCGGCCACCATCGTGGCCGCGATCATCACGACCAGGCGGTCAAGACGCCCCTGCGCGGACCCGCCCGCCTCCATGATCTCTCTGAGCTTGCGCAGGAGGATCCGCGAGCCGCCGAGGGTCGAAGGTGGGGCCGGCAATGACGTGCCTCCTGCAAGCGGGATGCGCGAACCCGCTTCGACGCTAGCTTAAAGCATTTCCCGACGAAGCGGACGCCGGTTCGCCGTGCGACGACGCGATCAACCCATAGCCGACAATCCCGATCCCCCGCCATCGCATCGCAACCGCGATCCAGCGCGCCTCCCGGTCAGACCTCGGAATCGAGCCCGTAGGCGGTGTGCAGCGCGCGCACGGCTAGTTCGGTGTATTGCGCGTCGATCAGCACTGAAATCTTGATTTCGGACGTGGCGATCGCCTCGATATTGATGCCCTTGGCCGCCAGCGCCGCGAACATGGTGCGCGCCACGCCCACATGGCTGCGCATGCCCACCCCGATCACCGAAACCTTGGCCACGTCCCGGCGCACGTGCAGATCCTCATAGCCGATCGCGTCGCGATGGGCGCCCAGCACGTCCTGGGCGCGGCGGGCCTCGCGGTCCGGCGCGGTGAACACGATGTTCTGGGCGCCCTCCTGGCGCGCCTCACTCTGGACGATCATGTCCACATTGATATTGGCGTCCGCAAGGCGGCCGAAAATCTCCGCGGCCACGCCCGGATGGTCGGCCACGCCCAGGAGCGTGATCTTGGCCTCGTCGCGGCTATAGGCGACGCCTGAAACGATCTGCTTCTCCACGATCTCATCCTCGTCGCATACCAGGGTGCCGGGATTGGGCTCGCCCGGCTCCACAAAGCTTGACAGCACCCGCACCGGCACGCGCTGGGCCATCGCGAGCTCGACCGAGCGGGTCTGCAGCACCTTGGCGCCCAGCGAAGCCATCTCCAGCATCTCCTCGTAGGAGATCTTCTCCAGCCGGCGGGCCTTGGCGACGATCCGCGGATCGGTGGTGTAGACGCCGTCCACGTCGGTATAGATGTCGCAGCGCTCCGCCTTCAGCGCCGCCGCCACGGCCACCGCGCTCGTATCCGAGCCGCCGCGGCCCAGCGTGGCGATCCGCCGGCCCGGCGTTACGCCCTGGAAGCCCGGGATAACCGCCACCTCGCCCGCATCGATCGCCGCGCCGAGCTCGGCCTCGGCGATGGAGTCCACCCGCGCGCGGGCGTGGGAGGCGTCCGATACGATGGGGATTTGCCAATTCTGCCAGGAGCGCGCGGGAACCCCGGCCGCCCGCAGCGCCAGCGCCAGGAGCCCGGTCGTCACCTGCTCGCCCGTAGACACCACGACGTCGCACTCGTCGTCGAAGCCGCCTTGCGCGTCTGCCAGGCCCTGTAGCGCCCCGCCCGCGTCGCGCGCCAGGCGCAGCAGCCGGTCCGTCTCGCCCGCCATGGCCGACACCACGACCGCAAGCCCGGTTCCGGGCGCGCGCGCGGCCGCAACGATGCGCGCGACCCGGCGCAAGCGCTCCACATCGCCGACCGACGTGCCGCCGAACTTCAGTACGATGCGGCCCATCCGCCCCTCTGCTCCGAAGCGCGGCTCTACGGCCGTTTCAGAAAAGTGTCACGCGGTTTTGAGATGCAAATTCCGCCCCGACCTTAAGCGCCGGAGGGTTTCCTGGATCTCGTTAAGTAATCAAACCGTGAAGCCTCTAGCACAAGTTTTGCGAGCTTGGCCACAACGCGCTTGACGCGGGCCCCGCCTGGCACAACCTCGTAGCGGCGGGAGGGAAAGGGGCGCAATAACCGACATGAGCATCGTGGCCGAGCCTTTCAGCCCTGAAGCCCCACGCACCGTAGACGCGCGCGAAATCCGCAAGTTTTCCGCGATCGCGGATCAGTGGTGGGACGAGCGGGGCAAGTTTGCGCCGCTCCACCGGATGAACCCGACGCGGCTGGGCTTCATCCGCGACGAGATCGTGCGGCATTTCAGCATCGACGCGAGCGCCACGCGCCGGCCCTTGCAGGGGCTAGAGATCGTCGACGTCGGCTGCGGCGGGGGGCTGGTCACCGAGCCGATCGCGCGGCTCGGCGCCCGCGTCACGGGCCTCGACGCCGCGCCCGAGAACATCGCCGCCGCCAAAGCCCACGCTGCAGGCATCTGCAAGGAGATCGCCTATCGCTGCGCCGCCGCGGAGGATCTGGCCGCCGATGCGCCCGAAGCGTTCGACGTGGTGCTGGCGCTCGAGATCGTGGAACATGTGCGGGACAAGAACGCCTTCCTCGTCGCCTGCGCGACCATGGTGAAGCCGGGCGGGCTGCTGATCGTGTCCACCATCAACCGCACGCCCCAGGCGTTCGCGCTGGCCATTGTGGGGGCCGAGCGCATCCTGCGCTGGCTGCCCCCCGGCGCGCACGATTTCGACAAGCTGGTCAAGCCCGAGGAACTCCGCGACGCCCTGCAGGGCCTCCTGGGCCTCGACGTGCGCGGGCCCTACGGCATGGTGTACCGCCCGCTCTCGGGCCGCTGGGAGATGGGCCTGGATTGCGGGATCAATTACCTGATGACGGCCGCCAAGGCCGGATAGCGGCTCGTTGCTGGGCGCATTTTGTGACGCTGAACCGGCGTCCCCTTCATCGGAAAGCGGTCTAGTTGTCGTTTCCGAGTCCGTTGTTCAGCGTTTGAGCGCGAGCGCGTCGGCTGGTGATTTGCCGGCGAGGCTAGCATGGGGCCGTTTGCGATTGTAGCGGTCGATGAAGGCCGGGAGGGCGGCGTTGCGGCGGCGCGACGACGGGTAGGCTTTCACATAGGCCCATTCGCGCAGCAAGGTCTGGATGAAGCGTTCAGCCTTGCCATTGGTGCGCGGGGTGTAGGGCCGGGTGCGGATGTGCCTGATCTTCAGCAGCCGCAGGGCTTTGCGGAAGCGGTGCGATTTGTAGGCCGAGCCGTTGTCGGTCATGACGCGTTCGACGTTGACGCCGTGACTGCGGAAGAAGCGCAGCGTGCGGATCAGGAAGCCGATGGCGCTGGCGCGTTTTTCATTGGGCAGGATCTCGACGTAGGCGAGCCTGGTGGCGTCGTCGATGGCGACATGAACGGCGTCGTAGCCGGCGCCGCGGGCGCTGCTCTGGCCCGTGCGATCGCCGGTGACGCGGTGGCCGGGACGGGCGAAACGGCCGAGTTTCTTGGTGTCGATGTGGATGAGTTCGCCGGCGCGTTCGCGTTCGTAGCGGCGTGGCGGTTCGGGCGGGGACAGCCGGGCGAGGCGTCCAAGACCCAGTCGCGTCAGCCAGCCCGCGACCGTGGCGCGCTTCAGGTTGAGGCGCCGGGCGATGTCGGCGCCGGTGAGCCGGTGCTCGCGCCGCAGACGCACGATCAGCGCGATGGTGCGATCGCTCAGCCGACCCGCGATCCGCCGCGCCGCGCTCGAGCCGTTCTGAAGCGCCGCACGGCCACCGTGGCGAAACCGGGCGCGCCATTTGTGCACCGTGCGCCGCGAGACGCCGATGGCCTCGGCGATCTCGCCGGTCTCCCAGCCCGCCTCATGACGGGCGACGATCAACTCTCGAATATGCGGCGTGGTTCTGGCATTCCTGTGCGCGTTCACGGGGGTCTCCCAGGAGAATGGTTGGCGTCGCAACCACCAGCGTCCCGGTTTCAGCTCCCGTGAACAACCCGCTCAGAACGCACACCTAGAGCGGTTCTCGATTGGATTGAATCAA
>JANNOI010000053.1:0-45444 GCA_031398975.1 Alphaproteobacteria bacterium | reverse complement strand
CGCCAAATACGCCCCGGGCGTCACGCCCGCCAACAACCCGCTGCTGGACCGTCTGTGCGGCTATGCGCTGGCCTATTACGACGACGTCGTACGCCCAGCCAAGCGCTTCCGCCCGCCAAGCCCGGCCGAGCGCGCAGCGCTCGAGGATCTGGCCCAACGCCTTGCCGCGACTGCCCCGGACGCCGACGCCGAAACGCTCCAGACGTTGACCTACGAGGTCGGCAAAGCCCACGCTTTCGAGCCGCTGCGCGATTGGTTCACCGCGCTTTACGAGGTTCTGCTGGGCCAGCCGCAAGGCCCGCGCTTCGGCTCTTTCGCGGCTATTTTCGGCGTGGCGGAAACTGAGCAATTGATCCGGGCCCGGCTGAAATGAATCCCCCGCCCGCCGCATAAGCCCGGTTTACCCCGCCGCCTGCGCGTCTATGATAAGGGCGACGGGAGACCAGACGCATGCGCCGGGCCCTTTTCTCGATCCTCTTGCTCTTTCTGGCCGCGCCCGCGCGCGCCGATGACCTTGCGGCCGCCCGCGCCGATTATGCGGCGGGCCGTTATCAGGCCGCCGCCGAGGCCGGCGAGGCGCTGGGCGATCTGGACGGCCTGCTGCTCGCCTCACAGGCTTTGATGGCCGATTGCATCTCCGGCACGAGCCCTGACCGGCGCGCCGCGATCGAGCGGGCGATGCGCCATTCCACGGCCGCGCTGCGCAAGGAGCCCTCCTCGGTGCGGGCCCGCCTCCAGCTCGCCCTGGGCCTCGGGTTGAAAGGACGCCGCGCCGGCTTGATGGAGGCCGCGCGCCACCGCTACGCCCAGCGCGGGCGCACCCTGATCGAGGAGGCGCTGGCGCTCGATCCGAACGATGCCTGGGCCCACGCTCTGCTCGGCGGCTGGCATCTGGAAGTGGTGCGGCGCGGCGGGCGGGCCGGCGCCTCGCTGATGGGCGCAAGCGTCGCCAAGGGCTCGGCCGCGTTCGACAAGGCGCTCGCGCTCGGCGGGCCCGATCCGGTCGTGGGCCTGCTCTACGCCGTGGCCCTGCTGGAGCTCGATCCCAAGTCGAACGCGGAAAAAGCCGCCCGCGTGCTGGCCGCCGCCGCCGCCGCCCAGCCCGCTGACGCGTTCGAGGCCCAGATGCGCGACGAGGCGCGCCGCCTGGCGGCCGTGCTCGCTGCGCGCGGCGCCCAGGCCGCCGCAGACGTGATCGCCGCGCGCTCCTCTTAAGCGCCGCCGCACCGTATACGGATCATTGCGCCAACTCGATCAGCAGCGCGTCCGCGGCCACGCTTTCGCCTGCGGCGGCATGAACCTTGGCGACGACGCCGTCCCGCTCGGCGCGAATGATGTTTTGCATCTTCATCGCCTCCACCACCGCCACGCCATCACCGGCCTTCACCGCCTGCCCCGGCGCCGCCTCGATCGCAACCACGAGCCCCGCCATGGGGGACACAATACGGTTTGACGTGTCAGGCGCGTGCTTGGCCGGCAGCAAAGCGTGCAGTTCGGCCGCGCGGGCGGTGCATACGATGGCGTCGAGGCGAGCGCCCCGAAAACGCAACGCATAGCCCTCCGCCAGCACCTTGATCTTCACCGCGAACGCTTCCCCGTCGAAGCGGCCTGACAGCACCGGGTTCCCCGGCCGCCACGCGCTTTCGAGAATATGGGGCCCCGCCGCCGTCCCGATCCGCACCAGCGCGCCGGCGGCGTTGAGCGTGACATGAGCCTCGCTCGCCTCGCCCGCCGCCAGCACCCGCCAATCCCGCGCGCCGTCCGCCCACACCCGTCCTGCGATCTGGCCCGAGATCTGGTGGGCGCGCTGGGCGCGAAGCGTATGCGCGAAGGCTGCGGCGCTTAACAGCAGCACGCGCTGGGCGGGGCTTGGCGTGACGCCCTTGAAGCCCTCGGGGAAGCGCTCCTTGATGTAGCCGGTGGTGAAGTCGCCCGCGCGGAAGCGCTCCTCCTCCATCACCGCGCCCAGGAAGGCGATGTTATTCTCCACGCCCTCGATCACGAAGCGGTCAAGCGCGCGCGCCTGCGCCTCGATCGCCTTGAGGCGGGTCGGCGCGTGGGTGATCAGTTTGGCGATCATGGGGTCGTAGAAGGTGGATATCTCGTCGCCTTCCCGGACCCCGGAATCGATGCGCACGCTCTCGTCCCCGACAAGGCCCTCAGCGGGCGGACGATAGCGCCGCAGGCGCCCGATCGAGGGCAGGAAGTCCCGGCCGGGGTCCTCGGCGTAGATCCGGCCCTCCACCGCCCAGCCGTTGATGGCGAGATCCTCCTGCGCGAAGGGCAGCCGCTCCCCCGCCGCCGAGCGGATCATCTGCTCAACGAGGTCAAGCCCCGTGATCGCCTCCGTCACCGGATGCTCCACCTGCAGGCGGGTGTTCATCTCCAGAAAATAGAAGCTCTTGTCGGCGCCCGAGGCCACGAACTCGACCGTGCCGGCGCTGTCATACCCGACGGCCCGGGCCAGCGCGACCGCCTGGGCGCCCATCGCCGCGCGGGTGGCGGGGTCGAGCAGCGCGGACGGCGCCTCCTCGATTACCTTCTGGTTGCGCCGCTGGATCGAGCATTCGCGCTCGAACAAATGCACGAGGCCGCCGTGCTTGTCCCCCAGCACCTGGATCTCGATGTGGCGCGGGGCGGGAATGAATTTCTCGATCAGCACGCGATCGTCCCCGAACGCGCCCCTGGCCTCGGCGCGCACGGCGGGAAACCCTTCCTCCACCGCCTGGCGCGTGTGCGCGACGCGGATGCCCTTGCCGCCCCCGCCGGCGGAGGCCTTGATCATCACCGGATAGCCGATCTCGGCGGCGATCCGCACCGCCTGCTTGACGCTCTCTATCTCGCCGATATGGCCGGGCACGCACGCGACCCCGGCGGCCGCGGCGGTGCGCTTGGACATGATCTTGTCGCCCATGGCGGCGATGGCGTCGGGGTTCGGGCCAATGAAGGCGATCTTCTCGGCCGCGAGCCTCCGCGCGAAATCGGCGTTCTCGGACAAAAAGCCAAAGCCCGGATGCACCGCATCGGCGCCCGTCTGGTACGCGGCCGCGATGATCGCCTCGGCGCGGAGATAGGATTGGGCGGCCGGCGCGGGGCCGATGCACACGCCCTCATCGGCCATTTCCACCGCCAGCGCGTGACGATCGGCCTCGGAAAACGCGACAACCGTGCGGATGCCCAGGCGCCGCGCCGTGCGCACGATGCGCACCGCGATCTCGCCGCGATTTGGGATCAGGATTTTCTCAAACATGACGCCGCCGCCCGTGATCCCCGCCCTGTCCGTTCCGGCGGGGCCGGGAGCGGCTTAGCGTGGTTCGCGGGCGCGCGCAGCCGTCTCAATAATCGAACAGGCGGCGGTCCCGCTCCACGCGCTTGCGGGCCTGGGCCACGATCTGCTCGATCAGGGCGGGCGTTTCGGCCTCAGCCACCGTCCCGGCGGGGTCGAGATTGTGCTCCTCCACCAGCGCCGCGAGCGCCGCGCGCGAGAGGCCAGGCCCGGCGAGCGCCGCGCGCAGGCCCTCCTCTCCCACGCGGGAGAAAAGCGCGATCGGGTTCAGCGTCTCGGCGGCGGGCGGGAGCGGCGCGGGCGCCGGTTCTACAGGGGGCGGAGGGGCGGCGGGCGCAGGCGCAGACGTAGGGGTAGGCGTAGGCCGCTGCGCGGCGCCGGCGGGGCTCAAGGCGCGGGCGCGCCGGCGCTGCGGCTGATAGGCGGCGAGCGCTTCCTCCAGGCGCTTCTTGAAGCGCGGATTCTGCGCCACCTCCTCGCGAATGGCCCTCAAAATCTCGTTGAGCGCCTGGTTGAGGCTCATAGGGCGGGAACCTTGTCCACCTTGGCGAGGAATTCCTCGCCCAGTTCGCGCATGATATCCGCCGCGCCCCCGTATTTCTGCTCGAAGGTGCGCGGGGTGTCGGACCATTCGGCCGCGCGCGCGATGTCCACATGCTGGGGCACGCGCAGCCGGAACATGGAATGCCCCAAATTGTCCGCCAGCAGATCGGCCTCCGAGCGATGGAGCGACATGTCCTCGTCGTATTTCGTGGCGAGCACGAACAGCTCCGAGGCGGCTCCGCGCCGCTGGTTGATCAAGGTCAGCGCGCGGCGGCGGAACGCGATGAGACCCAGGCGCGAAACGTAATCGGGGATGGTGGGCACGAGGATCGCATCGGCTGCGATTAGGGCCGCTTCCGCAAACAGCGAGATGCCTGGCGGGCAATCGATCAGCACGAAATCGAACTCGGTCCAGACCGTTTTCAGGCCCTGCGCAAACCACTCGCACACGCGCCGCTGGATCGCATCGACGAGAAAGCCCTTCTTGACGAAGCTCTCGATCATGTCGCGCTCGACATTGCGGAATTCCGGCGCCGAGGCGATCAGCGCCACGTCCGGCCGGCCGGTGAGATCGCTGACATTGCGTTCCACCAGGGATTTGAACGCCGGCCTCTCGCGCCCGGTGGCGTAGGCCTCGAAATAGACGTCGAGCGTGCGCTCGGCGTCGCGCATCGCGCTCCAGACGTCGGGGCCGGCCGCCATGATCGAGGAATTGGTCTGAGGATCGAGATCGATCAGCAAAACGCGCCGGCGATGATGGGCGGCCAAGGTCTCGGCCAGCGAAACCGCGGTCGTGGATTTCCCCACCCCGCCCTTCATATTGATGATCGAAATCAGCCGCGCGCCCATAAGCGCTCCTTCAGACCCAACAAAGCCCGCACCCTCGCCCCCGATCGTAGCCGTTCCGTTAACGCACGCAACGAATGCGCGGGAACGCGCTCACGCCTCGCCGGCGTGGGTGATGGGGCGGGCTTTTTCGCGCAGGGTCACCAATTCTTCGGCGGCGGTGGGGTGCAGGGCGCAGGTGGCGTCCCATTGGGCTTTGGTGAGGCCGGCCTTTACGGCGATGGCGGCGAGCTGGATCATTTCCGGCCCGTCCTGACCGGCGATGTGCACGCCGAGGACGACGTTGTCGCTAGGGCGCACCACGAGCTTCATCAGCGTGCGTTCATCGTCGTGGGCGATCACGTTGCGCATCGGGCGGAAGGTCGTGGTGTAGATGTCCACCGCGCCGAATCGCATCCGCGCTTCGCGTTCGCTGAGGCCGACGGCGCCGACAGGGGGGCGGCTGAAGACGGCGGTGGGCACGTCGGCGTGGTCGAAGGCGGTGGGGCGGTTGTAATAGATTGTCTCGGCGAAAGCCTGGCCTTCGCGGATCGCCACCGGCGTCAGGTTCAGGCGGTCCGTCACGTCGCCCACGGCGTAGATGGAGGCGACATTGGTCCGGGAATAGGCGTCCACGACCACCGCCCCGCGGGCGTTCAGCGCCACGCCCGCCTGCTCGAGGCCTAAGCCCTGCGTGTACGGTTCGCGCCCCACGGCGAGCATCACCTTGTCGCTCTCGAATTCCTCGCCCGAGGCGAGCTTCGTCACGAGCGCCTCGCCCCGCTTCTCTATGCTCGCGAGCCCGGCGCCGGTCACCACCCGCACGCCCTGGCGGATCAGTTCGGCGTGGATATGGGTGCGCACGTCCTCGTCGAACCCGCGCAGCACAGTGTCGCCGCGATAGATCAGCGTCGTCTCGACGCCGAGGCCGTGGAAGATGGTGGCGAACTCCACCGCAATATAGCCGCCCCCGATCACCGCAACGCGCTTGGGCAGATGGTCGAGGTGGAAGGCGTCGTCGGAGGTGATCGCGAGATCCTGGCCCGGGAGGTCCGCGGGGCGGTAGGGCCGCCCGCCAGTGGCCACGAGGATGCGCTCGGCCGTCACCGCGCGGCCGGTGCGCGCGAGCCGCACGGTGTGGGCGTCCACGATCTCGGCGCGCTCGTGCAGCACCTCCACACCGCTATTCATCAGGTTGCGGGAATAGATGCCCGAGAGCCGGTCCACCTCCCGCGCCACGTTGTCGCGCAGGGTCGTCCAGTCGAACCGCGGGGTGTCGAGGCGCCAGCCGAAATGCGCCGCCTGGCGGAAGGTCTGGGCGAAATCGGCGGCGTGGACGAACAGCTTCTTGGGCACGCAGCCGCGGATCACGCACGTGCCCCCGACCCGGAACTCCTCCGCGATCGCCGTGCGCGCGCCCGCCATCGCCGCCATGCGCGTGGCGCGCACCCCGCCCGAGCCCGCGCCGATGGTGAAGAGGTCGAAATCGTAGCTCATTGTTTCTCGCGAATCTCGGCGCCGCGCGGGCGCCCGATAATGATGGTGCGCGCTAGGCCCAAGAACAGGCCGTGCTCGACCACGCCGGGGATCGCGTTGAGGGCCAGGTCCAGCGCCTCGGGATCGGGGATCATGGCGCAGCGGCAATCGAGGATATGGTGGCCCTGGTCGGTCAGGTAAGGCTTGCCGCCGGCCTCGCGCAGCGCCGCTTCCCGCCCCGCGCAGCCGGCGGCTTTCAGTGCGGAATAGATTTTCTGCGCCGTGGTGGCGACGCCGAAGGGCGTCACCTCCACCGGGAGGGGCGCTGCCCCCAGCACGTCCACGAGCTTGCTCTCATCGGCGATCACGATCAGATGGTCGGAAGCGGCGGCCACGATCTTCTCGCGCAGCAGCGCGCCGCCGGCGCCCTTGAGGAGGCGGAAGGCGGGATCGATCTCGTCGGCGCCGTCGACCGTGACGTCGATCCGCGAGACCTTGTCCATCGAGAGGAGCTCAAGCCCCATGATCTCGGCAAGTTCCCGCGTGCGCTCGGATGTGGGCACGCATTTGACGCGCAGCCCGTCCAAAGCCCGCTGGCCCAGGAGGCGCACGAAATGCGCCGCCGTACTGCCCGTGCCGAGGCCGACGATCATGCCGTCCCGGATCTGATCGAGCGCGGCGGCGGCGGCGCTGATCTTGGCGATATCGGCGGCTTCGCTCATGGCTTGTCCTTCACGGCGCGGGCTTCGCGCGCGGCGCGGAAGCGCTCGGACCAGCCCGGCTTCACGCTCTGGCGGCTGCGCGCGAGCGCGAGCGCCCCATCGGGCACGTCCTCGGTGATCACGGAGCCGGAGGCGGTATAGGCGCGCGCGCCCACCCGCACCGGGGCCACGAGCGCGGTGTCGGAGCCGATGAAGGCCTCCGGCCCGATCACGGTGCGATGCTTGTGGAAGCCATCATAATTGCAGGTGATGACGCCGGCGGCGATATTGGCGCGGGCCCCGATCTCGGCGTCCCCCACATAGGCGAGGTGGCTTGCCTGCGCGGCCTCGCCGAACGTGGCGTTCTTGACCTCGACGAAATTGCCGATCTTGACCTTGGCGCCGAGGCGCGCGCCCGGGCGCAGCCGCGCGAATGGTCCCACCGAGGCGTGCGCGCCGACCTCGGCGCCTTCGAGGTGCGAGAAGGCCCTTATGCGCGCGCCCTCCGCCACCCGCACGCCCGGCCCGAACACGACGTGCGGCTCGACCGTGACGTCCGGCGCGAGCGCCGTGTCGTGCGAGAAATAGACCGTGGACGGATCGATCAGGGTGACGCCCGCCTCGAGCGCTGCGGCGCGCGCGCGCGCCTGGAAGGCGGCTTCGGCTTGCGCCAATTGCGCGCGCGCATTGACGCCCAGCATCTCGGCCTCCGCGCCCATCACCACCCCCGCCCGCAGGCCCGCCGCGCGGGCGAGGGCGATCACGTCGGTCAGGTAATATTCGCCCTTGGCGTTGTCGCAGCCGACCTTGGCCAGCAGGGCGAGCAGGGTCTGGGCGTCGCCCACCAGCATGCCGGAATTGCAGAGCGTGACCGCCCGCTCCTGCGCGCTTGCATCCTTTTCCTCCACGATCCGCGCGAGCGCCCCGCTTTCGAGGATTAAGCGGCCATAGCCCGTGGGCGCGGCGGCCTCGAAGCCCAGCACGACGATGTCGGCCCCGGCGCGGGCTTCAAACATCGCCTCGAGCGTCTGCGGCCGCACCAGCGGAGTGTCGGCGTAGAGCACCACGGCGTCGCCCTGAAAATCGCGCAGCGCGGGGGCGGCCGCCAGCACAGCATGGGCGGTGCCGAGCGGGGGATCCTGGATCGCAACCGCCTTGGGCCCGAGCGCGGCGGCGGCATGGGCGGCGACCTCGGGCGTATGCGCGCCGGCCACCACCACGATCGGGGAGCAGCCCAGCGCCTGGGCGGCCGCGATCGTCCAGTCCGCCATCGCCCGGCCACCTACCTTGTGCAGGACTTTGGGGGTGCTGGAGCGCATGCGCACGCCCTGGCCGGCGGCGAGCACGATGGCGGCGCGGGCGGTCGTCATGGGCGGGCGGCTCCGTCTTCCCTGCGGGGTGGGGTTGCTCTTGGCCCCGTTCTAGCCCAATTCGCGCGCGCTGACAGGGCGGGCGGGAGCGCGATCATGCAGGATCAGGATTTGGCCGGCGCGACCATCGTGTTCGATCTGGACGGCACGCTGGTGGACACAGCGCCCGACCTGATCCGCGCGCTGAACGCCACGCTCGACCTCGAAGGCCTGCCCCGGTGCGCGCCGGACACGGTGCGTGCGCTCGTAGGCCAGGGCGCGCGGGCGCTGATCGAGCGGGGCGCGGCGCTTTCGGGGGCCCGCTTCGAGCCGCGCAAACTCGACGCGCTGACCGAGGCCTTTATCGGCTTCTACCGCGCCGACATCGCCGGCGGGAGCCGCCCCTTCCCCGGCGCCGAGGCCGCGCTCGACGCGCTGGCCGCCGCCGGCGCGCGCTTGGCCGTATGCACCAATAAGCGCACCGATCTTTCCGTGGCGCTGCTCGATGCGCTGAACCTTTCCGCGCGCTTCGCGGCGATCGTGGGGGCGGACGCGGTGCGCGAGCGCAAGCCCCATCCCGGGCATTTCCTGGAAACCGTCGCGCGCGCCGGGGGCGATCCGGGGCGCGCCCTGATGGTGGGGGACAGCGAGGCCGATGTGGCGGCGGCCCAGGCCGCTGGCGCGCCGGTGGCGGCGGTGCGGTTCGGATACGGCCCCGATCCGGTGGAGAGCCTGGGCGCGGACGCGGTGCTCGAAACCTACGCGCACTTGCCGGCGCTGGCGCGGCGATTTCTGGCGCCCGCCTGAAACGCGCGATCGTCGACGCGCTCTCGTCCCATAAACTCGGAAAACATACGCATTTTGCACTGGCCCGCGCGGCCAGGGCCTTATCCGGACGCGGTCACGGGAATTCCGTTCGAATCGCGGGGATCCGAACGGAATTCCACCCAGACCTGGTCTGAGACAGTCGCGCGTCAGGCGACCTCGCGGAGCCGCATCGGCGCCGCCTCTTCCGCCTTGCGCCGGCGGGGCATGCCATTGACCATATCGCTCCGCACATCGGTGCGGGCCGATCGCATGGCGGCCATAAACCCGGCGTCGACGAGTTTGATGTCCACGGCGTAGCCGCGGTCGCGCCAATAATCCTCAATACGCATCTTCAATCTCCGAGCGCCCTCGGTATTGCAGAAATCGGCATCCATTGCTGTGCAACCTCTCCTGTGCAGACGTCCTTCGAACGCCTTCGCAGAAGCGCGAAAAGCCCGCGCCGGCCCAGCCCCGCCCCAATCCGAGCCGATCCGCCGCCCCACCCATTTACTGGGGACGCCGAAAAGACCCGAAACTAAAACTACCCCATGGCTTCGAATTACTTCGAAACCCGAGAGCGCACACTACCCTTTCCCCGTGGCGGGCGTACTCGCCCGGCGCGTCTCGTCATTCCGCGTTAAGCATAAGCAGCGCCTCCCGCCCCGGACAAGCCAAGGAATTATGAACTCTTGGTTGGGAAGCGTTGGCTGCAGCAGGCGCCGCCGGTTTAGGCGGCCGTGGGCGCGAGTGTGGGGCCGACGAACGGCGTTTAAGCAATCTTTACGCCCGGCGTGCATTCTGAGCCCCGGATCGAAGCGGCGTGAAGGTCTGGCTGGGCGTCCGGCCGGCGCCGCCGATCTCCGGCGATCAATCCCACGAGCAAGAGGGGCCGGCGGCCGGCGAAACGGGGGACAGCGCTGCGTGACGATGCCGGGCGCACACACTCTTTTCCCTGACTTCGTCGCGGCGCTGGGCGCGACCGCCCAACAGGCGCGCTTGCGCCTTGGCTATGCGGCGGCGACGCTGGCGGTGCTGCTGGTATTCTGCCCCTGGCCCGCGGCCTTGGCCTGGGCCGGCGCGACGGCGCTGGGGGAGGCGCTGCTCAGGCTCGCCGCGCAGCGGTGCGCGCGCCCCGGAACGCCCGCCGCCCAGGCCCTGGCGTCATGGGTAGGGCGCGCGGCCATAGCGGGTGCGGTCCTTTTTTCGGGCGCGACCTGGGCGGCCTCGCCGCTGGTCGCCTACCTGCATGTGCCGGCGATGCAGGGCGCGGCGATCGTCTGGTCCGCCTGCTTCTTGGCCTATCACATCAACTTTTCCCACCGTTCGCTGCTGCTCTTCGCCTTGAGCGCCGCGCCCGTCATGGCCGTTGCGGGCTGGCTCGCCGCCGCGCCCAGCGGGGAGGATTGGCGCGTCGGCTTCGCGATGGCGGGGGCCACGCTCGCGCTGGGCTGGTTCATGGCGGCGGGCATCTACACACGGCGCGCAGTGCAGGACCGCCTGACCGCCTCCCAGCGCGCCCTCGAGCATGGCAAGACCGAGGCCGAGGATCTGGCCCAGCGGCTGAAATTCGCGCTCGACGCGCTGGGCGCGGCGATCTGGGAGGTGGATTTCATCGAGCAGCGGATCGTCGGCGGGGAGCATCTGGCCCCGATCCTGGGCGCGCCGCTGACCTTCGAGGACTTCACCTCGAGCCACCCCATCACCGCCCACCCGGAAGACCAGGCGTTCGTGCGCCGGGCGTTCGTCGACCTGGCGGTCAAGAACGTCGCCATCGACATCGAGCACCGGGTGGAGCGCCCCGAGGGCGGGATCCGCTGGGTGCGCACGATCGGCCTGCCGGTCAAAGGCCGCACCGGCCTGCCGCGCCGGCTGGTGCTGATGACCACGGACGAAACCGCCCGCCGCTCCCTCGAGATCGACTTTTCGGAGGCCATGGCGCGCGCCGAGGCGGGCCTGCAGGCCAAGCGCGCCCTGCTGCAGCGCCTGGAGCCGGGCGAGGCGGGCGCGGCCCGGAGCGAAAGCGGCGTCGAGAAGGCGGCCTCCTCCCATCGCGGCCAGTCCACCACGGAGCGGTTCGCGGCGCTGTTCGCCCGGCTGGGCGGCATGCTGCGCGAGATCGACGCCCGCGACCGCGCGCTCGTGGCCGCCGTCGAGGCGCTGGAATCGGCGCGGACGGCTGCGGAGGGCGCCAACATCGCCAAGTCCCAGTTCGTCGCCAATATGAGCCACGAATTGCGCACCCCGCTCAACGCCGTGATCGGCTATTCCGAAATCCTCGAAGAGGATCTGCGCGAGGCGGCGATGGCGGGCCCCGCCAAGGACGCCGCCCGCATCAGCAGCGCGGCGCGCACGCTGCTCGGCCTGATCAACGACATCCTCGATCTGTCCAAGATCGAGGCCGGCAAGATGGAGGCCTCGCCCGGGGAGGCGGACGTGGCGGCCCTGTGCGCGGAGGCCGTCGAGCTCACCGCCCCGCTCGCCGATCGCAACCGCAACACGATCGTGCTGGAGGTCGATCCCGGTCTAGGCCCCGTGCGGACCGATGAGGTGAAGCTCCGCCAATGCCTGCTGAACCTGCTCGCCAACGCCTGCAAATTCACCGAGGACGGGACCATCACCCTCACCGCCAAGCGCACGCCCGGCGAGAGCGGGGACATGATCCGCCTGACGGTGGCCGACACCGGCATCGGCATGACGCCCGAGCAGATCGCCAAACTATTCCAGCCCTTCACCCAGGCCGACGCCTCCACCACCCGCCGCTATGGTGGGACGGGGCTGGGGCTCGCCATCACCCGCCGGCTGGCGGGAATCCTGGGCGGGGACGTGACGGTGTCGAGCGTCGAGGGCCAGGGCTCGGTGTTCACCTTGCGCATCCGCGCGCGGCTGGACGCGGCGGGCGAGGAGCCGGGCTGGCCCGCCCCGGAAAAGCCCGCCCTGCTCGTGATCGACGCAAGCCCCGAAGCGCGCGCGCGGGTGAAACGGGCGGTCGGCCGGATCGGCTTTTCCACCCGCTCGGCCGCGACCGCGGAGGCCGGCCTCGCCTTGGCCCGCACCATCACCCCCGCGCTCATCCTGCTCGATCTCGCCCTGCCCGACCGCTCCGGCTGGGCTGCGCTCGAGGCCCTGCGCGCCGATCCCGCAACCGCAGACGCCCCGGTGCTCGCCCTAGGCAGTCCCGGGGACCGCGACCGCGCGCTCGCACTCGGCGCCTCCGCCCTGCTGGAAAAGCCGGCCGAGGCTGAAGCGCTGGTCGCTGCAATCACCCGCTTCGCGCGGCTTCCCGCTCCGCCCGCCCCGGGCGTCCTGCCCTTCGCTGACCCCGCGTCCGTGGCGGTGGTGGGCGCGGCAGGGTTCGAACCTGCGACCCCTGCCGTGTGAAGACAGTGCTCTTCCGCTGAGCTACGCGCCCGAAGCGCGGGACCATAAGCGTGCGCGCGGCGGGGTTCAAGCGGGCCGGCTTAGCGGCGGACGGTGAGGCGGCGGCGCTCCAGGCGGCGGGTGGAGAGAAATTGCAGCCGCACGCGCCAGCTTTCCAGCTCCCACGCCAATTCCTGCGCCACCCGGATCGCCGGCGCCACCCAGCGGGGGCCCGCCATCTCCTCGCGCAGCGCCAGGAAGCGGGCGCGGATGATTCGCCCATAGGCTTCGGTGACGTCCTCCTCCGTCTTCACCTCGAGGCCGGCCGCGATCAGCGTCGCGCGGAGCTTTTCGATCGTGTCCACGCGCTGCTCGGAGAAGGCGGACGCGAAGGCGAGGGAGAATTCAGGCGAGGGCTGGCCGCAATAGGTCTCGATCACGGCGCGGCCCCCGCGCTTCAGCGCGCCCTTGATCTGCTGGGCGATCCAGGCCGGATCGGGCGCGTAGGTGAAGTCGTCCGTGCTGACGATTCCCGCGAAGGCGTCGGGGGGAAGCGTCCCGCCCGCCAGGTCGTAGCGGACGATGTCGGTGCGCTCGCGCACCTCGCCGGCGCCCTGGGCGTCCTCAAGCGCGCGAAACACCTCCTCGCGCCATTCGAACACCCGCACCGCGCCCTTGTGGGCGGCGGTCAGGTTCATCAGCGGGGCGGTGTAGCTGGGGGACAGGATCGCCAGCGCTCCGATGGTGGATACGCCCAGCGATTCGATCGCGGCGGTCTCGACCTCGGCCTCGCCCGGCGCGACGCGCCCTTCGCCCCAGAGCAGTTCGAGCGCGGCGATCCGGGGATCGCGCTCGCGATTGGGGGCGTCGAACAGCACCTCGATGGTGGCGGCTTCGGCCTGTTCGGGCGTCTCGGGTTCGGGAGCGGGGGTGGGCGCGCGCGCGGCCTCGAAGGCTTCGGCGTCGAAGGCGACCCCGTCCCACCAGGCGCGAAACTTCGCCCCCGCGAGCGCGCGCGCCTGCTTGTCCAATATGACGCCCAAACCCGCGCGCATGGCTGCGCACTCCCGTCTGCCTCCCGATCCGGCATGCTTTAGCGCGCTTCAGGTTAAGACTTCGCCTGCGGCGATTGCAGCGCGGGCGCGGTGAGCGGGGGCGCGCCGGAGGGGAAGGGCGCGGCGGGGTCCCGCAGGAAGCTCAGCACATCGTCCCAGACGGTTTGGGCCTCAAGGTCGCGCAGCAGCATGTGGTAGCCGTCGGGATAGAGGGCGGTGCGGACATTGGGCGGAAGCCGCCCCAGCACCCGGCGCACGGCCGCGCGCGGGATGATCTCGTCCTTGGCCCCATAGAGAAAGGCGGTGGGCGCGCGCACCTGGCCCGCGCGGGCCGCGCCCTCCTCCATCAGCGACACCAGGCCGTACAGCGCGTCGATGCGGGTCCCGAACACCATCAGCGGGTCGCGGGAGATCTTGCGCAGCATGGCGATATTGTCGGACGGGGTGATGTCCAGATTGCGCGGCGGGGTGAGGCGCACCCCGGGCGCCAGCCGCGCCCCGGCCCAGAGCGTCGCCGCATAGGCCACCGGCAGCGCCGACCAGCCCCATACCGCAGGCGCCGCCAGAACGAGGCGGTCCGCCGCCGGCGGATCGGGGGAGCCGAAGGCGGTGAGCGCCGCGGCCGCGCCCATGCTGTCGCCCACCACCGCCACCACCGCGCCCGGATGGCGGGCGCGGGCGGCGGCGATCGCGGCGCGCAGATCGGCCTCCATAAGGTCCTGGCCCGGCCACAGGCCCCGCCCGGGGCTGCGCCCGAAGCCGCGCGCGTCATAGGCGTAGGTGGCGACCCCGTGGGCGGCCCAGTGGGGCCCGGCGAGGTAAAACGCCTCGCCATAATCGTTCATGCCGTGCAGCGCCACGATCACAGCCCAGGGCTCGGCCGAAGGCATCCAGGCGGACAGGCCAAGGCGCGCGCCGTCGAAGCTGATGAAACCGTCTTCCAGAAACCTCGGACCCTGCGCTTCCACAGCGGGCGGCGTCATTCCGGCCTGCACCCGCGGGGCGCACCCGAACTGGAGCGCCGACGCCATCACAAGCCCCACCGCCATCACCGCCCGCCGCATCGCGCCTATCTCACCGGGCCTGGCTCACCGGGCCGAACGCCCCGCCCCGCTCATCTTCACCCGCGCCCGCTCCAGCGCCGCAACGGGGATCAGCCGGCCCGCCAGCCAAAGCCCCAGCGGCACGATCACCATATCGTCGATGACGCCCGCGAAGGGCACGAAATCGGGCAGGAAGTCGATCGGGCTTAAGAGGTACACCACGACCAGGCCCGCCAGCAGCTTGGCGCCCCACGGGGTTTCCCGGTCCAGCAGCGCAAAGCCCAGCACGCCGATCTGGCCCAGGAGGCCCAGATTCCAGCCCTTGCGTTTTCTCATCGCCACCTCCTGGCCCGCCGCAAAGCGCGCTCAATCGCGGCTCCGCGCGGGGCGCAGACGATAAACGCCTTTGAAGTCGCGCGGGTCCACCGGCTTTCCCTTGCGCACAATCTCGATCGAACCGGCGAGCGCCAGCCGCACCGCCGTGCGGCGCACTTCCGGCAGCAGGGCCCGCCAGTGCGCCCCGCCGATCGCGCGCGCCGCCTCGGAGGGGCAGATCGTCTTGGCGGGACCCCGCGCGTCCGTCAGAGCCAGGATCGCGTCCTCGATCGTGTTCACGGCGCTCGTTTTAGCGTCGTTCGGGCGGGCGCGCCACGGCGATCGGCCGAAAACGCGCTTCTTGGGATGCGGGCATCTGCTAAGCTCGCGCGATGACGGAGCTCCCTCCCTCTGCCCCGCTCGGCGCGGTCAAGCCTTTGCTGGTCGGCGAGATCAAGGCCGCAGAGGCTGCGCTGCGCGCGCCCGACGGCGTGCAGGCGATCCACCAGACGCGCCTCGCGCTGAAGCGCGTGCGCACGATCGCGCGGATCGTAGCGCTTGCGGGGGAAGGCGCAGGCGCCACGCTGAACGCGGCGGCGCGGGACGCGATGGGCGAGCTCGCGGGCGCACGCGACATCGCGGCGATGCAGGCGGCCGCGCGCAAGGGCGGGGATGCGCCGGGGCTGGCGCAGGTGCTGGCGGGTCTGGATGCTGCGCGCGCGGAGGCGGAGCGCTTCGGGGTGACGAAGGCCAAGCGGGCGTTGGCGAAGCTGGGCCGTGCGGCCCGCGCGATGCCGGAGGTGGAGATCGCCGACGGTGAGAGCGTGCTGGCGCGGCTGGAGGCGCGGGCCGCGAAAGCCGCCAAGGCCGCGCGCGGAAGGCTTTCCCCCGCGCTGCGCCACGCCTGGCGCAAGCGCGAGCGGGACCGCCACGACGCCGAAGCCCTGTTCGCCGCCGCGGGGGACCCCGCCCGGGCGCGCGCCTCCTTGAAACTGATCAACGCCCTGGGGCGCGAGCGCGACGTGCTCCTGCTGATGCACCATCTGAGCGCCCATCCCGACGCCGCCGGCGGCAAGCGCGCCGCCAAGCGCGCGCTGGAGACGCTGGCGGAGCGGCGCGAACGCCTCGCCGCCCGAGCCGACCAGCTGGCCCGGCGCCTGCGCAAGCTGATCCGCGGCCGGCCCGCCGGGGCGGCCGCGCCCGCGGCGGCGCCGGAGGAGATCGCGCCGGAAGCCGGCAATCTCTAAGCGCTACTGAATCCCCACGCCGCCGGCGGGGCGTTCGGCGAGGGCTTCGCGCCAGCGGGCGAGGTTGGGGAGCGCCGGGCCGGGGCGCCAGTTCAGCAGCTTGGCGAAGTCCATGCCGCAGCACGCGGTGATGTCGGCGATCGTGAAACGCTCCCCCGCGATCCAGGGCCGCTGGCCCAGCTCCCCATCGAGCCAGCGCGCCATCTTCTCGGCGCCGGCCTGGTAATGGCTGGCGAGAACGGGGTTTTGCGTCTCGAGCGCGGCGATCAGGGGATGGGCGTGGCGCACCCAGAGCATGAACGGCACGGCGAAGCCGAACTCGATCCGGCGGTCCCACATCTCGATGAAGGCGCGCTCCTGGCCCCCCTCGCCTATCAGATTGGGCTCGGGATAGAGGCTTTCGAGATAGGAGCAGATGGCGCGGCTCTCGGTGAGGGTGCGGCCGTCGTCGAGTTCCAGCGCCGGCAATTGCGCCAGGGGGCTGCGCCTGCGGAACTCGGGCGTCTTGTGCGCGCCGGCGAAGATGTCGAGGGTCACGATCTCAAGATCGGTGACGCCCTTTTCGGCGAGGAACATAAGGACCCGCCGGGGATTGGGGGTGTATCGGGCGCTGTACAGCTTCATGTCGAGCCTCCGCCCCTGTCGGCCTTTTTCCAGCACGAAAAGCTCAGCGCTGGAACAACCCCTCCGGCAATGTGGCCACGATTGAGGCGGTCATAAGGGTGGCCGCGAACCCCGGCGCCAGCGCCTTCCAGGCCAGGGCCAGGATCTCGCTGCGGCGGTCGGGCATCAGGGCGGTCATCCCCCCGGCCATGATGCCCACAGAGCCGACATTGGCGAACCCGCAGACCGCATAGGTGAGGATGGTGCGGGTGCGCTCGCTCATCGCGTCCGCGGGGACCGCCGCGAGATCGATGAAGGCGATGAATTCGGTGAGGAAGAGCTTCGCGCCGAGGATCTCGCCGGCCTTGCCGGCCTCCCCCCAGGGAATGCCGATCAGCCACGCTACGGGCGCGAACGCATAGCCCAGCAGGCGCTGCAAGGTGAGGCTCGCCCCGCCCACTTCGCCGAACACCCCCAGCATGTTGTTGACGATCCAGACGAAGGCCACGAACACGATCAGGAACGCCGCCACGCTGACCGCGACATTGACGCCGTCCTGCACGCCGCGGGTGATGGCGTCCATCGCGCTCTCGTAGCGAAGCTCGGCTTCGCGATCATAGCCCGTAGCGGGGGCGTCGCCCTCCGGGATCAGTATGCGGGCCAAGAGGACTGCCGCCGGCGCGGAGATGATCGACGCCACCAGCACGTGGCCTGCGGCATTGGGCAGGACCGGGGCGAGGATCAGCGCATAAGCCACCATGGTCGAGCCCGCGACGGTGGCGAGCCCCACGACCATCATCAGGAAGAGTTCCGCGCGCGTCAGCTTGTCGAGATAGGCGCGGATCACGATCGGGCTCTCGACCATGCCCATGAAGATGTTGGCCGCGACCGCAAGGGCGGAGGCCCCGCCGAGCCCCATCGTCTTCTCGAAGATCAGCCCGAACAGGCGCGTCAGCGCCTTCAGCACTCCCCAATGCCACAACAGCGCCGACAGCGCCGAGATCACCAGGATCAGGGGCAGCACCCGGAAGGCGAACAGGAACGGCGCCGCCGCGCCCTCGGGCTCTGCCGGATAGGGCTGCTCTCCCCCGCCCAGATAGCCGAACACGAATTGCGTGCCCCGGTCGGTCGCGGCCGAGAGGCCGTCCACCACCCCGGTGATTGCGCCCAGCACCGCCTGGGCGTTGGGCAGGGCGAACAGGGCCAGCACGAAGCCCAATTGCGCCAGCACCGCGCCGATGGCGAGCCGCCAGGGAAACCGCCGCCGGTTCTCCGAAATCGCCCAAGCGGCCAAGAGGATCGCCAAGACCCCCGCCGCGCCGCGCGCATGATCGCCGTCCACGTCCGTCCCCCTCCGAACCCCGCCTCAGCGCCAGCCGGCGCGGTCGAGCATTTTTGACCGCCCCTGACGATAGCCCCGGGCGGCGGTGCGCCATCGCGACGCGTTTTGCCTGTTCGCGCGCCATAGAAGGGCGCGCCCCTGATGCTTGACGCCTCCGGCGCGGTCCACCACCGTCGCGCTTTCCGCGAAAATTGCGCCGCACCAAGGAGCTGCCTTATGCGCGATATCCGCTTCGACGATCGCGTCGTGATCGTGACCGGGGCGGGCGGGGGCCTGGGGCGCGCCCATGCTCTGGCCTTCGCGGCGCGCGGCGCGCACGTGGTGGTCAACGATGTCGGCGGGGGCGTGGACGGGGCGGGCGGCGACGGCGCGGCTGCACGGGCGGTTGCGGGCGAGATCGAGGGCCTGGGCGGCAGCGCTTGGGTGAATACCGCCTCGGTGACGGATGAAGGCGCCATGGCGCGGATGGCGCAGGAGACGCTCGCGCGGTGGGGCCGGATCGACGTGCTGGTCGCCAATGCGGGCATCCTGCGGGACAAAAGCTTCGCCAACATGGCGCTGGCGGATTTCGAGGCGGTGCTGAACGTACACGTCCTGGGCGCGGTGACGCCGATCAAGGCGGTCTGGGCGGCGATGCGCGCGGCCGGCTACGGCCGGATCGTGGTGACCACCTCGGCCAGCGGGCTCTACGGCAATTTCGGCCAGGCCAATTACGCCGCCGCCAAGCTCGCTTTGGTCGGGCTGATGCAGGCGCTGAAGCTCGAGGGCGAAAAGCACGACATCCGGATCAATGCGATCAGCCCCGTCGCGGCCACGCGGATGACAGACACGCTCCTGTCGCCGGAGGCGCTGTCGCAGCTGTCTCCCGACCTTGTGAGCCCCGGCGTGCTCTACCTCGCGAGCGAGGCGGCGCCGAGCGGGGTGGTGCTGGCGGCGGGCGCCGGCGTGTTCGCGGCGGTCCGCATCGAGGAGAGCGAAGGGCTTTTCCTGGGCGGGAGCGGCCTCACGCCCGAAGCGGTCCGCGACGCCTGGAGCGAAATCACCGCCCCCACAGGCCAGCACGCCCATGCGAGCGCGCCTGCGCAGGCCCAGAAGATCTTCCGCAAGCGCTCCGGCGGGTAGGCGGCCTCATCGCCAGGCGGCGAAATGCTTCGACAGCCGCAGGCCCTGGCCCTGATAATTGTTCGAGCCCGTCTCCCCGTAGAGCCGCGCGGCGGGGCCCGTCAAAGCCTCGAACACCAGCCGGCCCACGGGCTGAGCGTCCTCCAGGAAGAACGGCACATCGCGCGAGCGCACCTCCAGCACCGCCCGCCCCTCCACGCCGTTAACGCCAAAGCCCGGATCAAAAAACCCCGCATAATGCGCGCGAAACTCGCCCAGTTCCGGCCGGATGGGGGCCATCTCGGCGGCCTCGTCCACCGGGATCAGCACGTTTTCTCTGGAGGCGAAGATGTAGAATTGGCCGGGGTCCAGCACCAGGCGCCCGCGCCGGGCCTCCAGCGGCTCCCAGAAATCGCGGGGGTCGTAATGGTCCAGCCGGTCGAGGTCAATGACGCCGGAATGCTTCTTGGCGCGAAACCCCGCCGGCCCCTCCCGCGCCAGATCGATGGAAAACGCCAATTCGCGCCGCGCGTTGGCCGGCCCCCGCCGCAGCCGCAGCTGGGACAGGCGCACCCCCGGCCGCACCAGAATGGAGAACGTGCAGGGGCTGATCTCGGCCCAGAGCGGGCCGTGATACCCCGCGGGCACATGGTCGAAGGCGGTGGCGCCGTCGGCGATGAGGCGGGTGAACACGTCGATCCGCCCGGTCGAGCTTTTTGGGTTGGCGGCGCCGTGCAGATGCGCGGGCAGGGCCACGCGCTCCTGCAGGGGCACGAGGTACACACAGCCCGTCTCCAACACCGCCCCCGGCGTCAGATCGATCACGTGCATCACCAATTCGCTGTCCAGCCGGTCCGCCACGCGCGCCGCCCCCGGCAGGAAGCTGGCGCGCAGGCGGTAGGCGATGTCGCCCAGGCGCAGATCGAGGCTCGCGGGCTGGATCTGGTCGGGCGCGAAGGGCTGCTCGGCCAGCAGGATCCCGCGCGCGATGGCTTTTTCGAGTTCCACGTCCGGCAGGACGCCATGGGCGGGCATCGGCGTCTCCAGGGCTTTGCGCGGCTTGCGCGCCTCTCCTATATCAAGGCGATGGCTCTACGCTCTACCTCCGGCTTCGATCTCACGCCCCCCTCCCCGGCCGAACGAGGCCGCCTGGAAGCGGGCCTCAACGCGGAAGAACGCGAGGTCCTTCTCCACCACGGTACGGAGGCGGCGTTCTGCGGGGGCCTGCTCAACGAGAAAAGCGCGGGCGTCTATTGCTGCCGCCTGTGCGGACTGCCGCTGTTCCGGGCGCAGACGAAATTCGAGAGCGGCACGGGCTGGCCGTCCTTTTTCGCTCCCCTCGACGAAGCCCACGTAAAGGCGGTCGAGGACCACTCCTACGGCATGGTGCGGGTCGAGACCCGCTGCGCGCGCTGCGACAGCCACCAGGGGCACGTCTTCCCAGACGGTCCGGCCCCCACGCGCTTGCGCTATTGCATCAATTCCGTGTCGCTCGCCTTCACGCCAGACGGGTCCCCGCTGCCTGACCCGCTGGAGCGGGGGGAACGCCTCTCCTGAACCGCGCCCCCGCGCGGCCCGCCTCACCGCCGCGCGCGCCGCTCCAGCCAGCGGTCAAACGGACCGGCGCCGAAGGCGATCGCGCAGGCCAGCACCAGGCCCAGGCCCAGCGCTTGGAGCGCCACGAGATCTTCTGCAACCCACATCTCTCACTCCCGGGGGAACAAGCGCTTGAGCGCAAGCCTCGCCCCATAATGTAGACCGCCAGCGGCGATCAGAAAAGCTACCGAGGCCACAGAGATGCGGCCCACCCCCAGCGGCTGGATAACGCCGATCACGCCGAACGCCAAACTCACGCCATTGAGCCAGCCGGCCGTGAGCTTGGCCTCTTCTTCGCGGAGCTTGCGGGTCTGGGCGGGGTCGGGCGGGCTCACAGCGGGATGTTGTCGTGTTTCTTCCAGGGGTTTTCGAGCTTTTTCCCCTTCAAACTTTGGAGCGCGCGCGCGATCCGGCGGCGGGTCTCGCGCGGCATGATGACATCATCGAGATAGCCGCGCGAGGCGGCCACGAACGGGTTGGCGAAGCGGGCCTCGTACTCGCGTGTGCGCGCAGCGATTTTGTCGGGATCGCCCATGTCGGCGCGGAAGATGATCTCCACCGCGCCTTTGGCGCCCATCACCGCGATCTCGGCGGTGGGCCAGGCGTAATTGACGTCCCCGCGCAGATGTTTGGAGCTCATCACGTCATAGGCCCCGCCATAGGCCTTGCGGGTGATTACCGTGACTTTGGGGACGGTGGCTTCGCCATAGGCGAACAAGAGTTTCGCGCCGTGCTTGATGAGCCCGCCCAATTCCTGTTTGACCCCCGGGAGGAAGCCCGGCACGTCCACGAACGTCACCAACGGGATGTTGAACGCGTCGCAGAAGCGCACGAAACGCGCCGCCTTCCGGCTCGCATCGATATCGAGGACGCCGGCGAGGCTCATCGGCTGGTTGGCCACCACCCCGATGGTCGCGCCCTCCATCCGGGCGAACGCGGTGATGATGTTCTTGCCGAAATCCGGGCTGATTTCGAAGAAATCGCCTTCATCGACGACTTTTTCGATCAGCTCCTTCATGTCATAGGGGGTGTTCGGATTGTCCGGGATAAGACGATCGAGGCTTGGTTCTTCGCGGGCGGGATCGTCGAAACTGGGGCGCGTGGGCGGCTGTTCCCGGTTTGACAACGGCAGAAAATCGATCAGCCGGCGCATCTGGCGCAAGGTCTCGAAATCGTTCTCGAACGCCCCGTCCGCGACGCCTGACTTGCCCGCATGCACCCGCGCGCCGCCCAATTCCTCGTGCGTGACCTCCTCGTTCGTCACCGCTTTGACGACGTCGGGGCCGGTCACGTACATGGAGGAGGTGTCCTTCACCATGAAGATGAAGTCGGTGATCGCGGGGGAATAGACGTCCCCGCCCGCGCAGGGGCCCATGATCACGCTGATCTGGGGCACGACGCCTGAACCCAGAATATTGCGCATGAAGATTTCGGCATAGCCCGCGAGGCTATCGACGCCCTCCTGGATGCGCGCCCCGCCCGCGTCGAAAATGCCCACGATCGGCGCCCCGTTGCGCAGCGCCATGTCCTGGACTTTGACGATCTTCTCCGCGTGCGCCATCGACAGCGAGCCGCCGAACACGGTGAAATCCTTCGAGAACACATAGACCAGCCGGCCATTGACCGTCCCCCAGCCGGTGACGACGCCGTCCCCGGGGATCTTCTGATCGGCCATGCCGAACTCGTGGGCGCGGTGCTCCACGAACATGTCGAACTCTTCGAAGGAGGCGTCGTCCAGCAGCAATTCGATGCGCTCGCGCGCCGTGAGTTTGCCCTTGGCGTGCTGGGCGGCGCGGCGGCGCTCCCCCCCGCCCGCGCGCGCGGCCGCCCGCTTGGCTTCAAGCGCGGCGATGATATCTTTCATGTCAGCCCGCCGTTTCCTCTAAAGCATTTTCCGATGAAGGGGGCGCCGGTTCATCTTAGAAAATGCGACCAAAAAAACACCTGGGGCCCCGATCCGATTCTATCAAATCGGAATAGGCTCCAGCGCGCCAAACCAGGCCGCCAGCGCTTTATACTCTTCACAGGCGCGATCAAGGCGCGCGCGCGCCTCCCGGTCTTCGCCCCAGGTCTCGAGTTGGAACAGCTCGTCCAGACACGCCGCCTCGAACGCGTCTTGCCCCGTCAGGCGCCCGCATTGCAGCGCCAGCGCGATAACGGCGGAGCCGGAGAGGCCCGCGGCGTGGGCCGCCCCCGTCAGGGCGAAATCGTCCAGGCCTGAAAGCAATGCGCGCACCGCATCGAGGGCCGCTTGCGGCTGGTTCAGCGCGACGACGCCTGCCGCCGCCATCAGCTTGACCGCCAGCGCCTGCCCCGCCCAGTCCAGCAGCGGATCCCAAAGCGCCGCCTGGCGACGAACCAAAGTCTGCGGGCTTTCGGCGCGATGGCTCAGCAGGTCGGTCTCTGCGAACTTGACGACATGGGCGATGAGCGCTTCGCGCGCTTTGGGCGTGTGGTCGAGGACCACGTTGGCCAGCCGCGTCAGCGGCATCGTCTGTGGGAGGATGGTCTCGCCCTGGGCGCCCCACTCCGCCGCCAGCGCTTCGGCCAGCGCCATCGTCGGTACACGGAGCAACGCCTTGCCCGGCGTGCGCACCGGACGCGTATCGAGCAGCACCGCGAACCCGCCCGCCTCGGCACCTGCCCGCGCCTCCCCGTAAAAGCGGCGCGAAGGGCTCCGGTCAGACATCGGAGGCGGCGAAGGCGGAAAGCTGGCGCGTCAGCGCTGCAAAGTCATCGGCGATGTGGTGCGCCCCGGCCTCCTCGATCTCGCGCACGGTGTGAAAGCCCCAACTCACCCCTTGCGCATAGGCCCCCGCCGCGCGCGCCATCGCCATGTCAAAGCTCGTATCGCCGATCATCATCGTGTCGCGCGCAGCAATCCCGGCGGCTTCCATGTTGCAGCGGAGCATGTGCGGGTCGGGCTTGCCGGGACCGTCGTCGGCGCAGAAGGCGCAGTCGAAATAGTCCCGCAGCGCATGGCCGTCGAAGAAGGCGTCGACGCCGCGGCGCGCTTTGCCGGTGGCCACGCCCAGGATCCAGCCCGCCTCCTTCAGCCCACGCACCAGGCCGGCGGCTCCGGGATAGAGGCTTTCGGCCTCCGCGTACGGCTTTTCCTTCCGCATGCTGACGAAAGCGTCCCGGTAGGCCTGCGCGAGCGCGCCATAGCGCGCGGGCGGAAGCTCCGGCGCAAGCCGCGCGAGCGCGGGCGCCAGCGAAAGCCCCACGATCTTGCGTGTTTCCTCGTAAGGGGGCGAGGGCAGCCCCAAGGCGGCGAACGCGCGCGCCATCGCCTCCCCGATCGCGGCGCGGCTGTCCAGCAAGGTGCCGTCCAAATCAAACACGGCGAGTTTGCTTGTCATTCGAACGCCTTGAACGGATCCTTGGCGTCGCGCTCGTCGAAGCCCAATTGATCGAAGGTTGCGCGCATGTGCGTGGGCAAAGGGGCGATCACGCGCAGGGTGGCCTTGCCGGGATGGGGCATCTCGATGGCGCGCGCGTGCAGGTGCAAGAACGGCGAAAGCCCGCCCGGCGCCTCGCGCTCGCCGCGATATTTGGGATCGCCCAGAATGGCGTGGCCGATCTCGGCCATATGGAAGCGCAATTGATGGGTCCGCCCAGTGAGCGGCTTCAGCGCCATCCAGGCCGCGCGCTGGCCGGCTTCGGACAGGACGCAGTAATCGGTGATGGCGAACAGCGAGTCTGGTTCTCCGTGCACGGCGCGGCGCACCATTTCGCGGTCCCCGTCGATCGGCCCGGCGGCCTTTTTCAGCCAGCCCCGGATTTCGCCGGCGGGCGGGCGCGGCGCGCCCAGCACCACCGCCCAATAGATTTTGCGCGTCGTCCGCTTCTTGAACGCCCCCGCCATCGCGGCGGCGGCGGCGGGATGGCGCGCGAGCATCAGCACCCCGGAGGTGTCGCGGTCCAGCCGGTGCACAAGTTTGGGCTTCTCGTCGGCCTCGAATTTAAGCCCCTCGAGCAATGCGTCTAGATGGCGGCTCATCTTGGAGCCGCCCTGCACGGCCAGGCCCGGGGGCTTGTTGAGCGCGATCACATCCGCGTCGCGGTAGAGCACGAGGCTTTTCACGAACGCCTCATCCTCGGCGGAGAGCTGAGACTTCGCCGCCCGCGGCGCAGGCGCGGGAATGGGCGGCACACGGATTATCTGGCCGGGCCCCACCCGGTCGGAGGCCTTCGCGCGCGCCCCGTCCACCCGCACCTGGCCGGTGCGGATCAGCTTTTCGATCTGCCCCTGCGAGAGCTCGGGAAACCGGCGGCGGAACCAGCGGTCCAGCCGCACATCCCCATCTTCCGGGGTGATCGCGATGGAATAGATCGGGTTCAAGATCGCCGCGCTCAGCCCTTGGCCAGTTTGAGGAGCGCCGCGCCCGGATCGAGGCCGAGCCGGGCGGCGACCTCCAGGAACGCCAGCGGCGGGGGCCGCTGCAGCGCGAGGCGCCCGCCATCGGGATGGGGCAAGGCCAAGGACATCGCGTGCAGAAGCAAAGTCGGGATCGCCACCCCGTTCAGCGCGAACAGCCCGCCATATTTGCCGTCCCCCGCGATCGGGCGATCGATGAAGGCCAAGTGCGCGCGCAATTGGTGCATGCGCCCGGTCTCGGGCATCAGCGCGACGAGGGCGGCGTGGGCGTTGGCGTCCAGCGTGCGGTAGCGGGTGCGCGCCGCCTGGGCCCCGCTTTCACCCTCGCGGGCGGGGCGGACCATGTCGATCTTGTTGCGCGCCATCTTTTTGAGCGGAATGCCGATCACCGCCTGCTCGGGCTCGGGCGCGCCGCCGCACACGATCGCCAGATAGGTCTTGATCGCCGCGCGCCCCGCGAAGGAGGCCGAAAGCGAGGCCGCGGCCGGCTGGGTGCGCGCCACCACCATCACCCCGCTGGTCTCACGGTCGAGGCGGTGGACGAGCTTGGGGCGTTTGCCATTGGGCTTGGCGAACACGTCGAGCAGCGCGTCGAGGCTCCGCTCCACCCCAGAGCCGCCCTGCACGGAGAGCCCCGCGGGCTTGTCGAACCCGAGCACGTGGGCGTCCTCGTGGATCACCAGCGACCGGACGAACGCGATATCGGCCTCGCTGACGCGCGGGGCCTGCACGGCGGGCGCCGCCGCGCGCGCCGCGGGCGGGACGGGGCTCAGCACGTTGCGTCGGGGGCCCGACCCGCGCCCCGTCATGGCTTTTCCTCGCGCCGCGCCGCCCAGAAAGCGAGCCTCTCGCGGATGGCGCCCTCGCGGCCGCGGTCGGTGGGCGTATAGAAAATGCGGCGCGTCATGGTGTCCGGGAAATAGGATTGCCCGGAGAAGCCGTCCGGCGCATCGTGATCGTAGGTATAACCCTCGCTATAGCCGAGTTCGCGCATCAGGGCAGTGGGCGCGTTAAGGATGTGGCGGGGCGGGGCCAGCGCCCCGCTGGCGGCCGCGGCTTTTTTGGCCGCCTTCCACGCGACATAGGCGGAATTGGATTTCGGCGCCGTCGCCAGATGCAGAACCGCCTGCGCAAGATGCAATTCCGCCTCCGGCACGCCCAGGAAGCGCACCGCCTCCTTGGCGGCGTCGGCGATCAGGAGCGCGGTGGGATCGGCAAGCCCGATATCCTCCGCCGCGGCGCGGACGAGGCGGCGGGCGATAAAGAGCGGGTCCTCGCCGCCCCCCAGCATGCGCGCCAGCCAATAGAGCGCTGCATCCGGATCGGAGCCGCGGATGGATTTGTGCAGGGCGGAGATGAGGTTGTAATGCTCCTCGCGGTCCTTGTCGTACGCCGGGGCGCGCTTTTGCAGGAGGGCTTCGAGCCCCGCCGCGTTGAGCCTCTCCCCGCGCGGGAGCGCGAACACCGCTTCGGCCAGGGTCAGCAGGTAGCGCCCGTCCCCGTCCGCCAGCGCGATCAGGGCGGCGCGCGCCTCTGCGTCCAGCGGCAAGGGGGCCTCGCAGAGCGCCTCGGCCCGCGCCAGGATCTGGTCCATCGCGTCGGCGTCGAGGCGGTTCAGCACGAACACCTGCGCGCGCGAGAGCAACGCCCCGTTGAGCTCGAAGGAGGGGTTTTCCGTGGTCGCGCCTACCAGCGTCACCACGCCCTGTTCGACGTAAGGCAGGAAGCCGTCCTGCTGGGCGCGGTTAAAGCGGTGGATCTCGTCCACGAACAGCAAGGTGCCTTGGCCCTCGCGCCGGCGCGCTTGGGCTGCCTCGAACGCCTTGCGCAGGTCCGCCACGCCGGAGAACACCGCCGAGATCTGCTGGAAGGCGAGCGCGGTCTCGCGCGCGAGGAGGCGTGCGATCGTGGTCTTGCCCACGCCCGGCGGCCCCCACAGGATCATCGAGCCGAGGCGCCTGGCGGCGATCATTCGCCCGATCGGGCCGGCGGGGCCCAGCAGATGCTCCTGCCCCACGATTTCGGCGAGCGTGGCGGGGCGCAGCCGGTCCGCCAGCGGGCGCGGCGCGGCGTCGGAGAGCCCGGCGGCCTCGAACAGGTCAGACATGGATTGGCGTTCGCAAGGAGAACCGGATGAGCGAGATCAAAGGCCCCTCCGCAGGCTTGACCCCTTATGTGATTATTCGCGGGGGCAAGGCAAAGGCCGCCTTGGCGTTTTATGCGGAGGCTTTCGGGGCGCAGGAGGTGTACCGCCAGCCGGCGGAGGACGGGGTGCGCCTGGTGCACGCCTTCGTGCGGATCAATGGCGGGGCGCTGATGCTCAGCGATGATTTTCCGGAATGGCGCGGCGCCGCTGCGCCTGCGCCCGCCGGCTTCACCCTCCACCTGCAGACCGCCGACCCCGACGCCGCCTGGGCGCGCGCGCTGGCGGCGGGCGCTACGGCCACGCAACCCCTGCAGGACCAATTCTGGGGCGACCGCTACGGCGAACTCGCCGACCCCTTCGGCGTCGCCTGGTCCATCGGGGGGCCAAGTCCCTCCTGAGCGCTATAGCCGGACTTTGAGTTCCGCGCGTTCGCCGTTGCGCTCCACGCCGATATTCCATTGCCCGCTCGCCGCCTTCAGCGCGCGCTCGAGTTCAGCGGTGGTGCGCACGGGCGCGCCGTTCACCTCCCGGATCACGTCGCCCGGGCGCAGGCCGAGCCGCGCGGCCGCCCCCCCGCGCGCCACGGCTTTGATGTAGACGCCGGAGGCGAACGGATCGAGCCCGCTATCCTCGGCCTCCGCGGGGGAGAGCGTGACGACCTGCGTGCCATCCAGCGGAATGCGCCCGGTAAGCTGCTTCAGCTCGGGGGCGGGCGTGCGGGGCGGCGCGTCGGCGCGGGCGGTCAGGGTGCGCCGCTCGCCATTGCGGGAGATATCGAGCTTGATGGAGGAGCCGGGCCGCTGGGTGGCCGCCTGGTACCGCAGGCTCGCCTCGTCGAACACCTCAACGCCATTGACGTTCAGCACGATATCGCCGGTTTTCAGCCCCGCACGGTCCGCCGGGCCGCCCTCATAGAGACTTGATATCAGGACCCCCTTGGGCGCGCCGAGGCCCATAGAGCGGGCGAGCTCCTGGGTGACGGCCTGGCCCTTCACCCCGAGCCAGGGGCGCACGATCTTGCCCCCGGCCACCGCGCTCTCCACCACCCGGCGCACCATCTCGGCCGGGATCGCGAAGCCGATGCCGTTGGACTCCCCCGTCTGCGAGAAGATGGCGGTGTTGATACCGACGAGGTCGCCGTTCATGTCCACCAGCGCGCCGCCGGAATTGCCGCGATTGATGGCTGCGTCCGTCTGCACGAAGAAGGAGAAATCGTTGATGCCCACCTCGGTGCGGGCGAGCGCGGAGATTATCCCGCTGGTGACCGTCTGGTTTAGGCCGAACGGATTGCCGATAGCGAGCACCAGATCGCCGACCGCCGCCGAGCGGGTGTCGGCGAAGGCCAAAGTCGGCAGACCGGCGCCGCCATCGATGCGCAGCACGGCCAGATCGGTGCGCGGGTCCGCGAGGATCAGCTTGGCGTCGAACTCGCGGCGGTCGCTTAGCACCACTTTCAGCGCGTCGGCGCCCTCCACGACATGGTTGTTGGTGACGATCACCCCGTCGCGGCGCACGATGACGCCCGAGCCCAGCGATTGCTGGATGCGCTCGCGCGGCGCGCCCAGGCCCTCGCCGAAGCGGCGGAAAAAGGGATCGGCGAACATCGGCGCCCGCTCGATCACCACCCGCTTGGCGTAGACGTTCACCACCGCTTGCGAGGCTGATTTGGCGACCGGGGCGAGCGAGAGCTGGACGTCCTTCTGGCTCTCCGGCAGCACGCGCTCCACCGCCGGGGCGGGCGGTGCGGCGGCGGTGGCGGGAAGGGGGGGCGGATCGGCTTGGCCCGCGGAGGGGTTGGAGCAGGCCATCGCCCCGACCACCGCCAGGAAAGACAAGCTTTTCAACGCACGCATGGGCAAACCCCGGAACCGCCGATCATCGGTGAAGTGGGCTGGAGCAATGGCGGAAACAAGGCGCGTCCGATTAAGCCGCTGTAAGCGGGCTGCGCTTTGGCTTCAGGGCAGGAGCGCCGGCGCGGTGGCGCCCAGGGACCCCGCATGCGCCTCCGGCGCAACGCCCACGAGCTTCGCCAGCAGCGGATAGACGTCGACCGCGTCGAACGCCCCAAGCGTCGTCCCCGGCGCGAAGGCCGGGCCGTTGGCGATGAAGACCGCGGCCATGTCCGGGGCGGCGGAATCATAGCCATGGGCGCCGCCCGTGGCGCGGTAGGGCCGGGCGGCGGAGGCGATCACCCAGCCTGGCTCGGCTAGGCATGCGATCGCGGGGACGCGCCGATGGGCGCCGTAGCGCAGCCGCGCCGGAATCTCGCCCTTTCGCCAACATTCCATGTGCGCATGCTTGCCCAGCAGCTTGGCTTCGGCCTCCGCTACCCTGCCCGGCGCGGGATTGACGCCCGCCAGCGCCCCCAGCGTCACCGGCGCGGCCAGGGTCGGGTCCACCACCCCATCCAGCACGATCACGCGCTCGGGCGAGACCGCGGCCATGCCGTGATCGGATACGATCACCAGATTGACCTTGCCGGCGAGCCCCTGCGCGTTGAGCCCCTCCACCAGCCGGGCGATCGCCCGATCCACCTCCGAAAGGGCCGCGTTCACCTCCGCCCCGTCCGGGCCGCCGCGATGGCCGGCGGTGTCGACGAGGTCGAAATAGAGGGTGGCGAAACCGGGCCGCTCCTGCGGGGGCCGGGCCATCCAGACCAGCACCTGGTCCACCCGGGCCGCCGAGGGCATGGCCTGGTCGAACACTTTCCAATCGCTCGGCCGCACCCCCTGGATCGCCGCTTCTGAGCCCGGCCAAAACATCGTCGCGGTGCGCAGGCCCGCCCGCTCGGCGCTGACCCAGAGCGGCGTCGCCCCGTCCCACCAGCGCCGGTCCGTCACCGCCGTCCGATCGCCCAGCGTGAACGTGACCCCCGGCATGGCGGGGTCCTGCATGACATTGCCCACAATCCCGTGCTGATCGGGGTGGAGCCCGGTGACGAGCGTGTAATGGTTCGGGAAAGTGAGGGAGGGGAAGGCCGGGCGCATCGCGCCCGTTGCGCCCCCGCGCGCCAGGGCCGACAGCGCCGGCGTCAGCCCGCGGTCGAGATAATCGGGGCGGAACCCGTCGATGGAGATCAGCAGAACCGGCGCAGGGGTGGGGGGCGCAGCGGGCCGGTGTCCGCAGGCGGAGAGCAAGAGCGCCAAGCAAAAAAGGTGCAGCAGCCGCATCAAATGGCAATCCCTTGCTTTTCCCCAGCGAGGCGCGAGCCCGCATGCGCCATTTGTCAACGGACTTGATGACAAAACGCCCTTCGCCACTTGTCATCCCGGCCGAAGCGCAGCGAAGAGCCGGGACCTGGCGAAGGGGGCGCTCCATCCTGCCTAAGGTCCCGGATCGCGGCTGCGCCGCGTCCGGGATGACAACGGATAGGGTCACGGCGTGCGCGCCCGCCCTTCGCCACTTGTCATCCCGGCCGACGCGCAGCGGAGAGCCGGGACCTGGCGAAGGGTGCGCTCCATCCCGCCCTAGGTCCCGGATCGCGGCTGCGCCGCGTCCGGGATGACAGCGCATAGGATTACGGCGCGCCGCGCGAAATACCGTTTGGCGCGGGGGTAGCGCGAGCCTGCCTATTCCTCGGCGACTTCCACCGGACCGGAATCCTGGCCCTTGGCGGCCTCGTCGCGGTCCACGAACTCGATCACGGCGATGGGGGCGTTGTCGCCCTTGCGGAAGCCGGCCTTCAGGACGCGGGTGTAGCCGCCATTGCGGGCGCGATAGCGGGGGCCCAGCGTGTCGAAGAGCTTCTTCGTCATCGTCTCGTCGCGCATCCGCGCCAGCACCAGCCGGCGGGCGTGCAGATCCCCGCGCTTGGCGAGCGTGATCAGCTTCTCCACCACCGGGCGCAACGCCTTGGCCTTCGGCAGCGTGGTGATGATCTGCTCATGCTTGATCAGCGAGGCGGCCATGTTGGCGAACATGGCGGTGCGGTGGCTCGCGGTGCGATTGAGCTTTTTGAGAGCGAAGCCGTGGCGCATTGTTTGTTCCTAAGGGGGCAGTCGGCAGTAGGCATTAGGCAGCAGAGATTAGGTCGTAATTTTGCTCAGTAGCGGACTTCCACGTAAACTGCCTACTGCCTACTGCCTACTGCCTACACATCTCTAAATCTGGTCTTCATACTTCTTGGCGAGGTCTTCGATGTTTTCGGGGGGCCAATTCTCCACCGCCATCCCCAGATGCAGCCCCATGCCGGACAGCACCTCTTTGATCTCGTTCAGCGATTTGCGCCCGAAATTCGGGGTGCGCAGCATTTCGGCTTCCGATTTCTGGATCAGGTCGCCGATATAGACGATATTGTCGTTCTTCAAGCAATTCGCGGAGCGGACGGAGAGCTCGAGCTCATCGACCTTCTTGAGCAGCGCGGGGTTGAAGGGCAGGTCCGGCTTGTCGGCGGAATCCTTCTTCTGCTTGGGCTCCTCGAACGTGATGAACACTTGGAGCTGGTCCTGCAGGATGCGCGCGGCATAGGCGACGGCGTCCTCCGGGCGCAGGGCGCCGTTCGTTTCCACTTCGAGGATCAGCTTGTCGTAATCGAGGACTTGGCCCTCGCGGGTATTCTCCACCCGATAGGCCACGCGCTTGACCGGAGAATAGATCGAATCAACCGCGATCAGGCCGATGGGGGCGTCGTCCGGGCGGTTCTTCTCGGCCGGCTCGTAGCCCTTGCCCGTGTTCACTGTCAGCTCCATCCGCAGGGACGCGCCGTCGTCCAGCGTGCAGATGGGGAGATTGGGGTTCAGGACCTCGATGTCGCCGGTTGTCTGGATGTCCTTCGCGGTGACTTCGCCCGGGCCTTCCATCTTCAGCATCAGCCGCTTGGGGCCCTCCCCGCGCATGCGGAAGCCGACCTGCTTCAGGTTCAGCACGACGTCGGTCACGTCCTCGCGCACGCCGGGGATGGAGGAGAATTCATGGACCACCCCGTCGATCTGCACCGAAGTAATGGCCGCGCCCTGCAGCGAGGAGAGCAGCACCCGGCGCAGGGCGTTGCCCAGCGTCATGCCGAAGCCGCGCTCCAGCGGCTCGGCCACCAGCGTCGCCCGGCGCTTGGCGTCGAAGCCGTGCTCGACGATGGGCTTTTTGGGCCGGATCAGCTCTTGCCAGTTTTTCTCGATGGACATTTCAAGCTCGGTCAGCGCCCTAGTCGGGCGGAAAGGGTGGGCGCGCGGCGGCCGGCGCGCCCTCGCGGGGCTCACACGCGCCGGCGCTTCGGCGGGCGGCAGCCATTGTGCGGGATGGGCGTGACGTCGCGGATCGAAAGCACGGTGAAGCCTACCGCCTGGAGCGCGCGCAGCGCAGATTCCCGCCCGGCGCCCGGGCCGGACACGTTGACTTCCAGCGTGCGCATGCCGTGCTCCATGGCCTTGCGCCCCGCATCCTCGGCCGCGACCTGGGCGGCGTAAGGGGTGGATTTGCGTGAGCCTTTGAAGCCCATCGTGCCCGCCGACGACCACGAGATCGCATTGCCCTGCGCGTCCGCGATGGTGATCATCGTGTTGTTGAACGAGGCGTTCACATGCGCGATGCCGGAGGCGATGTTCTTGCGCTCGCGCTTCTTTACGCGGGTAGCTTCCTTGGCCATGAGGCGTGGTCCGCTTTCAATTCGTTATTTGGCAGCTTCTTTATTTGCGCGTGGCTTGCTTTTTGCCGGCGATCGGCTTGGCGGGGCCTTTACGGGTGCGCGCATTGGTGTGGGTGCGCTGGCCGCGCACCGGCAGGCCGCGGCGGTGGCGCAGGCCGCGATAGCAGCCCAGATCCATCAGCCGCTTGATATTGGTGGCCACTTCGCGGCGCAGATCGCCTTCCACCACGTGCTGACGGTCGATCGTTTCACGGATCTGGAGAACCTCCTGGTCCGTCAATTGGTTGACGCGGCGATCCTCGGCGATGCCGACCGCGGTGCAGATCGCTTGCGCCTTGGACTGGCCGATGCCGTGGATATATTGAAGCGCGATCACGACGCGCTTCTGGGTGGGGATGTTTACGCCGGCGATACGGGCCAAGAGCCGCGCTCCACTCGATAAAGAGGGTTCTGCAATGGGGACGCGACACCTTCGGTCCCGCGCTTCGGCGCAGGACAAGGTGTTACGAAGACGCGTGGTTATAGCGACGCAGGCGCCTGCGTCAACTGGGTCCGCGCGCGAAACGGGGCGCCTCCGGTTCCAGCGCGCGCGCCACCGCCGCACTCACCGCCTCGACGCTGGCCATGCCGTCCACGCTCAGGAGCTTCCCCTGCTCGCGATAATAGGGGAGCAGCGGCGCGGTCTGGGCCAGATAGGCCGCGAGGCGCACCTTGAACGCCTCGGGATTGTCATCCGGGCGGGCTTGATCCTCGAAGCGGCGGGTGATGCGCTCCACGAGCGCGGCCTCATCGACTTCCAGCCGGATCACAATGTCGATGGCGGAGCCGCGCCGCGCCAGCAGGGCGTCGAGCGCCTGGGCCTGGGGCAAGGTGCGGGGGAAACCGTCGAAGATGAAGCCGGGCGCCCCGGCATGGGCGTCGAGCGCCCCCTCGATCAGCTCCACCACGATCTCGTCGGAGACGAACGCGCCCCCGTCCATGATTGCGCCCACCCGCCGGCCAAGCTCCGAGCCCGAGGCGCGCGCGCCGCGCAGCATGTCCCCGGTCGAGAGCTGGACGAGGCCGCGCCCCTCAACCAGCCGCCTGGCCTGCGTGCCCTTGCCCGCCCCGGGCGGGCCAAACAGGATCAGATTCATTTTCCTCGGCCTCGCAGACGCGTCTTTTTGATCAGCCCTTCGTATTGATGGGCGAGCAGATGAGACTGCACCTGCGTCACCGTGTCCATAGTCACGGAGACCACGATCAGCACCGACGTGCCGCCGAGATAGAACGGAACCTTGTAATAGGAGATCAGAAATTCCGGCAACAGGCAGACGATCGTGATGTAGGCGGCGCCGATCACCGTCAGCCGCGTCAGCACATAATCGAGATATTCCGCGGTGCGCTTGCCGGGGCGGATGCCGGGCAGGAAGCCGCCATATTTGCGCAGATTGTCCGCCGTCTCGTCCGGGTTGAAGACGATCGAGGTGTAGAAGAAGCAGAAGAAGATGATGCCGAACGCATAGAGCGCCATATAGCCCGGCTGGCCGTGGCCGATATAGGCGAGCATGGTCGTGAGCCAGGCCGGGGCGTTCGCCCCCTGCCCCGCAAATCCGGCGATCGTGGTGGGCAGCATCAGCAGCGAGGAGGCGAAGATCGGCGGGATCACGCCGGCGGTGTTGATCTTCAGGGGCAGGAACGAATTCTCGCCCATGAACATCCGGTTGCCGACTTGGCGCTTCGGGTATTGCACCACGAGGCGGCGCTGCGAGCGCTCGATGAAGACGATGAACACCGTCACCGCCACGATGATCACCGCCAGCAGGATGATCGCGAACGCGCTCAGCGCCCCCTGCTCGGACAGACTCAAGGTCTGGTAGAGCGCGCGCGGCAGCTCCGCCACGATGCCGGTAAAGATGATGAGGGAGGTGCCGTTGCCGATCCCGCGCGCGGTGATCTGCTCGCCCAGCCACATCAGGAAGATGGTGCCGCCCGTCAGCGTCACGACAGTGGAGAAACGGAACGCCCAGCCCGGATCCAGCACCGCCCCTTGCGATGCCTCGAGCCCCACCGAGATCGCATAGGATTGCACCACCGCCAGCACGACGGTGAGGTAGCGGGTGTATTGGTTGAGCTGCTTGCGCCCCGCCTCGCCTTCCTTCTTCAGCCGCTCGAGCGACGGCGAGGCCGTCGACATGAGCTGCACGATGATCGATGCCGAGATGTAGGGCATGACGTTGAGCGCGAAGATCGCCATCCGCTCCACGGCGCCGCCCGAGAAGACGTTGAACATCCCCAATATGCCGCCCGCCTGGCTCTTGAACGCCGCTGCGAAGGCCGCCGGGTCTACGCCCGGGATCGGGATGAAGGTGCCCAGCCGGTAGACGATCAGCGCCACCAGCGTAAACACGATGCGCTTTTGCAGCTCCGTCGCCTTCGCGAAGGAGCCCAGATTGATGTTGGCGGCGAGTTGCTCGGCGGCTGAGGCCATGGCGGTCGCGTGGCTCCTTCAGGGCGCTCTAGCGGAGCGTGCGCACTCGGGTGAACGAAAGCCCGCTCAGGCGGGCGCGACGTCCTTGGCCGGACGGGAAACCGTCACCGTGCCGCCCGCCTTCTCCACGGCCGCGATTGCGGCGGCGGTGGCGCCGGTGATGGAGAGCGTGACTTTGGTGCTCAGCACGCCTTTCGCAAGCAGGCGCACGCCATCGCGCTTGCGCCGCACGAGCCCGGCTGCGACCAGCGCGTCCTCGTCGATCGCGGCGGAGGGGTCGAGCCGCCCGGCCTGCACCGCAGCCTCGATCCGCCCGACATTGACCCAGGCGAAACGCTCCGCATTGGGATTGTTGAAGCCGCGCTTGGGAATGCGCATGTGGATCGGCATCTGGCCGCCCTCGAAGCCGTTGATCGACACCCCGCCGCGCGATTTCTGGCCCTTGACGCCGCGTCCCGCGGTCTTGCCCTTGCCCGAGCCTACGCCGCGCGCCACGCGCATGCGCTTTTTCGTGGCGCCAGGCCGGTCGGCGATTTCATTCAGGCGCATTGGACGCTCCCTTGGGGCCGGCCTCTACGATGGCGATCAAATGGGCGATTTTGCGGATCATGCCGCGCGTCGCCGGGGTGTCTTCGATCGTGCTGGTCTGGCCGATCTTGCGCAGGCCGAGGCCGCGCAGGGTGGCTGCTTGGGCGGCGCCCCGGCGCAACGGGCTCTTGATCTGCTTGACGGTCACCACGCCCATACTCAGCCCTCCACCGTCTCGCCAGGCGCGGCCGCGCCGTCCTTGCGGCGGGCGACGATGTCGGCGACCTTCAGGCCGCGCCGGTTGGCGATATGGCGCGGGCTCACCTGGCCGCGCAGCGCGTCGAACGTCGCGCGCACCATGTTGTACGGGTTGGACGTGCCTTGGCTCTTGGCCACCACGTCCGAGACGCCCAGTACTTCGAGCACGGCCCGCATCGGCCCGCCGGCGATGAGGCCGGTGCCGGGGGGCGCCGAGCGCAGCATCACCTTGCCCGCACCCCAGCGGCCGTGGCCGTCATGGTGCAGCGTGCGGCCCTCGCGCAGCGGCACGCGGATCATGGTCTTTTTGGCCTCGTCGGTGGCCTTGCGGATCGCGTCTGGCACTTCGCGCGCCTTGCCATGGCCGAAGCCGGCGCGGCCCTTCTTGTCGCCTACCACAACAAGGGCCGCGAAGCCGAAGCGCTTGCCGCCCTTGACCACCGCCGCGACGCGGTTGATCGCCACCAGCTTGTCGATGAATTCGCTTTCTTCCCGATCGCCGCCGCCGCGGTCGCGATCGCGCCTGCGTCCATCGCCAGGTTCACGCGCCATGTCCGGTCCCTCAGAAGTTGAGGCCGCCCTCGCGGGCGGCTTCGGCCAAGGCTTTCACCCGGCCGTGATACAGATACGCGCCGCGGTCGAACACCACGTCCTTGATCCCGGCCGCGAGCGCGCGCTCGGCGATCAGCGCGCCGATCGCGGCGGCGGCGGCCTTGTCCGACCCCGTCTTGGCGTCGGCGCGGTAGCCCGGCTCCAGCGAGGAGGCGGAGGCGACCGTCCGCCCCTGCGCGTCGTCGATCAGCTGGGCGGAGATGTTTTTCGAGGAGCGGAACACCGACAGGCGCAGACGCGGCGTCGCGGCCGTCACCAGCGGCTTGCGCAGGCGCGTGCGGGTGCGCTGCTGGCGCCGCTTGTTCTTTTGCAGAATGGTCTTCATCGGCCTTACTTCTTCTTGCCTTCCTTGCGCCGGACGTATTCGCCCGCCAGCTTGACGCCCTTGCCCTTATAGGGCTCGGGCGGGCGGTAGCGGCGGATTTCGGCGGCGACCTGGCCCACGCTCTGTTTGTCGATGCCGGAGATCTTGATCTCGGTCGGGCGGGGCGTCGCGATCGTCACCCCGGGCGGGGGCGTATAGACGACGTCGTGGGAGAAGCCCAATTGCAGCTGCAAGACGGAGCCCTGCATGGACGCGCGATAGCCCACGCCCACGAGCTCCATCGTCTTCTCGAACCCGTCCGTCACCCCTTTGACCTGGTTGGCGAGGATCGCGCGGGTCATGCCCCACATGGCGCGGGCGCGCGCGTCGTCGCGGGTGGGGGTCACCGTCCAGCCCTCGGCCCCTTGGGCGACGCTCACCTCCTCGGGCGCGCGGAAGCTGAGGCTCCCCTTGGGGCCTTTCACCGCCACGTCCTGGCCGGACACCGCGATGGTGACCCCGGCGGGCGTGACGAGGGGCTTCTTGCCGATCCGCGACATCTCAATACACCTTGCAGAGGATTTCGCCGCCCACGTTCTGGGCGCGCGCGGCCGCATCGCTCATCACGCCCTTGGGCGTGGACAAGATGGACACGCCCAATCCGTTGCGCACCAGGCCCAGATCCTTGATCGAGGAATAGACCCGCCGGCCCGGCTTCGACACGCGCGCGATATCGGTGATCACCGGCGCGCCTTCGTAATATTTGAGCTGGATCTCGATCTCGGTCTTGCCGTCCTTCTCCACCTCGCCATAGCCGCGGACGAAGCCTTCCTGCACCAGCACGTCGAGCACGTGGGCGCGCAGCTTGGAGGCCGGCGTCGTCACGGTGGACCGCCCGCGCATCTGGGCGTTGCGGATCCGGGTCAGCATGTCGCCCAGGGGGTCGTTCAGGTTCATAACCGCCCTCCCCTCACCAGCTCGACTTGACCATGCCGGGGATCTGCCCCCGCGAGGCGAGCTCGCGCAGCGAAATCCGGCTCATGCGCAGCTTGCGGTAATAGGCGCGTGGGCGGCCGGTGATCTCGCAACGATTGCGCACGCGCGAGGGCGCGGAATTGCGCGGCAGCGCCGCGAGCTTCATGCGCGCCTCGAACCGCTCCTCGAGCGACAGGCTGTCGTCGAGCGCGATCGCTTTCAGCTTCGCGCGCCGCGCCGCGAACTTCACCACGAGCCTCTTGCGCTTTTCGTTGCGCTCGATCGAGCCGGTCTTCGCCATTCAGTTTCTCCTGCCTCGATCCCAACCGGAGCGAGGCGTCGCTATGAGCCCCCTCTCCAATCCCGTTGACGGGAGGGGGCGGGCCGTTTCGGGGTGGACCCTCGCCTGGCGCGGCGGGGATCAGTTCCGGAACGGAAAGTCGAACTCCCGCAGCAGCGCCTTGGCCTCCGCATCGGTGCGCGCGGTGGTGCAGACGATGATGTCCATGCCCCAGATCTGTTCGATCTGGTCGTAATTGATCTCGGGGAAGACGATGTGCTCCTTCAAGCCCATCGCGTAATTGCCGCGCCCGTCGAAGCTCTTGCCGTTCAGGCCGCGGAAGTCCTTCACGCGCGGCAGGGCGATCGTGACCAGCCGGTCTATGAACTCGTACATGCGCTCCTTGCGCAGCGTCACCTTGCAGCCTACCGCCATGTTTTCGCGGATCTTGAAGCCGGCGATCGACTTCTTGGACTTGGTGGACACCGGCTTCTGGCCGGAGATCGCGGCCATCGCGTCCATGGCGAGCTTCAGCTTCTTCGAATCCGCGACCGCCTCGCCCACGCCCATGTTCAGGACCACCTTGTCGAGGTGGGGGATCTGCATCGGGTTGGTGTAGGAGAATTCCTCCGTCAGCTTCGGGCGGACGGTTTCGTAATAGCGGGTCTTCATCCGCGGCTCGTAGCCGCCGGTTTGCGCCTTAGACATCGATCTGCACCCCCGACCCCTTGGCGATACGGACCTTGCGGCCGTCCTCCAGGATCTTGAAGCCCACGCGCGCGGCCTTGCCGGTGCTGGGATCGCGCACGGCGACGTTGGAGAGGTGGAGCGGCGCCTCCTTGCGCTTGATGCCGCCCTGGGGGTCGGCCATCGAGGCCTTGGTGTGGCGCTTGGCGATGTTCACGCCCTCCACGACCACCCGCTCGGCCCGCGGCAGCACTTCGAGCACCTTGCCCTGGCGGCCCTTGTCCTTACCCGCGAGCACGATCACCGTGTCGCCCTTCTTGATCTTCGCGGCCATGGCTACAGCACCTCCGGCGCGAGCGAGATGATCTTCATGTGGTTCTTCGCCCGCAGCTCGCGCGGGACGGGGCCGAAAATGCGCGTGCCGATCGGCTCGCCCTGATTGTTCACCAGCACGGCGGCGTTGGTGTCGAAGCGGATGGTGGAGCCGTCGCGGCGCTTGATGTCCTTCGACACCCGCACCACAACCGCCTTGCGCACGTCGCCCTTCTTCACGCGCCCGCGCGGGATCGCCTCCTTGATGGACACGACGATGATATCGCCCACCGTGGCGTAGCGGCGCTTGGCCCCGCCCAGCACCTTGATGCACATCACGCGCTTTGCGCCGCTATTGTCGGCGACGTCGAGATTGGTCTGCATCTGGATCATGGCGCGCCGCCCTCGCCGCCCGCGCCCTCGCCGGGGCCGCCCACGCCCACGCCATCCGCGCCGACGCGGCCCACCACTTCCCAGCGCTTCAGCTTGGATTTGGGCGGACATTCCCGGATCGCGACCACGTCGCCCGGCTTGAAGGCGTCCGCCTCGTCATGGGCGTGATAGCGCTTGGACTGGCGCACGGTCTTTTTCAGCACGGGGTGCAGGAAGGTGCGCTCGACGCGCACGACCACCGTCTTGGCGCCCTTGTCGCTCACCACTTCGCCTTGCATCACACGACGCGGCATTTCAGCTCTCCACTTTCATACGGACGGCTTGGCCGCCTTCTCCCGCAGCACGGTGAGCACGCGCGCGATGTCGCGGCGCACGTCGCGCATGCGGGAGGGTTTCTCCAATTGCCCGGTGGCTTGCTGGAAGCGCAGGTTGAACTGCTCCTTCTTGAGGCCGGCGAGCTCGTCCTTCAGCGTGTCGGCGTCTTTGGCGCGGATGTCGGCGGCTTTCATGTCACTGCCCCTCCAGCCGGGTGACGATCTTCGTCTTGATCGGCAGCTTGGCTGCGCCAAGCCGCAGGCTTTCGCGCGCCACCTCGTCGCTCACCCCGTCGATCTCGAACATGATCCGCCCGGGATGGACGCGCGCGGCCCAGAATTCCGGCGCCCCCTTGCCCGAGCCCATGCGCACTTCGGTGGGCTTCTTCGAGACCGGCACGTCCGGGAAGATGCGGATCCAGACTTTGCCCATCCGCTTCATCTGACGCGTGATGGCGCGGCGGGCGGCTTCGATCTGGCGCGCGGTGACGCGCTCAGGCTCCAGCGCTTTGAGCCCATAAGAGCCGAAATTCAGCGCCACGCCGCTCTTGGCGTTGCCATGGATGCGGCCCTTGTGGGCGCGCCGGAATTTCATCTTTTTCGGTTGCAGCATGGCTCACGTCTCCGCGCTGGTGTCGTCGCCGCCGCGCGGGCGCCGGCGGCCGCGATTGGGGCGGTCCTCGCGCGGGCGGTCATCGCGGCGGGGGCGCTCGTCGCGGTCGCGACGCTCGCGCTGGTCCCCGCTCTCGGCGAGGCGCTTGTCTTGCGCCATCGGATCATGCTCCAGGATCTCGCCCTTGAAGATCCAGACTTTGACGCCGATCCGCCCATAGGCGGTGTGCGCTTCGGCGAAGCCGTAATCGACATCGGCGCGCAGCGTGTGCAGCGGCACGCGGCCCTCGCGGTACCATTCCATGCGCGCAATCTCGGCCCCGCCGAGCCGGCCGGACACATTAATCCGGATCCCTTGCGCGCCGAGCCGCATCGAAGATTGCATCGCCCGCTTCATCGCCCGGCGGAACGCCACGCGCCGCTCGAGCTGCTGGGCCACGCCCTCCGCGACCAGCATCGAATCGGTCTCGGGCTTGCGCACCTCGACGAGGTTCAAGAACACGTCGGCGTTCTTGGTCATCGCCGCGAGGTCCTTGCGGAGTTTCTCGATATCGGCGCCCTTCTTGCCGATCACCACGCCGGGCTTGGCGGTGTAGATCGTCACCCGGCACTTCCGGTGCGGCCGCTCGATCACGATGCGCGAGATGCCCGCCCCCGCGAGACGCGTGCGCAGCATCTTGCGCATTTTCAGGTCCTCGTGGAGCAGGCGGCCATATTCGCCCGTATTGGCGTACCAGCGGCTGTCCCAGGTGCGGTTGACGCCGAGCCGCAGCCCGATCGGATTGACTTTCTGACCCATCAGGCGGCCTCCGCCGGGGCGTCCGCGCTCGTATCGCGCACGACGATCGTGATCTGAGAGAAGGGTTTTTCGATGCGGAAGCCGCGCCCGCGCGCGCGTGGGCTCATGCGCTTCATCACGAGGTTCTTGCCGACATGGGCCTGCGCCACGACCAGGCTGTCGATGTCGAGATTGTGGTTGTATTCGGCGTTGGCGATCGCCGATTGCAGGCATTTGCGCACCTCGCGCGCGATGCGCTTGCGCGAGAATTCGAGCTCCGAGAGCGCCCGCTCAGCGGTGAGGCCGCGGATGGATTGCGCGACCAGGTTCAGCTTCTGCGGGCTGATGCGGACCGAGCGGAGCACGGCGCGGGCTTCGTTCTCGGCGTCGCGGCGCGGGGCTTTGGGCTTGCTCATGCCTATTTCCTCTTGGCCTTCTTGTCCGCGCCGTGGCCGGTATAGGTGCGCGTGGGCGCGAACTCGCCCAGCTTGTGGCCGACCATGTCCTCGCTCACGAGCACGGGGATGAAGCTCTTGCCATTATGGACCTGGAATTGCAGGCCCACGAATTGGGGCATAATGGTGGAGCGGCGCGACCACGTCTTGATCGCCTCGCGGCGCGGGGCGGCGGCGGCCTTTTCGGCCTTCTGCAAGAGATAGCCGTCCACGAACGGCCCCTTCCACACGGCGCGCGGCATTAATGGGCTCCCGTCTTGGCGCGAAGCGCGCGTTTGGCCGCTCCGGCCGCCTCGGAGGCGGGGGTGAGGCGCACATAGGCCGGGCGCGGGGGCGTAAGGTCTGGGATGCCGTCCAGGAAAGCGGGCAGGAAGGCGGGCGAAAGGGCCTGTTTGGTCATCGGCGTTAAGCCTTCTTCGCATGCCGGCGACGCACGATCAGGCGGTCGCTCGGCTTGGTTTTGCGGGTCTTGGGGCCGCGCGTCTTCTTGCCCCACGGCGTCACGGGATGGCGCCCGCCCGAGGTCTTGCCCTCGCCGCCGCCATGGGGGTGATCGACCGGGTTCATCGCGACGCCGCGCACCGAGGGCTGCTTGCCCAGCCAACGCGAGCGACCCGCCTTGCCCCAATTCTCGTTCATATTGTCGGGGTTGGAGACCGCCCCGATCGTGGCCATGCAGGTGTCGGGAACCATGCGCACCTCGCCGGAGGCGAGCCGCAGCAGGGCGAATCCCGTATCGCGCCCCACCACCTGCACATAGGCGCCCGCCGCGCGCGCCATCTGCCCGCCCTTCAGCGGCTTCAACTCCACATTGTGGACGATCGTGCCGACCGGCACGGCCTTAAGCGGCATGGCGTTGCCGGGCTTCACGTCCGCACGCTCGGCCGCGATAACCTCGTCGCCGACCTTCAGCCGCTGGGGCGCGAGAATATAAGCGAGCTCGTCATCCTTGTAGCGGATCAGGGCGATGAAGGCGGTGCGGTTGGGGTCATATTCGAGCCGTTCCACCGTGGCGGGCACGTCCCATTTGCGGCGCTTGAAATCGATCACGCGATAGGTGCGCTTATGGCCCCCGGCATGCCGGAAGGCGGTGACGCGGCCCATATTATTGCGACCGCCGGACTTGGTGAGCCCCTCGGTCAGCGCCTTGACGGGCTTGCCCTTGTACAATTCCTTGCGGTCGACGATCACCAATTGGCGACGGCCGGGCGAAGTCGGGCGGAAGGTGCGCAGCGCCATAGCTTAAAGCCCCGTCGTTACGTCGATGCTGTCGCCGTCGGCGAGCGTGACGATCGCCTTCTTCACGTCCGAGCGCCGGCCCGGCACGCCGCGGAAGCGCTTCGTCTTGCCCTTCTGGACGATCGTGTTCACGGCCACGACCTTGACCTTGAACAGCGCCTCGACCGCTTCCTTGATCTCGTCCTTGGTGGCCTTCAGGGGCGCGCGGAACACGACCTTGTTCTGCTCACTGAGCAGCGTCGATTTCTCGGTGATCACCGGGGCGATCAACGTGTCGTAATGGCGAATGGCTGTGGCCATCAGGCGGCCTCCTCTTGCCGCGCCGGCGCAGTCGCTGCAAAGCGCGCCTCGATCGCGGCGACCGCGTCCTTCGTGAGCACGAGCGTGCGCCGGCGGAGCACGTCGTAGACGTTGAGCCCCGCATCCGGCAGCACGTCGAGATCGGGGATGTTGCGGGCCGCGCGGGCGAGGTTCTCGTCCACGGCGGGGCCGGCGATGATCAGGGCGTTCCCGATGTTCAGCTTGGCGAGGATAGCCTTCAGCGCGGCGGTCTTGCCCTGCGCGAGGTTCGCCGCCTCCAGCACGATCAGTTCGCGCGCGCCGGCCTTCGCCGACAGCGCGTGGCGCAGCGCGAGCGCGCGCACCTTCTTCGGCAGGTCATGGGAATAGTCGCGCGGATGGATGGCGTGGGCCATGCCGCCGCCGCGGAAGATCGGGGCGTTGGCGGAGCCGTGGCGCGCCTTGCCGGAGCCCTTCTGCTTGTAAATCTTCGAATGGGTGCGGGCGACTTCGCCGCGGGTGAGCGCCTTGTGCGTGCCGGCGCGGCGCTTGGCGAGCTGGTACTTCACCATACGCTGCAGGATGTCGGCGCGGATCTCCCCGATGCCAAAGATCGCGTCCGAGAGCTCGATCTCGCCGGCGGGCGCGCCGTCCAGGGTCACAATGTCGAGTTTCATGGCGCTTCCTCAGACCACCGCTTCCGCGCTCTCGCCCGGGGCGGGCGCGGCCTTGAGGCCGGCCGGGAGGGGCGCGGCTTCGGGCCGGGCGAATTTGGCGGCGTCGCGCACCTCAAGCCAGGCGCCCTTGGCCCCCGGCGTTGCGCCCTTCACGAAGACGAGCCCGCGCGTCTCCTCCACGCGCACCACTTCGAGGCCCTGCACCGTCACCCGCTCATCGCCCAGATGGCCGGCCATCTTCTTGTTCTTGAACACCTTGCCGGGATCCTGCCGCTGGCCGGTGGAGCCGTGCGAGCGGTGCGATAGGGACACGCCGTGCGTGGCGCGAAGGCCCCCGAAATTCCACCGTTTCATGGCCCCGGCGAAGCCCTTGCCGATCGAAACCCCGCTCACGTCCACCTTCTGGCCGGACACGAAATGCGCCGCGCTCAGCTCCGCGCCCACCGGGGGCGCAAGCTCGGGGGCGACGCGGAACTCGACGAGCTTTGCGCGCGGCTCGACATTGGCCTTCGCGAAATGCCCGCGCTCAGCCTTCGTCAGGCGGGACACTTTCGGCGCGCCGGCGCCGAGCTGCACCGCGCTATAGCCGTCCTTCTCCGGGGTGCGGTGGGCGACGACGGTGAGCCCGTCCACCTGCAGGACCGTGACCGGGACGTGCGCGCCATCGGCGGCGAAGACGCGCATCATGCCGAGCTTGCGGGCAAGGAGGCCGGTGCGGCGGGGGGAAGCTTCGTGCGCCATGGCTCAGCCCAGCACCTGGATCTGGACGTCGACGCCGGCCGAAAGATCGAGCTTCATGAGCGCATCGACCGTCTGGGGCGTTGGATCGACGATGTCGAGCACGCGCTTGTGGGTGCGGATCTCGAATTGCTCGCGCGATTTCTTGTCGACGTGGGGGGAGCGGTTGACGGTGAATTTCTCGAAACGGGTCGGCAGCGGGATCGGCCCGCGCACCTGCGCGCCCGTGCGCTTGGCGGTATTGACGATCTCGCGCGTGGAGACGTCGAGCGTGCGGTGATCGAACGCCTTTAGCCGGATGCGGATGTTCTGCGTACTCATGTCATCAACGCCCTGCTTCAATCCCCATCCGCGCCCGCCAAAGCCGCCGCACGCGCCAGAGGCCGGCGCGCCCAAAAGGGCCCGCCGCGCCGGCAGGCGATCCGCAAGGCTGGCGAAAACGGAGGGGTAAGGCGCGCGCGGTGCGCGCCTCACAAATTCCGGGTGGCCCCGCGCGGGAGGCCGATGTCGCACGATCTTGCGAACCGCGTCTAAGCCCGAGGCTTACTGCCGGTTCCTCAAAGAGCGCGTGGGATACAGGCGCGCCCGCGCGCCGTCAAGCCAATGGCGCCCCCCGGGCGGAGAATCTCTCCGCCCGTCCCCTTCAGCCCCGCGTTCAGTCCAGGATTTTCGCGACGACGCCGGCGCCGACGGTGCGGCCGCCTTCGCGGATGGCGAAGCGGAGCTTCTCCTCCATGGCGATCGGGGTGATCAGCTCGACCACCATTTTCACATTGTCC
>JANNOI010000048.1:0-15416 GCA_031398975.1 Alphaproteobacteria bacterium | reverse complement strand
CCCGGAACGCCCCGAGCCCCGGGCCGCCATAGAAGAGATCGCCCCCGCCGGGCGCGTACACCACCCCCGCCGCCGGCCGCCCCGCGGCGATCAGGGCGATATTGACGGTGAACTCCCCCGCCTGGCGGGCGATGAAGGCCTTCGTGCCGTCCAGCGGGTCGATCAGGAAAAAGCGATCGCCGAGGCGCGGCGCCCGCCCGGCCGCCATCTCCTCCTCCGCCACCGCCGCAATCCCCGGGGCGAGCGCAGCTAGGCGCGCGAGGATCACCGCCTCCGCGCGCTGGTCCGCCGCCGTGACGGGGGAGCCGTCGGCCTTGTCGAACGCGGCGAAGGCGCCGGCATAGACCGCCATGATCTCGCGCGCCGCCTCGAGCGCCACGGGCCAGAGCGCGCCCGGCCAGTCGGCGGGCTCGGGCGGCGGCGCGGCGGGCGAGGTGTCAGGCATGAGGCCCCCTTCGGCGAGCAAGGCTCTTACAGTGTTCGCTAGCGCTTCCGCCGCATCAGCACACCTTAGCGCTAGCGCCGTGCGCACGCGGGGTCTAGCGTTCCCTCGGCGGCGAAAATTCGGTGTCGAGCGTGGGGCGTAGCATGCAAGTGAGCCGCCGCGTCCGCGCGCTGGGCAGGAGGCCGTGAGCCCCGGCGCCGCGTTGGAGGGCGCGGGCGCCCTCTTCGCCGCCACGCTGGGGCTGAGCGGGATCATCGCCGTCCGCTATCTGCTGGCGGCGTGGGTGGTGTGGCGGATGCAATGGGGCCGGGAGCGGGGCTTTGGCGTCCAGCTCAACCGCGAGCGGCCGACGCGCCGGGCGATCGCCCACGAGATCCGCTATTCGCTGCTCTGCACCCCGATCTACGCCCTGCCCGCGGCGGCGGCGTTTGAGGCGTTCCAGGCGGGCGGGACGCGCGTCTATCTCGACCCCGGGCTCTATGGCTGGGCCTGGCTGCCGGCGAGCTTCGTGCTGCTGCTGCTAATCCAGGATGCGCACTATTACTGGACGCACCGTGTGCTGCACCATCCGCGCGTGTTCGGGTGGGCGCACGCGGGCCACCATCGCGCCATGGAGCCGAGCCCCTTCGCCTCCTTCGCCTTCGACCCCGCCGAGGCTGCGCTGACGGCGTGGCTCTTGCCGGCTCTTGTGTTTTTCGTGCCGGTGCATGTGGGCGTGCTGGGCGCGCTGGTGGCGGTGATGACGGGCGCGGCGGTGCTCAACCATTGCGGCTGGGAGGTGTGGCCCGGCGCGTTCGTGCGCGGGCGCATCGGCGGGCAGCTGATCACCGCCACCCACCACACCCGCCACCACACCCACCAGAAGACCAATTTCGGGCTGTATTTCCGCCTCTGGGACCGCCTGTGCGGCACCGACGCCATGCCCCCCGCTCCGGTCGCCTCCCGCACCAAGCCCTGAGCGCCGGGTCCGGACCATCGGGGGCGTGCATTCTTGAGCGGCGCGGGCGGCCAATCCGCCCTATATATATGAAACGGACGATCGGACGCATCCGGCCATCGCGCGCGGCTGCGGGAAAGGGATGCTTGAGCTTGGCCGCCAGCATTCGGCGCACAGCGACCGGAGCGGGCGCGAAGCAAAAGACAAATCCAGTCGATCGCGGCAACGATGGGTGAGCAAACCAGTGCCTCGAGAGTTCTCGGTAAACGATACCCACGGTATCCTGTTACGACCGGAACACCGGATCCGCGGCAGCAGCGAAGGTCTGGGCTGGCCTTCCCTGTTCGTCTCCTTCCAAAGCGAGGGCGTGTACGAGGACGTCTTCGACGCGCGGCCCGACCATATGCTGATCCTGCATCTGAGCGGCCCGGTCCATGTCCGGCGCATTTTGGGCCGCGACACGAGCCGGCGCCTCATTCCACCGGGCGGGCTCTTCTCGATGCCGGGCGAGGAGGATTTCGGCGTCGCGCTGGAGCAGGCGCTGGACACGATCCACGTCTATCTCCGCGCCGACCTGATCCGCGAGGTGGCAGAGGACATGCTGGGGCGGGGCCATAAGGGCCCAAGCCTTGCGCCGCTGTTTGGCGAGAAGGACGAATTGGTTGAGACGGTGATGAAATCGCTCACCACCCAGCTCGATCCCTCCCCGAGTGCGGCGCTCTACGCCGATTATCTTGGCCGGGCGCTGGTCGCGCACCTGCTGCGCCGGACCGGCGCGCAACCGGGCGCCGCGCCCCGCCAGGGCGAACTCAGCCGCCGTCAACTCACCCAGACGCTGGATTTCGCCGAAGCGCGCCTCGATCAGGCGATCCTGCTACGCGATCTCGCGGCCGCCGCGGGGCTGACGCCGACCCATTTCGCGCGCCGCTTCCGCCAGACCGTGGGCGTGGCGCCCCATCAATACCTGATCCGCTTGCGCGTGGAGCGCGCCAAGCGCCTGCTCGTCGCGCCCACGCAATCGGTCGCCGAGATCGCCCACGCCTGCGGCTTCGCCAACCAGGAACACCTGACGCGGGCCTTCCGTAAGCTGACGGGCTCGACGCCGGCCGCGTTCCGGCGCGAGGCCCGCCAGCATTCGATTCCGGCAGAACAAACACGCGGAACATACAGGCCCGGCGACCCCGATTAGCCTATCCTAGATCTCGTCAGAACCGGACCAAACCGGTCGGATCGGGAGGTCGAGTTGGATTACATCACGCGCTTTGGATCTCTACGCGATTACGCCAAGGGCGGCATTGAGGTCATCGGCGACGATCCGAAGAATTATGTCTTCTCGAACGTGTTCGAGGTCGCGTCGCGGTCTGCGCCGTATGAGCGCGTCGCGGTCGGAAAGAATTTCGAGTACGTGATCGAGGCGGTGCGCGCGGAGGGTCTGTCGCCCTGGTTCGCCGCCGCCCACGATGAATTCGCCCTCTGCATGGACGGCGAAATCGAGGTGCACCTTGTCAAGCTCACGGCGCCCGACGCCGTGATCGACCCCGCAAGTCAGGGCGGCCGCCAACTCGCGGAAGCGCCCGACGGCGTCAAGATGGGCCGTCTCGTGCTGAAGCGCGGCCATATGGGCTTGTTGCCCCGCGGCGCGGCTTACCGCTTCTACACCGATCAGCCCGGCGTCGTGTTGATCCAGACCATCGAAGGCCCGCTGACGGTGCAGAAATGGGCCGAGATCTGCCTCACGGGCGCCGAGCCCAAACATTGAACCCGACCCGAAGGAGCAAAGCCATGGCGATGCAGGACCTCACCTACGACCAGACGGGAAGCAAACCAGCCCTCGTGCGCCACACCGCCAGCCTCGAGATCGACAACCAGACCGGCTATCGCAGCTTCCAGGCGGGCTCGTTCGCCTTCAAGCGGAACGAATATTTCGCCACGATTTCGTGGCCCGGCGGCTCCCACACGATGCCGATCGACGCGTTCCTGCGCGCGCTCATGCGCGACATCGCGTGGGGGTTCTTCTATGGCGTGGTGAACTTCGACGACGTGTTCGGCACGATCAACCATTATGGCGAAGTCACGATGTTCGCCGGACGCTTCAACGAAGCCTATCGCAGTGCGGGCCGCGACTTCGAGGAGCGCTTCCCCTCCGATGTGCTGATGCCGCTGTTCACCGCCATGGTCGGCGATTGGACCAATGAAGGCTACGACCCGTTCGCCGCGCCGATGGAGACGGGCGCCGCATGGGGCGTGAAAAACGGCGACAATCACGAGGCGGTGCAGCGCACGCGCGTGGCGGCGCGCCGCATGGTGGGGCTCGCCGGGGACGTCGAACTCCGCACCGACGAGAACGGCTATCCCGTCAACCGCATGTTCGCCGATGTGCCTCAGGACGCGCCGATCGTGGAGGCCGAGCCCGGGTTCGAGCGCGAAGTCTCGGCGTTCAACTTGTTCGCCTATCTCTCGCGCTCCGACGTGACTTGGAACCCTTCGGTCTGTTCGGTGGTTGGCGACAGCCTGTTCTGCCCGACGTCGGAAGAATTCATCCTTCCGGTCGATCATGGCAATGATCGGGTGGAGTGGTTCTTGACCCTTTCCGACGAGATCTATTGGGACATCAAGGATAAAGAGACCGGGCGGCCGCGCGCGAAAGTGCTGGGGCGCGCGGGCGACATCTATTGCATGCCCGCCGACATCCGCCACAAGGGCTATTCCACCAAGCGGGCGATGCTGCTGGTCTGGGAAAACGGCTCGCCCGTCATCCCCGAACTGATCGCGCGCGGCGAGGCCCCGGTGGTGCCGGTGGTCTTTTGAGCCGGCCCAGCCAAACGCACAACAACAACGTCGCGCCGATCTGGCGCAGGCGATGACCCAGCACGAAACGCTGGGCGGGAGGGATACGTCATGAAGGTTCAGATTTTGTCGACGGCGACGGCGGCGTGCTGTTGCATCGTGTTGGGAAGCGCCGGCGCGGCGTTTGCGCAGACGGAGCCCGCGCCTGCGCCCAAGTCAGCGCTTGGGGCGGTCTCCCGCGCGTTGACGGACGGGGCGCTCGAACGCAAAGGCATCGCCATCCTCGGCTGGGCCGAAGGGACCGCCGCGATCAGCGACAATGACAGCGACAGCCTCTCCCCCGGGGGCTTCTTCAATCAGGACGCCGGGCTTAATCTCAATCAAGTCGGCCTCATGCTGTGCCGCACCACCGGCTGCCCGCCCGAGGTGTTCGGCCCCGGCCCGCTAGCCAACCGGATCGGCCCGTTCCCGGGCCCCAAGCGCGACACCTTCGACATCGGCTTCAACGTCACCGCGCTCTATGGCGAGGACGTGCAATTCCTGCGCACGCTCGGATTCGACGATTACGATTTCGACGAGGATGACGACAACAAGCTCGCCATCACCCAGGCCTTCGTCGACATCCAAACTCCGTTGCTCGCGGGCACAAGCTTCCTCGTCGGCAGTTTCCAGACCTCGCTCGCCGGCGACATCGGCTATCCGTTCAATCCTCCGAACTGGTTCGCGACCAAGACCTACGCCTTCCAGCACGGCCCAGCCAAACATGTGGGCGTCCTCGCCCAGACCGTGCTCCCAACTTCGCCCGAGTTCGGCCTGCTCTCGGTCGAGTACGGGCTGGTGCGCGGCTGGAACAATTGGGAGGACGCCAATGACGATGTCGATTTCATCGGCGGTCTCCGCTACCGCTCGCCCGACTTTCGCACCTGGGTGGATTTCGAGATCATCACCGGCAACGGCGAGAACGATTTCGGGCCCGGCGCGGCCACCGGGGGATCGCCCTATTTCGCCCTCAGCAGCACCGGCGAGGAGCTCCGCCGCACCGTCGCGTTCCTGGTGTTGACCCAGCAGCTCGCCAACGATCTGTCGCTGGGCGTGGAGACGACGTACGGCGTGCAGGAAGGCGGGGACGTCGCGGCCGGCCCGATGTTCATCGTCGAAGACGCAAGCTGGTACGGGGCCAATGTCAGCCTGCGCAAGCAGCTTAACCCCAAGGTCGCGGTCGCGGCGCGCGCGGAATGGTTCAAGGACGAGGAAGGCGCACACGTCCTGTGGGCGGGCTCGCCGGGCTCGATCGCCGCCGTCACCGGCAATGTCGAATGGCAGGTCCATCCCCACCTGCGCCTGCGCGGGGAAGTGCGCTACGACACGTTCGAAGGCGATGACGGCGCCGCGCCGATCTTCGACGAGGGCCAGGCCGACGACCAGGCGGCGGCCTATTTCAACGTGTTCGTCCCGTTCTGACTTGGAAGCGGACATGGCCAAACACGATCCGATCGCGCCCGAAAAGATTGAGACCCGCCTGCTGATCGGCGGCGCCTGGGTGGATGGGGCTGACGGGCGCGAGATCGACGTGCTCAATCCGTTCACCGGGGCCCCGATCGTGCGGGTGGCGGAAGCGGGCCGTGAGGACGTGGACCGGGCGGTGGCGGCGGCGCGTGCGGCCTTCCCCGCCTGGTCGGGCCTGGCTGCGCACGAGCGCGGCAGGTTGCTGTTGAAGCTGGCCGATCGGATCGAGGCCGATGCCGATCACCTGGCCCGGCTCGAGGCCATGAACACCGGCCATCCGATCCGCGATTGCCTGAGCCTCGACGTGCCGCGCACCGTGCTCTGCTTCCGCTATTTCGGCGGCATGGCGGACAAACTCGAGGGCTCGGTGGTGCCCGTCGATGCGGGCTTCCTGAATTATGTCCAGCGCCAGCCGATCGGCGTCGTGGGCCAGATCGTGCCGTGGAACTTCCCGCTCATGTTTACGAGTTGGAAGCTTGGCCCCGCGCTTGCGGCGGGCAATACGGTGGTGCTGAAGCCCTCCGAGATCACGCCCTTATCGACGCTGCGGGTCGGGGAATTGATGCTCGAGATGGGCTTTCCGGCGGGCGTCGTGAACCTCGTCACCGGCTATGGCGACCCGGTAGGCCAGGCCATCGCCGAGCATCCGGGCATCGGCAAAGTCTCGTTTACCGGCTCCACCGCGGTCGGGCGCAAGATCGTGCAGGCCTCCGCCGGCAATCTGAAAAAGGTGCAGCTGGAGTTGGGCGGCAAGGGTCCAAACATCGTGTTTGACGACGCGCTGATCCCCGCCGCGATCGCCGGCTCGGCGTTCGGCATTTTCCACAATCAGGGCCAGGCCTGCATCGCCGCCTCGCGCCTGATGCTGCACGAGCCGATCGCCGAGGCCTTCCTGGAGAGCTTCACCACGCTCGCCCGCTCGATCCGGCTGGGGGATCCGCTGGACGACGAGACGGAGATGGGCCCGCTGACTTCGCGCGTGCACCAGCAGCGCGTACTGGCGTTCGCGGGCGTCGCGGCCGACGAAGGCGGAGAGATGATCACGGGCGGGGCGGCGCCGTCCACGCCCGCTTTGTCGCAAGGGTTTTTCGTCGAGCCGACGATCGTGCGCGCGAAGCCGGAACACCGCGTCGCGCGCGAGGAGGTGTTCGGCCCGTTCCTGACCGTATTGACCTTCAAGGACGAAGAAGAGGCGCTGCGCATCGCCAACGGCACGCCCTATGGGCTGGGATCGGGACTCTGGACCCGCGACCTGCAGCGCGCCCATCGCGTGGCGCATCGCCTGCGCGCCGGCATGGTCTGGGTTAACAGCTACAAGCGCGTTCATCCCGGCTCGCCGTTCGGCGGCGTGGGCGAAAGCGGGTACGGACGCGAAATGGGCTTTGAGGCGATGCGCGAATACACAGAGCCCAAGTCGGTCTGGATCAATGTCGATGCGCAGACGCCCCCCTTCTACCGCCGATGACAAACGAACTCCCGACCGTGAAGCCGCGCCGGCGACGGTCAGGCTAGGATGGGCGGGGGCCGGCGAGCGGCCGGGCTGATCCGCTCGACAAAAAAGAAAGCATGGAGGGAGCGACAATGACCAAAGTCAGAGAGGGCGGGGCCGCGGGGTTCAACCGCCGCGCGCTGCTGGCCGGGGCGGCCGCGGTCGGGGCCGGGGCGTTCGCTGCGTCGTGCGGCCAGGGCGGGGGCGGCGCCGGCGGCGCCGGCAGGCCGCTGCGCCTGGGTTTCGTGAGCCCGCAGACCGGCCCGCTCGCGGGGTTCGGCGAGGCCGACAATTTCGTGGTGGCCCAGGTGCGCGAGGTGCTGAAGCAGGGCGTGCAGATCGCCGGCAAAAGCGTGCCGGTGGAGATCCTGGTGCGCGACAGCCAGTCGAGCCCTTCCCGCGCGGCCGAAGTCGCCGGCGAGTTGATCCTGCAGAACGATATCGATCTGATGCTCGTGTCGTCCACGCCCGAGACGACCAATCCCGTGTCCGACCAGTGCGAGTTGAACGAGACGCCGTGCCTGTCCACCGTGGCGCCGTGGCAGCCCTGGCTGCTCGGCCGCGGCGGCAAGCCCGATGTGGGTTTCCAGTGGACCTATCACTTTTTCTGGGGCCTCGAAGACGTGATCGGGGTGTTCACGGACATGTGGGGCCGGCTGCCGACCAACAAATCCGTAGGCGGACTGTTCCCGAACGACGGGGACGGCAACGCCTGGGGCGATCCCAAAGTCGGCTTTCCCCCGGTGCTTGCCCAGAAGGGTTTCCGCCTCAACGACCCCGGCCGCTACCAGAACCTGACGGACGATTTCTCCTCCCAGATCGGGCGCTTCAAGCAGGTGCAGGCCGAGATCGTCACCGGCGTGGTGCTGCCCCCGGACTGGACGACCTTCTGGACCCAGGCGCAGCAGCAGAATTACCGCCCGAAGATCGCCAGCATCGGCAAGGCGCTGCTGTTCCCGACTTCGGCGGAAGCGCTGGGCCCGTCCGCGCAGAACCTCTCCTCCGAAGTCTGGTGGACGCCGAGCCATCCGTTTAAGTCCTCGCTGACCGGCCAGACCGCAGCCCAAGTCGCCAGCGCTTACACGGCCGCCACCAAGAAGCAATGGACCCAGCCGATCGGCTTCGCCCACGCCTTGTTCGAGGTGGCGATCGCCGCCGCCAAGGCGAGCGCAGGGCCCGGCGACAAGACGGGCATCCGCGACGCCATCGCCCGGACCAAACAAGACACCCTGGTCGGCCCGCTCGATTGGTCCGCGGGGCCGGCCAAGAACGTCGCCAAAACCCCGCTCGTGGGCGGCCAATGGCGTCGCACCGACGGGGGCCCGTTCGCCTACGACCTGGTGGTCACCGCCAACAGCCTCGCCGGCGCCATCCCTCAGGGCGGGGACATGCAGGCGATCATCTGACATGGGGACCTGATGATCATGGGCGCGACCGCCGATGTCAGGTGAGCCGCTCCTCGTCCTTGACGGCCTGGAAAAGGCCTATGGGGCGCTCAAAGTCACGTCCGGCGTCACCCTCCAGGTGGCGCCGGGCGAAGCGGTGGGCATCCTTGGGCCCAATGGCGCGGGCAAGACGACGCTGTTCGGCTTGATCGCGGGCTCGGTGCGGGCCGATGGCGGCAGCGTGCGTTTCGCCGGGCGCGACATCACCAGACTTGCCCCCCATGCCCGCTGCCGGCTGGGCATCGCCCGCTCGCACCAGATCCCCGCCCCTTTCGCCGCGATGACGGTGTTTGAGAATTTGCTCGTGGGCGCCGCGTTCGGGGCCAATCCCACCGCCGAGGCCGGCGACCGCTGCGCCGACGTGCTGACCCGCACGGGCCTGATGGCCAAGGCTGACCGGCGCGCAGGCGAGCTGACTTTGCTCGAGCGCAAGCGCCTCGAACTGGCGCGGGCGCTGGCGGCGGGCCCGACTTTGCTGCTGCTCGATGAGATCGCGGGCGGCCTTACGGAAGGGGAATGCCAGCAATTGGTGGAGGTGATCGGCGCGGTGCGCGCGACGGGGGTGACGCTGATCTGGGTGGAGCATGTGCTGCACGCCCTGATGGGCGTGGCCGAGCGGCTGATCGTGCTGAACTTCGGACGCGTGATCGCCGATGGCCCTGCGACGCAGATCATGGGCCGCGCGGACGTGCGCGAGATCTATCTGGGGACGCAAAGCCCATGAACGTGCTGGAGACGGAGGCGCTGACGGCGGGCTACGGAGACTTCCAGGCGCTGTTCGGCATTGATTTCGCGGTGGCGCCCGGCCAGGTCGTGGCCATTATCGGCGCCAACGGGGCCGGCAAATCCACCTTCCTGCGCGCCGTGACCGGCATGATAGCCCCGCGCGCGGGGGCGGTGCGCCTCCATGGGGAGAACGTCGCGGGACATGCGGCGGAGGCGCTGGTGCGGCGCGGCGTGGCGATGGCGCCGGAGGGGCGCAAGCTTTTCCCCTCGCTCTCGGTGGAGGAGAATCTGCGTCTCGGGGGCCTCGTCAAGCGCAAGGGTCCGTGGGACCTCGCACGCGTCTATGCGCTCTTCCCGATCCTCGGCGAGAAACGCCGTGCGCCCGCGACCTCGCTCTCCGGGGGCCAGCAGCAGATGGTGTGTCTGGGGCGGGCTCTGATGAGCAATCCGGAGCTTTTGCTGTGTGACGAGATCAGCCTAGGCCTCGCGCCCGTTGTGATCCGCGACCTCTATTCCGCCCTGCCCCAGATCGTGGCCGAGGGCGCAGCGATCGTGCTGGTGGAGCAGGATCTGGGCCAGGCGTTGGCGGCGAGCGAAGCGGTTTATTGTTTCCAGGAGGGGCGCGTCAGCCTGTCGGGGCGCCCGGGCGACCTCTCGCGCGAAGCCATCACCGCCGCCTATTTCGGGAAAGCCGCATGAGCGATCTTCTCAACATCCTGGTGCAAGGGGTGCTGCTGGGCGGCCTCTATGCGCTGTTCGCCACGGGGCTATCGCTGATCTTCGGGGTCATGCGGCTGGTCAATCTCGCACACGGCGATTTCATCGTGGCGGCGGCGTTCATGGGGCTTGTTTTCGTCCAGGCCACGGGGCTTGGGCCGCTTTGGTCGATCCTCGCGGTAGTCCCAGCGATGGCGCTTTTGGGGTATGCGCTGCAACGCGGGCTGCTGAACCGCACCCTGGGAGCCGACGCCCTGCCCCCGTTGCTGGTCACGTTCGGGCTGTCGATCGTGGCGCAGAACGGACTGCAGGAGATGTTCTCCGCCGACAGCCGCCGCCTGCAGGCGGGCCCGATGGAAACGGCGAGCTTCGATCTTGCGCCCGGGCTTTCCGTGGGGGTGTTCCCGCTGCTCGTGTTTCTGGTGGCGCTGCTGGTGGTGGGCGGCCTGCAGGCGTTCCTCTACCGGACCGATCTCGGCCGGGTGTTTCGCGCCACCTCCGACGACCGCGACACCGTGCGGCTGATGGGGGTGGACAACGCCCACGTCAACGGCCTCGCCATGGGCCTCGCGCTGGCGATCGCGGGGCTGGCGGGCGTGCTGCTGGCGGTGCGGACCAATTTTGATCCAAGCATCGGCCCCTCGCGCCTGCTGTACGCATTCGAGGCCGTGATTATCGGGGGCTTGGGCAGCCTGTGGGGCACGCTTGCGGGCGGGGTGCTGCTAGGCCTGGCCCAGACAATCGGGGCCGCGATCGATCCGGGCTATCAGGTGCTGGCGGGACACTTGGCCTTTCTGCTGATCCTGGCGCTGCGGCCCCAGGGGCTTTTTCCGAGGACGCTGACGTGACCGCCGAAGCCGCCCCAGCGCCACCGCCCGCCGCCCCGGCGCAGGCGCAGCCGCAAGCGCAAGCCTGGCGCGTCGCCATTCCCGCTCCCCAGGTGCGCATCCTCGCTGTGCTGGGCGTGGCGCTGGCGCTGGCGGCCCTCAGCGCGCCCCTCTGGGCCGGACGCGCCTCGATGCGGCTGATGGTGGAGATCCTCGCCTATCTCGCGCTGGCGCAGATGTGGAATCTGATGGCGGGCTATGCGGGGCTCGTCTCGATCGGCCAGCAGGCTTGGGTCGGCGTTGGAGGCTATGCCCTGTTTGCGCTGTCGATCTGGGGCGGCGTTCCACCCCTGCTGGCGATCCCGCTGGCGGGGCTCCTGGCGGCGGCGCTAGCGGCGCCCGCCGGGCTGGTGCTGTTCCGGCTGAGCGGGGCCTATTTCGCGATCGGGGCGTGGGTGGTGGCGGAGGTGTTCCGCCTCGGGGTGGCGCAAAGCACAACGCTCGGAGGCGGTTCGGGCTTGAGCCTGCCCCCGGCGCTGGTGCGCGCCATCGCCGCCGACGCGGTAACCCGCGACGCCATTATCTATTACGCCGCGCTGCTGCTGGGCGTGGGCTCCGTCGCGCTCGTCTACGCGGTGTTGCGCCGCAATACCGGGCTCGCGCTGATGGCGGTGCGTGATTCCGAGGCCGCAGCGGCCAGCCTCGGGGTGGACACCCAGCGGCTGAAATTCAGCGTCTGGCTGATCGCTGCGTTCGGCGCAGGCTGCGCGGGGGCGCTGTTGTTCCTGCAGAAGCTCCGTATCTCGCCCGCGGCGGCGTTCAGCGTCCAGGACTGGACCGCGTTCGTGATCTTCATCGTGGTGATCGGGGGCGTAGGCTCCATCGAGGGCCCGATCGTAGGCGTGCTCGTGTTTTTCCTATTGCGGGAATTCATGGCCGATCTCGGCGCCTGGTATCTCGTGATCCTGGGCGCAGCGGCGATCGCGGTGATGCTGAAGGCGCCGCGCGGCCTGTGGGGGCTGATCACGGACCGCTTCCCCTTGCGCCTCTTTCCGCTTCGCCGCGTTCTGTCCCGCCAGGAGGGCTCCCCATGACCCCGCAAGACTTCACCCGCTCCGTCCTGTCGCGCCTGGAGGGCTGCCCCGATCCCCGCGTCAAGGCGGTAAGCGAGAGCCTTATCCGCCACCTCCACGCCTTCCTCGTCGAGACCCGCCCCAGCGAGGCGGAATGGTTTGCCGGGATCCAGTTCCTGACCCGCACCGGCCAGATGTGCGACGACAAGCGCCAGGAATTCATCCTCCTGTCCGACACGTTGGGCGCGACCATGCTGGTGGACCTGCTGAACCACGCCGCCGGCGAAGGCCTGACCGACACCACTGTGCTGGGCCCCTTCTTCGTGGCGGGCCAGAAACTGCGCGAGATTGGGGCCTCCGTGCTCGAGCGTCCCGAGCCGGGGACCACGCTGACGCTGCACGGCGCCGTGCGGGACGGGGCGGGAAATCCGATCGCGGGCGCGCGCCTCGACGTGTGGCAGACGACGCCGGAGGGCCTCTATGACGTGCAGGACCCCTCGATCCCGCCTGGCCATCTGCGCGGCGCCTTCCTGACCGGGCCCGACGGCGCCTACCGCTTCGAGACCGTACTGCCCCATTCTTACCCGATCCCGTCGGACGGCCCGGTCGGCGCGATGCTGGCCGCGCAAGGCCGCCACCCCTACCGCCCCGCCCACGTGCATTTCATGATCGCCGCCCCCGGCATGAACCGCCTCGTGACCCACCTCTTCATCGACGAGGATCCCTATCTCGAGAGCGATGCGGTGTTCGGCGTAAAGGGCTCGCTGATTCAGCGCCCGGTCCCCACCGGCCCCGGCCGGGCCGAGATCCATTTCGATTTCGGCCTGCGCGACAAGACGTGAGCCGCCCGCCCGGGCCCCCTCCCGCGCCCGCGCCCTCTCCCGAGGATTGGCGCGCCGCGCCCGACGCGCCCGCGCGCGGGCAGGCCTTGTGCGTGCGTTCGGAGATCGCCGATCCCGGGGCGCGCGAATTCGTGTTCGGCGTCGGGCGCACGCCCTTCCGGATGATCGCGCTGCGCCGCGGGGCGCGCGTGCTCGGCTATGTGAACCGCTGCCCGCACGCCTCCATGCCCCTCAACCACCGGCCGGACGAATTCCTCTCCAGCGACGGCGCGCACCTGATGTGCCGGCGCCATTTCGCGCTCTTCCGCTGGGAGGACGGGCTGTGCGTCTCCGGGGCGTCCGCCGGCGCGCGCCTGACGCCGATCCCGCTACGGGTGCGCGACGACGGCATGATCGAGGTGTCATAATGGCCTTCTGGGTTTTCGAAGCCTTCGACCGGCCCGGGCGCGAGCGCGACCGCCGCGCCTTACGCCCCGCTCACCGCGCCTATCTCCGCGAGGCGCCCCCCGAGTGCCGCTGCGTCGGCGGCGGGCCTCTCCTCAACGATGACGGGGGCGAAATGATCGGCACGCTGCTGATCCTCGAGGCCGAAACCCGCGCCGCCGCCGAGGCGTTCCTGGCAAAGGATCCTTACGCCCAAGCCGACCTCTTCGCCCGCCACACCCTCTCCCGCTGGGACTGGACGCTGCGGACATAGCGCGAAGCGTTGGCAGCGGCGCGCTTTGCCGTCACGGCCGGCCTGGAGCGGCTAATCGCTCAACAGATCCAGCAACGCCCCTGCGCGACTACTCCAGGACTAAAAGAACCGCAAAACCACCCAGAACAATCCATAGACTGGTGAACAGGATCGGCAGGACGGCGACGGCGATGCGCCACGTCGGCAGTGCCTTTCCGCCCTTTGGATTATAGCCGAACGCCAGGAACGGAAGATAGGACTTCATTCCTGGGTCGGCGACCGTTTCTACATATTCGCGCCATTTGATTTTGATGGTTTCTTCGGATTTGAATGCGCTCGCCACGTTGACGAAGGTCAAGACACACAAAGCCGTTCCGGTTAGCGCAAGCGCGCTAAAGACAATCGCCAAAACCTGCGCACCGGATAACGCGAGGATTGCTGCATTGACGGTGAGGCTGTCTTTCAGCTTCGCGAAATCGTCGCTCCCCACCGCCCCCAGAAGGGCGACATAGGCGGTCAGGAGAACCGATTGAGAAACGCCCAGCCAATTAAGGCGATTGTTTATATGCTCTCCTTCGTCCCGCGCATAGGAACGAAGGATGGCATAAATCTCCAGATCTCTCCGCGTGTTATGGTCAAGCGTCATAACCCCCTCCGGGAAGCCTGCAAATCTGTTGAGGAACAAGGCGACAGCGGCGGATCGGGCGGCGACAATGGCTACCCTTACCGTCGCCCCTGACGGGAGCGTCCCCATGCAATGGCGGGAGACTTTCCGCCCGCCGTGCGGCAAAGAACGCCAATGCCCTGGCGCATGCGAGAAGCTCCGTGATCTACATCCTGCTCAATCTTCCTGCGATCCTCGCCGCGACCGTCGCCGGGCTTGCTATCGGGCTTGCCTATCACGCGAGCGGGGCGGGCGCGCCGGCGGCGGCGGCGGGGCGGACGCGAGGCGGCTGGGCGCGGCTCGCCCTCGTGGTCGCGGCGGCGGAATTCTGGCTCGCCTCCATCCTCGCCGGCGCGCTGATCCTCGCGCCCGACGAGGCCGGCGCCTGGACCATGGCGATCGGCAGCGCGGTGGTGATCTGGATCGGCTTCGTCGCCCCCGCCCTGCTCGCGACCCAGCTCTATCGCGGAACCCCGATCGGACAAGCCCTCGCCGATTGCGGCCACTGGCTGCTCGCCATGACCGCCCAAGCGGCCGTCCTGCAGGCCCTAGGCCTGACCCCGCCCCCAAGCTGACGCGGCCGGGGCGTTTGCGCGGAGGTCGAAGATGCAAGGCTAGGCCCGGCGCGGGAGGAGCGGATCGCACGCAGGCGTCGGCTGCACGGCCCAGAACGCGGACCCCGCCGCGCGCCAAACCCACCCGCCCCTTGCACCACCCCCCGCCCCCCGCTAAGCACTCCCCTCAAAGCGCCCGTAGCTCAGCTGGATAGAGCACCAGACTACGAATCTGGGGGTCAGGAGTTCGAATCTCTTCGGGCGCGCCATTTTTATCAAGCAAGTTTCGGTTTATTTTGATACTTGTGCGCCAAACGCGTGCGCTTCTCATCATCCTGTGGCAGTTTCCGAATCCATGGCACAAACGATTGACCTTTTCACACCAAACTACCGGCTGCAGCTCATGACGCCGGCCATGGTCACGGACCGTTGGGTTGGCTGGACAGCTGACCGGTCGCTGATGGGGAAGCTCAATTCCAAAACACTCAAGCTCAAGAAAGCGGATTTGCAGAGGTATGTCTCATCGGCGATCGCTGGTAAACGCGCGATTGTTGGTATTTTCAGGCTGACTGATGGTGATCATGCCGGACTCTATGAAATAGCCCTGGACCGGCGTCACCGGATTGCAAGTCTGGATATTCTGGTGGATCTGAAAAGATACAGCCTGCATGGCGTACTCAGCGAGACGGATCCCGTGCTTCTAGCGGATCTCAAAAACCGGTTTGGCG
>JANNOI010000008.1:0-152371 GCA_031398975.1 Alphaproteobacteria bacterium | reverse complement strand
CACCTAGAGCGGTTCTCGATTGGATTGAATCAATCCAATCGAGAACCGTTCTGCCCTTTAAGTTTAGACCGTTTCTCGTCCGACAACCGCGCAACACTTTTCGGGAAACGGTCTAGCCGCCCAGCACCTCGTAGAGGATCGGCTTGAAGGCGAAATTGTTGCTGAGCCCGGCCGAGCACGCCGTCAGGCCGATCACCAGATCCATCCGTGCACGGATGGTTAGATGGTCCCCCGGCCGGCTCAGCGGCGGCAGGACCTCGAGCGCGCCGCTCTCCCCGTCCACCGCCACGTTCATAAAGACATTGAAGGCCACCGGAATCTGGTCGGCGCCTATGCCATAGGGCGCGAGCGCCGCCGCCAGATTGCCGAAGCAGCCGCGATGGGGCGCTTTTTCTCCGTAGAGGCGCGCAAACATCTCCGCCGAGCAGGGCGCGAGCAGGAAGTCATGCCGGCCCACCGTGTCTTCCACCACGTCCAGCATCTCGTTGCTGCGGTTGGAGAAGAGCGCATCGCCCTCGCGGATCAAAAGGCGGCTCAGATAATCGAGGGTGCGCCCGGAGGACAGCGCCTCGCGCGTGTCTGCGGCGTTGAAGGCCACGAGATCGGCGACCTGCTGGCCCTCCGGATCGATGATCTTGAGCGCCTGGCCGGCGGCCAGCGAGAACGCGGTTCCGCTGCGCGGGGGGATCTCAATCCGCATCGGCGCCGGCTTCAGCATCGATTTTCGCGTGGAACGGGCAGCGCCAGTCCGCATCCAGACGCCGGCCGCTATATTGGCGCGCTTCCGAACTTTGTCCGTGTACGGCGAGCATCGGGTTGACGGAGCCGCTGAACGCCCTGTCCCGCCCCAGGATCGAGCCGCGCAATTTCTGGTACCGCCCCTCTTCGCGCAGCTGCACGAACTGGTCATGCAGGTTGAACACGATCGTGGGGGCGTGGAAGCGGCGCGCGCGGCGGCTGGCGCGCGGATGAAGGCCCACGATGAAGAACCCCTTGCCCGCCACGCTGAAGCCGAAATGGGGAGAGGCCGGATCGGCCGCCACGGCGGGGTCGTAGCGGAAGCCGCGCCAGCGGTCCTTGTCGTGCAGCGATTGCAGGCGGGCCCAGAGGTGGCGCTCGAACGCCTCCTCCGTGAGGTCGACCGGCTGGCGGAAGATCATCGCAAAGCTCGTGAACAGAGCGGGCCTCGGCCCCGTGCGCTCCACGAAGCGGCGCAATTCCTCGTGCAGGCGCAGATCGTCCCAGGCCGAGCGGATGTCGCGCCCGATCAGCAGGGTGAGCCCATCCTGGGCGAGCGCGGCCTTGGCGCCGACGCAGGGATAGGCGCGGGCGCGGATGAAGGCCTCGAACTGCCTGCGCAGCGGGGCGTCGCGCGCCGTGGGCGTTGCGCGACCGAGATAATAGCTCATCAGCATTCCATCCGCGGGGCCGGTGCGGCCGGATCGCAGGTAACGCCCGCGCGCGCTTTCGGTTGCCAAACCCGGCGAAACAACGCAGCAAGTGATTGAAAAAGAAGGGGCGCGCCATGATCGCCAAAGCCAAGGCCCTGCTTCCCGCCGCCATTTCCCTGTTCGGGGCCGGCGTGTTCCTGGACAGCTTGCGCTACAAATTCACCGATCATCCCAAGACGCAGGAAATATTCGGCCGTCTCGACGCGTGGGCCGCCTCCTTCGGCGCGCCGGGCCTGTTTGGCCATACCGGGCTGTTCAGCCAATATGTGATCGGCACGGCGGAGCTCGCGGCCTCGGCGCTGCTGCTGGCGGGACTGTTCCCCGGGCGGGGACGGCTACAGGCGGCGGGCGCGGCGCTGGGCTTTTTGGTGATGGCCGGGGCGGTCAATTTCCATCTCTGGACCCCGCTCGGCATCGATCCGAACCAGGACGGGGGCGGGCTGTTCGCAGCCGCCGTGACGCTCTGGGTTTTGACGGCGGTGCTGCTGTTCCTGCGCCGGCGCGAGGCGCTGGGCCTCGCAGGCGATCTGGCGGGGGCCTTTGGAAAAAGAGCGGACAAGACCTAGCGGCACGCCGAAATCCGGTTCTTCCGCCGCTTTCGCTCCCCTGCATTCACGCGGCAGGCGGCCTGTCAGGCCGCGTCGGCCGCTTTCAGGAAGCTGTCGATCACTCGCTTCTCGCCGGCCTTGTCGAACGAGACGGTGAGCTTTGCGCCCTCCACCGCGAGCACCTTGCCGTAGCCGAACTTGTCGTGGAACACCCGCGCGCCCCGCGCGAAGCGGGCATCCTCGGGGCCGGACTTGGCGAGCAGGCGCGCCTCGCCTTCCACCGTCGGGGGGCGTCCCTTGCCGCCGGCGCCCCAGCCGCCGCGCTCCTGGGCGCGCTTCCAGCCGGGGCTGTCATAGCCGGATCGGAACCCCGCCGCGGGCTCGAGCGCGTCGAACCGGGAGCCACCGCCTTCGGCCGCGCCGCCGATCTGGTAGCCCGTCTCGGACACTGCATCGACATCGGCCTCCGGCAATTCATCGATGAAGCGGGACGGCATGACGCTTTGCCAGCGGCCATAGATCTGGCGGTTGGCCGCGAACGAGATGCGCGCGCTTTCCCGCGCGCGGGTAAGGCCCACATAGGCCAGGCGCCGCTCCTCCTCCAGCGCCTTCTGCCCGCTTTCATCGATCGCGCGCTTGGACGGAAACACCTCCTCCTCCCAGCCCGGCAGAAACACGAGCGGCCATTCCAGCCCCTTCGCCGCGTGCAGGGTGGAGATATGAACCTGGTCGCCTCCGTCCTCGGCCTCGATATCGAGCACGAGTTGGACATGTTCGAGATAGGCCGCGAGGCTATCGAACTGGCCCATGGAGCGGACGAGTTCCTTCAGGTTTTCAAGTTTGGTCTGCGCGGTGGGGGATTTGTCGTTGCGCAGCATGTCCGCATAGCCGCTTTCGTCGAGCACGATCTCGGCGAGGTCGATATGGCCGATCACGCCGGCGCGTTCGCGCCAGCGGTCGAAATCCGCCGTCAGCGCGCGCAGCGCCGCGCGCGGGCGCACGCCTAGCGCGTCGCTCTCCGCAAGGATCCGCGCGGCCGCGAACAGGCTGCGATAGCGCCCGGACGGGGGCGGGCCGGCCTCGGCGGCGATCTCGCCGGTCTCGGAATCGAAGAGCGGCCCCCCATAGGCGGGCGCGGCGCGCGCGGGCGGCGCGCCCGCGGCCTGGTGGAGCTTCTGCAACGCCCCTTCGCCCAGGCCGCGCTTGGGGGTGTTGAGGATGCGTTCGAAGGCGAGATCGTCCTCCTCGGAGCGGATCAGGCGCAGATAGGCGTGCGCGTCGCGCACCTCGGCGCGCTCGAAGAAGCGGGGGCCGCCGATCACCTTGTAGGGGATTTTCAGCATCAGGAAGCGTTCCTCGAACGCCCGCATCTGCCAGGCCGCGCGCACCAGCACCGCGCATTGCGCATAGCGCCGCCCGCCCGCGCCGGTCATCCAGTGCTCGATATCGTCGGCCACCAGGCGCGCTTCGGCTTCCCCGTCCCAGACGCCGCGCACCTTCACGCGGTCCCCGCGCTCATCCTCCGTCCAGAGCGTCTTGCCGAGCCGCGCCGTGTTGGCCGCGATCAGCCCGGAGGCGGCGGCGAGGATATGGCCTTTCGAGCGGTAATTGCGCTCCAGCCGGACCACTTTGGCGCCCGGAAAGTCGCGCTCGAAGCGCAGGATGTTGTCCACCTCCGCGCCGCGCCAGCCATAGATGCTCTGATCGTCATCGCCCACCACGCAGAGATTGGCCGCCTCCCCCGGGGCGCGCTGGGCGAGCAGGCGCAGCCACAGATATTGGGCGACATTGGTGTCCTGGTATTCGTCGACCATCAGGTAGCGGAGCTTCCTGTGGTATTCGCCGAGCAGGTCCGGGTTGCGCTGGAACAGCGCGATCACGTGCAGCAGCAGATCCCCGAAATCGCAGGCGTTGAGGATTTGCAGGCGGGCCTGATAGGTGGCGTAGAGCTTGCCGCCGCGCCCTTCCCCGAACGCCTGGGCTTCGTCCCTGGGGACATTTGCGGGCGTCAGCGCGCGGTTCTTCCAGCTATCGATCAGCCCCGCGAGCGCGCGCGCGGTCCAGCGCTTTTCGTCCAGGCCCTCGGCCTCGATGATCTGGCGCAGCAGGCGGATCTGGTCGTCGGTGTCGAGGATGGTGAAGGTCGATTTCAGGCCCACAAGCTCGGCGTGGCGACGCAGGATCAGGGCCGAGATCGAATGGAACGTGCCCAGCCATTGGAGCCCCTCCGCGCCGGGCCCGAGCAGCCGCCCGATCCGCTCGCGCATCTCGCGCGCGGCCTTGTTGGTGAAGGTCACCGCCAGGATCTGCCAGGCCTTGGCCCGGCCGGTGGCGAGGATGTGCGCAAGCCGGGTGGTGAGCACCCGCGTCTTGCCCGTGCCGGCGCCCGCCAGCACCAGGAGCGGGCCGTCCAGCGTTTCGGCCGCCTCGCGCTGCTCGCGATTGAGACCCTCAAGATACGGCGCCGCCGCGCGGGCCTGCTCCGAGATCGGGCGCGCGGGGCGGGCGGGGGGAAGCGGCGGGGGCGGGAGTGCTGGGTCGGTCATGGCGATTCGCGGGTTAATCTAGCACGAAGCAGGAACGGATTAAGGTAGGCGCACAGCGGCTGGCGGGGAACCCAAGCGCGCGGCGCCCGGTTCAGCGGTGCGGAGCGATCGGGAACGGAGCGCATGCCATGGCCGAAGCAGGACGCAAAGGGTCGGGCTCAAAAGCGTCGGTATGGGCGGCCGTGCTGGTGGGCGCGCTGGTGGTGGGGGCTCTGCTCGTGGGCTTTCTGCTGCTGCGCGGCGATCCCAGCGCCCCGCCGGCGCCGCGCCTCGACACCACGCTTCAGCCCCCGGGCGTGGCCCCGCCGGAGGCCCCCACGCCCCGCCCCGACCTGCCCGCAGCCCCGCCGCCCGGCGCACCCTGACCGTCCCCACCCGGCTCATTCCCGCGCGACGCGGAGCGCATAGACCCGGCAGGCGGACGCGAGCGATCCCCCGCCGCCTTCGGCGCGGACAGCGTCGATCTCGCCCACCAGCGCCGTCAGCGGCAGGCCGCGCACAGCCGCCGCCGCTTCCAGCGCCTCCCAGAACGCCTCCTCCAGCGCCAGGGACGTCGCGTGCCCGGCCAGCTGGAGCGATCGTTTGACCAATTTCGGCATGGCGCAAAATCGGCCGCCCAAGGCTTTCGCGCAAGGCCGCCCTTGAAGGGCGCGCGCCGGCAAGGCTAAAGGCTCCGATGTTCATTCTGACCGCGCTGGGCGAAGCCTCGACGATCCAGGCCGCGGCGGCCCTGATCGATACGCTCGACCCCAACCCCGCCGACGCCGTCTCCTGGTTCGAGGAGGGCGCGGGGCGCTTCCGCCTGGAGGCGTATGTCGAGGAGGCGGCGGACGGGGCGGCCCTCCAGGATCTCCTGGCGGCGCACTTCCCCGCGCTTGCGGCGCGGATCGAGCCGGTGAAGGACGCCGATTGGGTGGCGATGTCGCTCGATGGGCTGCCGCCGGTGCGGGCCGGGCGCTTCGTGGTGGCGGGGGCGCACGCGCTGGCGCAGGCGCGGCGGGGGCCGAAGCCGATCTGGATCGAGGCGAGCGAGGCGTTCGGCACCGGCCATCACGGCACCACGAGAGGCTGCCTGCTGGCGCTGGAGCACGTGCTGGCGCGGCGGCGCGTGCGCCGCTGCCTCGATCTGGGCGCGGGCTCGGGCGTCTTGGCGATCGCGGCGGCGCTTACGGGGGCGCGATCGCTGGCGGTGGAGATCGATCCCCGCGCGGCGGAGATCGCCGCCGTCAATGTCGCCAACAACCGGGTGGGCGCGCGGGTGCGGGTGCGGGCGATGGATGGCGCGAAAGCGGCGCGGGCGGCGGGCCCCGCCTATGATCTCGTGTTCGCCAACATCCTGATGCGCCCGCTGATCGCCATGGCCGGCCCGATCGCCGGCGCGGTGGCCCCGGGCGGGACACTTGTCCTGTCCGGCCTGCTCACCACCCAGGAGCCCCTGATCCGCCTCGCCTATTCCAGCCGGAACCTGCACCTTTCCCGCCGCATACGCCTGGAGGCCTGGTCGACGCTGGTCTGGCGGCGGCCGCTCGCCCGCTGAACCGGGCCGGCGAATTGCGCGCGCGGGGCGGGGGGGCTATTTCTGGAGCATGTACCAGACGTTTGAGGAGCAGGGCGGGCCCGCGCTTGGCCGGGCGCATCTGCCGCTGCTGCGGGGCGCGCTCGCGGGGCTCGGGCTCGACGGCTTCATCGTCCCCCACGAGGACGAGTACCAGAACGAATATGTCCCCCCCGCCCTCGACCGGCTGGCCTGGCTCACCGGTTTCACCGGCTCGGCCGGCGTTGCGATCGTGCTCGGGGACAAGGCCGCCCTGTTCGTCGATGGCCGCTACACCCTCCAGGCGCGCACGCAGGTGGATACCGGCCTGTTCGCGCTGGCCGATTTAATGGAGGGGGGGCCCGGCGCCTGGCTCTCAGAGCACGCTTCAGCCGGCGCGCGCATCGGCTACGACCCGAAGCTCCTGAGCCCGGACGGGCTGTCCAAGCTCGCCGCCGCCGCCGCCGCCGCGGGGGCGAGCCTTTCCCCCGTCGCGCCCAACCCGATCGACGGCCTCTGGGAGGACCGCCCGCCCCTGCCGGCCGCGCCCGTGACGCCCCATCCGCTCGCCTTCGCCGGCGAAAGCGCGGGGGACAAGCGCCGCCGCCTCGGCGAGGCGCTACGCGCCGGCGGGGCGGACGCGGCCGTGCTCGCAGCGCCCGCCGCGCTTGCCTGGCTGTTCAACATCCGCGGCGGCGATGTGAAGGCCACGCCCCTGCCGCTCGGCCAGGCGATCCTCCACGCGGACGGCCGGGCCGATCTGTTCCTCGATCCGGCGAAAGCGGGCGACGATCTGCGCGCTTGGCTCGGCAACGAGGTTTCGCTGCGCCCTCCCGAGGCGCTCGAGGCGGCGTTCGCAGAACTCAAGGGCAAGCGGGTGCGCCTCGATCCGGCCTCGGCCTCGGCCTGGCATTTCGAGGCGCTGGAGGCCGCCGGCGCCGCGATCGCGCCCGGCCCGGACCCGACCATCCTCCCGCGCGCCTGCAAGAACGCCGTGGAAGTCGAAAACGCCCGCATCGCCCACCGGCGGGACGGGGCGGCGCTCTCGCGCTTTTTGCACTGGCTCGATGGGGCGGCGCCCGGAGGCCGGGTCAGCGAGATCGAGGCGTGCGAGACGCTGGAAGCCTTCCGCGTCGCCACCGGCGCGCTAAAGGATTTGTCGTTCGACAGCATCACCGGCGCGGGCGCGAACGGGGCGATCGTGCATTACCGCGTCAGCACCGCCAGCAACCGCCTGCTGGAACCCGGATCGCTGTTCCTGGTCGATTCCGGGGGCCAATATCTTGACGGCACCACCGACGTCACCCGCACCATAGCAATCGGGGAACCCAGCGCGGAGATGCGCCGCGCCTTCACGCTGGTGCTGAAGGGCCACATCGCGCTGGCGCGCATCCGCTTCCCGAAGGGCACGACCGGGCATCAGCTCGATGCGCTGGCGCGCGCGCCGCTCTGGATGGCCGGCCTCGATTACGATCATGGCACGGGCCACGGGGTGGGCTCCTATCTTGGCGTGCACGAAGGCCCCCATCGCATCTCCAAGGCCGCCAATGGCGTGGCGCTCCAGCCGGGCATGATCGTGTCCAACGAGCCCGGTTATTACAAAACAGGGGCCTTCGGCATCCGCATCGAAAACCTCCAGGTCGTCACGCCGGCGGCGCCCATTGCGGGCGGGGAACGGGAGATGCTGGGCTTCGAGACGCTGACCCTGGCCCCGATCGACCGCCACCTGATCGACCCCGCGCTGCTCGCGGCGCCCGAGCGCGACTGGCTCAACGCTTATCACGCGCAGGTGCTGGAGCGGATCGGGCCGGAGCTTCAGGGCCCCGCGCAGGCGTGGCTGGCGCAGGCGTGCGCGACTTTGTGATCGCGTCCCGCCACCCTTCGGTCACGATTCCTGTCAATCTTGTCATGGATCTCGCGCGGGGCGTTGCGCGCATGAGGGTGGTCCATGCAAGGGTGTGCGCGGCGGTTTGAGCACGCGGGGCTGGCGATCCTGGCCTCTATCGGGCTGGCGGGCTGTTTCGGCTCGAAAACGCCCCTGGTCAGCGAGAAGGAAAGCCTGAAGGCGTTCGGCGAAAGCGGTTCTGCGCGGCGCGTGGAGATCGGCCAGATGTACGGCCCGGCGGTGGAGATCGTGTTCATCTGGTCGAACGCGTCCTACCTCCTCGCGGACCGCAGCGGCCGGCGCGAGCCCGTGGCCTACCGCCTCGCGCCCCTGCAGGAGCAATGGCTGCTGACGCAGAAATCCGAGGGCGGCGTGGCCGCCTATGGCCTCGCCCGGCGCGAGGGCGACCGGTTGTGGACCTATTCCCCCGAATGCCGGGATCTGAGCGAGGCCGAACGCCTGAGCCTGCAGCTCGCGCTGTCCCCGGACGGGACGTGCTGGCTCTCCAGCCCCGCCCAGCTGAAGGAGAGCATGAAGCGCCTCGCCAAGAAGCCCCTGAAGCCGGATGGCTATTACGAGCTGGAACTTAAGCGTTAGCCGATCAAGGCGAGCCAGGCGTCCTCGTCGATCACGCGCACGCCCAGCGCCTCCGCCTCCTTCAGCTTCGAGCCCGCCCCCGGCCCCGCCACCACCAGGTCCGTGCGCTTGGACACCGAGCCCGCGACCTTCGCGCCCAGGGCGGCGGCGCGCGATTTCGCCTCGTCCCGGCTCATCTTCTCGAGCGCGCCGGTGAATACGACGGTCAGGCCCGCCACCGGGCTCTGCGCGGCCGGCTGCTCCGCGTCGCGCGGGCGGACGCCGGAGGGATTGGCGTCCGAGGCCAGCAGGCGGCCCAGCATCGTTTGATTGTGCGGCTCGGCGAAGAATTCGCTTAAAGCCTCGGCGGCCACGGGGCCGACCTCCGCGACGCCCGCCAATTCCTCGAACGCCGGCCCGCTGGGCCGGGCCTCGCGCAGCAGCGCCGGGCGCAGGTCCGGGTCCGGCAGCCGCTGCGCCAGCGCCTCCAACACCTTCTTGCTGGCGCGGGCGGCGGTGGTCAGCGCGTCGAGATCGGGGGCGTCCGCAGCGGCGCGGGCCAGCGCGTGCGCGGTCTTCTGGCCCACGCCCGGGATCTGGCGCAGCCGCCGGAACGCGGCGTTCGGCCGGTCCCGCGCGGCCTCCAGCGCCAGCGCGGCCAGGCGCGCCCAGCTTCCGGCATGGCGCGCCAAGGCCTGGGCGGTCGCCTCCCCCACATGGCGCACCCCCAGCGCGAACACGAAGCGCGCCAGCGCCGGCGCGCGCCGCTCCTCGATCGCCGCAAGCAGATTGGCGGCGCTCGTCTCCCCCCAGCCCTCCCATTCGGCGAGCTTCACCGCCCCGCTCCGCACCCGGCCGGGCAGGGCGAAAATGTCCCCCGGCTCGCGCACCACGCCCGCGGCGTAGAAGCTCTCGATCTGTTTTTCGCCCAGGCCCTCGATATCCATCGCCCGGCGGGACACGAAATGGCGCAGCCGCTCCACCGCCTGGGCGGGGCAGACGAGCCCGCCCGTGCAGCGGCGCACCGAATCGGTTTCCCCGGTCTCGGGATCGGCCTCGCGCACCGCGTGCGCGCCGCAGGCCGGGCATAGCCGGGGATAGGCGAAGGCCTCCGCCCCCGGAGCGCGCTTGCCCAGCACCACCTGCACGATCTGGGGGATCACGTCGCCGGCGCGCTGCACCACCACGTGATCGCCCACCCGCACATCCTTGCGCGCGATCTCGTCCTCGTTGTGCAGGGTGGCGTTGGTGACGGTGACCCCGCCCACCAGCACCGGCCGCAGCCGCGCCACCGGCGTCAGCGCCCCGGTCCGGCCGACCTGGATGTCGATCGCCTCGACGACGGTTTCGGCCTGTTCAGGGGCGTATTTGTGCGCGATCGCCCAGCGCGGGCTGCGGGACACAAAGCCAAGCCGCTGCTGCAGCGCGAGGCTATCGACCTTATAGACCACCCCGTCGATCTCGTAGGGCAGGGCGTGGCGCGCCGCGCCGATCTCGCGATAGGCGCTAAGCAAATCCTCCCCGCTCAAGCACACCCGCAGCAGCGGGTTCGCCGGCAGGCCGAACGCGGCGATCGCCGCCATCGTCTCTGATTGCGTCTGCGCCAGTGGCGCGCTCAAGGCCCCCCAGCCATGAGCGAAAAAGCGCAGCGGCCGTCGCGCCGTGATCGTGGGATCGAGCTGGCGCAGGGAGCCCGCGGCGGAATTGCGCGGGTTCACATAGATCTGGCCGCCCTCCTCCGCGTGGCGGGCGTTCATGGCGGCGAAGGCGGCCTTTTCCATATACACCTCGCCGCGCACTTCGAGCAGCGCAGGGACGTGGTCGCCGGCGAGCGCGGCGGGGATATCGCGCAGGGTGGCCAGATTGGCGGTCACGTCCTCGCCCTCGCGCCCGTCCCCGCGCGTGGCGCCCAGGACGAAGCGCCCGTTCTCGTAGCGCAGGCTCGCGGAAAGCCCGTCGACCTTCGGCTCCGCCGTCACCGCGAGCGGGGCGTCCGGCCCAAGGCCCAGGAACCGGCGCACGCGCTTCAGGAACTCGAACACCTCCTCCTCGGCGAAGGCGTTGTCGAGCGATAGCATCGCGACCGCGTGTACGACCTTGCTGAACTTCTCCGCAGGCTTGGCCCCCACCGCGCGCGCGGGGCCGGCGGGATCCGCCAGCTCTGGAAAACGCGCCTCTAGCGCGGCGTGGGCGCGGCGCAGGGCGTCATAGTCAGCGTCCGAGATCAGCGGGGCGTCCGCGCCATGATAGGCCGCGTCATGGGCGGCGATCTCGGCGGCGAGGCGCGCGAGTTCGGCCTTGGCCTGCGCGTGGGTGTCGGGGGGCGGCGCTGCGACCATGCCCGGCCTGCCGGGAGGCTAGAAAATCTTGCCGATCACGGTGCGGATCACGCCCTTGGGCTTTTCCGGCTTCAGGTTCGCCTGGCCTTCGATGGGCACGCCGCGTTCGGTCATCAGGGCGTAGCTGCGCTCGTACCATTCGCTGCCCGGGAAATTGTGGCCGAGGACGCCGGCGGCCTTCTGCGCCTCCTCGATCATGCCGATGGAGAGGTAGCATTCCACCAATCGGTGCAGCGCCTCGGGGGTGTGGGAGGTGCGCTGAAAATTCGGCTCGTCGATCACCTTCTTGAAGCGGTTGATCGCCGGCAGGTGCTGGTCGCGCCCCTGATAGAAGCGGCCGACCTCCATCTCCTTGCCAGCCAGTTGATCATAGGTCATGTCCACCTTGAGGCGGGCGTCGCGGGCGTATTCTGTTTCCGGGAAGCGGCGGGTGACTTCGAGCAGCGCCTGCAGCGCCTGTTCGGTGGTTTTCTGGTCCCGTCCCACATCCATGATCTGCTCGAAATAGCACATGGCCACGAGGTAATAGGCGTAGGGCGCGCCGTCATTGCCGGGGTGGAGCGAGATGAAGCGCTGCGCGGCCTCGATCGCCTCGTCATATTTGTTGGACTGGTACTTGGAATAGGCCGTCATCAGCATCGCCCGGCGCGCCCAGGACGAATAGGGGTGCTGGCGCTCCACTTCCTCGAAGGCGGTCGCCGCCTCTGTCCAGCGGCCGGACGCCATGAGGTCGGACGCGACATTGTAGAGCTGCTCGACCGGCTGTTCCTGGAATTGCTGGCGTTCGTTCGGCCCCCTGCCCGCGCACGCCGCGACGCTGGCGGCGAGGAGCGCCAGCGAGGCGGCGCGAACGGTGCGGAAGCGGCGCGATGTCATGGCGATCCCAAACTTGCTCTGTGGCCGGCGCAGGCCGTAGCCGACATACCCCACCGAACGCCCCCCGCAAAGCACAGAGCGCCGCCCCCTCGTCATCCCGGACGCGGCGCACTCCCCCTTGTCATCCCGGACGCGGCGCAGCCGCGATCCGGGACCTCAAGCAGGATCGAGCGCTATCGCCGCGAGGTCCCGGCTCTCCGCTTCCGCTCCGGCCGGGATGACAGAGATAGGGGGGCGCCCGCCTCCCGTTGTCATCCCGGACGCGGCGCAGCCGCGATCCGGGACCTCAAGCAGGAACGAGCGCTATCGCCACAAGGTCCCGGCTCTCCGCTTTCGCTCCGGCCGGGATGACAGAGATAGGGGGGCCGCCCGCCTCCCCTTGTCATCCCGGACGCGGCGCAGCCGCGATCCGGGACCTCAAGCAGGAGCGAGCGCCACCACCGCAAGGTCCCGGCGCTCCGCTTCCGCCCGGCCGGGATGACAGACATGAGGGGGGGCGGCCGGGCGCTGAAGGAGCGCGACGACGTGCGCCCCGGCCTGCGGGTGGTCGGCTTAGAGCGGCGGGTCAGCATCGCCTTTGTGGTCGAAGACGCGCGCGTGGGTCATTATGAGCCTTTTATATGGTAGGCGCGCCGGCGCGCCGCTGCTCGAACGAAACCGACCCATCGGGCATGCGCGCCTCCATCCCTTCGCCGGCATGATCCGGATCAGGTTCAGCGGGTCATGGGGGGATCCCCCCACCTCTCAGCCGCGGCCCGCGGCGCCCCGAGGAAACCGTGATTCTAGCGCGCTGCGCCCCTCCGGATCAAGCCCGGGCGCCCGCCCGGCGGCGCGGCGGATCGATCGCAAGCTTAAAGCGTCCGGGCGAGGCGGAAGCCTATGTCGCCGTACCGGTTCGAGGGCGCGAGCCTGCCCCGGAAGGCGGAGCGGAGGTGCTGGGGTCTGTTGTACCAGGCGCCGCCGCGGACCACGCGGAGCGAGCAACCTTGAGTTGTGTTTAACGGATTGTTAGTCCCTAGTCCGGAATAGGAATCGGCGTAGCAATCCCCGATCCCTTCCCAGACATTGCCGGCCATATCGTAAAGTCCAAACGGATTGGCGCGGTAGGAACCGACCCGTGCGGTATTGAGAACCCCGTCATCGCAGTTCATGCCTAGCCCATCTGCATAGGTCCGAATCAAGGTGGCGTCGGCTCCATTGGCGTAGGCGCACCCGGCTTTCACATCCGAGCCCCAGAAATACGCCGTCTGCGTTCCCCCGCGCGCCGCATATTCCCATTCCGCCTCGGTGAGCAGGCGGTAGTTTTTCCCGGTCCGCTGCTTGAGCCAGGCCACGTAGCCGCGGGCGTCCTCCCAGCTGACGCACACGACGGGATGGCGGTCGTCCTGCGCGAACGCCGGATCGCGCCAGGTTCCCGCCGGGTCTGGCGCCCCCTCCCCGCGCTTGGCGGGGTCCGTCCAGCAATCGCCCCCGGTCGCCCGGCCGGTGGCGGCCACGAACGCGGCGTATTGCCCCCGAGTCACCTCGAACCGGCCGGCGGCGAAGGCGTCGAGCCGCACCGTGCGCTGCGGGCCTTCGTCGCTGGAGCGGCCCGGCTCGCTGTCAGGCGAGCCCATCAGGAAGCTTCCCGCGGGGAGCGCCACCATCTCCGGGCACTCCGCGCAGTCCCGGAACGCGGCGAACTCCCCCGGGGCCTGCCCCGCCGCCAGCACCGGCGCCGCGGTGGCCGCGGCCAGCCCCCGGGCGTCCGGCAACGGCGGCGCAGCGATCACCGGCGCGGCGGTGGCCGCGGGCAGCCCCCGGGCGTCCGGCAGCGGCGGCGCAGTGATCACCGGCGGCTCCGGCGCCGGCGGCTCCGTCTGGGACGTCTCGGTGATCACCGGCGCCTTGGGCGCGGGGGGGGAAATACGTGTCCTGGAACGCTGCGATGGTGATCAGCAGGGTCAACACCGCGGTTGGAACGCCCACCCAGGCGGCGAGCTGCCGCGCTGTGATCGTGACGCGGGGCCCGCGCAGCCGGTCGAGCCGCTTCTTCGCCTCCTCCGCGTAGCGGCCATCGGGATAAGTCTCCAGGAACACCTTCAGGGCCCGTTCGCCGGCGCCCGCGGCCTCCAGCGTGGCCCACACCGCGGCCTCATCCAGCTCCATGCTGCGGGCCTTGGCGAGCACCGCGAACCGGCTGTGGGGGAATTGCCCGAGGAACCCGCGATAGCCGTCCGCGGTCTGCGCCCGCTCCGCCGCGATCCAGGCCTCGACCTCCGGGGACGCCGGCGCGCTGCGCTTGCCCGCCAGCCGGGAGACGCCCTCGATCAGCTGCGCGTAGCCGATATGGCGAATATCCCCGCGCCAGCCGACCAAGTCGGCGTACTGCTTCTGCTGGTGGGTCCAGGGGATGCGGCCATCGTCCAGCAGCACGGGCGCGAGCACGCCGCGCCGCGCCGCCTCGTTGGCCTCGTTTTCAATGAATTCCGAAGCGTAGGTGTTGTTCGCCGCCACCGAGGCTGCGGTCCACACCACGATCACGGCTTTGGCGGCGTCGAGCTCGGTCTTGATGCGGGCGCCCCAGCGCTCGCCGGTGACGAGATCGAGGTCCCACCACACGGTGTAGCCGTCCCGCTCCAGCGCCTGGGCGAGCGGCAGGATGCGGGGGCGATCCTCGCGCTTGTAGCTGATAAAAACGTCCGCCATCGCCCGCCCCGCGCCGCCCACTGCAACGCTTAGCAAGCGCAGCACGCCCTGTCATCGCGCCGCCCGCCGTGGCGCCCCGGACGCGGCGCAGCCGCGCGCCGGGACCTCAACCAGGATCGAGCGCTATCGCCGCGAGGTCCCGGCTCTCCGCTCCGCTCCGGCCGGGATGACAGACATGAGGGGCCGCGCCCCTCAGCGCTGGGTCATTTGGCGGCGGAGGAAGGCGGGGATTTCGAGTTCGTCGTCGAGGGTTTCAGTGGCGGGTTCGCCCTCGCGGCGGGGGCCCGGATCGCGTGGGGCGGGGTCGCCCGGGCCGCGCATCCAGCCGAACAGGGAGAAGCCCTTGCGGCGCTCGGCGTCGTCTTCGGCCGCCTCGCGCGAGAAGGTTGGCCGCTCTTCGGCGTAATCGCCGTAAGGGTCGGGCGCGTCCTCCACCTCGCGCGCGTCGGCGGCGGCGGCGTAATGGGGCTCGGCGGCGGCCATCCCGGTGCGGCGCGGGGCCATCGGCCCGGCATAGCCGTCCGAGGCGCGCCGCGCATTGGGCACCACCGTGTTCTGGCTGACGACGGCCTCGTCGTCGATCCCGGTGGCCACCACCGACACGCGCATCGAGCCGTCCATCGATTCATCGAACGTCGAGCCCAGGATGATGTTGGCGTTGGGATCGACCTCGGCGCGGATCTCGTTGGCGGCGGCGTCGACCTCGTAGAGGGTCATGTCGTAGCCGCCGGTGATGTTGATCAGCACCCCGCGCGCGCCCTTCATGGAGATGATGTCGAGCAGGGGATTGGTGATCGCGCCGTGGGCGGCGTCGAGCGCGCGGTTGGGGCCGGTGGCCTCGCCGGTGCCCATCATGGCGGTGCCCATCTCGGCCATCACGGTGCGCACGTCGGCGAAATCGAGATTGATCAGGCCGGGCATGACCATCAGGTCGGTGACGCCGCGGACGCCGGAATAGAGCACCTGGTCGGCCATCTGGAAGGCTTCGGCGAAAGTGGTGCGGTCATTGGCGATGCGGAACAGGTTCTGGTTGGGGATGACGATCAGCGTATCGACGTGCTTGCGCAGCTCCTGCACCCCGCTCTCGGCGAGCTGCATGCGCCGCTGGCCCTCGAAATGGAACGGCTTGGTGACCACCGCGACCGTCAGGATGCCGCGCTCGCGGGCGGTGCGCGCGATCACCGGGGCCGCGCCCGTGCCCGTGCCCCCGCCCATGCCGGCGGCGACGAACACCATGTGCGCGCCTTCCAGGAATTCCACGATCTCGGGGCTGCTCTCCTGCGCCGCCGCCTGGCCCACTTCCGGGCGCGCGCCCGCGCCCAGGCCTTCGGTGATCGACACGCCGAGCTGGATGCGATTGTCCGTCTTGCCGCGAAGGAGCGCCTGGGCGTCCGTATTGGCGACCACGAACTCGACCCCCTGCAGGCGCGCCTCGATCATGTTGTTGACCGCATTGCCGCCCGCGCCGCCGACGCCGAAAACGACGATGCGCGGCTTCAGTTCGTGCAGGGTCGGCGCGCTCAAATGGATCATGGGTCCGCTCCTGGGAGGTCCGCTCCTGGGTGTCTGCTCCTGGGGGTCCGCTCGTGGCCGCCCGCCGGGCGAAGCACTGCAATCCTGGACCAGCCTGGATCGGTTTTCCAGAACATAGGGTTAATGTTGGGTTTGCAGCTGCACAGTGCAGGATTTTTCGGGCGAAATCACGCCCGGAGCGCGGCGTGCGGCTCAGAAATTTTCCTTGAGCCAGCCCCACGCCTTGCCGGCAGCAGCGCCCATGCCCTCGCCCGGCGCGCGGCGGGCGCGACGCGATGGGTGCGCATCGGCGAAATCGGCCGCGTCTGCGGCTTCCGCGGGCGCCTCACAGACATAGCGCAGCAGGCCGGCGGCCACCGCGAAAGCCGGCGCAGCGCACGCCTCGTCCAGCGCCGCAAACCCGATCGGGCGCCCGGCCCGGGTGGGCCGCTCCAGCAGCATGGCCGCGAGGTCGCGCAGGCCTGCGAGTTGCGAGCCGCCCCCGCAGAGCGCGGCCCGGAACGGCTGCGCGCCTTCGGCGGCCGAAAGCGGGGCGAGCTTGGCCCGCACCCGCGCGAAAAGCTCCTCCACCCCCGGCCCGATCGCCTCGGTCAGCGCGGCGGGGGCGATGCGCGCCGGCTCCAAACGCCCATCCTCGCCCAGGCGCGCCGCCTCCACTGATCCTTCCTGCGGGGCGAGGCCGAGGCTGGCGTGCAGCACTTTGACCTGCTCGGCGGCGGCGAAGCTCGTGGCGAGACGCTGGGCGATATCGCCGGTCAACGCCGCCCCGCCGCCCTGGACGCTATCGGCCAGCACCAGAAGCCCGTCGTGGAACGCGGCCACCCCCGTGCGGGCCGCGCCGACATCGATCGCCACCGCGCCGAGCGTCCGCTCCCGCGGGGACAGGACGGCGAGCCCCGCCGCATACGGGCCCGCCACCACCCGGCCCACCCGCACGCCCGCCTCTTCGATGCAATCGGTGAGCGCCTCGACCGCCGCGCGGGGGGCGGTCACAAGCAGCAGCTCCGCACTGAGGCGCTTGCCGGGCAGGCCGCGCGGATCGGGCGTGCGCGCCCCGTCGTCGATGCGGTAGCCGATCGGAACCGCGTGCAGCAGCGCGCGCCCGTCCGGAGGCGTCGCGCGCAGCGCCGCCGCCAGCGCCTGACGCGCCTCTTTGGGCCCCACGGGGCCGGTCAGGGGGATCGCCCCGCTCACCCGCCGGCTGCGCAGCCCCGCCCCGCCATAGGCCACCGTCAGCGACGAGATCGTGGCCCCGGCCATCCGCTCGGCCTGATCCAGCGCGATGCGCACGGCGCGCGCGCAGGCGTCGAAATCGAGCGGGGCGCCGTCCGGCCCCGCCTGGGGCCGCGCCCGGCCCACGCCCTGGAGCGCGAGGCCCTCCCCGCTCCGGCGTGCGATGAGGCAGGCGATCTTGGACGCGCCCAGATCCAAAGACCCAATCAGCGCGCCCTGCCCCGGCCCGTCCTCAGAACGGGCGGGGGAGCCGCGGTCCAGCAGGCCCATGCCTCATGCGCCTCCCGACAGCAGCAGGCGATCGGTGTCCGCAAGCCCCGGGCCCCCCGCCAGCACCGCGCGCGGCAGCACCGCCATCCGCCCCGGCGTGCGCAGATCGATCCGCGCGAGCGGGCGGTCCAGCAGGGCGTAGCGTTCGTGCAGGGCCGCGAGGCGCATGAGCGCCGCTTCGGGTGCGCCCGCCGGCAGCGCGATTTCGGTTCCCGAGCGCATCCGCACCGTCCAGCGCCGCCCGCCGACGCGCACCAGCGCCGCGTACCGGCCGCGGAACGGCGCCTCTTCCAGCACCGCGAGCACCGGCGCGCTCAGCGCCGGGGCGCCCGCGCCCACCAACAGCGGCAATCCCTCGTGATCCTGCGGGCGGGCGCCGGGCACGAGGTCGCCGTCGGCGTCGACCACCCGCACCACGCCATCCTGCTCCCACCGCGCATAAGCCTCCCGCTTGCGCACCGCGACGCGCACCGTGGCGGGCCAGAGCCGCTCCACCCGCGCCTCCTCCACCCAATCCAGCGCCTTGACGCGGGCGCGCACCGCGACCGGCTCTGCCGCGAACAGGCTGCGCCGCCCCTCGGGCAGCACCGCGGCGCGCACCTCCTCGGCGCGGGCGCCGGCCGCGCCCTCCACCTTCACCACCGCGGCCGCGAAGCCCGCGCCGGCGGCCGCCCCGTCGGCCAGCCCCGCGAACGCTTCGCGCGCATCCACCAGCGATCCCCCGATCCAGGCCGCGCCCGCGATCGCGGCCCCCGCGGTCACGATCAGGCCGGCGAGCGCGAGCCCCAGCGCGCGCGGCGAGCCGGCGCGGCGCAGGGTTTCCTGCAGGCGTCGCCCGCCCTGCATCTTGATCGCCGCCAGGCGCGGCATCGGGGGGGGCGGGCCGCCCGGCTTGCGCCCGCGCGCGGCGGCTCCCTGCACGCCCGGCCTGCGGGCCCTCATCGCGGCCATGACGCGTCCTCCAAAATCCACCGCACCAATGCATCGAACGGGATTCCGCAATACGCCGCCTGTTCGGGCGCGAGGGAGGTGGGCGTCATGCCCGGCTGGGTGTTGATCTCGAGCAGCACTAGCCTTCCCCGTTCTGGGTCGTAGCGAAAGTCCGAACGCGTCACGCCACGGCACTTGAGCAGCCGATGCGCGGCCTCCGCGGCCGCTTTCGCGGCGGCGCTGACCTCGTCGGGCAAAAGGGCTGGAATCTCGTGGCGCGAGCCTCCGTCGGCATATTTGGCGTCGTAGTCATAAAAATCCGTTGACGGAATAATTTCAGTGACCGCGAGCGCCCGATCACCCATCACCGCGACCGATAATTCCTGGCCCGCGATGAATTCCTCCACCAGCACCTCCTCCCCGAACGTCCAGCCCGGATCGAGCAGCGCCTGCGGCGGGCGGTTCGCGCCGGAACGCACGATGAACACCCCCACGGAGGATCCTTGCGCGTTCGGCTTGACCACGTAGGGCGGCTCCATGGGATGCGCGGCGGCGGCGGCGCGCCGGTCCAGCAGCAGCCCTTTGGCCAGCGGCAGGCCCGCTTCCGCGAAAACCGCCTTGGCCTTGGCCTTGTCCATGGCCAGCGCCGAGGCGAGCACCCCGGAATGGGTGTAGGGCAGGCGCAGATAATCGAGCACGCCCTGCACGCGGCCATCCTCGCCCCATTCGCCATGCAGCGCGTTGAACACCGCCTCGGGGGCGAGCGCGGCGAGGCGCCCGATCCAGCCCGCTTCGCCGGGATCGAGGGAATGCACCTCATGGCCCAGGCGTTCGAGCGCGGCGCCGCAGGCCCGGCCGGATACCTCGCTCACGCCTCGCTCAGGGCTCAACCCGCCCGCCAGCACCGCCACCCGCATGCCTGTTCTCCGTTTCCGCCCCGATCGAAGCCGGAGAAGGTTAAGGAGGATTGGCGTGCGCGGCTATGGCTGCGCCTGCATGCCGGCGCCCGCGCGGGCGCGGTTGCGGCGCCTCATTTTTAAGCTTTGGCTCCGATAGGGCGGGCCCCCGCCCGCGAGCGCCTTCGAGCCCGGCCTTGCGACGCTTAAGCCTCGGATTTTGGCGAGGCGGGCATGGCGGAAATCACGGTGGCCTATGCGCGGCCGGACGCGGGCGCGGCGGATCGGGTGATCGCCAAGCTGACCGCGCTGGGCTTTCGGGTGGCGCGCAGGACGAGCCCCGCCCCCGCCGGCCCGAAGCGCGCCCGCCCCGCCGGGCCCGAGCCTGCCGGCCGGGTTCTGGTGCTCTGGTCCCGCCATGGCGGCGCCGAGCTCGCGAAGGCCGCCCAGGCGGGCCCGCCCGCCCTAGTGGCGCGGCTGGATACGGCCGCCCCGCCGCCGCTGCTCAGACCCGCCGCCGCCATCGATCTGCGCCAATGGCGCGGCCGGCCCGACCATCGCGGCTGGCGGCGTCTGGTGGCGGCGCTGCAGCGGGAGCCCCGCCCGGTCCCAGAAGCGCGCGTCGCCGCCGCCGCCGTCTCGCGCCCGGCCATGGTTTCGCCCGAAGAGGAAAAGCGTGACGCGCCCACGAAGGGGGCGGCGTGGGGCCGGGTGGCGCTTTGGTTTGCGATCGGGGGCGCTGCGGCCGCGGCGGGCGCGGCGCTTCTGCTCGTCAGGGCCGTCCCACTCGCTTGATCTCCCAGTCCAGCAGCACGCCGCTATGGGCCTTTACGCCCGCGCGCACCGCCTCGCCCAGGCCCTCGATGTCGGCGGCGGTGGCGTCGCCGGTATTGATCAGGAAATTGCAATGCTTCTCGCTGACCTGGGCCCCGCCCTGGCGGGCGCCGCGGAAGCCGGCGGCCTCGATCAGTTTCCAGGCGTTGAGCCCCGGGGGGTTCCTGAAGGTGGAGCCGCCGGTTTTCTCGCGGATCGGCTGGGCGGCCTCGCGTTGGGCGGTGATCGCGGCCATGCGCGCCTCGATCGCGTCCCGGGGGGCGGGCTCGCCCTGGAAAATGGCGTCCAGGAAGAGGAGCCCGTCGGGCAGGGCGTTGCCGCGATAGCGGAAGCCGAAATCGGCCGCCTTGAGAGGATGGACGACGCCCGCCCGGTCGAGCGCGCGCGCCTCCACCAGCACGTCCCGGGTCTCGCGCCCGTAACAGCCCGCATTCATCGCCAGCGCCCCTCCGATCGAGCCTGGCACGCCGGCATAGAATTCAAGCCCGCCAATGCCGGCGGCGGCGGCGGCCCGCGCAACCGCCCCGTCCAGCGCCCCCGCCCCCACCCGCAGCCGGCCCCCCGGCAGCGCCTCGATCGCGGAAAACGCCCGCCCCGCCAGCCGCACCACGACCCCATCCACCCCGCCATCGCGCACGATCGTGTTCGAGCCCACCCCCAGCACGGACATCGGAAAGCCCGGCGGAAGCGCGGCCAGGAAATCGGCGAGATCGGCCTCGTCCGCCGGCAGGAACAGGGTGTGCGCGGGCCCACCGACGCGAAACCAGGTGTATGGCGCGAGGCGTTCGCCCCGCAGCAGCTTGCCCCGCGCAGGCGGCGGATCGGCGCCCAAATCATCCATCGCGCCAGCCTAGCAGCCCCCTCCCCGGGCGTCACGGCGCCGGCTATGGTGGGCCATGGTCGCTGCGCCCGCCCCCGCCCTTTACCTGGACGCCGACGCGTGTCCCGTGAAGGAGGAGGCCTATCGGGTGGCGCGCCGCTACGGGCTGAAAACCTTCGTGGTCGCTAACGCCTTTCTGCGCACCCCGCGCGAGCCGGGGATCGCCTTGGTGGTGGTGGATCAGGGCCCAGACGCCGCGGACGATTGGATCGCGGCGCACGCCGGGCCGGGGGATATCGTCGTAACCCAAGACATCCCGCTCGCGGACCGGGCGCTGAAGGCGGGCGCGGCCGCGCTTTCCGCCACCGGCGCCGCCTTCACGCCCGCCTCTGTGGCCAGCGCGATGGCGACCCGGGCGATCCTGGAGCATTTGCGGTCCATGGGCGAAGGGGGCGGCGGGCCCAAGCCCTTCTCGGCGGCGGACCGCTCGCGGTTCCTCTCCGCGCTGGACGCCGCGGTCCAGCGCGCGCGCCGGCTCCGATGATCCCGGTCACCCCCGCCATCGCGCTGGCCGACGACGAGATCGAGGAGCGCTTCATCCGCGCTTCAGGTCCGGGCGGGCAGAACGTGAACAAGGTGTCCACCGCCGTGGAGCTGCGCTTTGACGTCCGCCGTTCGGCCTCGCTGGGGGAGGACGTGCGGGAGCGGCTGGAGCGGCTGGCGGGGCGGCGCTTGACGCAGGACGGCGTGCTCATCCTCGTGGCGCAGCGCTTCCGCACCCAGGAGCGCAACCGCGCGGACGCGTTCGAACGGCTTTGCGCCCTGATCGCCCGCGCCGAGGAAGCGCCGCTGCTACGCCGGCCCACCCGCGCGCCCCCGGCCGCCAAGCGCAAGCGCCTGGACGGCAAGGCCCGCCGCGCCCGCGTCAAGCATTTGCGCGCGAGGCCCGGCGGCGAGGAGCGGGAGTGAAGGGGCGCTGCCGCGCGGGCGCCGACTGCACCGCCGCGACATAAAGATCATCCCAGAACGCAGCGCCCGACGCGGCGTCAAACCGCTCCACGATCGTGGCGTGCGCAGCCGCCCGCATCGCGCGGTACGCCGCTGGATCGGCCGCCAACGCCTGCACCGCCGCCAGGGCCTCCCCAGCCAGCCGTTCCACCTCGCCGGCGAAAATCGCCTCGAACGCGGCGCCGTCGCGGTTTTTTGCAGAGCTGTGCACCCATTCCCCGTGGGCGTTGGTCTCCAGCGGCAACAGCACGCCATTAACCCCGTCGACGATGAATTCGCGCAGCGCGCCCTGGGCGGTGGCGATCACGGGCGACCCGCGGCTCATGGATTCCAGGGCGCTGTAGCCGAACGTGTCGCCGAACGTCGTCAGCAGCGAGAAGTGCGATCGGTCGATCAGCGCCATCACCTCGGGATTGCTCAACACGCCGTGCACCGTGACGTTCGGGAGCTCCAGCAATCTTCGGTACGACGCATAAAAATCCGGCCGCAGCGGGTCGGTCCAGATGCCTGCGCCCATCTGCATCGCCGAGACGATATCCACCCGCAGGGGAAACCCCTCCCGAAGCGCCCGCTCCGCCATGCGCAGCCCCACGAGGCCGCCCTTGCGCGCCAGATGCGCGCCGACGAACAGCACCCGCACCTCCCCGTTCGCGCCAATCTCCAACGGCGCCGGTTTATCGGGCGCGATCAGATTGGGGTACCGGATCTGCAGCTTGGCCTCGAGCGCGCCGCTTTCCGGCCGCCCGCTGGCCAGGTCGCGGAAGATGTCGCGCGCATGGGCGCTGATGGCCACGATCGCACGGCAGCGAACGCTCGCTAGCGAACGCATGAGGGCGGCGTAATAGGAAGACCCTTCAAGCCCGTAAGCCCTGGGCAGATGGGATTCAAAGCCGATGACGTACGGCGCGCCGCCTAGGGGAATACGGTTGAAAGCGTGCACAAGGTCAAAGCGCGCAGGCGACCAGGGATTGAAAACAGTCACGCCCTCGAGGCGCTTATCAAGCTTGTTCAGGGGAAGAAACACGCGCCGGTGGATCGCGTGGCGCGACATCCGCGGACCATTGAACGTCCACGGATAGCGCGCCGGCGCAAGGATAGAGAGCCGTTCCTGCGTTGAACTTGCGGTTACGTTCACGCTTAATCACCACCCAGCACTAGTTTAAAGCCTATTGTTTGACTTTTGTTAAACTTTTTCCCGTCTTGCGCGATTTTTTCCTATAGACATCTAAGCTTAAGCTGGGCCGACGCCCGTGGCGCTGGTCAAGCGGCGGTGGGCAAGGTAGGCACGCGACGGAGCGCTCGGGGGAACCTTGCGCCAGTAGAGGCCGCGCCCTGACACAGCCCGCGATCCTTGTCGTCATCCCGTGCCTCAACGAGGAGCGCCACCTGCCGGGGGTGCTGGCGCAGATGCTGCGCGATCCGGGGTGCGCGCGTGCCCGCATCGTCGTGGCCGATGGCGGCAGCCATGACCGCACCCGCGCGCTCGCGGCGGAAGCCGCCGCCCGGGACGCGCGCGTCGTGCTGCTGGACAATCCGGGCCGGCTGCAGAGCGCGGCGGTCAATCTCGCGGCGGCCCGCTTCGGGGCGGGGGCCGATACGCTCGTGCGGATCGACGCGCACGCCGAGTATCCGGACCGCTTCGTGGAGCGGCTGCTCGAGACGGCCGCGCGCACGGGGGCGAGCGCGGTGACGGTGGCGATGGTGAGCCGCGGGCGGGGCTGCTTCCAGAAGGCGGCCGCTGCGGCGCAGAATTCGGTTCTGGGCGCAGGCGGCGCCGCCCACCGCAGCGCCGCAGGCCCCGGCCGCTGGACCGATCACGGCCATCACGCGCTGATCCGCCTGTCCGCTTTCGTCGAGGCCGGCGGCTATGACGAAACCATGGATTGCAACGAGGACGCGGAATTCGACGCGCGTCTGGCCGCCATCGGGGGCCGCCTCTGGATCGAGCCTGCGCTGGCGATCACCTATTACCCCCGCGCCGCGGCGGGCGCGCTGTTCCGCCAATATTTCCGCTATGGCCGGGGGCGGGCGCGCATGCTCGCCCGCCACAAGGCGCCGATGAAGCTGCGCCAGCTTATGCCGGTCGCGGTGGCGCCGGCGGTGGGACTTGCGCTCCTGTTTCCGCTTTCGCCGCTATTGCTGGCGCCGGCGGCGCTTTGGGCGGGGGTATGCCTGGCGGGCGGGGTGGCGGTGGGCCTCAAGGCGAGGGGCGGATGCGCGCTTCTGGCGGGGGCGCCGGCGGCGATCAGCCATCTGGCGTGGTCCCTCGGCTATTGGCGCCAGACCTTGAGCGGCCCCAGAGACGGCGGCGTTCCGCGCTTGCTGCAGGCAGGCGCTTTAGCCCCGGAATAAAGCCTTACGCCTCCACCCGCCCGCAGAACGGCCCGCCGCGCACGCGCAGGGCCTCCTCCGGGGGCGGCAGGCGCACCGCTTGCGCGGCCGGAACGTCAAGCCCCGCCAGCGCCTCCGCGATGATCCCCGCCACCGCGCGCGCGCCCAATTCGCTGAAATGGGAGTCGTCGGTGGCGCCGTCCGGATAGGCGGGGACTTGACCGGGCGAAAAGTGCAGGAAATAGGCTTTGCTCGCCTCCGGCCCCAGACGCTCGAACAGCGCAAGGCTCGCCCCGTTCAGATCGATCAGCGCCGCGCCGGTTTCGGCCGCCACGGTTTTTACCGCCGCGGCCCAGGGGCCGTGGGTGTCGATCAGGCGCGCCTCCACGAAGATGCGCCGCGCCACCGGGGTGATCAGGACGGGCGTCGCCCCGCGCGCGCGCACGCCAGCCACGAAGCGGCGCAGATTGTCGGGGAAGGTCGTGGCGGCGTCGGTATAAAGGTGCGGGGCGGTGATCTTTTCATCATTGGCGCCGAGCTGGATCAGCACCGTGTCCCCCGCCCCGATCGCCTGCTCCAGGCGCGCCCAATATTCCTCGGCGATATAGCTTTTGCTGCTGCGCCCGCTGACGGCGAAATCGTACACCCGCACCGAGCGCGCCAGATAGCAGCCGATCACCATCCCCCACCCCATCCGCGGGTAGTTTTCGGGCGGGTAATAGCTCGCGGTGGAATCGCCGATGATGAACACATCGCCCCCGCGCGTGGCGGCTTCCGCGTTGGGATCGAGGACGGGCGCGGCGGCGGCGGGATCAGGCATGGCGGCGCACGCGCTCAGGTGCAGGGCTGCAACAGCCGCCGCGAAGGACGCCACGATCCGCGCCCGCGCCCGCAAAGCCAAGCCGCCATCGGCCATCCACCGCAATCCCCAAACAGCGCCGCGCATCAAAGCCGGACGCGACGCGCTTGTCGACCGGGGAGGAACGCCCGCTGCGCCCGTGGGAGCGGGGCGGCTGTCATGCAAGTGTATTTGTCGTTTCCTCTCGTTAGTCTTTGAGACAGTTAAACAACGCTTGGAATATGCAGTCTATTTACCCGCCCCGTGTAGGCCTGCCGGCGTCTTTAAGGCGAGAGCATGAGCGTTTCCACCATCTCCCAGGCGGTCGAACCGCTGCCCCCCGCCGCCACCGGTCTTGCGGCCTATGAGCGCTTCAGCGCCGATCCCGATCTGCTCGCGCTCCCCGTGGTGGACGCGGCCCATAAGCCCGTAGGACTCCTCGCCCGCAACGCCTTCTTTCTGAAATTCGCGGACCGGTTCGGGCGCGCCTTGTTCGAGAAGCGGCCGGTGACGTTCGTGATGGACCCACAGCCTCTGGTGGTGGAGGCCGACCGCCCGATCGCCACCCTGAGCGCCCACATCGCGGCCAAAAGGCCCGGCGCCCTGCTGGACGGCTTCATCATCGTCGAGGGCGGGCGTTATCTCGGCGTGGGACACGGCGTGTCGCTGCTGCGCGCGGTCACCATGCAGCATGCGGGGCTCGCGCGGCGGCTGACGCTGGCGATGGAGATCGCCGACGCCGCCGCCTGGGAGATCGATTTCGAGCTCGGCGAGGTGCTCGGCGGCGCCGACACGGCGCGCATCTATGGCCGCGCCATCACCATGGCCGATCTGGAGCCCGACAGCGCGAGCTTCCCCTGCCACCCCGACGATCGCGCCCGCGTGCTCGCGGCGGTGCGCACGCCGGGCGGGCGCCTCGCCCACCGCATCCCGCGCCCCGACGGCTCCCTCGGCTGGGTGGAGGCTTGCTGGCGCACGACCTATAACGGCGCGGGCCAGATCCGGCGCATCGTGTTGATGTCGCGCGACGTGACCGAACAACGCGCGCAGGAAAAGGCGTTCAGCGACACGCTGCGGCAGGCCGAGGCCGGCCTCTCGGCGAAAAGCGCGCTGCTTGAGGAGGTGGCGAGCGCGCTGGACCGCCCGGATCTGCGCGCGCCCCTGCAACGCGCGCCCGCGACGGCGGAGACCGGGGCCGACGCGGATCTCATGGGACGATTGTCCCGGATCCTGCAGGAATTGGCGGCCCGCGACGCGGCGCTGGGCGAAGCTGTGCGCGCGCTGCGCCGGGCCGAGCGGGACGCCCAGGCCGCCAACCACGCCAAGTCGCAATTCCTCGCCAATATGAGCCACGAGCTGCGCACGCCGCTGAACGCGATCATCGGCTATTCCGAGATCCTCATCGAGGATACAGGCCAAGCGGGCGGGCCCGACCAGAGCCTCGGGGACCTGCGCCGCATCCTCGCGGCGGGGCGCCGCCTCCTGCATCTGATCAACGAAGTGCTCGATCTGGCCAAGATCGAGGCCGGGAAAATGGATCTGGTCGCCGCGCGGGTGGATGTGCGCGCGCTGGTGGAAGAGGCCGCCGCCACTGTCGCGCCCCAGGCCCAGCGCCAGGGCGACGCGCTGGAGACGGCTTGCGCGCCGGATTTGGGCTTTGCCCGCACGGACAGCCAGAAGCTTACCCAGTGCCTGCTCAACCTGTTGTCCAACGCCGTCAAATTCACGCGCAACGGCCGGGTGCGCCTGCACGCCTCGCGTCAAGGCCCCGATCTCTGCTTCGAAGTGACCGACACCGGCATCGGCATGAGCACGGCTCAGATCGGGCGGCTGTTCCAGCCCTTCGTACAGGCCGACGCCTCCACCACCCGCGAATATGGCGGCACCGGCCTTGGCCTTGCGATCACCCAGCGCCTCGCGGGCCTGCTGGGCGGAGAGGTGCGCGTCGAGAGCGCGCCGGGCGTGGGCTCGACCTTCACCCTGCGCATCCCTGCAATCCTGCCCACGCCGGACACGTGCGAAGAAGACCTCTGGCTCGTGGCCACGCCCGCCGCGCGGGCGGCCATGGAGGCGGTAGGCTGAGCGGGGGCGCTTTCGCTCACCCCGCCATTTCCGCTTCCGCAAGGTCCACCCCCGCGCGCAGCGCGATGCGTCCGAGCGCGCCTTTAACGATTACGTCGAGCTGGCCGCCGGGCAGGTAATCGGCGGGGGCGACGAAGTTCACGCGGTCCTCCGCGATCAGTTTGTGGATCTTGCCGACGCCGAGCGGGTCGTTCCAGCGATAGGGATCGAGCACGGCGATCGCGCAGCCGCCCTGGCTCGTGACCATCTTCATGCTGGGGATGTCAGTATCGCCGTCGCCGATGAAGATCATGCGCTCGAACGGCATGGGCCGGCGGTCCTCCGAGGCCCATTTATTGATCGCTTCGGTGTCCCAGACGCTCTCGATCCCCTTGTTGATGCGAAACAGGAATTGCGTCTTGGTGGTGTAATTGATGGCCACGCTCGGCCACACGGCCTCGCCATTGCGGTCGTACAGGAAGCGCGAGGCGAACACCTGACGGAAGCGGCCGAACAGGGCGCAGCCCTCGATCATCTCATAGATGCCGGAGGAGATGACGTAATGGTCGATGTCCATGCCCAGATCGCGCCCGAAGCTGTCGATGCGGTCGAACCAGTCTTCGAGGCCGTCGAAGAAATCTGGCTCGGCGCCGTGGGCGCGCAATTGCTCGCGCGTCACCGCCCGGCCGGCGGCGCGCGCGCGCTGGACCATCTGGTGCATGTAGACGAGGATCTCGTCGGCGTTTTCCGCGCGCGCCAGATGCTTCACCTCGCGCCAGAAGGCGTCGTGGCTCATCCCGATATCGGGGATGAAGCTGCGCTCCTGCAGGTTGCCGCGGGCGAGCGTCCCGTCGAAATCATAGACGATGGCGGTGCGGAGCATGGGGTGTCCCGGTGAATGCGCGCCGGCACGGTAACAGATTCTGCCCCGGTCAAGGGCCCGCTTGCTCGATCGGGGAAAGCGGCGGGGCGTAGCGGGCGCGCTCGGTGCGGCTGGGGCAGTCGCCGGCCTCGACGTTGCGGGCGCGGGCGTCGCTGCAGCGCTCGTACTGCTCGGGCGAGACGAACCGGATCGTTCCGTCCGGCTCGCGCCGCCACAGCACCACCGCGCCCGCGCCCGCGCCCGCCGCCCCGCCCGTCGCCGCCGCCGGCGCGGGAAGCGCTGCGGGCGCCTTCGCGGGCGGAGCCTCCGCCTCCGGCGCCGTTTCGGGCTCCGCTTCAGCGGGCGCGGGCGTGAAAACGAGGCTGACGGACGTCCACGCCCCCTGCTCTTCGGCCGGCGCCCGCTGCGGTCGCGCCAGCGCCATCCACGCCCAAACAAGCGCGAACAAAAGAAGCGATGCGCCCCACGCCGCCAGGCGCAGCCGGATCAGGTGCGAACCCATCAAGCCGTTTCCGCGCGGCTCGGCCGCGTTTGGCATAGGTATGATCGGTTTCCGGATCGGGAAGCCGCCCCACCCTCAAGGCTGGCCGGCGGGAGGGCGCGCGTTTTACAGCAAATCGCCCGGATCGAGCGTAAGCTCTGGCGCAAACGGCAAGGCCAGCGCCTGCCCCGCGCGGCGCAGGAACGCCTCGCCATATTCCCCGTCCAGCGGCGCGCGGAACACCCGGACAAGCTGGGCGCGGGGCTCGATCAGCCAATATTCCGGGAACCCGGCGGCGGCGTAATCGGCGCGTTTTACGGTGCGATCATACGGGGCGCTGCTGACCCCGATCTCCACCGCCAACGCGACCTTGTCCGGCGTGAATGGTTTTTCGCGTTCGAACGGGCCGCCGAAGACGAAATCCGGGATCGCCACGTCCTCGTCTGAAATCTTGACGGTGACATCGGAAAGCCAGCGATATGCCGGGGAAATCGGGGCGCGAGGGCCACGAACAAGACCATCAATCGATGCCGCACATATTGGTGCAGATCGCCCTCGCGCGGCATTTCGATCAACTTTCCCCGCCGCAATTCCATACGTACGCGTTCGCCAAAGGCGCCGCTTTCGCCCATTCTGACAAAGTCATCATAGGCGAAACGGGCTTCGCCGGGCTCCGCGGGTCCGATCCGGACGTGGGTGCTCATGAACGTCATGGTACCGCCGTCGGCCGGCGCCGTCACGCGCCCAGCCGGGCGGGCAGCGCGTTGGCGTGGGTTGTGATGTCGCCCGCGCCCAGGCACAGCACGATGTCGCCCGGCCTGGCCTCCGCGCGGACGAAATCGGGCAGCGCGTCGAGGGTGTCGAGCTTCAGGGCGCGGCGGTGGCCGTGGGCGAGGAGGCTCTTGACGAGCGCGTCGGCGTCGAAGCCCTCGATCGGGCGTTCGCCGGCGGAATAGACCTCGCTCACCGCCGCGACGTCGGCGTCGTTCAGGCAGGTGGAAAAATCGGCGAACAGGTCGCGAAGCCTGGAATAACGGTGCGGCTGCACCACCGCGATCACCCGCCCGTCCGTGACCTCGCGCGCGGCGCGTACGACGGCGGCGATCTCCACGGGGTGGTGGCCATAATCGTCGATCAGGCGCACGCCGTTCCACACGCCCACCGTGGTGAAGCGCCGCTTGACCCCCGCGAAGCTTTTCAGCCCGGCGCGGATCGCCTCCTTCTCCACCCCCAATTCGCGCGCCACCGCAATGGCGGCGGTGGCGTTTTGCACATTGTGGCGTCCCGGCATCGGCAGGAACACGTCCTCCATCACGGTGGCCAGGCCATTGCCGCGGCGGCGGGCGAGGATGTCGAACGTCGAGCCCTCGCGGCCCGGGCGGACATTGGCGGCGCAGAAATCGGCCTGGGGGTTGAAGCCGTAGGTTATGGTGCGCCGGTCCTGGACGCGGGCGGCCAGCGCCTGCACCTGGGGGTGGTCCGCGCATAGCACGGCGAAGCCGTAGAACGGGATATTCTCCACATAGGTCTGGAAGGCCTGGTTCATCGCCTCCGCCGAGCCGTAATGGTCGAGGTGCTCGGGATCCATATTGGTGACCACGACCGCGGTGGCGCGCAGGCGCGTGAACGTGCCGTCGCTCTCATCGGCCTCCACCACCATCCAGTCGCCGGCGCCGAGGCGGGCGTTCGAGCCATAGGCGTTGATGATGCCGCCATTGATGACGGTGGGGTCCTTGCCGCCGGCTTCCAGCAGGGCCGCGACCATGGAGGTGGTGGTGGTCTTGCCGTGGGTGCCCCCGATCGCCACCGCCCATTTCAACCGCATCAGCTCGGCCAGCATGTCCGCCCGGCGCACAACCGGCGCGCCCCGCGCGCGCGCGGCCTCCATCTCGGGATTGCCCGCCTTGATCGCCGAGGAGATCACCACCACCCCGGCATTGCGCACATGGGCGGGATCGTGGCCGATGAACACGCTGGCGCCCCCGGCGCGCAGCCGCTCGGTATTGACGCTCTCGCGCGCGTCCGAGCCCTGCACCTGATAGCCCAGATTGAGCATCACCTCCGCGATCCCTGACATGCCGATCCCGCCGATGCCGATGAAATGAACTGGGCCGGTGTCGAAGGGGATGCGGCGGGCGGCGAGGTCCGGCGGGGTGGTCATGGCGGCTCCTGGGGGTGCGCCATGGGAGCGCGCCCGTGGCCCTGATGCAAGCGCGGAACCCCGGCGCGCGCGGCCCGTTGGGCTCAGAGGTCGGAGGATACCCCATGAAAGCCAAGCTCAAGCCCTTGAATCAGCAGGTCATCGTGTTGACGGGGGCGACGTCGGGCATCGGCCTCGTCACCGCGCGCAAGGCCGCCAAGGCGGGCGCGCGCCTCGTGCTCGCCGCGCGCAACGAGGAAGCGCTGATGCAGACGGCGGAGGCGATCCGCGCCGCGGGCGGGCAGGCGGAATATGTCGTCGCCGACGTCGGCGAAGAGCTGGACGTCGCGCGTATCGCGGAGATGGCGGTGCAGATCTATGGCGGCTTCGACACCTGGGTGAACAATGCCGGCGCGGCCGTCTACGCGACGCTGGCCGAGACCCCGGTGAAGGACCACATGCGCGTGTTCCAGACCAATTATTTCGGCACCGTGTTCGGGTCGCTCGCGGCCATCGCGCAGTTCCGCACCCGCGAGGGCGGCGGCGCGCTGATCAATCTGGGCTCCATCGCCTCCGACATGGGCAACCCGATCCTGGGCGCGTACGGCGCCGCCAAGCATGCGGTGAAGGGCTTCACCAACACGCTGCGCATGGAGATGATCCACGATAAAACGCCGGTCTCGATCACCCTGATCAAGCCGAGCGCGATCGACACGCCCTTCGCCATCCACGCCCGCAACCTGATGGAGCACGAGGCCAAGCTCCCCCCGCCCACCTACACGCCCAATGTCGTGGCCGACGCCATCCTCTACGCCGCCCAGAACCCGATCCGCGACCTCACGGTGGGCGGGGTGGGCCGCAATATGACGCTGGTGGCGCAGTGGCTGCCGGCGTTCGCCGATCGCATCACGCCGGCGATCATGTATCCGGGCCTGCGCGACAAGACGCACCCCAAGACCACCGAGGACAATCTGCACGGGCCGGCCGAAGACGGGCGCACGCGCGGGCGGGACAAGTTCGCCCGTCCCTTCAGCCTCTACAACACCGCCCGCACCCATCCGCGCGCGGCCGCCGCTGCGGGCGTCGCCGCATTCACGCTGATCGCGGCGGGCGTGGCGCGCAGGCGCAGGGCCGCGGGCGCCCTCCGCGCCCTTGGTTGACCGGATAGGACCGGGGGCTCTGAACGGGAAGGCGTGCGGGGTTACCGGCCGGCCTTCCACGCCTTCACCGCCGCCATCGTGCGCGACACGTGCTCGCGGAAATCGAGCGCGCTATAGGCCAGGAGGATCGTCCCGTCCGGCGCGATGACGTAGGAGGTGCGGTTCGAGCGGTCCCCCATCAGGACGGCGTCATAGGCCTGGATCAACGGCTTGTCCGCGACGCCGACGGCGAACTTGTCGCGGCATTCGGAAACGGAGAAGCGCTTCAGCGTCTCGATATCGTCCCCCGACAGGCCGATCACGGTGGCCCCCAGCGTGTTGAATTCCGGCGTCGCCTCCGCGAATTCGTGCGCTTCCGCCGTGCAGCCGGCGGTGAAGGCTTTCGGGTAGAAATAGAGAACGACCGGGCCCTTTTTCAGCGCGGCGGCGAGGTCGAACGTGATCTGTTTTCCCGCCAGCGCGGCCGGCACGGCGAAGGTCGGCGCCTTGGCCCCGACCGCAAGCGCCGCATGCGCGCTGCCGGAGAACAGGATCGCTCCGGCGGCGAGCACGGCGAGGAAGGGTTTGGCTAGATTGGGCGTCATGGCGGCTCCTGCGGCGGAAGGCGGCGCGCACGGATCACCGGCCTCGACTTTCCGCCGCGCTTGGCTACCACGGGCGCGCATGAACATCTATTTCCTGGGCGTCGCAGGCGCGGGCATGAGCGCGCTGGCTTCGGTTTTAGTCTCGCAGGGCCATACGGTCACCGGCTCCGACGAGGGCGTCTATCCCCCCGTCAGCACCTATCTGGACACCCTCGGCGTCGCCTATCATGACGGGTTCGACCCCGCCCGCCTGCCGGCCCGGATCGATTACGCCGTCCTCGGCGCGAGCGCCAAACTGCACGGGGCGGACAATCGCGAGCTTCTCACGCTGCGCGCCCGCGGGGTCCCCATCCATACCTTCCCCGAAATCCTGGGCCGGGAAACGCAGGCGCGCGAAAACATCGTCATCGCCGGCAGTTTCGGCAAATCCACCCTCACGGCGCTGATCGCGTTTCTGCTGCGCGCGGCCGGGCGCGACCCGGGCTATTTCATCGGCGCCGTGCCCCTCGATCTCGACCGCACCGGCTGGGGCGGGAGCGACCCCGAATTCGTGCTGGAGGGGGACGAGTACGTCGTCTCCGGAGAGGACCGGCGCTCCAAGTTCGAGCTTTACCACCCGCGCCACACCCTGATCACCTCGCTCGTGCACGACCACGTCAACATGTTCCCGACCTATGAAAGCTACGAGGCCCCGTTCGCGAAGCTGGCGGCGATGACGCCGGCGGACGGCCTGCTCGTATGCGCGCACCGCTACGAGGCGCTGCGGCGGCTGGCGGGGGCGCGCCCGGCGCTCTGGTACGGGCTCGAGCGCGGCGCGGACTATGTCGGCGCCGACATCGAGATCGGGGAAACAACGCGCTTTTCCCTGCACACGCCGAACGGCCCGCCCCTCCCGCTCGCGACGCAGATGCTGGGCCTGCACAATGTGGAGAACATCGTCGGGGCGGCGGCGCTGCTGTTGGAGCTCAAGCTCGTGGGGGCCGACGATCTGGTCCGTGCGGTCCCGCGCTTCCGCGGCGTCGCGCGGCGGCTGGACAAGAAGACCACGCGCTCGCGCGCGCCCGCCTATGAGGGGTTCGGCTCCTCCTATGAGAAGGCCCGCTCGGCGGTGGAGGCGATCGCGCTCCACTTTCCCGGCCGGCCGCTGGTCGTGGTGTTCGAGCCGCACGCCTTCAGCTGGCGCAACGCGCAGGCGCTCGAATGGTACGACACGGTGTTCGCCGGCGTTTCGCGCGTGGTGCTGCTGCCCCCGCCCGTCCACGGCTCGGGAAGCCACCGCCAGCTCAGCCAGACCGAGATCGCGGCCCGCATCCGCGCCGCCGGGGTGGAGTGCGAGAGCGTGGACGGGGGCGCGCAGGCGCTCGACCTGCTGGGCGGCGCGCTGACGGGGGAGGAGGTGGTGCTGCTCTTGTCCTCCGGCCCGCTGGACGGGCTGGCCGCCACCCTGCCCGCCCTGCTCGATCAGCGCTTCGCGGACGCCTGAGCCGCCGCCGGCAGCGCGAAGGCTACGATCTCATCCCCGAGACGGGGCCCCATCGAGACGTGGCCGCCCGCGGCGATCACCACGAACTGGCGCCCGTCCGCGGTGGAATAGGTCATCGGCGTGGCATGGCCGGCCGCCGGCAGGCGGCCGCGCCAGAGCTCGCGGCCCGTCCCGGTATCGAACGCGCGCAGATAGCGATCGACGGTGGCGGCCACGAACACAAGCCCGCTGCTGGTGGTGATGGCGCCGCCCGTATTGGGCACCCCCATCGGCAGGGGCAAGCCCAAGGCGCGGCGCCGGGGGCCGCTGTCGCGCGCGGTGCCCAGCGAAATCGACCAAAGCGTCGCGCCAGTGCGCAGGTTGAGCGCGGCCAGGCGCCCCCAGGGCGGGGCGGTGCAGGGGATGTCGAGCTTCGAGGTGAAGGTCTGCGTGTTGGACACAAAAGGCGCGCCCTCGTGGGGCCCCCACGCATAGCTCCGCTCGGCGGACATGGATTGCGCGAAGGGAGGCGCCTCGGCGCGCGGCAGGAGGCGATCGACATAGGCGATGGCGCTGGTATTGGCGATCACGAGCCCCCGCTCGGGATCGACCGCCACCCCGCCCCAATCGATCACGCCCAGCGCGCCGGGATATTTCAGCGTGGGCTTGAGACCCGGCGGGGTGAAATTCCCCTCATACCGCAGGCGGCGGAACCAGATGCGGCACCCCAGATGGTCGATCGGCGTCATGCCCCACATGTCGGCCTCGGTCAGGGGCTTGGGGGCCACCGACACCGCGGAATAGGGCTGCATGGGGGCCGTCCAATCCCCTTCCGAGGCGCCCAGCGGGGCGGGGCGCTCCGTCACCGGCGCGATCGGGGCGCCCGTGCGGCGGTCCAGCACGAACACCTCGCCGCGCTTGGTCGCCTGGACCAGCGCGGGCTTGACGCCCTCGGGAGTGCGCAGATCGACGAGGACAGGCTGGGCCGGGACATCGTAATCCCAGAGATCATGGCGGGTAGTCTGGAAGCTCCAGCGCGCGCGGCCGGTGGCGATCTCGAGCGCGACGACCGCGCTGCCGTATTTCTCGTCGAACGGGCGGCGCGAACCGCCCCAGAAATCGCCCCCCGGATTGCCGGTCGGCACATAGACGAGGCCGAGCGCCTCGTCCGCCGCGAAAGAGATCCAGGCATTGGGGGTGTTGCGGGTGTAGGTCTCTCCCGGGGCGGGGGCGCCGGTGCGCTCGGGGCGGCCCATGTCCCAGGCCCAGGCGAGAGCGCCGCTTTGGGCGTCGAACGCACGGATGACGCCTGAGGGCGCATCGAGGGTCAGATTGTCGAACACGGCCGCGCCCACGATGACGCGCCCGCCCGCCACAGTCGGCGGGGAAGTGACGTAATACTGCCCCGGAGACACCTCCCCCAGGCCCTCCAGCAGCGACACCTCCCCGCCCTGGCCGAAACCGGCGCAGCGGGTCCCGGTTTGGGCGTCGACCGCGATCAGACGGGCGTCCATCGTGGCCACGAGGATGCGCGCGGCGCAGGCGCCCGCCTCCTCGGGCTCCGCCGCGGCCGCGTGGTACGCTACCCCCCGGCACGCGCTCAACATAACCCGCCCGAGCTTGATCTCGGGATCGTGGCGCCATTTCTCGGCCCCCGTGGCGGCGTCGAGCGCGATGACCGTGTTGCGCGCGGTGCAGAGGAAGAGCGTGTCCTTGATCTTGAGCGGGGTGGCTTCGAGCGTATCGCCCACCTCGCCCAGGCGCGCCCGCCACGCCACGGTGAGGCTCGCCACATTGCCGGGATGGATCTGGGTCAAGGGCGCGTGGCGCAGGCCCCCGGCGTCGCGGCCGTAATGGGGCCAGTCCTGCCCCGCGGGGCTCGCGGGCGCGGGCGCCGCCGGGGCGGTTGGGCGCGGCGCGGTGGCCAGCGCGATCAGCGGCGCGCACGCGATCGCGGCGGCGGCGGCCATCCCCGCCCGGGGCGCCCAGCTTGGCAGGCCCGGCCAGATCGGGCCGTCGAGGCGTCCGCGCACCCAGGGGGTCAGCAGCCAGGCTCCGAGCGCCATGGGCTCGAACAGGCGCGGCGTTAGCCCCCAGGCGTCGAGGCCGGCCTCCCAGAGCGCCCAGATCGCGGTCCCCGACAGCAGCGCCCCATAGGCCCACACGCCCGCCCGTCGGCCCAGCGCGATCAGCACGCCGCAGGCGATCAGCCCGGCGCCGGCGAGGGCGTAATACCAGGAGCCGCCCAACAGCGCGAGCCAGCCCCCGGCCGCCGCCAGAGCGAGGCCCAGCAGCGCCATGCCCGCCCCGGTGAGCCACCGTATCCGCGCCGGCGCGTCGCGTTGAACGACGCCGCCTCCTGGTGCGCTTCGCCCCTGCGCCATACAAGCTCCCGTTGCCTGGAGCCTATCCCTATCCGACAAAGTCGGATCGGGGCTCTAGGTATTTGTTTGGTCGCATTTTCCGACGATGAACCGGCGTCCACTGCATCAGAAATGCTCCAGGAACCGCCCCGTCGGGGCGCCGCCCCTTAACTCCCCGCGCTCGCCTGCGCGCCCCCGGGTACGCTCCGCCGCGGCTCCGGCGCGCGCACCACGTACTTTTTCAGCTTCATCACATTGGCCTCCACCACGTGCCAAGAGAAGGCGGCCAGCAGAACGATGATCGGCATCGAGAAGGCGAGGTTCAGGTACCAGACGCGGTGGTCCGGAAACAGGTGCGTGTAGGTCTGCTGGATCGGATAGGAATAGAGATAGATGCCGTAGGAATAATCGCCCCGCTCGATCAGCTTCGGCAGCCTGGGCCGCAGGAGGCCCAGATAGATGGTGGCGTAGGCGATCGGGAAAATCGCCAGAAAGCGCGCGTACTCCAACGTGAAGCAGAGCCAGCTTACGCCCAGCGCCAGGACGAAGAGCGCCAGATTCATGCGCACGCGCGCGCGGTTCAGGTAGAACGCCACGCCCGCGAGGAAGCACCCCACCAGCAGCCGCCCCGGCGCCTGATGGCCGTACAATTCCGCGCCCGAAAGCGCCCCCTGCACCACCATCGCCACGACCAGCGCGACGGTGGCGGCCAGAAACGCGAGCGGCCGCTTGGTGAGCCCGATCAGCGCCAGGAAGGCCAGCGCCACATAGCATTCAAGCTCGGACGGGATGGTCCAGAGCGAGGCGTTGACCATCGGCAGCGGATTGTTCTCGAACACCCCCGGCAGGTAGAAATGGACCCACCCGAAGATGTTCTTGAAATAGTCCCAGAACAGGGGATCAGCGAAATATTGGTCCCGCGGCAAGGTGGTCAACAACCCGCCGAGCAGAACCGCCGAGAGAAAGATCTCCACGGTGAGCGCGGGCAAGATCCGCAGGCCGCGCAGACTCAAAAAGTGCAGCAGCGTGCGGGTCCGGAACAGGCTGCCCGCCACCAGAAAGCCGCTCAGCGCGAAGAACATTGGCAGGAACAGCCGCGGGACGCCGCCCCACGGGCCGGTGAGGAACGCGACCTCGAAGACAGGCCCGTAGCTCGAGGTGATGCTGTGATAGATCACCACGGCGAGGGAAAGGCCAAGTCTCAGATAATCGAAGCCTGTGGCGCGCCCTGCCCGCTCCATCCGCTGGGCCATGGTTTCACCGGCATGCAGCAAAAACACGCCTTTCAACGCCGCGTTTTGCATGGTCCCCCCCCGGCAACCTGATTTCGGCTAATCCCTGACCCGCGCTCGCGACGGTATAATCAGACTTGCAAAAATCAAGCCGGGTTTAGCGTGGGGTCGCGGCGGCCGGCGGGGCGGGGCTTGCGAGGCGTTCGGCCAGGGCCGCGAGCGCGCCGGCGGCGTCCGCCCGCCCGGCCGCGCGCGCGGCCGCGGCGCGCACCGAAAGCCCGTGCGCGTCCGAAAGGCGCCGCTCCAGCAGATCCGCCAGGGCTTGGGGCGTAAAGTCCCGCTCACGCATCACGTCGGCGGCGCCGATGGCGGCCAAAGCCTCGGCATTGGCGCCCTGATGGTCGTCGGTCGCGAAATCGCCCGGCACGATCACGCCCGGCCGGCCGGCCACCGCAAGCTCCGTCACCGAGGAGGCCCCGCCCCGGATGATCACCAAATGCGCCTCGGCCAGCAGCGCGCCCATGTCGGTGAAGAAGGGGGCGAGATCGGCCGCAACGCCTATGGCGGCATAGTGCGTGCGCACCGCCTCCAATTGCTCCTCGCGCACCTGCTGGGTCAGGCGCAGGCGCCCGCGCAGGCCCTCCGGCAGGAGCGCGACCGCGGCCGGGATCGTCTCGCCGAACAGCCGCGCGCCCTGGCTGCCCCCGATCACCAACAGCCGCACCGGCTCCCCCGCGGGCAGGAGCGGATAGGGCTTGTCCCGCACCGCGCGGATGGCGGCGCGGGTGGGGTTGCCGGTCACGACCTTGCGCGCCTCCGCGCCGGGGATCAGCTTGTCCAGCCGCTCGAACCCGCACGCCACGGCCTGCGCGTCCTTCGCGAAATAGCGGTTCACCCGGCCGAGCACGGCGTTCTGTTCGTGGATCAGGATCGGAATCTTGGCCGCGCGCGCGGCCCAGAGCGCAGGCAGGGAGGGATAGCCGCCAAAGCCCGCCACGAGCGCGGGCTTCAGCGTCTTGAGCCGGGCGCGCGCCGCGGCGATCCCGGCGGCGATCTTGAGGCCGGCGGCCGCGATCTTGAAGGGGTTTGCGCCGGCGATGGTGGCCGCGGGCGTCTCCTCGATCGCTTCGGCGGGAAACCCTTGCGCGTAGCGACGCCCGCGCGCATCGGTCATCAGCACTACCCGCCAGCCGCGCGCGCGCAGCGCCTCGGCGAAGGCCGCAGCCGGAAACAAATGCCCGCCCGTGCCGCCGGCCGCGACAAGAACCAATCTGCTCACCGCCCCACCCCAGACCCTTAGCCGCCGCGCTCATACAAAAACGCGCCCGGACGCCGGCGCGTCAGCGCGAAGGCGAGACCGAGCGTGGCCGCGGCGCTCACCATAGACGAGCCGCCATACGAAACGAGCGGCAAAGTCATACCCTTTGGGGGCGCGAGATCGAGATTGACGGCGATGTGCACGCACGCCTGCAGCCCCACCACCGCAAACAGCCCGCACGCGGCGAGCTGCTCGAACGGGTCCACGAGCCTGCGCGCCCGCGACAGGCCCCGCCACGCGATCACCGCATAAAGCAGGATCAATCCCAGCGAGGCCAAAAGGCCGAATTCCTCTGCGGCCACCGCATAGATGAAGTCGGAATGGGCGTCAGGCACCGCGTTCTTGACGACGCCCTCGCCGGGGCCCCGCCCCAGCACGCCCCCCGCCCCGATCGCATCCAGGGCGAGCGACACCTGCGGGCTGTTGTCGGGACCGAAAAACGAGACGAGGCGCGCGCGCGCGTGGGGAAGGAATTCATAGGCGGCGAACCCCGCGGCGAGCGCGGCGCCCACGCCCCCCACCAGCCAGCGCCACGAAATTCCCGCAGTGTACAGCATCACCCAGAGCGTCATCGCCAGCAGCGCGGCCTGGCCCACGTCGGGCTGGCGCCACAGCAGGAACGCCGGCGTCGCGAATAGGCCCAGCACGATCGCGAGCCCGGGAAAGCGCGGGGACTTTTGCTGCTCGGCCAGCATCCAGGCGGCGAGGATGACCAGGGCCGGCTTCAGGAATTCCGAGGGCTGGACGGTGAGGCCTCCAATCTCCACCCAACGGCGCGCGCCTTTAATCACCGGCGCGGCCGCCAGCACCACCCCCATCAAGACGAGCGTGACGACGTAAACGATCGCCGCCGCCCGCCGCGCGCCGCGCGGAGAGAGCGAGGCCGCCACCAGGAACACGCAGAGCCCGATCAGCGCGAACAGGCCCTGGCGCCAGGAAAAGTGGAACGCCGCGCCGATGCCCTCCCGCGCCACCTGCCCCGGGCTCGCCGCGAGGGACAACACGAAGCCCGCCGCCACCAGCACCGCGGCCGCGATCAGGGGCGGGCGGTCATAGGAGCGCAGCCGGGTAAGCAGGCGCGCCGAAAGGGCGGCCCCGCTCACCGCCCGGTTCCCGACGCGCGCGGGGCGAGCGCAGACGCCTGCGCCAGGTCGCGCGCCAGGGCCTTGAAGGCGTCCCCGCGGTGTTCGAAGTCGCGGAACTGGTCGAAGGAGGCGCAGGCCGGCGAGAGCAGGATCACGCTGTCATCGCCGTCCGCGAGCGCATCGGCGAGCGCGAGACGCACGGCGGCGTCGAGCTCCCCCGCCACCACGGTCTCGGTTCCGGCGCGGCGCAGGGTGGCGGCGAAGGCCGGGCCCGCCTCCCCGATCGCATAGGCCTTGACGATGCGCGGGAAGTACGGCGCGAGGCTATCGATCCCGCCGGCCTTGGCCACCCCGCCCAGGATCCAGCGGATGCGGGGAAAGACGGCGAGCGCCTGCGCGGCGGCGGCGGCGGCGTTGGTGGCTTTGCTGTCATTGACGAAGCGCACGCCCTCGATGTTGGCCACGTTCTCCATCCGGTGCGCGAGGCCGGGGAAGGTCCGCATCGCGTCGGCGATGGCGCGCGGCTCGAGCCCCAGCGCGCGGGCGGCGGCGTAGGCGGCGGCGGCGTTCTGGGCGTTGTGGGTCCCCGCGAGGCCGGGCGCGGCGGCGAGATCGACGGCGGGGCGCGTGCGCCCGTCGAGCCCGTCATACACAACCCCGCCCAGCGCGCTCACCCCCCGCCCCAGCGCCTGGGCGTTGGAGATCGGCGCGACCGCCTGCGCCCCCTTGCCCGCGAGCGCGGTGCAGAGCAGCGCGGTGGGCGCGGTATCGACCCCGATCACCGCCCAATCGCCCGCGCCCTGACGCGCGAAGATCCGCTTCTTCGCTTCGACATAGCCCTCGAAGCCGCCATGGCGCTCGAGATGGTCGGGCGTGATGTTGAGCAGAACGGCGACGTCGCAGCGCAGGCTGTGGGTGAGGTCGAGCTGGTAGGAGCTGAGCTCCAGCACGTAATAGGCGCCCGCATGCAGCGGCGCGAGATCGAGAACGGCCGCGCCGATATTGCCGCCCACGCGCGCGTCGCGCCCGCAGGCCTTGAGGAGGTGGCCGATCAGGGCGGTGGTGGTGGATTTGCCATTGGTGCCGGTGACGCCGATCACTTTCGGGCGCGCATGGGCGGGCAGGGCCGCGACCGCGCGCGCGAACAGCTCGATATCGCCCAGGACGGGCACGCCGACGGCCTGCGCGAGCGCCACGACGCGGTGCGGCTCGGGGTGCGTCAGCGGCACGCCAGGCGAAAGCACGAGCGCCGCGAAGCCGCGCCAGTCGCGGGCGTTGATGTCGGACAGCGGGACACCGGCCGCCTCCGCGAGCGCGCGAGCGCCGGGCGCGTCGTCCCAGGCGTGCACGCGCGCGCCCCCGGCCGCGAGCGCGCGCGCCGCCGCGATCCCCGTGCGCGCCAGGCCGAACACGGCCACCTCCCGCCCGGCGAATTCCGCGATGGGGATCATGGAGCCTCGTTTATCTCAGTTTCAACGTCGCCAGTCCCGCCAGCGCGAAGATGGAGGCGACGATCCAGAACCGGATCACGATCGTCGATTCCTGCCAACCGAGCTTTTCGAAATGGTGGTGGATGGGCGCCATCAGGAAGACGCGCTTCTTGGTGAGCTTGAACACCGCGACCTGGATCATCACCGACAAGGTCTCGAGCACGAACAGGCCCCCGATGATCGCGAGCACGATCTCGTGCTTGGTGGCCACGGCCGTGGCGCCCAGCATGCCGCCCAGCGAGAGCGAGCCCGTATCGCCCATGAATACCCGCGCGGGGGGCGCGTTGTACCAGAGGAAGCCCAGGCCCGCCCCCAGCATCGCCCCCAGCAGCACCGACAATTCGCCCACGCCCGGGACGAAATGGATGTTGAGGTAATTGGCGAACACGCGGTTGCCCACGAGATAGACGATGAACCCGAAGGTCGCGGCCGCGATCATCACCGGCACGATGGCGAGCCCGTCGAGCCCATCCGTCATGTTCACCGCATTCCCCGCCCCCACGATCACGAGCATCGCAAACAGCACGAAGAAGGGTCCGAGCTGGATCATCACGCTTTTGAAGAAAGGCGTGGCCACGGCGGTGAAATCGCGCCCCTCCAGGACCGCGGAGAAGAAATTGGCGCCCGCGCGCTGGTAATCAGGCGCGATGTCCCATTGCGCCCACATCATCAGCGCCGCCGCCGCGCCCGCGATGAGGAATTCCAGCAGCAGCCGCACGCGGCCGGAGAGGCCGTCATGGGCCTGCTTCGTCACCTTGCGGTAATCGTCGATGAAGCCCACCGCGCCGAAGCCGAACGTGACGATCAGCACCGCCCAGACATACGGATTGCGCAAATCCCCCCAGATCAGCGAGGCGACGCCGAAGCTGATCAGGATGATAAAGCCGCCCATCGTGGGCGTGCCCTTCTTGGTGAGGAGGTGGCCGGCGGGGCCGTCCTCGCGGATCGGCTGGCCCTTGCCCTGTTTGCGCCGCAGCCAGGCGATCATGGGCTTGCCGATGAGGAACGCGATCAGCAGGGCGGTGAAGATGGCCGCGCCGGTGCGGAACGTGATGTAGCGGAACAGGTTGAAAAGCGGGAACACCTCGGCCAGCGCAGCGAGTTCAAGCAGCACGGATTTTCCTCCCTCACGCGCCAACGGCCGCGTCTTAGAGCCTTTAGTGTGCTTGGCCCAGGCGGGCGAGCGCGTCCACGACGCGGCTCATACGGGCGCCGTTGGAGCCCTTGACCAGCACCACGTCGCCCGGCTGCAGCGCCTGCGTCAGCAGCGGGATCAGCGCATCCGCGCTATCGGCCCGCCCGCCCCGGCGCGCCGGCGCCAACGCCTCGTAGAGCGCGCCCATCAGCGGCCCGGCGCAGAACACAAGGTCGACGCCCGCCCGCTCCACGTCCTGCGCCACGCCCGCATGGAAGGCCCGCGCCTCGGGGCCGAGTTCGAGCATGTCCCCCAGCGCGGCGATCCGCCGCGTTCCCGGGCGCGTGGCCAGCGTTTCGAGCGCGGCGGCGACCGAGACGGGGCTCGCATTATAGGCGTCGTCCACCAGCGTGAATTCCCCGAACGGGGCAGCAATCGCGCGCACACGCCCGCGCCCCTCGGCGGGGGAAAGGCTCGCCAGCGCCGCAGCCGCGGCGTCGATATCGGCGCCCGCCGCATAGGCCGCCGCCAGCGCGGCCAAGCCATTATAGGCCCAAGGCCGCCCCGGCGCGCCCACCCGCGCATGAACGGGGCGGCCCTCGAGCGAGACCTCGATCTCCACGCCCGCGGCGTCGAAGCGGGAGGACACCAGCCGCAGCTCCGCGCCCGCCTCCGTCCCGAAACGCAGCACGCGCGCGCCCGAGGCCTTGGCCTGCGCCAGTAGAATGTCCGCATGCGGAGCATCGCCCGGAACCAGCGCCGTCCCGCCCGGGGCCATGGCGGAATAGATCGAAGCCTTCTCCCGCGCGATGGCCTCGAGGCTGCCCAGGCCTTCAAGATGCACCGGCGCGATGGTGGTGATCAGCGCCACGTGGGGCGCGACGAGCGCGGCGAGCGGGGCGATCTCGCCCGGATTGCTCATGCCGATCTCGAACACGCCGTAGCGGGCTTCGGGGGCCATGCGCGCCAGCGTCAGGGGCACGCCCCAATGGTTGTTGAAGCTCTTGGCGGCGGCGTGGGTTCGTCCGCCCACGGACAAGATGTGCGCCAGCGCCTCCTTGACGCTCGTCTTGCCGACCGAGCCGGTCACCGCGATGCGGATGGCGGAACTCCGCGCACGCGCGCCCCGCGCCAGCGCGCGCAAGGCCTCCGGCACGTCCCCCACCAGGAGGCGGGGCCCATCGCTCGCGTCCAGACGGCTCACCAGCGCCGCCCCCGCCCCACGCGCGAACGCGTCGGCGACGAAATCGTGCCCGTCGCGCTGGTCGGTCAGGGCGACGAACATCTCGCCGCGCTGCAGCGTGCGGGTGTCGATGGAGACGCCGGTGGCGATCCAGGAATCGGCCCCGACCAGGCGCCCGCCGGTGGCCTCGGCCGCGTCCTCGGCGGTCCACAATGTCTTGGCGATTTCTCCCTCACGCATCGGCGATCCCCAGCGCGGCGCGCGCCTCGTCCTGATCCGAAAACGGGTGCGCCACGCCCTGGATGATCTGGCCCGTCTCGTGGCCCTTGCCGGCGATCAGCAGCGCGTCCCCTGGGCGCAGGAGGCCCACCGCCGCACGGATCGCCTCGCGCCGATCGCCGATCTCCTGGGCGCCGGGGGCGGCGGCGAGCACGGCCTTGCGGATCGCGGCGGGGTCTTCGGAGCGGGGGTTGTCGTCGGTGACGATCACGATGTCGGCGTGCTTGACGGCCGCGGCGCCCATCAGGGGGCGCTTGGCGCGGTCGCGGTCTCCGCCGCAGCCGAACACCAGCACGATCCGGCCCGGCGCATGCGGGCGCGCAGCGCGCAGCAGCACGTCGAGCCCGGCCGGAGTGTGGGCGTAATCGACGAACACGTGCGCGCCCGCCGCGGTCGCTCCGACATGCTCGATGCGGCCCTTGACGGGCTTCAGCTTTTCCATCGCCGCGAACACCGCTTCTCTATCCCCGCCCAGCGCGAGCGCCAGCGCCGCGGCGGTCACCGCGTTCAGCGCCTGGAACTCCCCGATCAGCGGCAGCGAAACCTCGCCCTCCTCGCCGCGCCAGCGCAGCTGCAGCATCTGCCCGTTCGGGCGCGGCTGGATCTCGACGATCTTCAACCCGTGCGCGGCGTCCGCGCGCCAGCCGCAGGTATAGAGCGCAAGACCCTGCTGGAGCGCCTGCGCCTCGAACACGGCGGCCTCGGTCGCATCGGCGTTGACGATCGCGGGCGCGCCGGCGGGCAGAAGCCGCCACAGGCGCAGCTTGGCGTCGCGATACGCCTCCATCGTGGCGTGGTAATCGAGGTGGTCTTGAGTCAAATTGGTGAACGCGCCGGCGGCGAGCTTCACCCCGTCCAGGCGGGCCTGGTCCAGGCCGTGGCTCGAAGCCTCCATCGCGGCGTGGGTCACGCCCGCATCGGCGAGCTTTTGCAGCGTGTCATGGATGGCCACCGGATCGGGCGTGGTGTGGCCGAGATCCAGCACGCCGCCATCGCCCAGGCCGGCCGGCCCGATCGCGCCGAGCGTGCCGAGGCTCGCGGCGCGCAAATCGAGATGCGTCCAGATCTGGCGGAGGAAATCGACGGTGGAGCTTTTGCCATTGGTGCCGGTGACGGCGACGATCGTCTCCGGCGCACGGGGATAAAAGCGCGCAGCCGCGTGGGCGAACGCGCGGCGGGGATCGGGCGCGACCACGTGCGTCATCCCGGGATCGCCGGCCAGATCGCCGCCCGACAGCACCGCCACGGCCCCGCGCGCGCGCGCCTGGCCCACGAAGTCCCGCCCGTGCGCGGCCACGCCCCGCAGCGCCGCGAACACGAAGCCCGGCGCCACGCGCCGGCTATCGGCCGTGAGGCCGGCGATGACGATCGGCGGGGCGCCGGCTGGGACGTGTTCTGGAAAAAGCTCTTCAAGCGTCACGGGCGGGTTCCGGCTCGATCGTCCATAGGTGCTACCTCTTCCGGCGCGAGACCCAAGAGCGGCGCCATGCGCGCGATGGCGCGGCCAGCCGCGGGCGCCGCCACCGCCCCGCCCGTGCCTTGGCCCTCGATCGACGCGTCCGGCTCGTCCAACGCCAAAATCAGCACATAGCGGGGATCGGCGGCGGGGAATATAGCGGCGAAGCAGGACAACAGCTTATGCGGCGCATATCCGCCCACTTGGTGCTTCTCCGCCGATCCGGTCTTGCCGGCGATGTCGAGCCCGGGGATTTCGGCCTTGAGGCCCGTGCCCTGGCGCACCGCCTGCCGCATCATCGCGAGCACCGCGCGCGTGGTCTCCGGCGTGAACACCACCGTCCGCGCGATCGCATCCCCGCGCTCCCGGGCCAGAAGCGTCGGGGCGACGCGCGCGCCCTCATTGGCGAACACGGTATAGGCGCCCGCCAGGGCGGCGACGGAGACGGAGAGCCCGTACCCATAGCCCAGCACCGCGGTGGTGACGCGTCCCTTGTCGCTCGGAACGAGCGGGCGCGCGCGCTCCGGCGCCTCCACGCTCGCGCGCTCGAACAGGCCAAGCTTGGCGAGGGCGGCGCGCTGCGCATCCGCGCCCACCGCCAGCGCCACCCGCGCGGCCATGGTGTTGGAGGAGCGCTGCAGGCCCTCGCTCAGAGTGAAGGCGCGGTCGAAGGGGTGGCGATCGGCGATCTCGGTCTCGCCTAGGCGCAAGGGCGCGGGCTCGAACCGCGCGTCGAGATCGATCACGCCCGCATCGAGCCCCATGGCGAGGGTGAACGGCTTCAGCACCGAGCCCATCTCGTACACCCCGCCGACGGCGCGGTTCAGCCGGCGGGGATCCTCGAAGGCGGGAGGATCGTTGGGGTCGAAATCGGGGGCCGAGGCCAGCGCCAGCACCTCGCCGGTGCGCCCGTCGAGCGCGATCGCGGCGCCGCCGGCGGCCTTGGACGCGGCCACCGCGCGGGCCAATTCCTGCTCCAGCACGTATTGCGCGCGCACATCGAGCGACAAACGCACCGTCCGCCCGGACGCGCCCGCGCGCCGGATGCGGGCGTCGAGCGCGCGCTCCACCCCCGCCACGCCCTCCTGGCGGGCGCCCACGCCCCCGAGCGCATGCGCGCCCATCCGCCCCTGCGGATAGACGCGGCGCGCGGCGTCCTCGAACCGAAGCCCCGCCAGCCCAAGCTCCAAAACCTCGCCCTTTTGCCGCTCCGTGAGCCCCCGCCGGAGCAGGACCGTATCGGCCCTGGACTGGAGCCGGCGGGCCAGCCTCTCCTGCGGCAGGTCCGGGAAGGTCTGCGCCAGGAGGCGCGCGGCGCCGGCGGGATCGAGGACGTCCCCCGGGCGGGCGTATAGGGTGAAGCTCGGGGCGGTCACCGCGAGCAAGGCGCCGTGGCGGTCGGTCAGGTCGGCGCGCCGGATGAGGGCGGCCGCGTCCGCCGCGGGCCCGCCGCCGCGATCGCCCTCGAGCGCAAGCTGAAAGGCGCGTCCGCCCAGCACCAAAAACGCCGCCATAAAGCCCAAAGCCACCGCACGCAGGCGCCGCCGCGCCGGCGCCGCCTCGGTCACCGCGCGCCACCCAGAGGCCTCGCCCTGCGCGCCGCCCTCAAACTCTCGCGGGGCGGAATAGGCCTTCACCGGGCCGCCGTCATTGGCGCGGCCCCTTCTCCTCGGGCGGGGGCAGCGCCCGCTCCAAATGGTCGAGGGTGCGGTGCTGGGAGAGGGCGGCGGGCGCGAGGCCGAGCTTGGCGCGCGCCAGCGCCTCGATGCGCGCGGGGCTTTCCAGGTGCGCCACCTCCGCCTTCAGCAGCCGGATCTCGTCCGCCGCGGCGGCGACCTCGGCGTGCAGACGCGCGACATTGGCGCGCGCGGCGTCGGCTTCGGTCTTGGACTTGTAGAGCCCCACCGCCAGCAGCAGCGCCACCGCCGCGGCCAGGGCGTTGAACATCCGGCTCATCCGCGGCCCCGGGTTCCGCCCAAGGCTTCCCATTCCTTTACCGCGCGCGCGGCCAGCGCCTCTCCGGTCGCTGCGCCCAGCGCGGGGGCGCGCGTCCGCTCGGCCCAGCGCAGATGCGCAGAACGCGCCCGCGGATTGGCGCTCACCTCGGCCTCGGAGGGCGGCGCGCCCTTGCGTACGGCAAGCGTGAAGGTCGGGTCGGGACCCGTTTTCTCCGGCATGTGTCGCGATCCCCCGTCGCGCAGGCCGCTGCGCTCGAGGAGAAAGTTTTTCACGAGTCGGTCCTCCAGAGAATGGAACGACACCACCGCCAGCCGCCCGCCCGGACGCAACAGCGATTCCGCGGCGCCGAGCGCACGCGCCAACTCGCCCAGCTCGTCGTTCACCAGGATGCGCAGGGCCTGGAAAGTCTGTGTGGCGGGATGGATGCGCGCCCCGCGCCGCCCGCCCACCGCCCGCTCCACCATCTCCGCCAAGTGCAGGGTCCGGGTGATGGGCGCGCGCGCCCGCTCCTGCACCAGCACACGCGCGATGCGGCGCGCCTCGCTCTCCTCGCCGAAATGGTAGAGCACGTCCGCCAGCGCCTGCTCGGACAGGGCGTTCACCGCGTCGGCCGCGTCCGGGCCGTCCGCGCCCATGCGCATGTCGAGGGGGGCGTCGAAGCGGAAGGAGAAGCCGCGCTCAGGGGTGTCGAACTGGTAGGAGGAGACGCCTAGATCCATGGCCACGCCGTCAAGCTGGGTGCCCACGAGCAGCTCCATCTCCCCGAACCGGCCTTCGAGCATGCGGAAATTCTCGGGAAACATCTCCTCGAGCTCTCGCCCGCGCGCCACCGCCTCGGGATCGCGGTCGAGCCCTACCAGCCGGCAGCGCGCGCGCGTGAGGATCTCGCGGGCGTAGCCGCCGCCGCCGAACGTGGCGTCGACATAGAAGCCGCCCTCCTTCACCGCCAGCGCGTCCACCGCCTCCTGCAGCAGCACCGGCGCGTGGGCTCCCAGCTCCTGCATCCTGGGCTCCTGCGTCCTGGGCTCCTCGGTCATGGCCCGGCCCTCCGCAGCAGCGCGCGCCCTTCGGCGGCCTTGTCCCGGGCCGCGGCCACCCGCGCCTCGAGCAGCGGCGGGCTCCATATCTCGAACCGGTCCGATAGGCCGGTGAACGCGGCCTTTCCCTCGAGCCGCGCATGCGTGCGCAGGCGTTCGGGCAGGGTCACCCGGCCGGTGGAATCGCATTCCAGCGCCTCGGCCTCGGCGAAGATCGAATATTCGAAATCCTCGCGCACGGCGTCGAACTCCCCGCGCGCCTGCAGGGCGTGGCGGTAGCGGTCGAGGAGCGCGTGGTCCCCCGCCTCCAGGAACGCCCCGCGATAGGAAGGCCACACGAACACGGTATCGGCTCCCTTCATGGCCGCGCGGAAGGACGCCGGGATCGACACCCGGCCCTTCTGGTCCACCCCGACATTGTGCGTGCCGATGAACATGCCGCCAGCCTCGGCCGCCGCGCAGGCGTGTGGCGCGGCATGGGTGAGTATGGGCCAAAGCCCCACTGCATGGGAAGAGGCGTTGTTGACCGCACCGAGATTCGCCCCGACGCGAGGGCGCCAAGGCGCTCCCGCGGCGCGTTTTCGGGGAAAGCGATCAGCCGGCCTGTAAGCCGGGTTCTGTCTTTCCTCCTGGCGGAGGAAAGGGCGGCCATTCCTCTGGACCGCGCCTCGCGGCGCGGTTCGCGCGACCCACCCGGACGCGGCGTGCAGATGCGCCTTGGATTGCTCCGTTGCGTCCCTATTCGGTCTTGCTCCTGGCGGGGCTTGCCATGCCCTCTTCCTTACGGTCGAGGCGGTGGGCTCTTACCCCACCGTTTCACCCTTGCCGAAGACGCGACGCGCGCGCCGTCGGCGGTCTGTTCTCTGTGGCGCTATCCCTCAGGTCGCCCTGGGCGGGAATTACCCGCCGCCATATCTGCATGGAGCCCGGACTTTCCTCCCTTGCGCCCTTTCGAGCCCTGCAAGAGCGGCCGCCCGGCCGGCTGATCACGGGCCTTATCGCGCACATTTCCGCGGCTGGCGAGGGCGTCGAGGGGTTTCAGGCCTGGGCTAGGAGATCGGCGAGGATCGCGTCGGTCTCGCCGTCGTGCACGCCATCGACCCGGGCGGGGCGAAAGCGGCGCTGGAAGGCGCGCAGCGCCGCCTCCGTGGGGGCGTCGTAAAGGCCGGTTTCCCCCACGCCATAGCCGAACGCGGCCAAGCCCGCCTGCAGGGCGCGCACGCGCTCCCCGCTCGCCCCGGGCGCCGCGAGCACCGGCCCGCCTGGCGCTACCGGCCCCCTCGGCCACAGCGCGACGCCCGCCTCGGCGAGGCGCGCCCACGGGAAATGCTCGCCCGGATCGGCCTTGCGCTCGGGGGCGACGTCGGAATGGCCTACGACCTGGCGGGCCCCCAGGCCATGGCGGGGAAGGATCGCCTGCAGCAGCGCGATCACGGACGCGATCTGGGCGTCGGGATAGGGCGGAAGCCCATAATCATGGCCGCCATTGACGATCTCCACGCCGATGGAGCGGTCATTCAGCGCGGCTTGCCCCCCCCAGGCGCCAGCGCCGGCGTGCCAGGCGCGCGCCTCCTCCTGCACCAGCGCCAGCACCTTCCCGTCTTCTTGCACCAGGTAATGCGCGCTGACGCGGCCGAGCGGCGCGTCGGGATCGGGGGGCGTCTCCCAGGGGTGGTGGTGCGCGCCGGCGCGGGGGGCGGGGTCGCACAGCCGGGCGAGCGCGGCGGCCCCGCTCTGCATTCCGGTATAGTGCAGGATCACGAGGTCAATCGGGCGCGTCCGCGCGTCGAAATTCGGAGACGGGCGCCAGAGAATGGCCATGACGGGCGGGCCGGCGCCGCGGCTTTACGGCGTCCGCGTCGCGGCGCTTTCCACCACCCAGCCGTCCGCCGTCCGCCGGCCTTCGAGCAGAAGCGGGCCGGACCGCAGCCGTGACCGGCTGGACGCGAGGCGAAGCGCCACAAAGGCCGTAGCCGCGATCACGCCGACGACCGCCGCCGCCGTCGCCGCCACGGCCACCGCCAGGCCGATCAGCACCCCGAAAACGCTGAGGAACAGCCCTCCTACCCACCGGCCGGCGCCCGGAGCACGGTCCGGGGCGGCGTGGTTAAGGTCGGCCTTCATGCCTTGCGGATTGGATGCGATCATCTCCAGCACTCCCGAACCCTACTCATCTTTGTCGCCGACCGGCTTCCGTCAATGGCCACGCCTGCCATCGGGCGGGCGCTCACACGATCGCGCAGGTCACCGCGCAAGCGCCAACCCCTCAAGCTCGGCCCGCACGGCGGCGAAGGCGGCGTTGATGGAGGCGGTCTTCTGGGTGGCGATGGCCACGAATTCCGCCGGCGCGCCGCGCGCGCGCATGCTGTCGGGGTGGTTTTCGGCGGCGAGGCGCCGCCAGGCCTTGCGGCATTCCTCGAGGGCGGCCCCCGGCAAGAGGCCCAGCACGGCGTAGGGGTCCCCGGGGTCGGGCCCGAGATTGGTGGCCTTGATGCGGCGGAACTCGAGGTCGGAGAAGCCGAAATGCTCGGCCACGGCGCGCAGATAGGCGAGCTCGCCCCCCGTCACCACGCCATCGGCCATGGCGATGTGGAACAGCCCGTCCAGCACGTCCTCGAGCAGGCAGGGACGTGCGCGGTACTTCCGGCCGATGCGGCGCGCATAGCTTTCAAAGCCCAGCACCGTCTGGCGGGCGAGCGCGAAGGCGCGCCGGAACGCCGGCTCCTCCCCCGGCGGGGGGCGGAACACTTGGGCCGCCGCCTCCCATTCCGCCTCGGAGGCCACGCCATCGACCTTCGCCATCTTCGCGGCGAGCCCGATCACCGCCGCGGTGAAGCCCACATCGCCGGGCGCGGGCGCACACGCCTCCCCGTCCCCGGGGGCGTCGAGCTCCGGCTCAAAGGCGCGCTGGGCCCTTTCCGCGATGCGTGTCCATACCGACATAGACGCGATCATCGTCGCTGCAGGCGCGAACGCCAAGGGCCGGGGCGCGGCGAACCCATGAAAACTTCGTCATCGTGGCGCTTCGACGCGCTCGCCTTTCAGCGCCGTGATCTCGGCCCGCAGGGCGCGGACCTCCTCCAAGAGGACACGCTGCAGCGCGGCGGCCCCGAGCTGGGCCTCCTCGATATCTTCGACATTGCCGACCAGTTCGGCCTTCATATCCCGGATCTCGTGCACGTCGTGCTGCATCTCGGCGACATTTTCGGCGATCGTCTTCTGCACCTCGTCGCGCGTGGCCTGGACTGCGTCCACGATCACGCCGATGAACAGGTTAAGCACGGCGAAGGCCGCAATCACCGTAAAGCCCATCAGGAACGCCCACGCCCAGGGATAGATGGCGGTGAGCCTGCCGATCGTCTCGCCCCAGCTGTCGAACTGGGTGAGCTGGAACAGGGTCAGCGCGGACTCGCCTAGGTCCCGGAACCCGACCTCGCTGCGGAACAGCGTCGTGGCCATTACCGCCCCGATATAGAACACCACCGCAAGGATCGCCGTGGTCGCCGCGATCCCGGGCATGGCGCCGAGCAGCGCCTCCACTACGCGCCGCATCTGGGGCACGCTGGAAACCAGACGCAGCACCCGCAACACGCGCAGCGTCCGCAACGCCGCGATCCCGGGCGCGGCGGAGATGTAGCAGAGCGCGACGACGATCAAGTCAAACCAGTTCCAGCCGTCTCGGACATAGCGCCTGGGGCCCTGGGCCAGGAATTCGAGCGCGAGTTCGACCGTGAAGATCGTCAGGAAGATGGTGTCCACCTCCGCGATCAGGCCGTGCCAGGGATTGGCTTCCCCGAAATGGGCGTCGACGCCAAGGGTGATGGCGTTGGCGATGATGCACGCCAGGATGAAATTGGTGAACGTCGCGGATTGGGTGAGGCGGGCGAGCGGCGCGAACCCGCCGGGCGCCTCCGGCGGCGATGCAGGCGGCGGCGGGAGTGTTGTCGCTGATGCGTTCGCCATGCCGTGATCCCCCGCGAAGCAGTTTCGCGCGAACCTACCGCGCTTTTGGCCAAAAGGGAGGGCGTTCGGGGCGCGATCGGGATATAAAGGTATCTTTATATCCTCATTGTTTTGCCGGCCGGCGCTTGCTACACGCGGGGCGGCCCCGCCCCCGAAGTCCGCCCCCGGAGATCGTCCCATGCCCTCGCCCGCCACGCTCGCGAACGCCGATTACGCCGTCAAGGACCTCGCGCTCGCCGGCTGGGGGGCGAAGGAGATCGCGATCGCCGAAACGGAGATGCCGGGCCTGATGGCGCTGCGCGCGGAATACGGCGCCGCCCAGCCGCTCAAGGGGGCGCGCATCGCGGGCTCGCTGCACATGACGATCCAGACCGCGGTGCTGATCCAGACGCTGGAGGCCCTGGGCGCGGACGTCCGTTGGGCCTCGTGCAACATCTTCTCGACCCAGGACCACGCCGCCGCCGCGATCGCCGCCGCCGGCACCCCGGTGTTCGCCTTCAAGGGCGAGAGCCTCACCGAGTACTGGGATTATGCGCACCGCATCTTCGAATGGGCCGACGGGGGCTACCCCAATCTAATCCTCGACGATGGCGGCGACGCCACCCTTCTCTGCGTGCTGGGCCCGAAGGCCGAGCAGGACCCTTCCCTCCTCGCCAACCCCCAGAACGAGGAGGAAGAAGCGCTCTACGCGGTGATGAAGCGCTATCTGCGGGAAAAGCCGGGCTTCTATTCCGCCATCCGGGCCGCGATCCAGGGCGTCTCCGAGGAGACGACCACGGGCGTCCACCGCCTCTACCAGATGGCCGAGCGCGGCGAGCTGCCGTTCCCGGCGATCAATGTCAATGACAGCGTCACCAAATCGAAGTTCGACAATCTCTATGGCTGTCGCGAGAGCCTTGTCGACGCGATCCGGCGCGGCACGGACGTGATGCTCGCCGGCAAGGTGGCGGTGGTGTGCGGGTATGGCGATGTCGGCAAGGGATCGGCCGCGAGCCTGCGCCAGGGCGGAGCGCGCGTGATCGTCACCGAGATCGATCCGATCTGCGCGCTGCAGGCGGCGATGGAAGGCTATGACGTCAAGACGTTGGAGGACGTGGCGGGCGCGGCCGATATCTTCGTCACCGCCACGGGCAACAAGGATGTGATCACCGTTGATCACATGCGCGCGATGAAGCACAACGCGATCGTGTGCAATATTGGCCATTTCGACGCCGAGATTCAGGTGTCGGGCCTGCGCAATTTCAAATGGGACGAGATCAAGCCCCAGGTCCACCACGTGGAATTCCCGGACGGCAAGAAGATCATCCTCCTGTCGGAGGGCCGCCTCGTCAATCTGGGCAACGCCACCGGCCATCCGAGCTTCGTGATGAGCGCGTCCTTCACCAACCAGACTTTGGCCCAGATCGAACTCTGGACCAATGCGGGCGCCTACGAGAACAAAGTCTACACCCTGCCCAAGCGCCTCGACGAGAAGGTGGCGATGCTGCACCTCGCCAAGCTGGGCGCGAAACTCACCACCCTCTCAAAACCGCAGGCCGAGTACATCAACGTGCCGCAAGCCGGCCCGTTCAAGCCCGACCACTACCGCTACTGAGCGCGCGCGCCTTGCACGTGTCACCCCGGACAGCGCGCAGCGCCGATCCGGGGCCTCGAGCAGCACGGTGCGCGATCGCTGCAAGGTCCCGGCGCTGCGCTTCGCTTCGGCCGGGATGACGGGGTTGGAACATCAGCGATAGATCTCGGCGCCGGCCTCAATGAATTCGGCGCTTTTTTCCGCCATCGCGGCCTCGATCTCAGGCGTGTTGAGTTTGGCGGCGTACTCGCGCACGTCCTGGGTGATCTTCATCGAGCAGAATTTCGGCCCGCACATCGAGCAGAAATGCGCCACCTTCGCGCCCTCGGCGGGGAGCGTCGCGTCATGGTATTCGCGCGCGCGCTCGGGATCGAGGCCGAGATTGAACTGATCTTCCCAGCGGAACTCGAAGCGCGCTTGCGAAAGGGCGTTGTCGCGCAGCTGCGCGCCGGGCCAGCCCTTCGCGAGGTCCCCCGCGTGGGCGGCGATCTTATAAGCGATGATCCCGGCGCGGACGTCTTCCTTGTCGGGCAGGCCCAGATGCTCCTTGGGCGTCACATAGCAAAGCATCGCCGTGCCCCGCCAGCCGATCTGGGCGGCGCCCAGCGCGGAGGTGATATGGTCGTAGGCCGGGGCGATGTCTGTCACGAGCGGCCCCAGCGTGTAGAAGGGCGCCTCGTGGCATTCGGCGAGCTCGGCCTCCATGTTCTCGCCGATGCGCTGCATCGGCACATGGCCCGGCCCCTCGATCATGACTTGGACGTCGTGCGCCCAGGCCTTCTTTGTCAGCTCCCCCAGCGTCCTCAGTTCGCCCATCTGGGCGGCGTCGTTGGCGTCCGCGATCGAGCCGGGGCGCAGGCCGTCGCCCAGACTGAACGAGACGTCATAGGCCTTCATGATCTCGCAGATCTCATCAAAGTGCGTGTAGAGAAAGTTCTCCTTGTGGTGGGCCAGACACCATTTGGCCAGGATCGAGCCCCCGCGCGAGACGATGCCCGTCAGCCGCTCCGCCGTCAGCGGCACGTACGCCAGCAGCACGCCGGCATGGATGGTGAAATAATCCACCCCCTGCTCGGCCTGTTCGATCAGCGTGTCAGCGAAGATTTCCCATGTCAGATCCTCGGCCTTGCCGCCCACCTTGTCGAGCGCTTGATAGATCGGCACCGTGCCGATCGGCGCCGGCGAATTGCGGATGATCCATTCGCGGGTCTCGTGGATGTGGGCACCGGTGGAGAGGTCCATCACCGTGTCCGCGCCCCAGCGCAGCGCCCAGACGAGCTTCTCCACCTCCTCCGCCAGCGAGGAGGTGACCGCCGAATTGCCGAGATTGCAATTGATCTTGATACGGAAGTTCCGCCCGATGGCCATCGCCTCGGCTTCGGGATGGTTGATGTTGGCGGGAATGATGGCGCGGCCCGCGGCCACTTCGCGGCGCACGAAATCGGGCGTCACATCCTCAGGCCGGCGGGGCAGGCCCGCGCCGAACGCCTCGCCCGCATGCTGGCGCAGCAGCCGCTGATAGGCGGGATCGCCCACCAGCCGGTCCAGAGCCAAACTCTCGCGCAGCGCCACCACCTCCATCTCAGGGGTGATTATACCCTCGCGCGCATAATGCATCTGGGTGACATTGGCGCCGGGCTTGGCGCGGCGCGCAGGCGCGCCCCGCTGCATCCGCAAATGCGCCGTAGACGGATCATCCTCGCGCGCTCGTCCGTACGCGGAGCTTAAACCCTCTAGCGCCACGCTGTCGCCCCGCTCCGCAATCCAGGCCGCGCGCACCGGATCGAGCCCGCGTTCGAGATCGATCCGCGCGTGGGGGTCGCTGTAGGGACCGGACGTGTCATAGACCGGGATGGGGGGGTTCGGTTTCCGGCCGTGGGCGGTGAGCGTGTCGGTCTGCGCGATCAAACGGTAGGGGGCGCGGATGTCGGGGCGCGAGCCGGTAAGATAGGCCTTGGCGGAAGCGGGATAGGCGAACCCCGCTTTGAGGCCCTCGCCGACCGCGTGAATAGAGGAGGCTTTTTGGGCGCGCGCGGCCATGCAATGACGCTCCGTTGTCAGCGGCGCGCAGCGGGCGGGAAGGCAGGAACGGAGCGGGGACTGGCCCCCACGCCCGAAACTTCCCACGCCGGTACGAACCGGATCAGGTCCAAAGGGTGCTTCTCAGCCATGCACGCGTGCGCGGCGCCCCTGTTTCGAGCCTCAAAGCACCACAGCGACGGGCCCGATGCAAGCTTGACGCATGCGCAGGGCGGGGCGAAACAGCGCACCATGATCACCGAAATCGCCGAGATCGATGTCAAACCCGGCGCAGAGGCCGCGTTCGAAGCCGGCGTCGCAGCCGCCGCGCCGCTGTTCGAGGCCGCGAAAGGCTGCCTCTCCTTCGCGCTGACCCGTTCTATCGAGCATCCCAGCCGCTACCGGCTGCTGGTGGGCTGGGCGAGCGTTGAGGATCACACTGAGGGGTTCCGCGCCTCGCCCGCCTTCGCGCAATGGCGCGCGCTGGTCGGCCCCCATTTCGCCGCGCCGCCGCGGGTGGAGCACGTCGCCGAGGTGCTGAAAGCGTTCTGACCGCGCCCGCCGCGCGCCCCTGCCCTCAGCGGCCGAATTTCTGAAACATGATGCGGCGCGGGATCAGGCTGTCGGCGCCGAGGCGGCGTTTCTTGTCTTCTTCGTAGCTGTCGAAATCGCCCTCGAACCATTCGACATGGCTGTCGCCCTCGAAGGCGAGGATGTGGGTGGCGAGGCGGTTCAGGAACCAGCGGTCGTGGCTGATCACCACCGCGCAGCCGGGAAAGTCCTCGAGCGCGCTCTCCAGCGCCTGCAACGTCTCGACGTCGAGATCGTTGGTAGGCTCGTCCAGCAGCAAGACATTGGCGCCGGAGAGCAGCGTCTTGGCGAGGTGCACGCGGTTGCGCTCCCCGCCTGACAACAGCCCTACCTTCTTCTGCTGATCTGCGCCCTTGAAGTTGAACGTGCCGACATAAGCGCGCGAGGGCACCTCCCGCTCGCCCACCTTGACGACGTCGAGCCCGCCCGAAATCTCCGCCCAGACATTCTTGTTGGGATCGAGATTGTCGCGGCTCTGATCCACGAAACCGAGCTTCACGCTGTCCCCGATAATGATCCTGCCGGCGTCGGGCTTGTCCTGCCCTGTGATCATGCGGAACAGCGTCGACTTCCCCGCCCCGTTGGGCCCGATCACGCCGATAATGCCCCCGGGCGGCAGCTTGAACGAGAGCCCGTCGATCAAAAGCTTCTCGCCAAAGCCCTTCCGCAGATTCTCGAAGGCGATCACGTTCTGGCCAAGGCGGGGCCCGGGCGGGATCTGGATGGTGGCGAAAGTCTGCTTCTCGCGCTCGGCCGCATCGGCCATTTCCTGATAGCGCGCCAGGCGCGCTTTCGACTTGGCCTGGCGGGCCTTGGGGCTCTGGCGCACCCATTCGAGCTCACGCGACATCACCTTCTTGCGCCCCTCGCTCTCGCGCTCCTCCTGGGCGAGGCGCTTCTGCTTCTGCTCCAGCCAGGCCGAATAATTGCCCTCGTACGGCAGGCCCTTGCCGCGATCGAGTTCGAGGGTCCATTTCGTCACCTGGTCGAGGAAGTAGCGGTCGTGGGTGACGAGGATCACGCAGCCGGGAAACTCGGTCAGGTGGTGCTGGAGCCAAGCCACGCTCTCGGCGTCGAGATGGTTGGTGGGCTCGTCGAGCAGCAGCATGTCGGGCTTGGAAAGCAGCAGCCGGCACAGGGCCACGCGCCGCCGCTCCCCGCCGGAGAGCTTGTCCACCGGCCAGTCGTTCGGGGGGCAGCGCAGCGCCTCCATCGCCATCTCGATCTTCGAATCGATGTCCCAGGCGTCGGCGGCGTCGATCTGCTCCTGCAGCGTGGTCATCTGCTCCAGCAATTCGTCGGAATAATCCTCCGCCATCTGGGCGGAAACCTGGTTGTACTGGTCGAGCAGGATCTTTTCCGGGCAGTGCGAGACCACATTGCCCCAGACGTCCTTGGCCGGGTCCAGGTCCGGCTCCTGCGAGAGGTAGCCCATCTTGGTGCCCGCCAGCGGGATCGCCTCGCCGGTGAAGTCCTTGTCCATCCCCGCCATGATCTTCATCAGCGTGGACTTGCCCGACCCGTTCACCCCCACGACGCCGATCTTGGCGTCCGCATAAAAGGACAGCCAGATGTTCTCGAACACCTTCTTGCCGCCGGGATAGGCCTTCGAAAGGCCCTGCATCGAGAAGATGTATTGCTGCGCCATGAAGGGCTGCCCGCTCCGCAAGATAAAGCGCTGATGTAGCCCCACCCCGGCCTGGAAGAAAGGGAGCCGATGCGCCCTCGGGGCTCGCGTGGCTGCGAGCCATTCTCAGAGGAACTTGGCGAGGCCCGTCCGGTTCTCTGCGCAAGTCCCCTTTGAAGGAGAGCCCCATGGCCACCCCCCAAACCGCCTCCAAGACATCCTCCAAATCCGGTCCCGCGGGCGGGGCCGGCGTCACGCCCGACGCGATCGCCCTCTTGAGCGCCGATCACAAGCAGGTCGCGCAATGGTTCCAGCAATTCGAGACCGCCAGGAGCGACGACAAGAAGTTTGAACTGGCGAGCCAGATCTGCATGGCGCTGACCGTGCACACCCAGATCGAGGAAGAAATCTTCTACCCGGCCTTCCTGCAAGCCACCGGCGACGAGGACATGAACAACGAGGCCGTGATCGAGCACCAAAGCGCCAAGACCCTGATCGCCGAGATCGAGGAAATGGAGCCGGGCGACGAGATGTACGACGCCCGCGTCAAGGTGCTGGGCGAAATGATCGCCCACCATGTCGAAGAAGAAGAAGGCCCCGACGGCATGTTCGAAGAGGCCCGCAAGGCCGACATGGACCTCGAAGCCCTGGGCGAACAATTGATGGCGCGCAAACAAGAACTGATGGAAGAACTCAGCGCCGCCTCCTAGACGCCACTACACCGATCGGCGGCCTTGCGGGCGAGCATTTGCTCAAGGCCGCCGATCCCATCACCCGTCGCGGCGCAGGCGGCGGCCCGCAACGGCGTCGAGTTTTGCGGCGAGTGCGGGGTCGCGGGCGGAGGGGGCGGTGATGAGGGCGTCGTCGAGGCAGGTGTCGATCGGGGATGGGGTGCGGGGACCGGCCGCGGCAAGCGCGCCCGCCAGGTGGACGATGAGCGCTTTGGCCTTGGCGGCGTTGGCGTGGAGCACGTCGAGGATTTCCGAAACGGTCACCAGCGCTTCCGTTTCGCGCCAGCAATCATAATCGGTGACCATGGCGAGGCTTGCATAGGGGAGTTCGGCCTCGCGGGCGAGCTTGGCCTCGGGCATGTTCGTCATGCCGATCACGGTGCAGCCCCAGCTGCGGTAGAGCCGCGATTCCGCCAGCGAGGAGAAGTGCGGGCCTTCGACGGCGAGATAGGTTCCGCCTTCGATCGTGGGCGCGCCGGCGGCGCGGGCGGCCTGCGCCGCGAGGCCCGACAGGCGCGGGCACGTGGGGTGCGCCATCGAGACGTGCGCCACCAGGCCCTCGCCGAAAAAGCTGTTGGCGCGCGCGAACGTGGTGTCGATGAACTGGTCCACCGCCACGAACGCGCCGGGCGCCACGCCTTCGGCGAGCGACCCGCAGGCCGACAGCGACAGAACGTCCGTGCACCCTGCCCGCTTCAGCGCATCGATATTGGCGCGGTAATTGATGTGGCTGGGCGAATGGCGGTGGCCGCGGCCGTGGCGCGGCAGGAACACAAGCTCCACCCCGTGCAGCGCGCCGCGATAGAGCGCGTCCGACGGCTGGCCCCAGGGGGTCGCGACCTCCTCCCAGCGGCCGCTTTCGAGGCCCGCGAGGTCATAGAGGCCCGAGCCGCCGATAATGCCGAGGGTCCAGCCGTCCATCGCGTTTTCTCCGCGGTCCAAGCCCCCAGCCTAATGCAGACCGCCTAATGCCCGACCGCCTTCCAGACCTGCCGGTAGGCCGCATAGACGAGCCCGGTGACGATCGAGAGATAGGCCAGCACGGAAAAGCCGAGCGACAGGCGCGTCTCCGCGTTCGGATCCGCCGCCCACGCGATGAACGTCGCCACGTCGGACGCCATCTGCTTCACCGTCGCGGGCGTGCCGTCATCGAAGGTGACGCGGCCCTCCGTGAGCTGGGGCGCCATCGCGAGAAAGCCCCCGTACGGTGGCTTGCGGGGATCGCCGTTCCAATAGGAGGAAAGATCCCCTGCCATATAGACGTTGTAATGCTGGCCCGGCGGCACTTCGAGGCCCGCAGGAGGCGCCACATAGCCGCTCAGCAGCGCCTTGATATAGCTCGCCCCGCCGTGACGGGCTTTCGCCAGCACCGAGAAATCCGGCGGCAGCGCCCCGCCATTGGCCGCGCGCGCGGCCGCGTCATTGGGATAGGGCGCGACGAACCGATCCGCCGGGCGCGCCGGGCGGGTGACCGTGTCGCCGGTCTCCTGATCGATCTCGGAGACTTCGTATTGGCTTGCGAGCTGCTTCACGTACGGGTTGTCGTTGGCGTTGATCAGCTTGAAGCCTTCGCCGGGGGCGCCGAGGCGGACGCTCTCCTCGCCGGTCTCGCGGTCGCGCCCCTGCACGGCCTGGAGCGGCCCGCCCTTCTCGCCGAGATTGCGGTAGGAGAGCAGGTTCATCGAATGGCAGGAGGCGCACACCTCCAGATACACTTTGAGCCCGCGCTGGAGCGCGCCGCGGTCGAACGTGCCGAACGGGACCTGCTCAAAGGACCACTTCTCGTGCGGAATCTCCTTCGCGGCGCCGGCCGCGGAGGCGGCGCCTGGAAGGAGGGCCAGAAGGCCCAAGCCGCAAGCGGCGATCAGGGAACGCGCCACGTCAGGCCTCCGGCGGGGGCGCGCCGTCGCGGGGCGCATAAGCGAGGGCCTTGCCGCCGGCGGGCGCTGGCCCGTCATGCGCGCGCAGCACGGATTTGGCGATCGTGTCCGGGATTTGCGTGGGCCGTTCGCGCAGGCCCAGCAGCGGCAGGACCAGCAGGAAGAACGCGAAATAAAAGGCCGTCAGCACCTGGGACAATTGCGTGACCGTGAACCGATACGGCTCGCGGGTGCGCACCGTCTCGGCGACGTTCGGGCCCAGCGCATTGATGCGCTGCTGGGCGGCGCGGGTTGCGATGTCGGCGGTCTGTCCGTCCACGGTGGCGATCACGGCGCCGTTGCGGTCGATCAGCTCTTTGACGTACGGGCCGGTTTGCAGCAGCACCCGATCCGGCGTCTGCCCCCCGCACCAGCCGAGCGCCGCGCAGGTGATGGCGAATAGGATGAAGAATTGCCGCGCCACCGGGCGGTACCGCATCGAGCGGACCTTCGAGGTATCGAGCCAGGGCAGCACGAACAACACCCCGATCGCCGCGAACATGGCGAGCACGCCGCCGAGCTTGGAGTCGATGAACAGGATGTCGAAATCGATCGCCCGCAGGATCGCGTAGAACGGCAAGAGGTACCATTCGGGCACGATATGGGGCGGCGTGACGAGCGGGTTGGCCTCGATGTAATTGTCCGCATGGCCCAAGGCGTCGGGCATGTAGAACACAAACAGCGCAAACATCAGCAGGAAGAGGCACAAGCCCACCGCGTCCTTCATTGTGGCGTACGGCGTGAAGGCGACGGTGTCCTCCTTCGATTTCGGCTCGATCCCAGCCGGGTTGTTCTGCCCCGAAACGTGCAGCGCCCAGACGTGCAGGATGCTCACGCCCGCGATCAGGAACGGCAGCAGGTAATGCAGCGAGAAGAAGCGGTTCAGCGTCGCGTTGCCGATCGCATAGCCGCCCATGAGCCAATGCTTGATCGATTCCCCCACCAGCGGCACGGCGCCCAGGAGGTTGGTGATCACGGTCGCGCCCCAGAAGCTCATCTGGCCCCAGGGCAGCACGTAGCCCATGAAGGCGGTGGCGACCATCAGCAGATAGATCACGCAACCGAGGATCCAGAGCACTTCGCGCGGCGCCTTGTAGGAGCCGTAATAGAGCCCGCGGAACATGTGCACATAGACCGCGACGAAGAACATCGAGGCGCCGACGGAATGGATGTTCTGGATCAGCCAGCCATAGGGCACGTCCCGCTCGATCCGCTGGACGCTGTCGAACGCGTAATCGACATGGGCGACGTAATGCATGGCCAGCACTACGCCGGACACGATCTGCACCACCAGCATGAAAGAGAGGATGGCGCCGAACGTGTACCAATAATTCAAATTCCGCGGCGTCGGGTAGGCGACGAAGCTGTCATGGGCCAGCCGCAGGATCGGCAGGCGCACATCGAGCCAGCGCTCGAAGGCCGAACCGGGGGTGTAGGTGCTTTCGCCGCTCATGGGAGGGTCCGATCAGCCGATTTTGACGACGGTGTCTGCGGTGTAGACATACGGGGCGAGCGGCAGATTGGTGGGCGCGGGCCCCCCCCGGATCCGCGCGGCGGTGTCGTACACCGAGCCGTGGCACGCGCAAAGCCAGCCGCCGAAATCGCCGCCCCCGAACGTGGGCACGCAGCCCAGATGGGTGCAATTGGCCTGCACGATCATGAATTCGGGCTTGCCGGGCTTGCCGTCCGATTGCAGCACGCGCTCAGCGTCGGTGGCGGGATCCTTCAAGGCGACGCCGTCATCGCGGCGGGCGGCCGCGATTTCGGCGGCGGTGCGGTGGCGCACGAAAACGGGCAGCCCCCGCCACATGATCACCACCTGCTGGCCTTCGGCGACCTGGGAGAGATCATATTCCGTGGAGGCGAGCGCCATCGTATCGGCGGCCGGGTTCATCTGGTCCACAAACGGCCAAACCAACGCCGCGCCCCCGATCGCGCCGGCCGCGCCGGCCGCGATGTAGATGAAATCCCGGCGCGTCGGCTCCCCCGCCTCGCCCGCGCCCGCCTGTTCCGCCGCCAGTTCGGCCAACGCCCGCTCCCACTGTACCCGCTGCTTCCAGCGTGATTCGCGCCCAGAAATAAGCTGCGCAAAATAGGCCGGTATGGCCCAAAGCGGCTCGCGGCGTGTCGCCGCACGCGGGCCCGCCTTGCCGGGACGCCGGCAGGCCGCCACAGTCCGCCCATGCCCCATCCGCCCCCCGCCGGCCCGGAGCTTGGCCCGCGCCGCGCCCGCGCCCAGGCCTGGTTCGAGGCGTTGCGCGATACGCTCTGCGCGGCGTTCGAGGCGCTGGAGGCCGACGCCGATCCCGCCCTCTATCCCGGCGCTCCCGGGCGCTTCGAGCGCACCCCCTGGCGGCGGGGCGCGGGGCGCGAGGATCTGGGCGGGGGCGTGGCCGGGCTGCTGCGGGGGCGGTTCTTCGAGAAGGCGGGCGTGCATGTTTCGACCGTGCACGGCGATTTCGCGCCGGAATTCGCCGCCCAGGTGCGCGGGGCGAGCGCGGCGGCGCCGGCCTTCACCGCGACCGGCATCTCCCTGATCGCCCACCCCCGCAATCCCCGCTGCCCGACGGCCCACCTGAACACCCGCTTCCTCACCACCACCACCGCCTGGTTCGGCGGCGGCGGGGACCTGACGCCCATGCTCGCCTTCCAGCGCGCCCCGGATTTCGAGGATGCGGTCGCGTTTCACGCCGCGTTCGAGGCCGCCTGCGCCGCGCATGGCGAGCCCTATGCCCGCTACCGCGCCTGGTGCGACAACTACTTCCACCTCCCCCATCGCGGCGAGGCGCGCGGCGTGGGCGGCATCTTCTTCGACCATCTGGACGGCGGCGATTGGGAGCGGGAGTTCCGCTTCGTCCAGGCGGTCGGCGAGGCGTTCCTCACCGTTTATGTCGCGATCCTGCGGCGGCGGATGGGGGAGGCTTGGAGCGCGGAGGAACGCCAGGAGCAGCTCGTGCGGCGCGGCCGCTATGTGGAGTTCAACCTGCTTTACGATCGCGGGACGCTGTTCGGCCTCAAGACCGGCGGCAATATCGACACGATCCTCTCCTCCCTGCCCCCGACCGCGGCCTGGCCCTGACCGCGACCTGGCCCTGACGCTTGTCACCAAAGCGGGCTTACGGGCGCGCCGTCGAACACCTCCGCCAGGCGGCGGCGGGTTGCGGGGGTCGTCGCGCCCGGCAGCGCGTGGAGCGGGAAGAAGCCGCGGTCGCTGATCTCGCGCCCGTCCGGCGCGCACGGCTCCCAGGCCGGCGCGCGATAAAGGAGCACGTGGTCGTTCGGAAACACCGCGGCGTTGGAATAGATCGCGAGGAGCGCCAAGGGGCCGTTAGGGCGGATTCCCGCCTCCTCGGCGAACTCCCGCGCCATCGCAGCCTCCGCAACCTCCCCGTGCTCCACGCCCCCGCCAGGAAGGTGCCAGCCCTCCATGTACGAGTGGCGCACCAGCGCGACCCGCCCCTCGCCGTCGAGGGCGAGCCCGCGCACCCCCAGCGTCATGCCGCGCGTGAGCCGCCACACCGCCTGGAACAGCGGGCGCAGCGCAGGCTCCAGCCGGCGGCGGAAATCAGACACGCCTCACCGGTCGAAGCTCTTGCCCAGGGCCCGGGAGCGCTCGGTGGCGGCGCGCACGGCGCGGCTCAGCACTTGCCCCAGCCCATCGGCGGCCTGCAGCACGTCGAGCGCGGCTTCGGTGGTGCCTCCGGGGGAGGTCACCTGCTTGCGCAATTGGCCGGGGGCCTCGCCCGTCTCGAGCATGAGCGCGCCGGCGCCCGCCACGGTCTGACGCGCCAGCCGCGCGGCCACATCCGCGGCGAGGCCCTCCTTTTCGGCGGTGGCGGCCAGCACTTCGGCGAGCAGGAACACATAGGCCGGGCCCGAGCCGGACACCGCGGTCACCACGTCCATCAGCCGCTCGTTGGCGATGATCTCCACCGCGCCCAGGGGCTCAAGCAGCAGCGCCGCCAGCGTGCGGTCCTGCTCGGTCACGCCCGGGCCGGACACATAGGCCGTGACGCCCTGCCCGATCTGGCCGGGCGTGTTCGGCACGGCCCGGATCACGCGGCTTGCGCCGGTCAGCCGCGCGGTCGCCTCCAGCGGGACGCCGGCCATGATGGACAGCACCAGCGTATGGGAGCCCACGAACTGGCGGGCCTCGCCCGCCACCTGCGCGAACGCCTGCGGCTTCACCGCCAGCACCACCACGTCCGCCGCGCCCGGATTGGGAGGATTGAGCACCGCCCCGGCGGCCAAGAGATCGCTCTCGAGCGCGGGGTCGAAATGGGGCTCGAGCACCGTGAGCGTGAGCCCTCCGCCGCGGCGGATGGCTTTTAGCCACCCGCGCAGCAATGCGCCGCCCATTTGGCCTGCGCCGACGAGAACCACGCCGGGCGCGTCCATGGGGATCAGGCCTCCCCCACCGTCTCGAACAGGGCCGCCTCGATCGCCTGCTCGGGCGCGCATTTGCAGCGCAGCAGAAGGTCGAAGGCCGGGAAGAAGCGGTCCGCCGCGTCCATGGCCGCCGCCAGCATGGCCTGCACTTCGCCCGGGGCGAGTTCGGAGCGCCCGATCATCGCCACGGCGTGGCGGAACACCACCGCCCCGTCCTCGGACCAGAGGTCGAAATGGCCGAGCCACAGGTTTTCGTTGATCAGCGCGATCAGGCGGGCCGTATCGGCCATCTGCGCGGGCGCGGCGGCGAGATCGAAGGTGACGGTCATCAGCATCGCCGGCAATTCCTCGCGCCAGCAGAAGAAGCCCGACACCTCGCACCATTGCGCCTTGAATGCGAAGCTCAGATCCCCATCATCTCCGCGTTCGGACACAAAGCGCGCGTCCGAGCCGAGCACCGCCTCCGCCACCTCGATCGGATCGTCGAAGGGCAAGCCTTCGTCCTCGTCTTCGTGATAGGCGTTCATGGCCTGCCCCCTGACGTGCGCGCCCTGCGCTGCGGCGCGAATCGCCGCCCCGCGTGCGTCCATCATCAGGCCGCGCGTGGTTAATACTAGGTTGGAGCCGAACGCCGGGACCGGCAATGCGGATGCGCAGCCCTCAGCGGGGGCCGGCCGCTTCCAGCGCCTCCACGCGCGCGCGCAGCGCCTCGGCCTCGGCGCGGGCGTCCTCGGCGAGGCTTTTCATGGCCTCGAACTCCTCCCGGCCGACGAGATCCATCTCCGCGACGAGGCGCGCGGCCTGGGCGCGCAGCACCGATTTCGCCTCCGCGGTCAAACCCTGCGCGAGACCCATCGCGCCCGTCATCACCCGGGCGAGTTCGTCCAGCAGTATGGATTGGCTTTGCATTGCTTTTCCCTTTGCACCCGTATTTAGAGAACGCCCCGCGAAGGTGAAAGGCCGCCCCGATCGATGTTCAGCGCCATTCCCTTTCCCGCCCTCGAGCCCGACGTGTTCACCCTGCCGGCGTTCGAGCTGTTCGGCGCGACGCTCGGGCCGTTTCCGCTGCGCTGGTACGCGCTCGCCTACATCGCCGGCCTGCTGCTGGGGTGGCGGTACATGGTGTCTTTGTCAAAGGACAACCGCCTCTGGGCGGCGGGGCAGAAGCGCCCGGACGCGGCCCAGTGCGACGACTTCCTGTTCTGGGCCACCCTTGGGGTGATCTTCGGCGGCCGGCTGGGTTATGTGATCTTCTACAAGCCCGACATGATCTGGACCAATCCCGGCGAGATCGCCCAGATCTGGACCGGGGGCATGGCGTTCCATGGCGGGCTGATCGGGGTGGCGGCGGCGATCTTCTGGTTCGCGCGCCGGCACGGGATCGCGGTGCTGACCCTGGGGGACATCGTGGCCGCGTGCGCGCCCATCGGGCTCTTTTTCGGGCGCATCGCCAATTTCATCAACGCCGAGCTCTGGGGCCGGCCGACCGACCTGCCCTGGGGCGTGATCTTCCCCACCGCGGATGGCCGCCCCCGCCATCCGAGCCAGCTCTACGAGGCTGCGCTCGAGGGCCTCGTCCTCTTTGCTTTGATGGCGCTCGTCACCCGCCGGTGGCGGGGCTTCACGCGCCCGGGCTTCGCTACGGGAGTGTTCCTAGCCGCCTATGGGGTGTTCCGCGCCGCACTTGAAAACGTGCGCGAGCCTGACGCCCATATGCCCGAGTTTCCGCTGGGCCTGACGATGGGGATGCTTCTGTCCTTGCCCATGATCGCCATCGGCGCAGCGCTGATCGCGGCCGCCTTCGCCCACAAGCCCGCCCGCGCGTGACCACGCTCAAGCAGCGCCTGCTGGACCTGATCGCCGCGGACGGGCCGATGAGCGTGGCGCGCTACATGGAGCTGTGCCTCTACGATCCCGCGCACGGCTATTACGCGACGCGCCCCGCTTTGGGGGCGGACGGCGATTTCATCACCGCCCCCGAAACCAGCCAGATGTTCGGCGAGCTGATCGGCCTGTGGGCCGCGCAAAGCTGGTGCGATCTCGCCCGCCCCGGTCCGATGGCGCTGATCGAGATCGGGCCCGGGCGCGGCGTGCTGATGGCGGACATGCTGCGCGCGGCCAAGGCCGAGCCCGCCTTCCGCGCCGCCCTGCAGGTGGAGCTGATCGAGCCGAGCGCGCCCCTGCGCCAGGTGCAAGCGGAGATGCTGGGCGCCCACGACATCGCCCCGACCTGGCGCCCCGCGCTCGAAGAGGCGCACACGCCTTGCGTGATCATCGCCAACGAGGTGCTGGACTGCCTGCCGATCCGGCAATGGGTGCGCACCGAAACCGGGTGGCGCGAGCGCCTGATCGGGGCCGATCCGGCGCAGGCAGGCCGCCTGCGCTTCGGCCTCGCGCCCGGGCCAGCCCCCCCTGGCTTCCTTCCGGCCGCGCTGCGCGCCGCCCCGCCGGGCAGCGTGGCCGAGACGCGCCCGGGCCTTGAGGCGTTCGTCGCCGCCCTCGCCCGGCGCTTGCGCGCCGCCCCGGGACGCGCGCTGCTGATTGATTACGGCGCCCCCGAAACGCGCTGCGGGGACACGTTCCAGGCCGTCGCGCGCCACCGCACCGCCGACCCGCTGGCCGAACCCGGCGGCGCCGACCTGACCGCCCATGTCGATTTCGCCGCCGTGAAAGCGCTCGCGCGCGCGGCGGGCCTTGAAGTCGCGGGCCCCGTCCCGCAAGGCGCGTTCCTCGAGGATTTGGGGCTTAACCAACGCGCCAGCGCGCTGATGCGCGCCCGCCCCGACCACGCCCCGATCATCGCCCGCCAGCGCGACCGCCTCGCCGCGCCCGACCAGATGGGCGTTCTGTTCCAGGCCATCTGCCTCTCCAGCCCCGGCCTGCCCTACCCCCAAGGGTTCGCCGCGCGCGGCGGTTGAGGCCGGCCGCGGGCGGGCTTATGTGGGGGCTGGAGAACGCCATGCCCGAAGCCGTCAAGCCGAACGCCGTCGTCCAGATCGCGCCCGAAGTGGCCATCGGCAACGACCTGCCGCTCGTGTTCATCGCCGGCCCCTGCGTGCTGGAAAGCCGCGCGCACGCGATCGATTGCGCGGGCTTCCTGGCGGAGACGTTCGCCAAGCTGGGCGTGGGCTTCATTTACAAATCGAGCTTCGACAAGGCCAATCGCTCCTCCCTCGCCGGGGTGCGGGGGGCGGGCCTGGAGGCCGCCTTGCCGGTGTTCGAAGAGATCAAGAAAACCTTCGGCGTCCCCGTGCTCACCGACGTGCACCTGCCCGAGCATTGCGCGCAGGCCGCAAGCGTCGTGGACGTGCTGCAAATCCCCGCCTTCCTCTGCCGCCAGACCGACCTGCTGATCGCGGCCGCCGAAACCGGCAAGGCGATCAATGTCAAGAAGGGCCAGTTCCTCGCGCCGTGGGACATGAAGAACGTGCTGGGCAAGATCACCGGCGCGGGCAATCCCAACGTGCTGTTGTGCGAGCGGGGCGCGAGCTTCGGCTACAATACGCTCGTCACCGATTTCCGCGCCCTGCCGATCCTGAAGGCGATGGGCGCGCCCGTGGTGTTCGACGCCACCCATTCCGTGCAGCAGCCCGGGGGCCTGGGCGACAAATCGGGCGGCGAGCGCAAATATGTGCCGGTGCTCGCGCGCGCCGCCGCCGCCGCCGTGGGGGTAGCTGCGATGTTTATCGAAACCCATCCGAACCCGGATGCCGCCCCCTCCGACGGGCCCAACATGGTGCCGTTCTCGGAACTCCCCGCTTTGCTGGAGACGATCCTGGCGTTCGACCGGCTGGCCAAGGCCCGTCCGTTGGAAATCTGAGCGCCTGCGCCCCTCTCTCGCGCGACGCCTTGTGTCGCGTTTGACCTTTCTGTGACGGGCGCCTAACACCCTCCCCGGCGCGGATGGTCGCAAGCGCCGGGGCGCAGAATGCGGGTTCTTCACGTAATGGCCGGAGCGCTCGAGGGCGGCGCCGAGACCATGATGCTCGATGGGGCGTTGGCGCTTGCGGAGGCGGGCGTCGCCCAGCACGTGCTCGTGCGCCCCGATAATCGCCGGCGGCTGGAAAGCCTGGAACAGGCCCGCGTCCCCCTCGCCACCGCCTCGTTCGACAAGTTTTTCCGCCTGCCCACAGCCGCGAAGCTGAACGCCGCGATCGCCACCTTTGAACCGGACGTGATCCATTACTGGATGGGCCGCGCCGGCACGTTCGCGCCGCGGCGCACGCGCGAGCGCAACCTCGCCTGGTATGGCGGGTATTACAAACTGGCCCGGTTCCGCAATTGCGCCTGGCACGCGGGCGTCACGCGCGACATCGCCCGCCACATCACCGCTCAGGGCGCGCCGGAGGCCCGCGTCAGCGTGCTGCACACCTTCGCCAACCTCGAGAAGGCGGCCCCGGTGGACCGCGCCAGTCTCGATACGCCGGTGGACGCACCCGTGGTGCTAAGCCTCGCCCGGCTGCACCCGAAGAAGGGTATCGACGTGCTGCTAAAGGCCCTGCAGGCGCTGCCGGGGGTGTATGCGTGGATCGCGGGGTCGGGGCCGATCGAGGGGGAGCTCCGGGCGCTGGCGGGGACCTTGGGCGTGGCCGAGCGCACCCGCTTCCTGGGCTGGCGGTCGGACCGTTCGGCCCTCCTTGAGGCGTGCGACGTGGTGGCCTTCCCCTCCCGCTATGAGCCTTTCGGCACGGTGACGGTGGAGGCCTGGGCGGCGGGGCGGCCCCTGGTGGTGAGCGACGCGGCGGGGCCGGCCTCCACGGTGAAGCCCGAGCACAACGCCATCCTCGTCCCCAAGGACGATGCCGACGCCCTCGCGGCGGCGCTGAAACGGGTGTTGGGGGACAAGCTCCTCGCGCGCGAACTGGCCGAAGCGGGCCGCCAGGCGTTCGAGGCCGAGTTCACCAAGCAGGCCTTCGTGCGCTCCGTGATGGCGCTGTACCACAAGATCAAGGCGAGCGCGGCGGGCGCGGGGGCCTGAGCAGCCCGGCCGCCTCCACCCGCGCCGCCTGCGCGCTGCCCGGGGCCACGACGAGGCGGGTGAACCCAGCCTGGCCCATCAGGGTGAGCGCGGCGCGCACCTCGCCTTCCGCCTCGAAGGGCGCGTCGTAGAAGGTCGGGTCCGGATCGGCGAACACGAGCGGCTGGCCGGTGCGCACGAGATGGAAGAAGCCCTCGTTCAGGGCCGCCGCCTCCGCCTCGCGCACGCCGGTGATAACGTGCAGGCCCGCGGCGCGCAGCCGGGCTTCGCCCGCGCCCTTGGTCCAGGCGTGGGGATCGCCGACCGCGATCACCACCGCCCGCACGCCGGCCTCGATCAGGCGGTCCGCGCAGCACGGCGCGCCGGACGTGCGCTGGCGGCAGGGTTCTAGCGTGACATAGGCGCTGGCGCCGCGCGCGGCGGAGCCGGCCGCGTCCAGCGCCATCTCCTCCGCATGAGGGCGTCCGCCATGGCCGGTTGCGCCCTCGCCCACGATTTCGCCGTCCCGCACCAGCACGCAGCCGACGGCGGGGTTCGGCCACGTCCGGCCGTGTTGGGCGTGCGCGAGATCGAGCGCGCGGTCCATGAAGGGCAGATGCGGGCCATCCATGGCGTGAGCCTACCGCCTCAAGGCGCGCCCGACGAGAGGGGATTAAGGGGCAGGAACTAAAGCTTGGGCAGGGCCTGTGCGCGCGCGGCGTCGAGATAGCGGGCCGCAACCGGGCGCAGTTCGGCGTCCAGCGTCACCAGCAGCGGGTTACCGGTGGGGATCTCCACCCCCACGATCGCCTCGTCGGCCACATGGAACAGGTGCTTGACGATGGCGCGCAGCGAATTGCCGTGCGCGGCGACGATCACGTGCTCGCCGTGGCGCAGGGCGGGCGCGATCGCGGCCTGCCAGAAGGGCAACACGCGATCCAGCGTGGTCTTGAGGCTCTCCGTGACAGGCAGATCGCGCACGCCGGCGTAGCGGCGGTCGGCCGCGAAATCGTACGTTCCCCCGGGCGCGAGCGGGGGCGGGGGAATATCGTAGGAGCGGCGCCAGATCTGGACCTGGGCGTCCCCGTGCAGCGCCGCCGTCTCGGCCTTGTTGAGGCCCGTGAGGCCGCCATAATGGCGCTCATTGAGCCGCCAATCCTTCACCACCGGCAGCCACGCCTCCCCCATCGCCTCGATCGCCAGCTGGCCGGTGCGGATCGCGCGGGTGAGCACGGAGGTGAACATCTGCTCGAACGCGACGCCCGCCCCGCTGAGCAGCACGCCGGCCTGGCGCGCCTCGGCCTCCCCTTGCGGGGTCAGGTCCACGTCCACCCAGCCGGTGAAGCGGTTTTCGAGGTTCCAGCGGCTTTGACCGTGTCGGAGCAGAGCGAGGTGGGGCATCGGGTTCTCTTTCTCGCGTCAGCGCCGCAGGCGGGCGATCCAGGCGGCGGTGGAGGGGTCGCGCCCGGCGGCGGAAGGGTCGACCGGCCCGTCGAGCGCGGCGGCAAGGGCGGTGGCGAGCTGCTTGCCAAGCTCCACGCCCCATTGGTCGAAGGAATTGATCCCCATCAGCACGCCCTGCACGAAGGTGCGGTGCTCATAGAAGGCCAAAAGCGCGCCTAGCGCCTCCGGCGTCAGCGCCGGCAGGCCGATCAGGGTGGAGCCTCGGTCGCCCGGGAACACCTTATGCGGGGCGAGCGCGGCGACAGCTTCCCCGCTGAGCCCCTGCGCGGCGAGTTCGGCCTCGACCTCTGCGCGTCCTTTGCCGATCAGCAGCGCTTCGGCCTGCGCCAGTGCGTTGGCCAATAGGGCCGTACGGTGGCCCGGGGGGTCGTCCTGGCCGTCCGCGACGATCAGGAATTCCACCGGGGTGGCGCGCAGGCCCTGGTGCAGCATCTGGAAGAAGGAATGCTGGCCATTGGTGCCGGGCTCCCCCCAGGTGACGCCCGCGGCCGGGCGCGTCAGCGGGGCGCCGGCGCGGGTCACGCCCTTGCCGTTCGATTCCATCTCGAGCTGCTGCAGGAAGGCGGGCAGAAGCTGCAGCCGGCGGGCATAAGGCGCACACGCATAGGAGGCCGCGCCCAGCGCGGCGCGGTTCCAGACGTGCACGAAGGCGGAAAGCACAGGCGCGTTGGCGGAAAGCGGGGCGGTGCGGAAATGGAGGTCCATGGCGGCGGCCCCCGCCAGCAGGCCCTCGAAGGCGCCCGCCTCCAGCACGCACGCGCTCGACAACCCCACCGCTGACCAGAGCGAGTACCGCCCGCCCACCCAATCCCAGAACGGAAACACCTGCCCCTCGCCAACCCCCCAGGCGCCCGCGCGCGCGGGCGCGGCCGTCACGGCCACGAGGTGGCTTGCGACGTCTAGGCCGTTGAGGCCCGCGCGCAGCCAGGCGCGTGCGGTCTCCGCATTGCGCATGGTCTCGAGCGTGGTGAACGTCTTCGACGCCACCACCACCAGCGTGCGCGCCGGATCGAGGCCCTCGAGCGCATCGGCGATCTCGGCGGCGTCCACATTGGCGGCGAAGCGCAGCGTGAGGCCCGGCGCGCGGGCGCCTTTCAGCGCATCCACGATCAAGCGCGGCCCGAGATCGGAGCCGCCGATCCCGATATGGACGATGGCGTCAAGCGCTTGCCCCGTGGCCCCGCGCAGCCGGCCCGCGCGGAAATCGCCGGCAAACGCCGCCATACGCGCCCGCACCGCGGCCACCTCCCGGGCGATCTCGCCCTCCCCGCCGCTTTGGCGCAAGGCGGTGTGCAGCACGGCGCGGCCTTCGGTGGTGTTGATCTTCTCCCCGGCGAAAAGCTTGTCCCGCCAGCCTTCCAGATCTTGCGCGCGCGCAAGCGCGCCCAGCAAAGCGAGCGCGCCGGCGTCGAGCTTTTCTTTTGCGAAATCGAACGTGAGGCCGCAGGCGTCCACCGTGAGGCTTTGAAGCCTTTCCGGATCGGCCAGCAGATCGCGGATCGGGCGGGCGCGCAGCGCCGCAGCGTGGGCGTCGATCGCGGCCCAGAGGGGCGCTGCGGGATCGGCGTCGTGGGTCATGTCTGGTCCCTCAGGGCCGGCCGATGCTGACATAGCGGAAGCCCTCCGCCGCCATCTCGGCGGGGCTGTAGATGTTGCGCAAATCGGCGATCACGGGCGCCTTCAGCGCCGCCTTCACCCGCTTTAAGTCCAGCGCGCGAAACTGGTCCCATTCGGTCACGATCACCACCGCGTCCGCGCCGTCCACGCACTCATAGGGCCCCTGCGCGAACACGACGTCGGTGAGGAGATGGCGGGCCTCGGCCATGCCTTCGGGATCGAACGCGCGCACGCGGGCGCCGGCCGCCTGCAGGGCGGGGATGATGTCGAGCGCGGGCGCATCGCGCATATCGTCCGTGTTCGGCTTGAAGGTGAGCCCCAGCACGGCGACGGTCTTGCCCGCCACGTCCCCGCCGGCCGCCTCGATCACCTTGCGCGCCATCGCCTTCTTGCGCGCATCATTGACTTTGACCGTGGTCTCCACCAGCCGCACCGGCGCCTCATGCTCCTGGGCGGTCTTGACGAGGGCGAGGGTGTCTTTCGGAAAGCAGGAGCCGCCATAGCCCGGCCCTGCATTCAGGAATTTCGCGCCGATGCGGTTGTCGAGGCCGATGCCGCGCGCGACCTCCTGGACGTTGGCCCCCACCTTCTCGCACAGATCCGCCATTTCGTTGATGAAGGTGATTTTTAAGGCGAGGAAGGCGTTGGCGGCGTATTTGGTGAGTTCGGAGGTGCGCCTGTCGGTGAACACGATCGGCGTTTCGTTGAGGAAGAGCGGGCGATAGAGCTGGCGCATCACGGTGCGCGCGCGCTCGTCCTCCACGCCCACGACCACGCGGTCGGGCCGCTTGAAATCATTGATCGCTGCGCCTTCGCGCAGGAATTCGGGGTTGGACACGACGGAGAAATCGGCCTCGGGGCGGCGCGCGCGGATGATCCGCTCCACCTCGTCGCCGGTGCCCACAGGCACGGTCGATTTCGTCACCACCACCGTATAGGCGCCGATCAGATCGGCGATCTCTTCGGCGGCGGCGAAGACATAGGAGAGATCGGCGTGGCCGTCCCCGCGGCGCGAGGGCGTGCCCACCGCGATAAAGACCGCTTCCGCCCCGTGCACGCCCTCGGCGGCGTCGCTGGTGAAGGCGAGGCGCCCCTCGCGCGCATTCTGCGCCACCAGCGCTTCGAGCCCCGGCTCGAAGATGGGCATCACGCCCGCGCGCAGCTTGGCGATCTTGGCGGCGTCCTTGTCGATACAGGTCACGGTGTGGCCGAAATCGGCGAAGCACGCGCCCGATACGAGCCCGACATAGCCGGCGCCGATCATGGCCACGCGCATGGCTCAGATCTCCTGGTTATAGGCGCCGACTTCCGGGAAGCGGGAAAGGCGCGGCTTCACCTCGTCCCGGAACAGCGCGCGCATGTCCTCTTCGCTGGTCATGCTCTCCACCACCACGACAAGCTCGGGCTTGTTGGAGGAGGCGCGCACCAACAGCCAGGATCCGTCCGTCAACGTCACGCGCACGCCGTTGACGGTGTTGAGATCGCGCACCGCGCGGCCGAGGATAGGCTCCCCCGCCGCCGCCAGCGCCTGGTACTGCGCCACGATCTGGTCCACGACCCCGTACTTGGCCTCGTCCGCGCAATGGGGGGACATCGTCAGCGAGCTGAAGGATACCGGTAGGGCGGCCCGCAGCGCCGAGAGCTTGCGCCCGCCCGCGCGGTCAAGCATCGCGAGCACCGCGATCGCCGCCGCAATCCCATCGTCATAGCCGAGCCCGAGCGGGGGCCGCAGGAAGAAGTGGCCCGATTTCTCAAACCCCGCCAGCGCCCCGAGCTCGGTGGTGCGCCGCTTGATGTAGGAATGGCCGGTCTTGTAATAATCGACCGTCGCGCCGTTCGCCTTCAGCACGGGATCGACGGCGTAGAGGCCGGTGGATTTCACGTCCACCACGAACGTGGCGTCGCCGTATTGGGCGGAAAGATCGCGCGCCAGCATGAGGCCCACCTTGTCGGCGAAGATTTCCTCGCCCTGGTCGTCCACCACGCCGCACCGGTCCCCGTCCCCGTCGAAGCCCAAGGCGAGTTCCGCGCCATGCTCATGCACCGCATCGGCCATGGCGTGCAGCATGGCGGCGTCTTCGGGGTTGGCGTTGTATTTGGGGAAGCGCCAATCGAGGGTGCAGTCGAGTTCGATCACCTCCGCGCCGATGCGGGCCAGCGCCTCGGGCGCGAACGCCCCGGCCGTGCCGTTGCCGCAGGCCGCCACCACCCGGATCGGGCGCGAGAGCTTCACCTTGGAGGTAACGTCCGCGAGGTAGCGCTCGCGCAGGCCCTCCACCCGCACCAGCCCGCCCCCGGCGCGGGGCCGGAACGCGCCCTCGAGCACGATCTGCTTCAGCCGGCCCATCTCCTCGGGGCCGAAGGTGAGCGGGCGGTTGACGCCCATCTTCACCCCGGTCCAGCCGTTCTCGTTATGGCTGGCGGTGACCATCGCCACGCCCGGCACATCGAGCGCGAATTGCGCGAAATACGCCATCGGCGACAGTGCGAGCCCGATATCGTGCGCCTCCACCCCCGCCTCGATGAGGCCCAGGATCAGCGCCTGTTTGATGGCGAGGGAATAGGCGCGGTAGTCGTGGCCCACAACGACGCGCGGGGCCACGCCCATCTCCTCCATCAGCGCGCCCAAGCCCAGCCCAAGCGCCTGCACGCCCAGCAGATTGAGCTCCGGGGCCCTCGCGGAGCCGGGCACGCCGAACCACCAGCGCGCGTCATATTCCCGAAAGCCGGTAGGCTTCACGAGCGGGGTGATTTCGAACGCTTCGGTGTTCTGGGGGACGTGAGCTTGAGGCAGGAACTGCATGGCGGCGCTCCGCGGCAGGAGGGGGTGGTGAGGGCGCTCTCGGCCCGTGACGGTTAGGGCGCCCGGGACGGTCAGGGCGCGGTTTGGGTTACCCCTCGCAGGGAGGCGGCGCGGAGGCGGACCTCGACGATTTCCACCCCGTAATCATAATCGCTCGGCGCGGAAGCCGGCCAAAAGCCGATCGCTCCGGGTGGGCCCCCTTCTAGCGCGGGCAGGACGAAACTCAAGGAGGCCGATTCCGAGGGTAGCGCCGCCGCCACCCATTGCACGCGCGCCCCCTCCCGCCCGCTCGCGCCCGCCGCCGCGCTCAGCGCCAAACGCTCGGCGGTGGTGTAGGGCAAGGGCCGCACCTTCACCACCACCTCCAGAGGCTCGCCCGCGAAGGGGGCCATGGCGGCGGGGTCCAGGCGCAATTGCGCGCCCGGCAGGGCCGGATCAGGCGCGCCCGCGTCCCGGCGGGTGGCGATCTGGACGGCGAGCGCACGGCCCACCCCGCGCTCGCGCACCCGGTGCAGCACCTGGGTCCCGCCCTCGTCCACGTGGAACAGCGCCTCGGGATCGAATACGAGATCGCCGCCCTCGCGCCGCCCGGCCTGCGCGGTGGGCCGTTCGGGGAAGGCCGCGGGCCCGAGGCTCGCCAGGATCGCCAGGCCCGCGAGCGTCAGCACCGCCGGATAGAACACGAACGCCCGCATGAGCCCTCCGCGCCGCGCCGCGGCCTTGAGACTTTATTGAGGAAATCACTGTCCGCTCCGGGCGTTGCGCGCAAGGGTGAGGCAGCGATGGAGGAAGCTTGCGATCCCGCCCGTCTGGCGGCGGCCAATATTCGCCCACACACCCGCCTTGCCACCGATTATCTGAACCATTTCAACGAAGCCGCGATGCTCGTGGAGATGCTGGAGGCGATGCCGGAGGCGGCGGAGGACGTGCTGGCGTGGCGCCCGGCCCGCTATGACGCCCATTTCGCCGCGAGCGGCTTCGCCCATAAGGAGCTGGCGGTGGCCGCCTATCGCAGCGCCGATCCCGCCGTGCGCGCGAGCCTGGACGCCGCCGCGGACGCGTTCGCGGACCTGATGGCGCAAGTGCAGGCCCGCCTCGCGGCAGGCGGCGACGCGACCAGCGGGGCCGCGGCCCTGCGCGCGCGCCTCGCCGCGATCGCGGCGATCATCGAGGGCGGGCCCGGCCCATCCGGCCAGGACGCGATCGACGCGCTGTTCGCCTAGATGCGCCAAACTTAACGCGCCACATCGGAACGCGTCACACATGGAAACCACAATTGAGATGCGGGGCGCGCGCCCACGCGTGCATAAGCGGGCGAGGGTTTCACCATGTGCGGCATTATCGGCATTCTAGGCGCGGGGGAGGTCGCTCCACGCCTGATCGAGGCGCTCCGGCGGCTCGAATATCGCGGCTATGATTCGGCGGGCGTTGCGGTGCTGGCCCAGGGCGGGGTCGAGCGGCGGCGCGCCCCCGGCAAGATCCGCAATCTGGAGGCCGTGCTGGAGAGCGCGCCCCTTACCGGGACCGCCGGCATCGGCCACACCCGCTGGGCCACCCACGGCGCCCCCACCGAAACCAACGCCCATCCCCACAAGGCCGGGCGCGTCACCCTTGTCCATAATGGCATCATCGAGAATTTCCGGCCGCTGCGCGAGGCTTTGCAGGCGCGCGGGCGCGTGTTCCACACCGAGACCGACAGCGAGGTGATCGCCCATCTGATCGACGAGGGAATGGACCGCGACCTTTCGCCGGCCGACGCAACGGGGCAGGCGCTGGCGCAGATGCGGGGCGCCTATGCGCTGGCGGTGCTGTTTGACGGCCACCCCGACCTGATGATCGCCGCGCGCCGGGGCAGCCCGCTCGTGGTGGGGCGCGGCGACGGGGAAACCTTCCTCGGATCGGACGCAATCGCGCTGGCCCCCTTCACCCAGAAGGTGACCTATCTCGAGGAGGGCGACCTCGCGATCCTGACCCGCACCGGCTTCTCCCTGCGCGACGCGCAGGGCCAGAGCGTCAGCCGGCCCGAGCATTTCGCCGCCGCCAGCGCCGCCGCCGAAAAGGGCCCTTATCGCCACTTCATGCAGAAGGAGATGTTCGAGCAGCCCGAAGCGCTTGCCCGCACCATCGCCCATTATATCGACGCCCTGCGCGCAGAGCCCGCAGCGCCTGGCCTGGAGCGGGTGGATTTCGCGCGGCTGAAGCGGCTTCACCTGATCGGCTGCGGCACCGCCCATCTGGCCGGGCGGGTGGCGGAATATTGGTTTGAAGCGCTGGCGGGCCTTGCCGTGAAGTGCGACATCGCCTCGGAATTCCGCTACCGCGAGCCCGCGCTCGGCCCCGATGAGGCCGCCCTGTTCGTATCGCAATCGGGCGAAACCGCGGACACGCTGGCCGCGCTGCGGCTCTGCAAGGCGCGCGCGCTTGAGACGATAGCGATCGTCAATGTGGCGAGCTCCACCATGGCGCGCGAGGCCGCGAGCGTCGCGCCCACGCTGGCCGGCCCCGAGATCGGGGTGGCCTCCACCAAGGCGTTCACCGCCCAGCTCGCCGTGCTCGGCGCGCTGGCGCTCCACGCGGCGCGCGCGCGCGGGCGGATCGCCGGCGACGCGCAAGGCCGCCTAGCCCAGGCGCTGCTGGAGACGCCGCGCTTGATCGGGCAGGCCCTGCAGAGCGAGCCCGAGATCGTCCGCCTCGCCCAGGATCTGGCGCGCGCGCGCGACGTGCTGTTCCTGGGCCGGGGCCCCATGTACCCGCTCGCGCTGGAGGGCGCGCTCAAGCTGAAGGAAGTGTCCTACATTCACGCCGAGGGGTACGCCGCGGGGGAGCTGAAGCACGGGCCGATCGCGCTGGTCGATGAGCACACGCCGGTGATCGTGCTGGCCCCCCACGACGCCCTGTTCGAGAAGACGCTCTCCAACCTCGAGGAGGTGGCGGCGCGCGGCGGCAAGGTGGTGCTGATCTCGGACGCGGCCGGGGCGGCGGCGGCGGGCAAGAGCGCGGCCGCGCACATTCTGGTTCCGGAGTGCGATCCGTTCATCGCGCCGATACTTTACGCAGCCCCCGTGCAGATGCTCGCCTACCACGTGGCCGCCGCGAAGGGCACCGACGTCGACCAGCCGCGCAATCTCGCCAAATCCGTCACCGTCGAGTGAGGCGGCGATACAGGCCGCGCCCGATCAGCGCCGCGGCGATCGGGGCCGCGGCCAGGACCGCCAGGACCCGCCCGGCCGGCCCGCGCGCGGGCCGCGAAAAATACCGCAGGAAGCCTTGCGCCTTCCAGATCTCGACCCGTAAGGGGCTTATGCTGCTGGTGGAGCGGATATGCACCGCCCGCGCCCCCGGCGCGAACAGCACCGTTCCGCCCGCCTCCCAGACCCGCCGGCAGAGATCGATATCCTCCACGTGCAGTCGGTAGCCGCCGTCGAACCCGCCCAGCGTCCGAAACGCGTCGGCCGGCATGGCCATCAGCGCCCCGCTCACCGCCCCGACCGCGATCGGGGCTTCGGGCACGGGATCGCCCTCGCGGTGGGGGTCGCGAAAGAGAGGGCTGAAGCGCTCCAGCCGGCCAAGGCCCGCGGCGGAGACCAAAGCGTTCCACAGCGTGATGCGGTCGCGCCGCCCCCCGCGCTGCTCGCGCCCGTCCGGCCACACGATCCGCGCCCCCACAAGCCACGGCGTGCGCGCAGCACCCGCGCCTGCCGCCAGCAGCGCCGGCACGGTCTCGGGCTCGATCTCGATGTCGGGGTTGACGAAGGCGAGGTAGGCCTCGCGCGCGCGCGCCGCGCCCAGATTGCAGCCCTGCGCGAACCCCACATTGCCATGCCCCGTGATCAGCGTGAGCGCCGGGCGTGCGCGCAACCCCTCCAGCACCGCTTCGGGATTGCCGTTATCGACCACGATCACCTCCCCCACCAGGGGGTCGCGCGCCAGCAGGTCGAGGCAGCGCTCCAGACACGGCCCGGAATGATAGCTCACCACCACCGCCGACACCGCCGCCATCACCGCCGCTCCGCAACAACCGGAAACGCTTTGCGATTTGCCCCCGCTCCGCGAATGCGCCACATCCCGCCCGCAACCCCGCCCGCCACGGCCAGGAGAACGCGCCCATGTCCATCGCCTTCATCGACCTGCAGGCCCAGCGCCGTCGCATCGGCCCGGCGATCGAGACGGCGATCGCGCGGGTGCTCGAGCATGGCCAGTTCATCCTGGGGCCCGAGGTGCGCAGGCTGGAGGAGGAATTGGCGGCCTTCTGCGGGGCGCGCCACGCGCTGGCCTGCGCCAACGGCACGGACGCGCTGGTGCTGCCGCTGATGGCGTGGGGCGTGGGCCCGGGCGATGCGGTGTTCTGCCCGAGCTTCACCTTCGCGGCGACCGCCGAGATCGTGCCCTGGACCGGCGCCACCCCCGTCTTCGTGGACATCCTTCCCGATACGCTCGCGCTCGATCCCCTGAAGCTCGACGCCGCGATCGCCCGGGTGCTCGCCGAGGGCGCCTTGCGCCCACGCGCCATCATCGCGGTGGACCTGTTCGGCCAGCCGGCGGATTATCCCGCCATCGCGGCGGTCGCCGCCCGGCGCAAGCTGAAGCTGATCGCCGATTCCGCCCAAGGGTTCGGGGCCACGCTGCATGGGCTCCACCCGCTGGAATGGGCCGACGCGGCGACCACGAGCTTCTTTCCCGCCAAGCCGCTGGGCTGCTACGGCGACGGCGGCGCGGTGCTGACCAATCACGGCGATGATCTGGCGATCATGCGCTCGCTGGCGGTGCACGGCCAGGGCCAGGACAAGTACGACAATGTCCGCATCGGGATGAACAGCCGGCTCGACACGCTGCAGGCGGCGGTGCTGCTGGAGAAGCTCGCCGTGTTCCCCGAAGAGATCGCCATGCGCAATGCGGCGGCGGCGCGCTACGCCCACGGCCTGAAGGGCGCGGTGCGCGCGATCCCGACGGTGATCGAGGGCGGGGTGTCCACCTGGGCGCAATACACGATCGAGCACGAGGACCGCGACGGCCTCGCCGCCCATCTGCGGGCCAAGGGCGTGCCCACCGCGATGTATTACCCAAAGCCCTTGCACCAGCAGAGCGCCTATCGCGATTTCCCCCGCGGCGACATGAGCGTAACCGACGAGAAAGCCAAGACCGTGCTGAGCCTGCCCATGCATTCCGACCTCGGCGGCGACACCCAAAGCGCGATCATCGAGGCGGTGGCGTCGTTTTCCCGAGCCTAGAGTGGTCTCGATTGGATTGAATCAATCCAATCGAGAAAAACCGCTCTACCCTTTAAGGTAGACCGTTTCTCGTCCGAAAACCGCGTAACACTTTTCGGGAAACGGTCTAGACCCGCTGCAGCGCGACGTGGAAGGCCGCGCCCCTGGGCTGGGGCGGGGCGAGGCGCACGTCCCCGCCCATGCCGCGCGCGAGCTCGCGGGCGATCGCAAGGCCAAGGCCCCAGCCGCCGTGGCGGCTCCTGCGCTCGAACGGCTCGAACAGGCGCGCATCGGCGAAGGCGGGCAGGCCCGGGCCGTCATCGGCGATCTCCACCAGCACCTCTTCGGCCTCGTCGAGCACGCGCGCGCGCACTTCCCCCCGTCGGGCCGCGCCCTCGAGCGCTTCGGCCGCGTTGCGGATGAGATTGACGAAGATGCGGTGCAGATGCTCGGGATCGGCGCATACCGAAAGGCCGGCCGGCGCGCTGTTGCGCCACGCCACCTCCGGGAAGGCCGCCAGCGCGTCGTCTGCGGCTTCCTCCAGCGCGGCGGCCAGATCGACGGCGGCGGTCTGGGCGGCGGCCTCCTCCGCACGGCCATAGCAGAGCGCGGTCTCCGCCAGCCGGCCGGCGCGCTCCACCGCCCGTTCCAGCCGCGGCGCGCATTGGCGGACCTTGGGATCGTCCGAGGCGGCGAGGCGATCGGTGATCAATTGCGCGGTGGCGAGGCTGTTGCGCAGATCGTGGGCGATCTTGGCGACCGCCGCGCCCAGGCCCGCCAAGCGCTCCCGCTGGCGCAGGCTGGCGCGCACCACCTGCTCCATCTGCGCGAGCGCGACCTCGGCGCGGCCGATCTCGTCGCGACGCCCGGACGGGCGGATGGCGCGCGTCACGTCCTCCGGGTTCTGCTCGAAGCTTTCGATGTGGGCGGTGAGGCGGCGCATGGGGCGAACGAAGAAGGCGTTCAGCGACAAATAGACGAGCTCCGCCGTGATCCCCGAGATGATCAGCGAGAGCAGTAAGATCCGCAGCGCGTAAGCCCGCATGTCCCGCTTCAGCGCCGCTTCCGGGATCACGATCTCGATGAACGCCCCGCTCTCGAAGCGCGGCGTGGCCAGCACGCGCAGCGTACGCCCCGGCGGGGCGAGGTAACTGTCGAGCGCGGCGACGACCGCGCCTGCGGCGTGCAAGGTGCGCAGATCGATGGTGCGCACCGGGCTGGAAGGCGCCGCCCCACCCTGATCGAGCCGCAAGGCGGGGCGGCCCGCGCGCGTGAGCGCGACGCGCTTGACCTCGGCGTTGACCAGAAGCTCGCGGCGCAGATCGGCGGTCATGTCCGGGGCGGCCTCGAGCGCGAGCGCAGCGATCTGGGCGGCGTTGACCCGTTCCTGCAGCCAGGCGCGGTGGAAACTGGCGAGCGAGGGCACGAAGATCAGCACTTCCGCCAGCAGCACGAAGGCCGCCGTCAGGCCCAGCAGCCGGCCCGACAAGGAGGGCGCGCGCGCGGCCCTCCTGCACCCGGCGCCCAGCGTCCGCCCGGGGAGGACCCATTTCCCGGCAAGGCCCAACTTCCCCGCAAGGTCCTGTTTCATGGAGCGGTCGCTCCGCCCATCCATCGCCGCCTCCCCCGTACGCCCCATATTCGGGCATCTAGGGAAAAACTTGCAACAATCCAACCAAAGTCCGCGCCCGGGCCGAGAACAGAGCGGGCGCGTAATACGCGCCGGCGGCGCGTTTGACGATCTCCCCGCGCGTTGGATAGGGCGCGATCGCTTGCGCGAGCGCCGATAGCGGCGTCTTGGCGGCGAGCGCAAGGCCCGCGATCTGGATCAGCTCGCCCGCCTGATGGCCCGCGATCACCGCGCCGAGGAGCCGGCCCCCCGGCCCCACGACCAGCTTGGCGAAGCCGGCTTCGGCACGCTCCGTCCGGGCGCGGTCATTGTCTTGGAATTCGGCGCGCGCGATGCGGATGCGCGCGCCGAAGCGGGCGCGGGCTTCGGCCTCGGTGAGCCCGATCTGGGCGATCTCGGGATCGCAATACACCACCTTGGGCACGGCCGCGGCGGCGAGCCTGCCCGGCGCCCGAAACAGCGCAGTGCGGACGAACAGCGCCGCGTGCATGCTGGCGGCGTGGGTCAGCTGCCCGCGGCCCGCCGCGTCGCCCACCGCCCAGATGCGCGGATTGGACGAACGCAGGCTTTCCGTGGTGCGCACCCCGCGCCCGTCATACGCCACCCCCGCCGCCTCGAGGCCGAGATCGGCGAGTTCGGGCGTGCGCCCCAGCGCCAGCAGCAGATGGGAGCCCGCCTCGACCGTCCCGTCCGCGAGGCGCACCCGCACGCCGCCGTCCGGCGCACGCTCCGTCGCCACCGCGCCCGCCCCCTCGCGGATGCGCACGCCCTCCCCCCGCAGGCCCGCCACGGCCAGCTCGCCCGCCTCCTCGTCCATCCCCGCAAGGGCACGCCCCGCCTCGATCAGCACCACCTCCGCGCCCAGCCGGGAAAAGGCCTGGCCAAGCTCGATGCCCACCGGCCCCGCGCCCAGCACAACCAGCCGCCTCGGCAGGCTTTCAAGATCAAACACCGTCTCGTTGGTCAGGAAGGGCGTTTCGGCGAGGCCCGGGAGGGGCGGTACGGCGGCGCGCGCGCCCGTGGCGATCACGAAGCGGCGCGCGGTGAAGGCGGTGGAGGGCGAGGCGATGGCGTCGGGCCCCGTGAAGCGCGCGCGCTCGCGCACCACCCGCACGCCCAGGCCCTCGAAGCGCTCCTGGCTGTCTATCGGAGCGATGGCTTCGATCACCTGCCGCAGATGGGCGCGCACCTCTTCCCACTCGATCCGGACCCCCTCCGCGCGAACGCCGAAGCGCCTCGCGGTGCGCAGGGCATGTGCGCGCGCGGCCGCCGCCAGCAGCGCCTTGGACGGGACGCACCCCACATTGAGGCAATCCCCGCCCATCCGGCCGGCCTCGTAGAGCACGACCTTGAGCCCCAGCTGGGCCGCCCCCGCCGCCACCGAGAGCCCGCCCGCGCCCGCCCCGATCACCACCAGATCGACCCGCTCGGGTTTGCTCATGCGCGCCGCCGCCGCGCGCCCAGCCGGCGGACGAGGATGGCCAGGAGCGGCAGCGCCGCCAGCGCCGCCAGCGGGGGCAGGATGGCGCGCGAAAGGGCTGCGATATCGGGCGCGCCCCCGGCGTCGAGCACGGCCCCCAGGCCCCCTCCGATCCAGGCATAGGCGACCACGCCCGGAATGATCCCCAGAAACGTGGTCCAGGCGAACACCGAAAGCCGCGCGCCGAGGAAGGCGGGCGCGATATTGGCGATGAAATAAGGCACGATCGGCAGCAGCCGCAAGGTGAGCAGGTAGAAGGCCTCGTCCGCCTTGAAGCCTTGCTCCATGCGCGCCAGGAACGGCCGCGCGCGGGCCGCGAGCCCGCCTTCCCGCGCACCCTCGATCGTGGCGCGCGCGATCAGGAACACGATGACCGCGCCCAACGTGGCCGCCACCGTCACCACCGCCGCCGCCTGCGGCGCCCCGAACAGAAAGCCCCCCGCCACGGTGATCCAGAGCGCCCCCGGCAGGGCCAGGGCGGTCGCGGCCACGTAAACCGCGAAGAAGGCGAGCAGCGCGAGCCCGTGATGGTCGGCCACGAAAAGCGTTAGCGCCGCACGATTTTCCCGGACGACCTCGAACGAGAGCAGCCGGAAGAGCCCAAGCCCCCAAGCCGCCGCGATCGCGCCCAGCGCCAGCGCGGCCGGCGCAAAACGGATCCAGCGCGGTCGCGGCGCGAGTGGGGGCGCGGGTGGGGGCGCGGGTGGGGGCGCGGAGGCATCCATTGCGCAGTGCTAGCGCAAGGCGCCCGACCGCGCGCGCACTTTTGGGTCTTGGCGCCCGGTCTTGGGTCCGCCTATCCCAACGCAGGCGCATAAGGGTTCAGCTTGACGCTCCTGCGGGGAGCGTGTAACGCCCCGCGCTCGTTTAGAGGCCGCTCATAGGCCGCATGACCGACGAGGATCCCCGTGAAACGGACGTACCAGCCGAGCAAGCTCGTGCGCAAACGCCGCCACGGCTTCCGCGCGCGCATGGCGACCGCGGGGGGCCGCAAGGTGCTGGCGCGCCGGCGCGCCAAGGGCCGCAAAAAGCTGAGCGCCTAGAAGCAGCGCCAGCCCCCAAGCCCTTCCGGGGCGGGGGCCGTAAACTTACCCGCCGGGCGGAATTCCTGCGCGCCCGCGCCGGCGTGCGGGTGCGCCAGGCGCTTGTCAGCATAGAGGCGGTGCGCATCGCCCCGGACGGGGCCTGGCGCGTCGGCTTCACCGCCACCAAGAAAATCGGCGACGCGGTGACGCGAAACCGCGCCAAGCGCCGCCTGCGCGAGGCCGCCGCCGCGCTCGCCCCGCGCCACGCCTTGCCGGGGTGCGACTATGTGCTGATCGCCCGCGACGCTACGGCTGGCGCGCCCTGGGCTGCGTTGCTTGACGATGTCGGAAAGGCGCTGATAAGGCTCCGGCCCATGCTGGGGGAGGATGGCCAGCCCGCCCGGCCGAGGCCGGCGCGGGGCAAGCGCTCGCCTCGTCCCGCCCCACCCTCACCGCCCGCCCCCGCCCCTACCCCGCAAGGAACCGAATGATGCGCGCAGGACCGCCGGCCTACGGACCCGGCCCAGGCCCCGCGCCCGCCGGGCCGCCCCAGGGGCCTGACGATAACCGCAACCTGATCCTCGCCATCGTGCTGGCGATGGCGGTGATGTTCGGCTACGACTTCTTCTTCGCAGGGCCGATGCGCGAGCGCCAGCTCGCCGCGCAAAAGGCCGAGCGGGCTGAGATCCAGCGCCAGATCGAGGAAAACACCGTCCCGGCGGCCCCGGTCGCGCGCGAGGTCGCGGTGCAAAACGGCCCGCGCATCCGCTTTGACACCCCCTCGATCGACGGCACGATCAACCTGACCGGGGCGCGCTTCGACGATCTGTCGCTGAAGAATTACCGCCGCACTATCGCGCTCGACAGCGGGGAGGTGGCGCTCCTGAACCCGACGGACGCGGAGGGCGCGTTCGATTCCTATTTCGGCTGGGAGGACGGCGCGACCGGCGCCGATATCGTCGGCGCCCGTTCGGTGTGGAGCGCGCCCGCGGGCGCGGTGCTGACGCCGCAAACCCCGCTGACCCTGACCTATGCCGGGGACGGGGTGCGCGTGACCCGCACCATCCGCGTGGATGACGATTACCTCTTCACCGTCACCGACGTGGTGGCCAATGAGGGCGCGAGCCCGCGCACGCTGCGCCCGTTCGCGGTGGTGCGCCGGCGCGACCTGCCGCCCGATTTCGTGCCCAACCAGATCGTGCACCAGGGCATGGCCGGGGCGCTCGGCCCCGATCATCTGTTCGAGGAATTGCGCTACCAGGACGCTCAGAAGCACGCCCGCGCCAAGGCGCGCGGGGAGAAGCAGCAGGACACCCCGGCCCTGCAGGCCGAAGGCCCCGGCGGCTGGCTGGGGATTTCGGACCATTTCTGGCTGGCCGCGCTCGTTCCCGCCCAGAACGAGACCATCCGCGCCCAGTTCGACGCCACCCAGCACCCGAGCTACACCGATTTCCGCAGCGCCTATCAGGGGTCCGTGCGCGAGATCGCCCCGGGCGCGCAGGTCGAGTACGTCCAGCACCTCTTCGCCGGCGCCAAGCGCGTGGACCTGCTGCGCGGCTATCAGGAGCGGCTCGGGGTCCCGAAATTCGACCAGGCGGTGGATTGGGGGATGTTCTTCTTCCTCACCCGGCCGTTTTTCTGGCTGCTCGACACGCTAGGCAAGTTCGCGGGCAATTTCGGCGTAGGCATCCTACTCACCACCGTGGTGGTGAAGCTCGCCCTGTTCCCGCTGGTGAATTCGTCTTATGCGGCGATGGCCAAGATGCGCAAAGCGCAGCCCAAGATGAAGGAGATCCAGGACAAGTTCGCCGCGGATAAAGCCCGCCAGCAACAGGAAATGATGAAGCTTTACCAGCAGGAAAAGATCAATCCCGTCTCGGGCTGCTTGCCCATCCTGCTGCAGATCCCCGTGTTCTACGCCCTTTACAAGGTGCTCACCGTCACGATCGAGATGCGTCACACGCCCTTCTTCGGCTGGATCCAGGATCTTTCCGCGCGCGATCCCACCAATATCTTCAACCTATTCGGGCTGCTGCCGTTTGAGCCGCAGAATTTGCCGCTCGTGGGGCCGCTCCTGTGGCTCGGCATCCTCCCCATCCTTTACGGGGTGACGATGTGGGCCACGCAATCGCTCTCGGCGCCGCCCGGAGACCCGATCCAGCAGCGCATCTTTGCCCTCCTGCCGATCGTGTTCACCTTCATGTTCGCGGGTTTTGCGGCGGGGCTCGTGCTCTATTGGACCTGGTCCAACATCCTCACCGTGGCCCAGCAATACGTGATCATGCGCCGCAACGGGGTGGAGACCGAGCTCGACAAATTCATCGCCAAGCGCCTGGGGCGCGCGCCCGCCTAGAGCCTATCCCGATCCGATAGAATCGGATCGGGGCTCTACGTGTTTGTTTGGTCCCATTTTCTGGCGATGAACCGGCGTCCGCTTCATCGGAAAACGCTGCCGCTAGCTCCGCCGCCAGGTCTGGCCGCCGGGATTGTCCATGACCACGATCCCGTGGGCGTCGAGTTCGGCGCGGATACGGTCGGCCTCGGGGTAATTCCTGGCCTGGCGGGCGGCCAGGCGCGCGGCGAGCAGCGCCTCGATCTCGGCGTCCGTGGGCCCGCCTTCCGTGGCGGCGGGGGCCTTGAACCAAAGCGCGGGATCGCCCTGCAGCAGCCCCATCAGCCCCCCCGAAGCGAGTAGCGCGCCCTTGGCGGCGGCGCGTGCGGGCCCGCCTTCTGCCTTGTTCAGCGCGCCGGCCAGGGAAAACAGCTCCGCGAAAGCGCGCGGCGTGTTGAGATCGTCGCACAGCGCCTCCACCAAAGCGGGCGCGGGGGCCGCGGGCGCGGCCTCGACGTCGCCCGCCCGCTCCAGGGCGCCATAGAGCCGGTCGAGGCCCGCCTTGGTCTGCTTCAGCAGATCCTCCGTCCAGTCCAGCGGCGCCCGGTACTGGGCCGAAAGGAGCGCCGCGCGCAGCACCTCCCCGGCCCACCCTTGCGCCAGCAGGGCGTTGGGCGTGCGGATATTGCCGACGCTCTTGGACATCTTCTCCTGATCCATCGTCAGGAAGCCGTTGTGCAGCCAATAGCGGGCGAGCGGGGCGCCGCCCGAGGCGGTCTCCGACTGGGCGATCTCGTTTTCGTGGTGGGGAAAAATGAGGTCGAGGCCCCCGCCATGGATGTCGATGGTCTGGCCCAGAACGGCCTCGATCATGGCGGAGCATTCGATATGCCAGCCCGGCCGGCCGCGCCCGAAGGGGCTGTCCCACGCCGCCCCGGCCAAGCCCGCCTCGCCCGGCTTCTCGGCCTTCCACAGCGCGAAATCGCCGGGGGCGCGCTTGTCGGCTTCGCCCTCCACCCGCGCGCCGGCCAAGAGATCCTCCTGGGCACGCCCGGAAAGCTTGCCGTAATCGGGGTCGGCCGCGACGGAGAACCACACCCCGCTCTCGCCCCGGTACGCCACGCCCTGGTCCAGGAGGCGGCTGATCAGGGCGGTCATGGCCGGGATATGGGCGGTGGCGGCGGGCTCGAAGGTGGGCGAAAGCACGCCGAGGGCGGCCATATCGGCCCGGTAGAGCGCGGTGAAGCGTTCGGTGACGGCAGCGATCGGCGCGCCGGCGGCGCGCGCGGCGGCGATGATCTTGTCGTCGATATCGGTGAGGTTGCGGGCGTAGACCACAGCGTCGCGGCCGTAGAGCAGCCGCAGCAGCCGGAACAGCACGTCGAACGCCACCGCCGGGCGCGCATTGCCGATATGGGCGACGTCATAAACGGTAGGGCCGCACACATAGAGCGTGACCCGCGCAGGATCGGCTGGAACGAACCGCTCTTTGCGGCGGGTGAGGGTGTTTGTGAGGAAGAGTTCGGCCATGGTTCCTGTTCGGTATCGCCACGCTCCGGGCCTTTGTTTTGATACGCCTGTTCGTGTCGGGCGGGAATGTGGCGGCGGGTGCGGGCATACCCTATCTATAGCTAAAGAGCCCTGCGGGGCGTTCGGTGGAGCGGGCGGATTGAGAGCCCGCCATAGCGGGGGGATGAAGAGGTTTCATGGATAATCTGGTAAAGCCGCGTTCGCTTGCGCCCGCGCCGTTCCGGCGTCCCACGCGCGAAGAGGCCATGGAAGCAGTGCGCACCATGCTGGCCTGGGCCGGGGACGACCCGCGCCGCGAGGGGCTGCTCGACACCCCCCAGCGGGTGGTGGACGCCTATGAAGAATGGTTTCGCGGCTACGACGCCGATCCCGTGAAGGAATTGTCGCGCACGTTCGAGGAGGTGCAGGGCTATGACGACCTCGTCATGCTGCGCAATATCGACGTGGAAAGCCATTGCGAGCACCACATGGCCCCCTTCCTCGGCAAGGCCTTCGTCGCCTACATGCCGACGGACCGGGTGGTGGGCATCTCCAAGATCGCGCGGGTGGTGGAGATCTTCGCCAAGCGCCTGCAGACGCAAGAAACCATGACCGCCCAGATCTGCGACGTGATCAACCAGACGTTGCACCCCGCGGGCGTGGCCGTGATGATCGACGCCGAGCATCAGTGCATGACCACGCGCGGCGTGCACCACAAGCACGTCACCACCATCACCACCCAATTCACCGGCGTCTTCAAGACGGACGCGGCCCTGCAAGGCCGCTTCCTCAAACTGGCGGGCCATGGCTGAGGGGGTCGAGATTGAGGCGGGCCTCGCCTTCACGCCGCGCTTCAACGCCGAGGGCCTCATCCCCGCGATCGCGACCGACCATGCGACCGGGGCGGTGCTGATGGTGGCCTATATGAACGCCGAGGCGCTCTCGGCCACGCTCGAGAGCGGCTGGGCGACCTATTGGTCCCGCTCGCGCCAGGCGCTCTGGCGCAAGGGCGAAACCTCCGGCCACACCCAGCGCGTGGTGGAGATGCGGGTGGATTGCGACCAGGACGCGCTTCTGTTGCGGGTGGAGCAGCTGGGCGCCGCCTGCCATACCGGGGAGCGGAGCTGCTTCTATCGCCGGGTTGAGAGCCGTGACGCGCTGCGCCGCGTCCCGCCCGCCTGAGGGGCGGCTGCGCTCATTCCTCGAGGGCGGCCTCGATCAGCGCCGCCGCTTCCGGGCCCGACCAGTCGGCGGCGCCCGCAAGCCGCGCGAGTTCGCGCCCGTCCTTGGAATAGACGATGGTGGTGGGAAAGCCTTGGGTCTGGGCGTCGAAGGCCACCGCATAGGTGGGGTCGTGGAAGAAGGCGAGGCGCCCGCCCGACAGCTTGGCCAACCGGCGCTGGGCGAACGCATTATCCCCCGCCCGGTCGACGCTCAGCGCCACCACGCGCACCGGCTCGCCCGCGAACCGCCCGGCAAGCGCCGCGAGCGTCGGCATCTCCTCCACGCAGGGCGCGCACCAGGTGGCCCACAGATTGAGCACCACGACCTGCCCGCGGAAGTCCTTCAGCGTCCGGGCAGAGCCCCCCGCATCGGTGAACGCGGTCCCCGGCTGGGGCGGCGGCTCGGGCAGGGCCACGAGCTTGGCGAGGCCCCCGCGCGAGAAACGCGCGAAGCCCGCCTCGGTAGGCTTTGAAACGGACTGGAAAAGCACGTAGAGCACAGCCGCTGCGCCGATCAGCGCCAAAATGCCCGCCAAGCGCCAGGCGAGGGGCGTCTTGGGCGGCTTCTGCGGCGGTGTTACGCCAGGGTCGTTCATGTCCACGATTTCCCGATCTGATCAGCCGGAGCCCGAGGGCGGGCCGGAGCAGCGCGCGCAAGGCCTCTGGGGCGGACGCTTCGCCGCCGAGACCCACGCGGTGATGCGCGCCATCAATTCCTCCATCGACGTCGACAAGCGCCTGTGGCGGGAGGACATCGAGGGCTCCAAGGCGCACGCCGCCATGCTGGCCGCGCAGGGCCTTATTACCGAGGCCGACGGGCGCGCGATACAAGAAGGCCTTGACCAGATCGCCGCAGAGATCGCGGCGGGCGCCTTCGTCTTCTCCCCCGACCTGGAAGACATCCATCTGAACATCGAGGCCCGCCTGACGGAGCGGATCGGGGAGGCCGGCAAGCGCCTGCACACCGCCCGCTCCCGCAACGACCAGGTGGCGACCGACTTCAAGCTCTGGACCCACCGCGCCGCCGACGCCGCAGGCGATGGGGTGGCCGCGCTCCAGGGTGCGCTGCTGGCCTGCGCGGAGGCGCACGCCGATTGGGTGCTGCCGGGCTTCACGCACCTGCAAACCGCCCAGCCGATCACGCTTGGCCATCATCTGATGGCCTATGTGGAGATGCTGGACCGCGACATTCTGCGCCTCGCGGCGGCGGCGGGCGAGGCCGGGCGCGGCTGCCCGTTGGGCGCGGCCGCGCTGGCGGGCACGGGCTTTGCGATCGACCGCCACGCCGTGGCCCGCGCGCTGGGCTTCGAGGAGCCCGCCGCCAATTCCCTCGATGCGGTGGCCGCGCGCGATTTCGCCTTGCAGGCGCTTTCGGCGCTGGCCATCGCCGCGACCCACCTCTCACGTCTGGCCGAAGAGATCGTGCTGTGGACGAGCCCGCAATTCGGCTTCGCGCGGTTGAGCGACGCCTGGTCCACCGGCTCCTCCATCATGCCGCAGAAGCGCAATCCGGACGCGGCCGAACTCGTGCGCGCCAAGGCCGCGCGGATCGGGGCCAATCTTTCCGCCCTGCTCGGGGTGATGAAGGCGCTGCCGCTCGCCTACGCCAAGGATTTGCAGGAGGACAAGGCGCTCACCTTCGAGGCCTTCGACTCGTTCGCGCTGAGTGTGGCCGCCATGCAAGGCATGATCGAGACGATCCGCTTCGACCGGGCCGCCATGCAGGCCGCCGCCGCGCGCGGCTATTCCACCGCCACCGACCTCGCGGACTGGCTGGTGCGCGCGCTCGACCTGCCGTTCCGCGCCGCCCACCACGTCACCGGCGCGATCGTGAAGGCCGCAGAAGCCGCGGGCGTCACCGACCTCTCGGACCTGCCGCTCGAGACAATGCGCGCCATCGAGCCGCGCATCCATGCCGGGGTGTTCGAAGTGCTGAGCGTGGAGCGCTCGGTGGAGAGCCGTGCTAGCTACGGGGGAACCGCGCCGGCCCAGGTGCGCGCGCAGATCGCGCGCTGGAAGGCGCTGCTTGGGGATCAACAGCCATGATCAAACGCACCGCGATCGCCGCGCTCAGCCTGCCGCTGCTGCTCGCGGCCTGCGGCATCAAGGGGGGGCTCGCCCGCCCCGCTCCCCTCTTCGGCGAAGAGCGCGCGCGCTACGAGGCCGAACAGAAGCGCCAAAAGGAAGCCGCCGCGGCCGCCGCGCCGGAAGCCGCTCCCGCCGGGGCCCAGACGACGCCCACCCCGCCCCCCCCCTCCAGGCCCTCCACCGCCTCGCCGATCTCGGCGCCGCCCCTGCCCTGAGGCGCTGGTGCACCATTTCGCCTACCGGGACGGGACGCTCGCCTGCGAGGACGTAGCGCTCAGCGCCATCGCCGCCGCCCACGGCACCCCCGCCTATGTCTATTCCACCGCCACGCTGACGCGCCATTTCGAGGTGTTCAAACAAGCCGTCGGGGACGGGTTCGTCGCGTTTGCGGTCAAGGCCAATTCCAACCTCGCCGTGCTCGCCACGCTGGGCCGCCTCGGCGCGGGCGCGGACACGGTTTCCGCCGGCGAGATCGTGCGCGCGCGCCGGGCGGGGATCGCGCCGGACCGCATCATATTCTCCGGCGTCGGCAAGACAGAGGAGGAGCTCGAGTTCGCGGTGCGCCTGGGCGTGCGCCAGATCAATGTGGAGAGCGCGGCCGAGCTTGATCTCCTGTCCAGCGTCGCCGCGCGGCTCCAGGCGGCCCCGGCGATCGCGGTGCGCGTCAATCCCGGCATCGGCGCCGGCGCGCACGACAAGATCTCCACCGGCAAGAGCAGCGACAAATTCGGCGTGAGCCCCGCGGATGCGCTGGCGCTCTACGCCCGGGCGAGCGCCAACCCGCACCTGCGCCCGGTGGGCTTGGCGGTCCATATCGGCAGCCAGATCCGCGACCTCGCCCCGCTGGAGGCCGCCTTTACGCTGCTGCGGCGCCTTGCCGAGACCTTGCGCGCGCAAGGCCTGCCGGTGGCGCATCTGGACCTCGGCGGCGGCCTGGGCGCAGCCTATTTCGACGAGCCCGATCCCCCGACGCCGGCGGCCTATGGGGCGATGGTCAAGCGGGTGTTCGCGGGGATGGACATCGGCCTCGCCTACGAGCCCGGCCGGCTGATCGCGGGAAACGCCGGGGTGCTGCTCGCCCGGGTGATCCGCATCCAGGAGCGCGCCGACCGGCGGATCCTGATCGTCGACGCCGCGATGAATGACCTGATCCGGCCCGCCCTGTATGAAAGCTATCACGATATCATGCCGGTGGACGCCCCGGCCGCGGACGCCCCGCGCGCGCCCTTCGACGTGGCGGGCCCGATCTGCGAGACCGGGGACACCTTCACCCGAGCCCGGTCGCTCACCCCGCTGGCGCCTGGCGCGCTGGTGGCGTTCCTGACGGCCGGCGCCTATGGGGCGGTGATGGCCTCCACCTATAATTCCCGGCCCCTAATTCCCGAGATTTTGGTGAACGGGGAGCGGTTCGCCTGCGTGCGTGAGCGCTTTGGCGTCGAGGCGCAATTGCAGCTCGAACCTATGCCGTCCTGGCTTGCGCCCTAATCTTTACGCATTGACGATAGCGGATAGGGCGGCCGTTGTGCACGGCGGGCCCCGGAAGGCCGCGGGAGACATGCGCCGCGCATGAAGCACGAGCAAGCCACAGCCCAGCTCGCGCAAGAGCTCGATCGCGCCCGCGCCGCATTGACGGTGGAGCGGCTGGCGCCGCTGGCGGCCGCCCCGCTGCTGGCGGCGCTCGCTTGGATCGGGGTGTCGCTGTTCGGCTTTCACGCCGCCGCCCCGCCGCTGGCTGCAAGCCTCGTCTCCATCGCCGTGCTGTGGGGCCTCGTGGCGCTCGCCGTGCGCCGCGCCCAGTTCTGGCGCCGGCCGAGCGTGGCGGAGGCGCGCGCGCGCCTCGCCATCGACGCCGGCCTTGACGCGCACGCGCTCGACGCCCTGGAAGACCACCCCGCCCGGCTCGACCCGATGGGGCTCGCCCTCTGGAACCGCGCCCAAGCGCGCGCCCGGGAGGCTGCGCTGCGGGCCTCCGCCAAGCCCGTCCGCCTCGATCTCAACGCCGCCGATCCCTGGCGGCTGCGCTATGTTGCGGGGGCGGCGGTGGTGGGGGGGCTCCTGACGGCGGGCCTGGAGGCGCCGGACCGGCTGGCGCGCGCGCTGCTGCCCGATCCCGGTCCGCTGCTGGGGGACGGGCCGCTGGAGATCGAAGCCTGGGCCGCGCCTGCTTCTTATACGGGCGCCGCCCCGGTCTCCTTGAGCGGGCGGGTCGGGGAGCAGGTGGCCACGCCCCCGAGCGTGGAGGCGACGGTGCGGGTCACGGGCCCGGTGGGCGCGCCCATGCTCGTGTTCGAGGGCGCCAAGGGCCGGCGCGCCGCGCGCTTCGTGAAGGCCGCCGACGGCGCCTATGAAGCCAAGCTCGCTCTGCCCGGGCCGGGGACGCTGAAGATCGTGCGCTTCCATACCCAGGCGCGCTGGGCGATCCGCCCGGGGGCCGACGCCGCGCCCAAGGCCGCCTTCGCCGCCCCGCCCAAGGCCGAGGGGGAGGCCGTGTCGTTCCGCTGGTCGGCGGAGGACGATTTCGGGGTGCGGGGGCTGAAGCTGCGCGTGGCTCCCGTGGATCCCCCGCTGGGCCTGGCGGGCGCCGCCCCGCTCGACATCCCGATCGAGCCGCCCGCCGCCGATCCCCGCCAGGCCAGCGCCGAGTCCAAGCTCGAACTGCCCGATCACCCCTATGCCGGGCTCGAAGTGGAGGCGCGCGTGGTGGCCGTGGACGCGCTGGGCCAGGAGGGCCAGAGCCCGCCCGCGCGGGTGAAGCTGCCGGAGAAGCTCTTCCTGCAGCCGCTGGCGCGCGCTGCGATCGAGGTCCGCAAGGAGATCCTCTTCGAGCGCCGGCCGTACGACCCTCCTCCCCGGCTGCGCCCCGACCAGGTCCCCGCGCGGCTGAAGGGCTTCGACATCGTGTTCGGCACGGGCTCCGACCCGATCCTGACGGACGAGTTTAACGCGAGCCTCGAGCGCGCCCCCGACGCGATCAAGCGCGCCGCGCGCATGATCGAGGCGCTGACCGCGGCCCCGGAAGACGGGTATTTCCAGGACCTCGCCGTCTTTGCGGGCTTCGCCGGCGCGCGCGCCGCGCTGGGCGCCGCCCGCGACCCGGCCGCCAGCGTCGCCGCGGCCGACATCCTGTGGAAAACCGCGCTGCGGGCGGAGTATGGCGACGCCGCCGACGCCCGCCGCGCCCTGCTGGAGGCCCAGCGCGCGCTCTCCGAGGCGATCCGCAACGGCGCCGACAAGGAGGCATTGAGCCGGCTGTCGGGCGCGGTGCGCCAGGCGATGCAGAACTACCTCCAGGCGCTTGTCCAGGAGGCCCAGCGCGAGGGCCGGCAGAACAGCCCCTCCGACGAGGACACGAAAGCCAACACCCAGATCAGCCGCAACGACGTCGAGGAGATGCTGCGCGAAGTCCAGCGCCTGGCCGAGGCGGGACAGACCGCGGCCGCCCAGGCGCTGCTCGAAAAGCTCGCCGCGATCCTCGACAATCTCGAGATCAAGCTGGCCGAGGGCCAGGGCGAGGGCGGCGAACCCGGCGAGCAGGATGGGGAGCTGAAGGAACAGGTCGAAGGGCTCTCCGACGCGATCGGCAAGCAGCGCGCGCTGCGCGATGAAACCGCCCGCGGCGGCCAGGAAGGCGAAGGGGAGAAAAAGAACGAAGAAAGCCGCGCGCTCGCCCAGCGCCAGGAGGCGCTGCGGCGGCAATTGGACGAGGCCAAACGGAACCAAAGCCCCGGAGAGCAAAACGCGAGGGACCCAGGCCAAGGCGCAGGCGAGGGCGCAAGCGAGGGCGAGAAGGATCTCTCCGCCGCCGGGGAAGCGATGGACGAGGCCGCCAAAGCGCTCCGCGAAGGCGATTTCGCCGCCGCCGAGCAGGCCCAGGACCAGGCGCTGCGCCGCCTGCGCGCCGGGGCGGAAACCCTCTCCAAGGAAATCCTGCGCCGGGAGGACGCGCGCAACGCGCCCGGCCAAGGCCAGACCGGTGAACGGGACCCGTTAGGGCGCCAAATGGGCGCGGCCGACCGGACCGGCGAGGAAGTCTCAGTTCCGGACGCCGCCGACCGCCAACGCGCGCGCGAAATCCTGGACGAATTGCGCCGCCGCGCGCAGGACCCCCGCCGCCCGGAGGCCGAACGCGCCTATCTGCGCCGTCTGCTGGAGCGGTTCGCGGGCTCGTGAGGCTTCACCCTCAACGCCGCATCGGCCGGTCCGCCAGCAGCGTCAAGAGGCCGATCAGGCTGGCGATCGTGAACCAGGCCAGCACCAGCACGCCCGCCGCCCAGAGCAGCCAGAGCAGCGGAAACCCGATCAGCACCAGGGTCAGCGCCCAAGCGGGAATGGACAGCGCAAACAGCACCACCCCCAGCGCCAGCGCGATCCAGAACCAGCGAATCTGCGCTGTCAGATGGCTCGCGACCCAAGGGGCGGCCCCCGCCCGGGTAAAGTACGCGATCACCACGCCCAGCAGCGCAAACGTCGCCGCGCTGGGGATGGACAAGAGATAAAGCCCGTACACGATGATCGCCGAAAGCCGCCCGGCCTCGGCCGGCCGCGCCGCGCCCGCATCGGAAATCTCGCTCATGCCCGCCCCCTCGAAGCCTCAGCGCAACCAAAACCCGCCCGCGCGAAAAGTTCCCCGCCGCACATAAGCTGGTGGGCGGGCGCCGGGCATAGGCGGGAGCCGGCATCCCCTACATCGGAAATGCTAATCGGCCGTCTCGCGCGCCTGCTGCTTGCGGACCTTGCGGACGGCGGTGTCGCGCTTGAGGCGGGACAGATGGTCGATGAACAGCACGCCCTCGAGATGGTCCATCTCGTGCTGGATGCAGACCGCGAAGAGCCCATCGGCCTCCTCGACCACTTCGGCGCCATGATAATCGAGGTATTTCAGCGTGACGCGGGCGGCGCGGTTCACCTCGTCATAGATTTCGGGCACCGAGAGGCACCCCTCCTCCCACGGCTTGGTTTCGGTCGAGGCCCACACGATCTCGGGGTTGACGAAATAGCGCGGCCGGGGCGGCTCGTCCTTGCCCGCCAGATCCATGACGATCACCCGCTTGGGCACGCCCACCTGGATCGCCGCGAGCCCGATGCCGGGCGCGGCGTACATCGTGGCCAGCATATCGTCCATCAGCGCGCGAAGCGCGTCATCGACGGCCGCCACCGGCGCCGAGCGCTGCTTCAGGATCGGGTTGGGGACGGTGAGGATATCGCGGATCGCCATTGGCGTAGAGCTATGCAGCCCGCTTGCGAGCGTCAAGCGCACCGCCGGGGCGCAGGCGCCGCTCCCGGCCGCGGAATCGCGATTTCCCCGCCCGCGAAAGCGGTCTAAGCCCGCACCGTGTTTCGCTTACCCGCCGCGGGCGTCTTCCGCCACCGCCAATTCACCCTGTTCTGGATCGCACGCGTCGCGGGCGTGCTGGCGCTGCAGATGGAGGCGGTGGCGCTGGCCTGGCTTGTCTATGACCGCGCCCGCGAGACGCGCAGCGTCGAGGAGGCGGCCTTCTTCATCGGCCTGATCGGGCTCGCGCAATTCCTGCCGCTGGCGCTGGTTAGCCCGTTCGCCGGCCAGGCGGCGGACCGGTACGACCGCCGCACCATCGTGCTGATCGTGCTGGTGGTGGAGGGCTTGTGCGCGGCGGGCTTTGCCGTGCTGGCGCTCGTTTCGCAGGCGCTGTGGCCAGCTTTCCTGCTGGCGGCCGTGTTCGGCGCGGCGCGCGCCTTCAACGGGCCGGCGCTGCAATCGGTGACCGCCCAGCTCGTGCCGCGCGCGGAGCTGCCGGCGGCGGTGGCGTGGAATTCGCTCGCCTGGCAAAGCGCGAGCATTATCGGGCCGGCCGCGGGGGGCTACGCCTATGCGCTCTCGCCGGCGGCGCCGTTCGCGGCGGGCGCGGCCCTGATCGGGGCGGCGGTGCTGGCGGTGCTGGCGGCGCGGCCCCAGCCCCACGCCGATCCCGCCCGCGGCCAGAGTCTGCGCTTGATCGTGGAGGGCCTCGTCTATCTGGGGCGCAACCGGGTGGTGCTGGGGGCGATCTCGCTCGATCTCATGGCGGTGCTGCTGGGGGGCGCGACCGCGCTTCTGCCCGCCTATGCGCGCGACGTGCTCCATGCCGGGCCTGAGGCGCTGGGCCATTTGCGCGCGGCGCCGGCGGTGGGGGCCGCGATCGTCGCGCTTGTCCTTGCGGCGCGCCCGATCCAGCGGCGCATGGGGCGGTGGCTGTTTGGGGGCGTGGCCGTGTTCGGCGTGGCTACCATGGCGTTCGGCGCCGCCACCAGCTTCTGGCCGGCCGCGATCGCGCTCGCAGCCCTAGGCGCGGGCGACATGCTGAGCGTTTATGTGCGCCAGACGCTGATCCAGCTGGCCACCCCCGATTCCATGCGCGGGCGGGTCTCGGCGGTCTCCTCGATCTTCATTTCGGCCTCGAACGAGCTGGGAGAGTTCGAATCGGGGGTCGCGGCGCGCCTGGTCGGGGTGACGCCGGCGGTGATCCTGGGGGGCGCGCTCTCGCTGGGCGTGGCGGCGGGGTGGGCGGCGCTCTTCCCGGAGCTGCGGCGCGCGGACAGCTGGGAGAATACCGCCCCGCCCGAGCTTGAACCGGCCCCGGCCGCAGCGCGGACGCCAAGCGGCTAATTCCTTTTGGGCGAGTATGCGGCGAAAGGCGCCATGGCCCATGAAAAATGTCGCGCAAACGGCGCAAATCAGCTATGGCCAAAAGAAAACGCCGCGCCCAGCGGGCGCGGCGAAGGTGATAGGGAGGAAACGCCCGAGAAGGGCGACGACGTCAGCGACGTCGTAACGAGGATTAGGATATGATGCGGTGCGAAAAGGGCAATTGCCATTTTTGCATGGGATCGTCCCGATAACGCATAGCCCGGCCCCAAACCTAAATAAATCAATAGATTGACGCCTCGATTCCATGTTGCGGCGCACAAGGGAATCGTAAGATTTCGGGTTGCGACGCAGCGCGCCTTGGCCCCGGCGGCTTGCCGCGGTGCGCCGAAGCGGGCAGTAAGGCCCCTATTCTTCCGCCGAGCAGACAGGCTTCCCCATGCGCGCGCCCGCGCTCCGCAACATTGCGATCATCGCCCACGTCGACCACGGCAAGACCACGCTGGTGGACCAGATGCTCGCCCAGGGCGGCGCCTATCGGGAGAATGAGGCCCGCGCCGAACGCGCGATGGATTCCAACGCCCAGGAGCGCGAGCGCGGCATCACCATCCTCGCCAAATGCACCTCCGTCGTCTGGGGCGAGACGCGGGTGAACGTGGTGGACACGCCCGGCCACGCCGATTTCGGCGGCGAGGTGGAGCGGATCCTCTCCATGGTGGACGGCTGTCTGCTGCTGGTGGACGCCGAGGAAGGCCCCATGCCGCAGACCAAATTCGTGCTCGGCAAGGCGCTGCGCCAGGGGCTCAAGCCCATTGTGGTGCTTAACAAGGCCGACCGGCCGAACGCCCGCCCCGACGAGGTGCTCGACCAGGTGTTCGACCTGTTCGACAAATTGGGCGCAAGCTCCGAGCAGCTCGATTTTCCCGCTCTCTACGCCTCCGGCAAGGAAGGCTGGGCCCTGCGCGCCCTGGGGGACAAGCGCAGCGACCTTTCCGTCCTGTTCGACACCATCGTCGCGCACGTGCCCGAGCCCGTCCCCGTCCAGCGCCGCGACCAGCCCTTCGCCCTGCTCACCACCCTGCTCGACAACGACCCCTTCCTCGGCCGCCTGCTGGTGGGCCGGATCGAGGCGGGGCGGGTTTCGGTGGGCGATACGGTGAAGGCCATCTCGCGCGACGGGGTGGAGAGCGAACGGGCGCGGCTCTCCAAGCTCCTCGCCTTCCGCGGCCTGAAGCGCATCCCGGTCGAGAGCGCCGAGGCGGGCGAGATCGTGGCGCTGGCCGGCTTCGCCGAGGCCACCGTCGCCGACACGATCGGCGCGCTCGATCTCGCCGAGCCGATCCCGGCCGCCCCGATCGATCCCCCTACGCTCGCCATCACCGTCACCATCAATGACAGCCCGCTCGCGGGCCGGGACGGGGACAAGGTGCAGTCGCGCGTGATCCGCGAGCGCCTCTACCGCCAGGCCGAGACCGACGTCGCCATCCGCGTGCGCGAAACCGCCGACAAGGACGCCTTCGAGGTCGCCGGGCGCGGCGAACTCCAGCTCGGCGTGCTGCTCGAGACGATGCGGCGGGAGGGCTTCGAGGTCTCCGTCTCGCGCCCGCAGGCGCTCACGCGCCGGGACGAAGCGACGGGCGAGATGCTCGAGCCCATTGAGGAGGTGACGATCGACGTCGACGAGGAATTCGCCGGCGTGGTGATTGAGAAGGTGTCCACCCGCAAGGGCGAGATGCAGGAGATGAAGCCCTCCGGCGGGGGCAAGACGCGCCTTGTATTCCTCGCGCCCGCGCGCGGGCTCGTGGGCTATCACGGCGAGTTCATGACGGACACGCGCGGCGCCGGCGTGATGAACCGCGTGTTCCACGCCTGGGCCCCGTTCAAGGGCGAGATCGCCGGGCGGCGCAATGGCGCGCTGATCTCGAACGACCAGGGCGAGGCGGTGGCCTATGCGCTGTGGAACCTCGAGGAGCGCGGCGTGCTGTTCATCGATCCGGGCGAGCCGGTCTATGAGGGCATGGTGATCGGCGAGAATTCGCGGCCCGACGATCTCGACGTCAATCCGCTGAAGGGCAAGAAGCTCACCAATGTGCGCGCCTCCGGCAAGGACGAGGCGATCCGCCTCACGCCGCCGCGCCGCTTCACGCTTGAGCAGGCGATCGCCTGGATCGATGACGACGAATTGGTGGAGATCACGCCGAAGGCGGTGCGCGTGCGCAAACGCTGGCTTGATCCGAACGAACGCAAACGCCGCTCCCGCGATCCCGGTTAGGGCGGGCGGGGCTCAGGCGCTCAGCTCAGCAGCACCTTGGCGCCGCTATCGGCGTGATCCTCGATCATGATGCGCCACACCACCCGCCACACCCCCGCTTCGTCGGCGAAGATAAGGATGTCGCGCCCGGTATCGGTCTGCTCGTGCATGTCCGAGCGCCAGCGCATGCGCCAGCGATGGGTGGCCACCGCCGTCGGCCCGCTCTTGTCGACGATCAAGTCGATCTCCTGATACTCGAGCAGCGTGCAGCGCTCGAAGAAACCGCGCACGCTGTCGATGCAGGCCGCCAGGCCCTCCAGGCGCGCGGAGAAGCGGGGCGAGAGAAAGACCACGCGCTCCGAGAGCGCCTCCTCCAAGGTGCGCCAATCCTTGCCCCGCCACGCCGCATCGTAGCGCCGGAACGCCGCGACGATCTCCGCGCTCACTCCGCCTCCGCCGTCGCGCGCAGCATCCAGGCGGTTTTTTCCGAAAAGGCCACCCGGGCGGTCATCAGGTCGGCGCTGGCGTCGTCGCCGGCTTCCTCGGCCTGGCGCAGCGCCTCTCGGGCGGATTTGATGAGCGTTTCGTGGCCGGCGAGCAGGTTCTTGACCATCTGGGTCGCGCTCGCATCGCCATTATCGGCCACGATCGCGGTGCGCTTGGCGACCGCCTCCGGCCCGGGCGCGACGACGCCGAGGCTGCGAATCCGCTCGGCGATATCGTCCAGCGCGTTCCAGAGCTCGGTATATTGCGTCATGAACATGAGGTGCAGCGAGTTGAATTGCGGCCCCGTGACGTTCCAGTGATAGGCGTGCGTCTTGGCGTAGAGGGCGTACGTGTCGGACAGCACCTGCGCGAGGCCGTCAGCGACGCCTTGGCGGTCCTGCTTATCGATGCCGATGTTCGGTTCCATGCGATGTCCTTCCCAATGTGACGACCGCCCGCAGGCGTCTTTACGCGATCCTGATGGAGATGAGGAGGGCGCAGGCGTCAGGCAATCGCCTCGCAGAACCGCTTGATCCGCAGGCAGGCCTCTTCGAGCAGCGCGTTGGAGGTGGCGTAGGAGATGCGGAAGCACGGGCTCGCGCCGAAGGCCGCCCCATGCACCACCGCCACGCCCTCCGCCTCCAGCACCTCGCGGGCGAAATCCTCGTCCGTGGCGATCACGGCCCCGCTCGGCGCCCGCTTGCCGATCAGCCCGGCGAGCGATGGATAGACGTAGAACGCGCCCTCGGGCGTGGGGCAGGACAGGCCCGGCGCCGCGTTCAGCCCCGAGACCACGAGGTCGCGCCGCGCCTGGAACAGCGCCTGGTGGCGGGGGATGAAATCCTGCGGGCCGTTCAACGCCTCGACGCTCGCATACTGGGCGATGGAATTGGCGTTGGACGTCGATTGGGAGAGCACGCTCGCCATGCCCTTTATCAGTCCCTCAGGACCGGCCGCATAGCCGATCCGCCAGCCGGTCATGGAATAGGCCTTCGACACCCCGTTCATCGTCAGCGTGCGCGGATAGAGCCTCGGCTCCACCTGCGCGATCGTCGTGAACGAGAACCCGTCATAGACCAGATGCTCGTACATATCGTCGGTAAGCACGAACACATGGGGCGCATCGAGCAGCACGGCCGCGATCGCCTTCAATTCCTCGCCCGTATAGGCCGCGCCGGAGGGGTTTGAGGGCGAGTTGAGGATGATCCATTTGGTCCGCGGCGTGATCGCGCGCGCGATCGCGGCGGGATCGACCTTGAAGCCCGCTTCCAGCGTCGTCTCCACCAGCACGGGGCGGCCCCCGCACAAAAGCACCATGTCCGGATAGCTCACCCAATAGGGCGCGGGGATGATCACCTCGTCGCCCGCATCGAGCGTGGCGAGAAACGCGTTAAAGATCACCGCCTTGCCGCCGGGCGAAACATTGACCTGCGCGCGCGTGTAGGAGAGCCCGTTCTCGCGCTGGAACTTGGCGCAGATCGCGTCCTTGAGCTCCGGGATCCCGTCGACGTCGGTATATTTGGTTTTGCCCTCGCGCAGCGCGCGGATGGCGGCTTCCTTGATGTGTTCCGGCGTGTCGAAATCGGGCTCTCCTGCGCCCAGCGAGATCACGTCGCGGCCCGCGGCCTTGAGCGCGCGCGCCTTGGCGGTGACGGCCAGGGTGGGCGAGGGTTTGATGCGCGCAAGCGCTGCCGATACGGGGGGGCTCAGCTGCGGGGCGGCCATGGGGGGCGATCCTTCCGGTTTCGCCCAGCCTTTACCTGCGCCGCAGCGGAAACGCCACCGCAGCCGTCGCCCGGACCGGATCCGTCAGGGCGTGAGGCCCGCGACCTGCAGCGTGCTCGTGGCCCGCACCACCTCGATTGCGCCGTCCCCCAGCGCAGCGCCCGCCAGCAGCACCGCGACCACCACCAACGCGGCCGTGGAGGCGGCGCAGAGGCCGTGCTTGACGCACCGGACGGGCAAATTGTCTTTCATCGCCGCAAGCCTCCCGGGGACGCCGTCTCGGCGCTCCCGCCTGCGACATCTCGTCCTGAAGCTACGCCACTTCGCGCCGCCGTCAACCCGGCCCTCGGCGCAGGCCCGGGCGCGTCAGCGCCGCGCGGCTTCCACGTGGGCGGCGGCGCCCGCTATCCCGGGCAGGCGATGGCTCGCCACGATCGCGACATTGAGGGCAAGGCACGCCACGGAAACCGCAAACAGCACTGGAACGCCCCGGCGCGAGCCGCGCACGGCCCACTCCCCAAAGCCCCCCGCCGCCACCAGACATCCCGACAGCGCCAGGAGGACCAATTCGTGCCCATGCACCAGGGCGTGAAGCCAGCCCATCGCCCCGCCGAGCGCCACCAGGCCGAGCGCCGCGCCCGCCACGGCGAGCACGGGGGCCCCGCAGCACATCAGGTGCATCGCCACCACCGCCGCATGGGCGAGATGGGTGCGCGACGCCGCGCCGGCGCCCCCGCCCTGAAGCCCAGCCTTGTCGAGGTGCGTTCTGTTATAATGTAACACACCGCGCTTGTGGCCCACGTCCTCCGGGGCGTCAAGAGCCCAGACGCGCGATCGTTCACACGCTCTCGTGCGCTCAAGACGGCACGCCGATTGCATGCCCGGCCGGCAAAACCGCCGATCCCGAGCCGCCTTTTCGTCAAAGTCGGATGGTTGGGTTGCGCGTTGCGCCGGTGCGGCGCGATTTCTATACAGCCGGACGGGCGGCGAGCAGGTTCGAGCGCATGGGCAGGTCGGACGGGGACAGCACGGATTCCGGCGACGATGCGGCTGCGGCGCCGACGCAGCGCGGCGGCGCCGTCTTCGCGTTCGCGGGGCTGGCGGCGGTAGCGTGGGCGCTCGGCGCGGGCGTGTTCGTTTATCTTTATCTCGGCGTCCCGACGCTTTTGAGCCTGGAGCCGGCCCTGCAGGTGGCGCTTGGGCTGTTCATCCTGCTGCCGGCCTTGATCCTGACGGTGTCCGGGGCGGCCGCGCGGGAGGGCGTACGCGCACGCGCGGAGGCGGGGCGCCTGGCGGACGCGGCCTCCCGCATGCTTGAGCCCTCCCCCGGCATCGAAGCGTCCGCCCGCCGGGTGGGCGTGGCCGTCCGCGGCGAGATCGAGGTCCTCGAGCGCGCGGTCGACGCCGCGCTCGAAAAAGCCCGCACGCTCGAGACGCTGATGGCCGATCAGGCGCGCACGATGGAGGCGGCCGCGGCCGCGGCCGAAGCGGGGGCGCAAGCCATGCTCGCCGGCGTCGCGCGCGAGCGGGCCGCACTCAGCCAGATCGCCGAAGACCTGAACCGCCAGGCCGGCCTGATCGGGGACAGCATCTCCCGCCACACCCGCCTGATCGCCGACGCCGCGCGCCTGGCGGAATCCGAAGTCCGCGCCGCGGACGAGGCGCTGGACGCGCGCTTGTCCTCCTTCGGCGCCGCCGCCGCCCTGATCTCCGACCGCACCGGCGCGCTGAGCCAGGCGGCGCAGGCCAGCGCGGAATCGACGCTGCGGCTGGAGAGCGTTCTGGGCGGCGCGCTGGACGCCCTGACCCAGGCGAGCGCGCTCACCGACGCGGCGCGCCAGTCCGCGGAAGCCGCCACCTTCGTCGCCGCCGACACGGCGGGCGCGGTCCGCGACAGCACCCGCGCCGCGGTGGAGGACGCCAAGCGCGTCACCGGCCTGATCCGCCAGGAGGCCGCCGCGGTGGAGCGCGAGGCCGCCGCGGCATTGGAGCGGCTCAAAGAAACAGCGCTCGCCGCGCGCGAGGCCGCCGAGGGCGCGCGCCGCGCCGCCGCCACCGCCCCGCCGCAGCTCCCGCCGGACGCGGCCCTGCAGAACGCAACCCAGACCGCACGCCCCGCACGCGCCGCAGCGCCTACGCCGCCCGCGCCGCCGCGGCGCCCCATCGAACCCCCAAGCCCGCCCCAGCGCCCCCGCCCGGCCGAGCCCGGCCTATCGGAGACCCTGTCCGGCGTGTCCCCCGGGCGCGCTTCGCCCAGCCCGCCCCCGGCGCCGCCGCCCGCCCCGCCCTCCCCGCCCCTTCCGCCGGAGGAAGACGCCCCCCGCTGGACGTGGCGCGACGTGCTGGCCGCGATCGACGACGAACGCGCCCCTCTCTCCCGCCCGGAGACCTCCCGACCAGAAGCCCCCTTCCTCGACGCCCGCCCGGTAAGGCCGCGCGATCCCCAAACCACGCCCTCGCCCGCCCGCGACCCGGAGGCCCAGCGCGGCGCGCCGCTGGCGCTGGTGGAGGCTGCGGGGCTGCGCCTCGGCGAGGTGTTCAACCTCTCCACGCTCGATCGCATCGCCCAGCGCTCCCGCAACGGCGCCCAGGCCCGCCGGCGCGCGGTGCGCGACGCCGCCCCCGAGGCGGTCCGGCGCATGGCCGATTATCTCGAGCGTGACCGCGAAGCCCGCGCGGACGCGAACGCCTTTCTGCGCGGGGACGGCGTGCACGTGGGCGAGCTTCTAAGCCGCGGGCGCGCCTCCATGAGCGCCGACGCCACCCGCGCCTTCCTGCTGATCGACACCGCTTCCGCCTGAGACGACGCTGCGCGCTCAAGGGCGCCGGCTTGGCACGGGGGTTGCAGGCCCGGCTGCGCCGCCCCGCCGGCGAGGACAGCACCCATGCGCTTTGCCCCGATCGACCCGGACGCCTCGCTTGAGCGGATCGAAGCCCCTGCGCCGGCGGGCCTCACCCCGCTGCGCGCGGGCGCGCTCGCGGCGCTGGCCTGGATCGCGGGCGCGGTCGCGCTCGCCCGGAGCCCCCTCTTCGCCGCCGCGGGCGCAGCGCTCGCGGCGGAGGCTTTGCTTGCGGCCGCGGTCGTGGCGCTGGCGCCGGCCGTGCTGATCGCCTTTCTCGCGTATACGGCGCACGAAGCGCGGGCGTCGCGGGACGCCCATGCGCGCCTGTGCGCGCTGGCTGACAGGCTCCTTGAGGCCCGCACCGCGGCCGGCGCGGGAGACACCGCCCACCGCCTGCGCGCGGAGCTTTCCGCGCTCGACGCCATCGTCTCCCGGACGGGCGCGCGCCTGCTGGCGTTCGAGCAGACGCTGCGCCGGCAGGGCCGGCCGCTGGCGCGCAGCCTCGCCGCCGATATCGCCCGCCTGAGCCAGCCCGGCCCCGGGCCGACGCGCGAAGCCGCGCACGCCGGCTTCGCCGCGCAATGGAACGCCGTCAAGCGCGCCTCCGCAGCGGCGGAGGCGGACGCCGAGCCCGCCTTGGCGCTGACCCTGGCCGGGCGGGGCGCCCCAGAAAACCTCGCGCCGCCGGCCCCCCCTCCGCCCCCGCGCCGCGCGGCGGCGGTGAAAACCTCGCCTGAACAGGGCCTGTTCCAGCAGAGCCTGCCCGATCTCGTGGCCGCCGCCGGCGCCGATCCCGCGACCGCGCTTTCCACCGCCGCCCTGGACGCGATCGCGCGTGCGGCCGCCCAAGGGCCCGAGGCGCGCCGCGCCTGCGTGCGCGCCGCCGCGCCGGAAACGGTGCGGGCGCTTTCGGCCTATCTGCGCCGCGACGCCCGCGCCCGCGCCTGCGCGGAAGCGTTGCGGCGGGAGCCCGCCAAGGCGCTCAAGCCTTCAGGCCCCCAGCGCACGGGCCCGGCTGGGCGCGCGCAGACCTGCGCCTACCTCCTTGTCGACGCCGTGCTCGGCTGATCAGCGCGCGAAGGCCGCTTTCGGCACGTGGGTGATCCGGCACGCGAGGTCGGCCTCCCCGGAGGCGACGATATAGGCCTCGCCCGCGTCCACGATCCCGGTGGTGAACACGATATCAGACAGATACATCTTGCCCTCGGCCTCGAGCGGGGCGGTGAGGGCGGGCGCGGCCTTAAGGAGCGGGGTCTCGTCCGCCACGTGCAGCAGCCTCCACGGCGCGCGCCCTTCCGCCAGCGCCCAGAAGGTGGCGTAGGCGCCGACCCGCGCATTGGCGGCCACGCCGTGATAAAGGATCAGCCAATCGCCGCTTTCGGTGCAGACGGGCGGGGCCCCGCCCCCGATCCGGGCGGCGAAGGCGGCGTCCTTCCGTGGACGGATGAACGGATCGGGCAGCGGGCGCCAGTGCAGCCCATCGGGGCTCGCGGCCAGGTTGATCGAGGGGCCGCCACGCCAGGGGCTCTCTCTGGGATAGGCGAAATAGACTTCGCCCAGGGGCCGCGTCAGCGCATAGAACAGGCCCCCGACTTTGCCCTCGAAATAGAGCATGTCCTTGTTCTGGTGGTCGAGCACGGGGCCATGGGGGGTGTAAGTCAGTCCGTCTACGGACGTATAAAGCGTGGTGCACAGACGTTCCGCGCTGACCGAGCAGGTCGTCATCCAATAGCGCCCCTCGATCATAGAAATGCGCGCATCCTCGATCCCGTAATGCTGATAGCCGGCCTCCGGGGCGATCGCCTTGTCGTAATGGACGGCGACGATGTGGAGCCCGTCTGGGCTGACCTCCACCGGCAGGAGCCAGGACAGGGAGGTGAGCGCCGCAAGCGCGGGGCCGCCCTCGCGCAGGCGGAAGGTGCGCGGGTCGTTCGTCTCGACGCTGGCGCGGGGGTAGGCGTCGAGCACGTACCGCCCTGGCCCCGCCCAGCGGATGGCTTGCATCGGCGCATCCGGCGCCGGCGGGCGCAGCGCCTCGGCCACCCGCACCATCAGCACCAGATTGCCGTTGGGGAGCCGCGCGAGGCCCGGATTGAACGCGCCCAGAATGAACGTCTCGGCGTTTAGGGAAGCCCGCAGCGGCGAGCGCGCGAGGTCCACGTCCCCGGGGCCGAACACGAGCCGGTCCACCTCGAACGTCGCGCCCATGCGCCCTCCCGTCCCGCTGACGCCTGGGCCCTTAACGTCGCCGAAAAGGCGATGTTCCGCGATGAAGGGTCTCAGCCTGCGAAATTGAGCTTCAGCCCGGGGCGCGGCCAGCGCGTCTTGATGAGTTGGCCGGCGCCCGACAAGGTGATGTAGGCGTCGCGGCGGTCGGGGCCGGCGAAGCAGATATTGCTGACCAGCCGGTGCGGCAGGGCATGGTGCTCGCTCGCCCCGGAGGCGACCGTGAAGGTCCGCACGCCGCCTTCGAAACTGGTGGTGGCGCACACCTGACCGCCCTCCTCCACCGCCAGCCCACCCAGATAATGCAACCCCGGCAGGGTGGCCACGCACCGCCCAGGCAGCAGCGCGTCGCGCGGCGCGATGCGCCCCGGCGCTTCGAGATCGAACGCCCAGAGCCGGCCGGTGAGGGTTTCGGCGCAATAGAGGGCGGTCTCGTCCGGCGCGAGGGCTACCCCGCACAGCGTGCTCATGGGGTAAACGACCTCGGCGATCGAGGACCCGTCCGGCGTTGCGTAATAGAGCCCGCTATGGTCGCGACAGCGGGGATAGGATTTGCCGTAATCGGTGAACCAGAAGCCTCCGGCGCGGTCGAACACCAGATCGCTCGGGCCCGAGAGCGGCTCGCCCTCGGCGGCGGCGTAGATCTGCTCCCAGGCGCCGCTTTCCAGGTCCACGCGCTCGATGCGGCCGCTCTCATACTCTGCGGCGGGGCCCTGGGGCGCGAGCATGCCCTCGATCTCGCCCCATTCGTAGCCGCCATTATTGCACACATAGATCGCCCCGTCGGGCCCGAGGGCCGCCCCGTTCGGGCCCCCGCCAAGCTGGGCGATCACCTCGGTTTTTCCGTCCCAGACCCGGGTCAGCGCCCCGCGCGCCACCTCGACCAGGATCACCGAACCGTCCGCCATCGCGATCGGCCCGTCGGGATACAAAAGCCCCTCGGCGACGATTTCGAACTCCATGATCCCACCTCCCCACGCGCGGGCGGGACACTACCCGGGCGGCGGCCGGCGAGATACCGCGATTGGCGCCTCGGCGCCCCTGTCTCAGCTGCGCCGCACCAGGGTGCGCAGGGTGAAGGCGTGATCGTCCCTCCGGCCGGCGGGGAAATCGGCGCGGGCGGTTTCGCGGAAGGCGCTCTCATCGAAGGGGGGGAAGAAGGCGTCCCCGTCCGGGGCGGCGTCCACCTCGGTGAGGCGCACGATATCGGCGAGCGGCAAGGCCTGGGCATAGAGCGCGGCCCCGCCGATCAAGGCGACCTCGTCAGCCCGGGCGAGGCGCGCCATCGCGCGTCCCGCCGCAATCGCCAACCCGAGATCGGCATAGACCCACGCCCCCGGCGCCGTGAACCCGCCGTCCCGCGACAGCACAAGATTGGGCCGCCCCGGCAGGGGCCTAAGCGCCAGCCCCTCCCAGGTCTTGCGGCCCATCAGCACCGGCTTGCCCAGCGTGACGGCCTTGAAATGCTTCAGATCCGAGCCGAGCCGCCACGGCAGCCCGCCCGCGCGCCCGATCACCCCATTGCGTCCGCGCGCCACGACCAGGGAAAGCGCGATGCTCACTCCGCCGGCGGGGGCGCGCGGCGGGTTTCGAGCTGGTCGGCGACCCGATCGGCCCAAGGAACGATATAGCGGATGCCGAAGGCGAAGAGCGTCACGCCGAACGCGAACCCGATCGCAGATTGGAGAAACGGATCCATCATCATCCTCTGCTTTTCATATAACGCAGAACCCAAAACGCGAAAAGCACGCAACCGACCCCGGATGTGATCGCCGAGAGCGTGCGCCACAGTTCGATCGAGCGGTTGGGGTCAACGAACGGCCCCACAAGCGCGCCGATAAACAGTGCAAGGCCGAATGCGTTGGCCGCGGCCGACAACAGCTTGATCCGTTCCTTGCGGACCTCCGGATCAGCGTCGCGGGGGTCGGGGGCGCGCCGCCTCACACCGCCACCGGGGCCTTGATGTGCTTATGCGCCTGGTAGCCGACGAGTTCGAAATCCTCGGGCTCAAACGCGAAGAGATCGCGCTTTTCGGGGTTGAGGACCATGCGGGGAAAGGGGAACGGCTCGCGGGTAAGCTGCGCGCGCGCCTGGTCGACATGGTTGAGATAGAGGTGTGCGTCGCCCAGGGTGAGGATGAATTCCCCGGGCTTCAGGCCCACCGCCTGGGCGGTCATCAGGGTCAGCAGGGAATAGCTTGCGATGTTGAACGGCACGCCGAGGAAGGCGTCGCCCGAGCGCTGATAGAGCTGGCAGGAGAGGCGGCCCTCCGCGACATGGAATTGGAACAGGCAATGGCAGGGGGGGAGCGCGGCGGCGGCGATATCGGCGGGGTTCCAGGCGGTGACGATGTGGCGGCGCGAGGCGGGGTTGGCCGTCAGCCCCTCCACCAGAGCGGCGATCTGGTCGATCACACGCCCGTCGGGCGCGGCCCAGCTGCGCCATTGCCGGCCATAGACGGGCCCGAGATCGCCGTTCGCATCGGCCCATTCATCCCAGATCGACACGCCGCGCGCGTTCAGCCAGGCGATATTGGTGTCCCCGCGCAGGAACCAGAGCAGCTCCACCACGATCGAGCGCAGATGCAGCTTCTTGGTGGTCAGCAGCGGGAAGCCGTCGGCGAGATCGAACCGCATCTGGCGCCCGAACAGCGACAGCGTCCCCACCCCCGTTCGATCCGCCTGCCGCACGCCGCGCGCGAGCAGATCGGCGAGAAGATCGAGATATTGCCGCTCGGGATGCATGGCCACGATCTAAGCACGAAGCGCCGATTCGGCGAGCGGGCAAGCGCTGGGGGCCGAGGCCCCCAGACCCCCGTTAGCCGTTCGAGACCCTCCTGATTCGGTTTTTTGCACAATTTAACAAATCAATAAGCACACCTTTAAAGCGTCCGGGCGAGGCGGAACCCGAGATAGTTGAGGCGGTTCGTGGGCGTGTCCCTGCCGCGGTACGCCGACCGGAGGTACTGCGGAGTGAATCCCCAGGAGCCCCCGCGGTTCACGCGGTTCGAGCCATATCCAGTCAGCCATGCTGACCCATTGTCCGGCCGGCCGGATTCCGCGTAGGAATCGTTACAGACATCCTCACACCATTCCCAGACATTGCCGTGCATGTCGTGCAGGCCAAAAGCGTTTGCGGGGAACGAGCCTACCGGCGTGGGTTTTTCTCGATACTCACCTTTCTTGCCGGCGCCGTAGGTGAAGTTTCCGTCATAGTTCGCCTGCGCGGTCGAGATGGTCTCGCCAAAGCTGAACGGCGTCGTCGTGCCGGCGCGGCAGGCATATTCCCATTCCGCCTCGCTCGGCAGGCGATAAGCGTCCGCACGTCCGCCCAAACCAAGCTTGGCGTTCAGCCAGGAAACATAGGCCTGGGCGTCGTTCCAATTAACATTGATGACCGGCCGGCGGCCCCGGCCCCAGCCTCTATCGTCGGGCTTTTCGAGTTCCGCGCCCGCCGCAATGGCCGCGTCCCATTCTTCGAAGGTCACCGCGTATTTGCCCAACGCGAACGCATAGTCCAGGCGCACTTCGTGCTGCGGGCGTTCGGAATCGCCTGAGCCTTCTTCGCTCGCTGGCGCGCCCATCAGGAATTGCCCCGGCGGGATCGTCACCATTTCCGGGCAGGCGCTTTCCGGCAGCCCGGGGATCGCGTCGCGCCAGACCGCGCCGGGCCGCCGCCTCGGGGACGCCGCACGCTCGGCCGCCTGCTGCCTGGCCTACGCCGCGCTCCAGGAAATCCTCCAGCGCCTCCGGATCATCCTTCGCGACGCGCGCCCAATCCTCCAGCTGCCGCTTATGCCGGCGGGCTTCGAAGCATTCGGGGGCTTGGGGGAACATGGCCAAAAAGTCTTCGTAATCGCGGGGATCGAGGCTGGCTTCGATCTGCTTCCAGCGCTGGGCGGCGACGCCTTCGGACGGACCTCGCGGGTGGGCGGCGGCGGCGGGAGCAGCGCCCGAGCGCGCCGCCAATACGATGAGCTGACGCAGCGTCGGCCGGTTCAGCTTTTCCGCCACCGCGCGCATGAGCTCGAGAAACCCCGCATGGGAAAGATCGCCGCTGAAACCCTCCAGATCGCTCAGGTGCCGGCCGGCGAATTCGGTGGTGTGCTCCTCCAACACCAAAGGCGCGATGCGCGCGGTGATCAGCACGCCGCGATGGGCGCCGATCCGCGCCTCCTTTTTCACCCAAGGGCGGGAAAGCGCATGCGGGCTCCACACCCCGATCACGCAGCCGGCGGCGCGCAGCGCGCGATCGATCTCGTCCGGGAATTCGTCCGAACCGTCGAGGCCTTCGACGTCGAAGAAGGTCGAGAGCCCGAAGCCCTGCAAGGCCGCGTTCAGCGGCCGCGCCCGCTCGATCTCGGCGCGCGCATACGAGATAAAAACATCGACCACCCGGCCGCCCTCCGCCACCGCCTGCGAGCTTAACCTTGCGCGGGCGCGAACTCCACTCCCTCCGCCAACAGCGCGCGCGAGGGGGGGCTTTCGGCGGGGCGCGATGCGGCCTATCTTAGCGTTGTCCGGGTTCGCCCGGACTATGGCGATAAACGCGCGGAGATAGACGGATCGGACCCGGGTGCGATTCCCGGCGGCTCCACCACCCTCCCGGATCGTTGCCGGTTGCGGGGCCGAATTAGGATCGACGGACGTTGAAGGACGTTGCTTTTGCCCGGGTGGTCCCGTCATAGGCCGAACAGCCATAGTTGCCAACGACAACCATGCTGAAGGTTACGCTCTCGCCGCGTAAGCGGTGCGGGTGAAACCGCCTTTAAAGTCCTAGCGGCTCAGCTCCGCTAGGCGGGGCCCCCCGGCGCCTGGCAACAGAAGCCGGGGACTTCTTAAGGTTTACAACGATGCGGGATTGCTGGCTTGACGGCGTGAGAGACCATGATGAGCTAGACTTGGCTAATCCAGGAGGCCGTCGATGAGGGTCGTCAACATGCTGGAAGCACAGTCCAACCTTTCCCGGCTTGTCGAGGCGCTGGAGAGCGGGGCGGAGGCCGAGATCGTTATCGCGCGCGACGGCAGGCCCGCTGCGCGTCTGGCGCCGATTGCCAAGCCGCCGGCCGGCCCGCGCATCGGGGCGGCCAAAGGGCATTTCTCTACGCCTGCGCCCGACCCCGAACTGGAAGCCGAAGCCGCCGCCCTCTTCGGGGACCGCGCGGAGTGAACTTGCTGCTCGACACCCACATCGCTCTTTGGGCGGTGGAGGACAGTCCGCGCCTTTCCAAGGCTGCGCGCGCATTGATCCTTGACCCGGCGGCCTCGCTGTTCGTCGGCGTCGTCAGCCTGTGGGAGATCGCCATCAAGCACACGCTCGGCCGGGGCGTCCATGCCATGCCCATGTCAGCGGCGGATGCTGCGGGCTTCTTCCAATCCTCCGGCTTCTCGATCCTGCCGGTGACAGCCTCGCATGTGATGGCCCTCGAAACCCTGCCGCGCCATCATGACGATCCGTTCGACCGCATGCTGGTGGCCACCGCACTCACCGAACCCTATCGGCTCCTCACGCACGACGTGCGGCTGGCGGCCTATGGGGCGATGGTGACGATCGTGTAGCCCATTTAATCACGCTCGATGCGGGCGTGGCGGGCCAAGGGCCGTTTTCGCGTTGCGGGCCGTGCGGGGGCGGGTGATTCCCGTTTCGCAAGCGCGCGCGTTGACGGCTCGGGCAGAACGCGCGAAGGGTCGTGCCTTGCCTATGACACGCAAGGAGAGAGCGCCGGTGGCGGACGATCTGATCGGGTACGAAAACCTGACGCAGGACGCGATGCGCAACGTCGTGCGCGCCGCGCTCGAGCGCGCCATCGGCCCCCGCGGCCTGCCGGGGCGCCACCATTTCTACATCACCTTCCGCACCCAGCATCCGGGCGTGGTCGTGCCCGACCAATTGCGCCAGCGTTACCCCGACGAGATGACGATCGTGCTGGAGCACCAATTCTGGGACCTCGAAGTGTTCCCGGACCGCTTCCGCGTGATCCTGAAATTCGCCGGCCAGCCGCAGCCGATCGTTTGCCCCTTCGCGGCGCTGACGCGGTTTTACGACCCGAGCGTGCGCTTCGGCCTGCAGTTCGAGCAGGGCGGCCTGCCGGGCCTCAACGAGCCGGAGGCGCAAGCGACCGCCGCGGAGGCCGGCCCGGCGGAGGGCGCCATCGTAAGCCTCGATGCGTTCCGCAAGAAATAGCTTTCACGGCGCAAGCGGCGCGACACGGATCGTGATCCGCTCGTCGCTCGCCGCCACCCGCTGCACCAGCAGGCGCGCGACCTGGGCGTCATCGAAAAACAGCGCGCCCTTCACCCCGTCCAGCACCGCCTTGGCGACGTTGTCGAGGTCGATGGCCGGGAGGCCGGGCCGCACCTCGACCAGGATCTCGACGTTGAAATCCCCGTAGAGCGGGCGCCAATCGCGGAAATCGCGGCGAAAGAAGTGGTCGAGCGTCTGCTTGTACACCCGCGCCTGGCTGGTGACCGCATCGAGGCGCAAATAGAAGGCCCCGTCCGCGCGCGCCCAGCGCACCTTGGCCCCGCCCGTCCATTTCAGCGCGTCGCACTCCTCGAACATCGCCCGCCTCTCGCCCAGACATGCCGTTTACCGCGTTCCTGGGTAGAGGCGAGTATGCTAGCGCCATAGCGCAATCGCGAAGGACCACCGCCCATGCCTACCCGCACCGAAACCGATACGTCCGGCCCGATCGAGGTGGAGGAGGGCGTTTATTGGGGCGCGCAATCGCAACGTAGCCTCGGCAATTTCAAGATCGGCGAGGAGCGCATGCCCCGGCCGCTGATCCACGCCCTGGGCGTGGTCAAGCGCGCGGCGGCGGAGGCCAATATGGAGCTGGGCCAGCTCGACCCCGCCCTTGGGGACGCCATCGTGACCGCGGCGCAGGAGGTGATCGAGGGGACCCTCGACGCCCATTTCCCCCTCGTCGTCTGGCAAACCGGCTCGGGCACCCAGACCAACATGAACGCCAATGAGGTGATCTCCAACCGCGCGATCGAGCTGCTGGGCGGAACGATGGGCTCGAAGAAGCCCGTCCACCCGAACGACCATGTGAACCTCTCGCAATCCTCCAACGACACCTTCCCCACCGCCATGCATATCGCGGCCGCGCAAACGCTCGCCACGGTGACCCTGCCCGGCCTCGCACGCCTGCACGCCGCGCTGAAGGTCAAGCAGGAGGCCTTCAAGGACATCATCAAGATTGGCCGCACGCACACCCAGGACGCCACGCCCCTCACCCTCGGGCAGGAATTCTCCGGCTACGCGCACGCGGTGGAGAACGGGATCCGCCGCATCGAGGAGGCCCAGCTCGACCTGTTCGAGCTGGCCCAGGGGGGGACGGCGGTGGGTACGGGGCTGAACGCGCCGGCGGGCTTTGCCGAATTGTTCGCCGCCAAGGCCGCCCGGATCGCGCGCCTGCCGCTGGTGACCGCGCCGAACAAGTTCGAAGCTTTGGCCTCCCACGGGGGGCTTACCTATGCGCACGGCGCGCTGAACGCGCTGGCCGCCGATCTGTTCAAGATCGCCAACGATATCCGCTTCCTGGGCTCGGGCCCCCGCTCGGGCCTGGGGGAGCTGCAATTGCCGGAAAACGAGCCCGGCTCCTCGATCATGCCCGGCAAGGTGAACCCCACCCAGTGCGAGGCGCTGACGATGGTGTGCGCGCAGGTGTTCGGCAACCACGCCACGATCAGCTTCGCCGCGAGCCAAGGCCATTTCGAGCTGAACGTGTTCAAGCCGGTGGTGGCCTATGCGTTCCTGCAATCGGCCAGGCTGTTGGGGGACGCCGCGGTGAGCTTCGCCACCCATTGCATCGACGGCCTCACCCCCCGCACCGATGTCATTCAGGCCCTGATGGAGCGCTCCTTGATGCTCGTCACCGCGCTCGCGCCCAAGATCGGCTACGATGCGGCGGCCAAGATCGCCAAGACCGCGCACAAGAACGGCACGACATTGCGGGCCGAAGCGCTCGCCAGCGGCCTGGTGAGCGATGCCGAATACGACGCGATCGTGCGGCCGGAAAAGATGATCGGGCCGGGCTGAACGCACGCCCAACGCGCAGCGGGGGCCGCGCCCGCGACGCCGCCCCCGCTCACCCTGCTTCTGTGATGTATGGTCGGCGCCCAGGCCGTCTCCCGAAAAGTGTTACGCGGTTTTCGGACGAGAAACGGTCTACCTTAAAGTGTAGAGCGGTTTTTCTCGATTGGATTGATTCAATCCAATCGGGAGCCGATCTAGTGCGGCTTCTCCACCCAGCGCGCCTTGGCTTCGTTTTCGGTCACGGCGAGGTGAACCTTGTCATCGACGAAGGCTACCAGGCTGATCGGCAGCAAATGGTGCTTGCCCACCGCCATCTCGCGCGTGAGTTCGATCTGGTCGCCGAGGATGTTATCGACCTTGCCGACATGTTTATCGTCCGAGCCGACGACCTCCATGTGCTCGCGGATTTGGCCTTCGATCATCGCGTAAACTCCCGTTCCGGCGGATGCCGTAGCGTTCCACCGCCCTGCCAAGACAACGGCGCGCGCGGCGGCTGGTTTCGCGGCGTTTGACGGCGCTTTCGTTCTTTCTTTTTATAGTCGCGGCCGCGGATTGTCGCCGCCCGGAGGAACGTCCGTGCTCACGCTGTATCACGCTCCCCAATCGCGTTCCTCGCGCGTCCTCTGGCTCCTGGAGGAGCTGAACGCGCCCTACGACATCGTCTATGTCGACATCCCCCGGATGCGGACCGGCGAAGGCGCGCCCGACCCGCGCAATCCCCACCCCGACAAGAAAGTGCCCGCGCTGGTGCATGACGGCGCGCTGATCACCGAATCCCCCGCGATCTTCCTCTACCTGACCGACCTCTACCCCGACGCCGGCATCGGGGTACCTGTGGGCGATCCGCTGCGCGGGCCCTATCTGTCATGGCTCGCATATTGCGGGGGCGTGATCGAGCCGGTGATCAGCCATTCCTATGCCGGGCTTGAGGACAATCCCGTTCTGGCAGCGACGTTTCGGGGCCGCGCGGAGATGGATCACCGTATTCTCGCCGCCTTGGAGGGCGGCCCGCACCTTTTGGGCGAGCGCTTCTCCGGCGCCGATATTCTGATCTCCGCCATGGGCTTGTGGGCGCGCCAGATGGTTCCTGCGGGGGCGAAGGTCGATGCGTGGCTCGAACGCTGCGCGGCGCGCCCCGCGCTTGCCCGCGCCAATGCGAAGGATGCGGGGCCCGGCTAACGCGAGCGGGGCCGCCTCACGGCTCCGGCGGCGGGCCTTGCAGCAGGCCTAGCGCCCGCAGGCTGCGTGCGGCCGCCAGGGTGCGCGCAAAGGCGGGGCTGAACGCGCTTGCGGCGTCAAACGCCGCGGGAAACGAGAAGCGCTTCGGCAGGGCGTCGGGATATTTCTCGCGCATCGCCGCCATCAGGGCCTGCCCGTCTGGCGCGGCGCTGCTCAGGTCGGCCAGGAACGCCGCGCCTGATACGAACACCCGGTGCGGGGAGGCGCCGGGCGCACGCTCGTACCACGCGTCGATCAAGGCGCCCGCAAACAACAAAACCCGTGCGTTCTGGCCTTCGGGCGCACCCTCCCCGCCAGAGGCCGCCGCATCGGCCACCAGACGCGCCTCGACCATGCGCCAGGCCGGCTGGCGGCGCAGGCGCAAGGCCGCCAGGCGCAGCCGCGCCGGCGCGGCCGGCAATTCGTGCAGCGGAAGCGGCGCGCCCAGGGCCTCCGGAGGCAGCGACGAATGGGGCGCCGGCGCCCGCCGGGCGAGGGCGAACCGGGTGAAATCATCCCGCACCGCCGCCTCCACCGCATCCGCCAGCCGCGTCACCGCGTCAGCGGCGAAGAGCGCGGTGTCCCCGTGCTGGCGCGTCAGGCGCTCAAGATCGGTTTCGCGCAGCTGGTGCAGCGGCACGGCGAAGCCCTCCGCAAACGCGTCCAGCGCGGGAAGCAGCCAGGCGGCCACGACGTGCAGCTCATTTACCGCCGCCGCCACGCCGGTGACGTGGGACACCGCCTCATCGAACTTCTCGGCCGCAAAGCGGGTGGCCTCGCGGCGCTCGGTATCCTGGGTGAGGCGCAGGCCCAGATTGGTCAGATAGACGGTGGCCACCGCGCCAGCGACGGTCGCGGCGGTGCCGAAGACGAACGCCAGCAGGGCGATGATCGCGTCCGTGCGCCCGGTCCCGACGGCGGCGAACACGCGCTCGGGACTGGCCCCGAAAAACGTCGCCGCGAGCAAAAAAAACAGCCCCGCACAGAACAGCGCCGCGCTGAACGTCCAGGCCACGAAGGTGGCGATGCCGCGCATGCTGATCCCCGCTTGTTCCCGCCGCCCGCAGCCATACCTTGAGCGTGGAGGCCATTGGAAGGAGGCGCGGCGCGGAATGGGTGAGATCGTCAATCTGCGCGCAGCGCGCAAAGCGCGCGCCAAGCTCGAAAACGCCCAAGCCGGCGAGACCTCGCGGCTCAAAAGCGCCCGCACCAAGGCCCAGCGCGCCGCGGACGCCGCGCGCAGCGACCAGGCCGCCCGCCTGCTGGACGGGCGCAGGCGCGAACTCCCGCCGCCGAAACCGCCGGGAGAGGACGAAGGCGCGGAGCGCTGAGTGTGCGCTAGAACGGTTCTCGATTGGATTGAATCAATCCAGTCGAGAAAACCGCCCTACACTTTAAGGTAGACCGTTTATCGTCCGAAAACCGCGTAACACTTTTCGGGAAACGGCCTGGGCTTTAGTCCGCGCGGGCGGTCTCGTAATTCGGGCTCATCAGCGCATCGGCCACAAAGCGCACGGCGCACGGCTCGATATCGTCGAGCGCATCTACGCCCTCATCGGCCAGCGCTTCGGCGAACAGGAAAAGGGTGGCTTTCGGAAAGTCGGTTTCGCCCTGCGCGCTGGCGAAATCGCTCTCCACCGCTTCGGCCATGGCGGTGAACACCCCCGCCCGCCGGCCCTGACGCTCGCGCCGCGCCGCATCGATGTGGGACCACGCCTCGTCCAGCGCGCTCTGGATGTCCTCCGGTCGGGCGCGCACGAGATAGGCGTTCTCCGGCCCGTTGGCGAACACCACGATCGGGATCAAACCTTCGGCAGCGGCCGCTTCCTCCTGCGGGGAGCGATCTTCCACGGCGCTGAACTGGATGATGAACGCCTCGATCTTCATCGGACACCCGCGTTCCGCCGCGCCTCATGCGCGTTAGACTGGCGGCGCTATTTACGGCGCGCCTTAAGCCTGGCGGGCCGAGGCGGCGGCTCGGGCGTCAGACGCTGGGACCGTAGATCACCGACACCGCGTTGGCGACCTCCGGCTTGCTGGGCGTCTGCAGATCGGGGGCGAAAATCGCCTGGCAATCGCTCACGCGGCGCATCAGGGAGGCGACCTCGCCGTCGGTGTAGGGCTTTTCCGCGAAGGCCAAAGTCAGCTTGATGGCCATCTTCTGGTCGAAGGCCGCCCCGTCGAGCCCCGCTTGCTGGGCCATCACGAAGGACCATGCGGTGGCGGCGCTAATGCTGCGGTCGAAGGTTTCGGTATCGGGATAGCCGTAGGCGGTGAAGAACGGGCGCAGGCCCGGGCTTTCCCGATAGGCGACCCGCGCGATCTCGAGATAGGCCGTGCACGCGGCCGATTGCTCCAGATTGACCCGCGAGCCCAAATCCTCGGAAGGGACGGGCTGGGGCGCGGCGTCCGCCGCCAAAGTTCCGAGCCCGTAGCCGAGGCTTCCCAAAACACCGACCGGCGCCAGCGCAAGACTAAGCGCCCAAGATCTAGGATTAGACATCCGCCCCTCCTCCGGAACCCATCTCAGATCGGTTCGCATCCAGGATCAAACACCGATTCGCAATATTCACAGAATCCCCTCAAGCATCTGAGCCTTGTGCGCGACTGACGGGTTCTGACCCTGTAGGAGGCCGGCCATGCGAAACCCTGGGCTGATCGCGGCGCTGGCGGGCGCGCTTGGATTTTTCGGCGTGGCGATCGGGGCGTTCGCCACGCACGGGGTGCAGGAGGCCCAGGTGCGCGCGTGGCTCGACCTCGGGGCGCGCTATCAGCTGATCCATGCGCTGGCGGTTTTTGCGGCGCTCGGCTTTCCACGCGGGGGCGCGGCGGCGTGGTTGTTTGTGGCGGGCGCGGTGTTCTTTTGCGGCAGCCTCTATGCGCTGGCGCTCGGCGCGCCGCGCTGGGCTGGCGCCGTCACACCTTTGGGCGGGCTTTTGTTTCTGGCGGGCTGGGCCGCGCTCGGATGGGCGGGGTTGAAGGCAAAGTCCTGACGCCCGCGCGCGGCGCTTGCTTCCCGGCGCGCACGCACGCTACCCCTCCTAGCCATGATCTCCCCGCCCGCCGCGCCGCGCGAGCCTTCCCCCCCGCCGCCGCTCCGGGAGATGTATCCCGCGCGTGCGCCCTTCCACCGCGAGATGCTGCGCGTTTCGCCCCGCCATGTGCTCCATGTCGAGCAGAGCGGCGCGCCTGCCGGCTTGCCGGCCTTGGCGCTGCACGGGGGCCCGGGCGGGGGCGCGAGCCCGGAAATGCCGCGCTTTTTCGATCCCCGCCGCTACCGCACGGTGCTGTTCGATCAGCGCGGGTGCGGCCGCTCCACGCCCCACGCCGAGACGGAGGAAAACACCACCTGGGATCTGATCGCCGATATCGAGCGCATCCGCGAGCGGCTGGGCGTCGAACGCTGGCTCGTGTTCGGCGGCTCCTGGGGATCGACGCTCGCGCTCGCCTACGCCGCGACCCATCCCGAGCGGGTGGCGGGGCTGGTGCTGCGGGGGATTTTCCTGCTGACGCGGTCCGAGATCGAGTGGTTTTACCAGCACGGCGCCGGGCGCCTGTTCCCTGACGCGTTCGAGCGCTATCTCGCGCCCATTCCGGAGGCCGAGCGGGGCGATCTGGTGGGCGCGTTCCACCGGCGGCTTATGTCAGAGGACCGCGAGACCCGCCTCACCGCCGCCCGCGCCTGGGCGCGCTGGGAGGGCGAGACGATCGCGCTCGCGGGCCCCTCCGCCTTGCCGGCCCGCTTTCAGGACGACGCCTTCGTGGAGGCCTTCGCGCGGCTGGAGAGCCATTATTTCGTCAATGGCGGCTTCTTCGAAACCGATGGCTGGCTGCTGGAGCAGGCCCACCGCTACCGCGACATCCCCGCGCGCATCGTCCATGGCCGCTACGACGTGTGCACCCCGCTCTCCTCGGCCTGGGCGCTGAAGAAGGTCTGGCCCGAGGCGGAATTTCAGATCGTGGAGTTCGCCGGCCATTCGAGCCTCGAGCCCGGCATCGTCGATGCGCTGGTCCGCGCGACCGACCATTTTGCCGAAACCCGCTTTTGGTGACCTACCGGATCGCGACCTACCAGATGGCGACCTACCAGAGAAAGCCGCGCGAACTGGGGGCGGCGTCGCGATGCACGTGAATGGACAGCACGATCGCCATCCCCATCATCACGGTGAGCATCGCCGTGCCGCCGAACGACAATAAGGGCAGCGGAATGCCCACCACCGGGATCAAGCCGATCACCATCGCGGTATTGATGAACACGTAAAGCCCGGTGGTGACCGCCACGCCCGCCGCGGCGAGCCGCGCGAACAGCGTGCGCGCGCGCAGCGCCACCAGCATGGTGAACCCGAGCAGCGCCGCAAAGAGCCCCAGCACCAAAAACGCGCCCACGAGGCCGAACTCCTCCACGATCATGGTGAAGATGAAATCGGTGTGCTTTTCGGGCAGGAAATCGAGCTGGCTCTGCGAGCCCCGCTGGTAGCCCTGCCCCATCACCCCCGCCGCCCCGATCGCGATCTTCGATTGCGCCACGTGATAGCCCGCGCCCAAGGGATCGGCCTCGGGATCGAGGAAAGTGAGAATCCGCTGGCGCTGGTAGTCATGCAGCGCGAACTGGAACGCCCAGACCGCGCCCGCAAGCGCCGCCGCCCCAGCCGCCGCGATATAGCGCCACCGGAGGCCCGCCAGGAACATCACGCCCACCCCGGTGCCGGCGATCAGCAGCGCGGTGCCAAGGTCGGGCTGGTGCATCACGAGCGCCACCGGCGCCCCGATCATGATCAGCGGCGGGGCCAGCGCCAGAAAGCTCGACGCGAAGCGTGCGTCCAGATGATGGTAATAGCGCGCCAGCGCCAGCACGATCGCGATCTTCATGATCTCGGACGGCTGCAGCGACAACGGCCCGATATCGAGCCACCTTGTGGCCCCCATCCGCGTCGCCCCCGCCACCTCCACCGCCACTAGCAGCGCCAGCGCCGCCGCATAGAGCGGATAGGCGATCGCCACCCAGAAGCGCGTATCGATCAGCGCCAGCCCGACCGTGAACATCAGCACGACCGCAAAGCGGCTGGCGTGGGAGAGCGGACGCCCGCTCCAGGCCCCCTCCGCCACCGACAGATGCATCACCACCCCGATCGCGGCGAGCGCGACCAGCACCGTGACGATGCCCCAATTGAGACGCTTCCACTTGTCCGACACATTGCGCGGACGGTTGGAAAGGGGCGCGGCGGCGAAGCTCATGCCGGCTTCTTTCCCGCAAGCGTGGCCGCGCGCGCAAGCGTCATGGCCGGGCGCGCGGCGGGATCGCGCAGCAGGGTGGCGCGCACGATGTCGCGCGCGATCGGGGCGGCCACGGAAGAGCCGTTGCCCCCGTGCTCTATCAGCACCACCGCGGCGTAGCGCGGCTTGTCCGCGGGGGCGAAGCACACGAACCAGGCGTGGTCGCGCAGCTTCCAGTCGAGCTCGTCGTTCTTTTTCACCCGGGTGGCGCGCTCGCCGGCGGTGATGATGCGCACCTGGGCCGTGCCGGTCTTGCCGCCCATGCGCACGCGCTCGGACCCCGGGGGGGCGGCCGCGACATCGACCATGCGCCCGCTGACGGGGTGGCGCACCAGGCCCAGATCGCCCGAGCGCAGGGCCGTGCCGCCAGCCTCGTTGGAGATGGCGACCATGGCGTCGAGCGTGCGGGCCACCCCGTCCGCGGGCAGATCGAGCCGGGCGGCGCCCGGCTCGGGCCGGCCCAGGCCGTCGCGCACCAGGCGCGGTTCCACCGCCCGGCCCCCGTTCGCCAGCCGCGACACCATCACCGCCAGCTGCAGCGGGGTGACGAGGAGATCGCCCTGGCCGATCGCGGTGTTCAACGTCATGCCCGCGGGCCAGGGCTCGTTGCGCTTGGAGGCCCACCAGGCCTGGTCGGGCACGATGCCGGCGGCCTGGCCCGGCACGTCGAGCGGGAAGGCCCGCCCGAAGCCCAATTGGCGGGCCATATCGGCGATGCGCTGCTGGCCGGCTTGCAGGCCCGCCTGGTAGAAATAGACGTTGCAGGAACCCTTGAGCCCGGCTCGGAAGTCCACCTCGCCATGCCCGCCCCGCTTCCAGCAATGGAAGCGCCGCCCGCCGAACCAGTAATAGCCCGGGCAATTGACGCGGGTGCGCGGATCGAGCCCGGCCTGGAAGGCCGCGAGCGCGGTGACTAGCTTGAACGTCGAGCCGGGCTTGTAGGCGCCGGCGACCGTCTTGTGGAAGAGCGGCTTCTTCTCGTCCTCGTTCAGGGCTTTGAAATCGGGCGTGGCGATGCCGTTGACGAAGGCGTTGGGATCGAAGCCCGGCGCGGAGGCCATCACGATGAGATCGCCGGTCATCACGTCCATCACGACGACCGAGCCGCTCTGCCCGCCCATGCGCTCCATGGCGAAGCGCTGCAATTCGGCGTCGATGCTCAGCACGAGGGCGGCGCCAGGGGCGGCGACCTTCTCCTCCCGCCCCACTTCGCTCACCACCCGCCCCGTGGCGTTGACCTCGACCTGGCGCCGGCCGGGCTCGCCGTGCAACGCGCCCTCGAGCGCGGCCTCGATCCCCGCCTTGCCGACGCGCACGTCGGGGCTGCGGCTATAGCGGGCGCGCGGGCTGTCGAACTTCTCGCCGGGCTCGGCCTTCGGCCCAAGGCCTGCGGCCTTGCGGTCCTCCTGCTCGACGGCCTCGATCTCCATTTGGTTCGGCCGCTGGACGAAGCCGATCGGATGGGCGAACGCGGCCTTGTAGGGATAGTAGCGCTGCTCGCCCACATGCGCGATCACGCCCTTGAACTCGGGCAAGCGCACATTGACGGCGGCGAATTGGGGCCATTCCAGGCCCTGCTTAATCTGCACCTCGTCCCAGGGCTTGCGGTTGCGCGCCTCGCGCACGCGCCGCTCCACCTGCTCCGGCGTCATGCCCACGAGCGCGCCCAGCGCCTGGATCGTGCGCTCCAGATCATCGGCCTCCTCCGGCACGATCGAGACGCGGTAATCGCGGCTGGTGAGCGCCAGGGGATCGCCGAAGCGGTCATAGATCACCCCGCGCACGGGCGGCACGAAGCGCACGTCGAAGCGGTTGGCCTCGGCGGCCTTCGTGTATTCCCCGCCGAACGCGTCGTCCGCCTGGAGGTAGATGAGCCGCGCGCCGATCGCGGCGAAGGCGCCCGCCGCGCCCACCGAGGCGATCGCGGCGCGGCGCGTGAAGATGTCGAACAGGTCGCGCTTCAACGTCGACATGGGCTCGCAATCGTCCTTTGCGCCCTCATACGCGGCCTCCGGTCATCAATTCCTTGCCCATGTAGAGCGGCCTGACCAGCGGGAACAGGAGCGTGGTGACGAGCGCTGCCGCCGCAAAAGAGCGCGCCGCCGCCACCCCGCCGCCCCCGCCCAGCGCGAGTTGGGCGGCCAGCGCCGCGGCGATGCAGGCGGCGAAGGCCGTGGCGCCGAAGCCGACCCAAGGGGAAAGCAGATTGGCGGTGCGCATCATCGTCGCCGCGAACCCGCCAATGAAATAGGCCAGCACGAAAATCAGCGCATAGAGCCCCAGAGGCCCCCCCGCGAGCTGATCCTGGGCGAGGCCCAGGGCGGCCAGCATCACCGGCGCCCGCCAGCCCACATGCCCGTCCGAGGCCCAGCCATAGGCCGCCCAGAGCGCCGCCAGCGGGATCGGGGGCTGCTCGAAGGCCGGCCCCAGCGGCAAAGCGGGCGCGGCCACGCACACCCCCGCCACCAACAAGCCCACCAGGCGCAAGCCCGAGCGGCGGAAGGTCGGCGCGAGGACCCCGCTTTGGGCGGTCACGGGCCGCCCCCCGTTCTCCCGGCCTCCGCCGCGGGCGGGGGCGCGTCGGCTTCTTCTTCGTCTGCGCCTGCGGGAGCGCCGGGCGGGGCATTGGCGGGGACGGGCTTTGGTTTCGCTGGAGCGGGGGCTGGCGCGGCGGGCGGGGCGAGCGGGGGGGCCGCGCCGGAGGCGGCGGCCGCGACCAGCGCCTGAGGCGGCCCGGGCAAGGCCTGTTGCGGCGCGGGGGCGGCTTCCGGGGATTGAGGATCAAAAGCGGGGATCAGGCGCACGAAGTCGATCGCGGCGGCGGCGGCGGAGAGCTTCACCGTCCAGCGGCCTTCGCCCGCAGGCTCGGCCCAGCCCACCAGCAGCCCGCGCGGATATACCCCCCCGTCCCCCGAGGTGATCACCCGCTCGCCCTTGCGCAGCCCCGAAGCGCCGACGGGATAATCGAGGCGGGCGTCGGTCAGGGTCAGCGGGCCCCCGTCCAGGCGCGGGCTCTGCCCGGCCCGGCCCACCAGCAGCGCGCGGGTGCGGCTGAGCTCGCCCATCACCGGCACGCGGGAATTGTAATCATCGAGCAGCAGCACCCGCGCCGAGCGCCTGCCCACCGACAGGACCCGCCCGATCAGCCCGTTCTCGTTCAAGGCCACATAGCCGGGCCGGACCCCGTGATCGGCCCCGGCATTGGCGAGCAGGGTGCGCTTGAAGGAGCCGCCGGGATCGAGGATGAGCCGCGCCGACACCGCGCCCTTGACGTCAGACCCCTGGCCCAGGGCTTCGGGCGGCATGCGCAGCAGCGCCTCGTAGCGGCCCATCCGCTCCGACAGCGCGAGCGCCAATTGCTTCCATTCCTTCAGTTCGGCGTTTTCCCGCTCGAGCGCGGCGATCCGCTCGCCCGAGCGCCAGGTGTCTGCGACGCGGTCGGCGAACCGGTCGACACCGTCGAACAGACCGCCCCCTACCCGCCCGCCAGCGGCGATCGCGTCATCGCCGGCGGCTTCCAGACGCAGGGCCTGGCTTTCCTGGCGCTGGGCGCGCAGCAGCGCGATGGCCGCCACCGCGAGCGCGACCGCAACAACGGCCCCGAGCGCCAGGCGCACGCCGCCCCCGCCCCGCCGCGCCCCGAGCCTGCGTCGCGCCACCGGCCATCCTCCGCTTTCCCGCTCCGCTTATACGTCTGCTGACAGCAACCGCTTGCCCTGGGGGGTGTGCAGATGCTCGAGCGCGCGCCCGCATCCCATCACCACGCAGGTCAGGGGGTCGTCCGCCACCGACACCCGGATCGAGATACGATCCTGCAGCACGGTGTCGAGATTGCGCAGCAGCGCGCCGCCCCCGGTCAGCATGATGCCGTGGTCGTAGATGTCGGCGGCGAGTTCGGGCGGCATCTGCTCGAACGCCTGCTTCACCGCATCCACCATCGACAGCACCGGCTCGGACAAGGCCTCCGCCACCATCGCCTCGCTGACGGAGATCTCCTTGGGCACCCCGTTCAGATTGTCACGGCCCTTGATGGGCATGCGCATGCCCTGGGTGCCGTCATCGGGGGCCTTGGCGGTGCCGATCTCTTTCTTGATGCGCTCGGCGGTGCTGTCTCCGATCAGGAGGTTTTCGGTGCGGCGCAGATACTGGATCACCGCCTCGTCCATCTTGTCGCCCGCGACGCGCAGGCTGCGCGACCACACCACGCCCCCAAGCGAAAGCACCGCGATCTCGGTCGTGCCGCCGCCGATATCGACCACCATGGACCCGGCCGGATCCTCGATCTGCAGGCCCGCGCCCACGGCGGCGGCCACCGGCTCCTCGATCAGGAAGACTTTGCGCGCGCCCGCCGCCTGGGCGCTCTCCAGGATGGCGCGGCGCTCCACGGCGGTGGCGCCGGTGGGCACGCAGATGATGATCTGGGGCGAGATCATGGTCGGGCGCGGCATCACCTTCTTGATGAATTGCTTGATCATCTCCTCGGCGACGTCGAAATCGGCGATCACGCCGTCGCGCAGCGGGCGGATCACCTCCATGTTGCGGTGCGTCTTGCCCAGCATCTGCTTGGCCTCCGCGCCCACCGCATGCACGACCTTGCGCCCGCCTTCGGACACGTAGGCCACCACCGAGGGCTCGTTCAGCACGATGCCGCGGCCCTTCACATAGATGAGCGTATTGGCGGTCCCGAGGTCGATCGCCAGGTCCGGCGCCACCAATCCGAAGAAATTGCCGAACATGAACCCTGCCGATCTCTCGCCGCCGCCCCTGCCGCGACTCGCCGCACTCATCATCGTGCGCGAACGTTACGTCTGCGCAAACTTTCCAGCCAAGAGCCAGTGGAGCCAGGGCCGGTTGAACACGTCACGACGCTGAAAAAACTGAAAAGACAAGCCCCGCCGCGGGCCCGCGCGGGCATCGCCTGTCTGGCGGGTCCTGTCCAGCGGCGCTCCACCGGTGGCAACCTTTGCCGCGAAGGCCGCACGCGCGCAAGCGAGCCGGCGCCGAATCCGCCCGGGCATGGGAGCGCTACCGTTCCGGCCCGACCGCGACGGCCGCGCGGATGGCGTCCGAGCTTGGCCGCCCGGCATAGCCCAGCGGCGGCGCCACGACCACCCGCAGCGCGCCCGCCTCCAGCTGCGCCTTGGGGCGGGGCCCATAGACGATCACCACCCGGCGCACCTGGACGTGACGCGCCCGGCTCAAGCCCTCGCCCGCGCGCCGGGCGGCGTCCAGCACCACGCCGGAGGCGGGCCCCTCCGCGGGGGGCGCCTCGAACACGACGTTGCGCCCCACCGTCTCGGTGGTGCGCCGGGCGATGGCCGCAAGCTCCGCCGCCAGCCCGTCCGCGGGGGCGGGAGGGCGCGCGAGCGGGGCGGTTCCCCCCAGCGCCGCCGCCGGCGCGCCGCGCGTGTCGCCCTCGGCGAAAAAGGTCACCCCGCCGAGCGCCGTCATCCGCAGCACCACCCGGCCGGTGTCGGTCTTGAGGAATTCGTCGCCGCGCGGGCCCGGGGTGGGGGTGAGCGCCAGCACCTCGCGGCGCCCCTCGAACCGCACCAGCACGACCGGCCCCGAGCGTTGCAAGAGGAACCGCACGCCCCCGTCGGGGGTCGCGTAGCGCTCCGCGCCCGCCCGCTCCTCCGCCGGGGAAGGGCCCAGCAGACCGGGCGCCAGCGGGGAGGGACTTTCGGCGGCGGAGCCGCGCCCCCCAGGGCTCACGGCCAGCAAAGCGGCGAGCGCGCATAAGGCGTAGACCTCGCGCCCTCCTGCAGCATGATCGTTCATCGCCGCAAAGAAGCCCGGCAAGCCGGCGCTTTTACGGCGGGGGCGTTTACCTGCCCAGTACGGGGCCCAGTATGGGGCCCATCCACAGCCCTAAATCCGCCACCCTTTTTTCGCCTGCTAAAAAGACTATCTAACGTGCTTTACTAAGCGGATGCGCGTCGCCCGCGGCATGGAGGGGCACATGGCTTCAGCAGCCCTCACGATCGCCTTGTCTCCCGAGGGAGGCCTCCAGCGCTATCTCCAGGAGATACGCAAGTTTCCGATGCTCGAAAAGGAGCAGGAATTCACGCTGGCCACCCGCTGGCGCGATGAGGGGGACGTCGAAGCCGCGCACACGCTCGTGACCTCCCACCTGCGCCTGGTGGCCAAGATCGCCATGGGCTATCGCGGCTACGGCCTGCCTATCGGGGAAGTGATCTCGGAAGGCAATGTGGGCTTGATGCAGGCGGTGAAGAAGTTCGAGCCGGAGAAGGGCTTCCGCCTGGCCACCTACGCCATGTGGTGGATCCGCGCCGCGATCCAGGAATACATCCTGCGCTCCTGGAGCCTCGTGAAAATGGGCACGACCGCGGCCCAGAAGAAGCTGTTTTTCAATCTCCGCCGCCTCAAGGGGGAGATCGCGGCGCTCGAGGAAGGCGATCTGAAGCCCGAAAACGTCAAGACGATCGCCCACAAGCTCGCCGTGACCGATGAGGAGGTGATCTCCATGAACCGCCGCCTCTCGGGCGGGGATGCGAGCCTCAATTCGCCCGTGGCGTCCGACAGCGAAGCCGAATGGCAGGATTGGCTGGCCGACGACACCCAGGAGAGCCAGGAGACCACGCTCGCCGCGAACGAGGAATTCGGCGCCCGGATGACCCTGCTCACCGCCGCCATGGGCGATCTGACCGAGCGCGAGCGCCACATCATCACCGAACGGCGCCTGAAGGACGATCCCGCCACGCTAGAGGAGCTTTCCCGGGAATATGGCGTCAGCCGCGAGCGGGTGCGCCAGATCGAGGTGCGCGCGTTCGAGAAGCTGCAAAAGGCGATCAAGCGCGCCGCCGCCGAACGCGGCATCCTCGAACCCGCCGCCTAGAGCGGTTCTCGATTGGATTGAATCAATCCAATCGAGAAAAACCGCTCTAGACTTTAAGTTAGACCATTTCTCGTCCGAAAACCGCGTAACACTTTTCGGGAAACGGTCTAAACTCGCCCTACCCCGCTCACGCAGCTGGATAGCGCAGCCAGCACCACCACGAGCACGACCCCGCTCACCACGGTGGCGGCGGCGTAACCGAGCGCTTTCTCCGGCGCCGCCCCCATCAGGATGGGCAGCCCCCGGTAAAGCACGAAGGCGGCGTAAAGCCCCAGGACGGACAAGAGCCCGATCGGGGGGTAGAGGCCGAACACGCCCGCCAGCAGCAGGGGCGTGGCGGAATAGGCCGAGAGCTTCATCGCCTGGTCGCGGTTGCGGCGGGCGGAAAACGTCTCCGCCAGCAGATCGATGATCAGCCCGACGAGATAGATCGCCGCCAGCGTCGAGGCGAACAGCAGCGCCGCGTTCACCAAAGCCTGGCCCGGCGCGGGCCGGATCAGGACCCCGTTCACATTCGCGCCGCCGAAGGCGAGCCCGCCGATCAGCCCGCACAGCGCCGGTATGGCCGCGAGCGGCGCTACGTAGCCCAGGAACAGGTCCCGCAGGTTGGGCGGCTCTTCCGCGATCGTCCGCCACGCCGCGCCCGGATCAACGATCAGCGCCCAGGCGCGCGCCGCAATCGCTCCCGGCCGGATGGCCGTATTCGGGCCCATCATGGTCATCGCGACCCTCCCCTGCGCGAACGCGTAGCGCTCTCTACGCCGATTTCCGCCCCCAATCTATGGCCCGCCGCCGGGCTCAGGGCTGGAACGGGTCGCGCATGACGATCACATCGTCCCGCTCGGGGCTCGTGGACAGGAGCGCGACGGGCGCGCCGATCAGCTCCTCGATGCGGCGCACATATTTGACCGCCGCGCCCGGCAGGTCCCGCCAGGAGCGCGCGCCGCGGGTGGACGCGCTCCAGCCCTCGAGCGTCTCGTAGATCGGGACCGCCTTGGCCTGGCCCGCGACGCTGGCCGGCAGGTAATCGAGAATTTGCCCGTCCACCCGGTAGCCGGTGCAGATTTGCAGCGTCTCGAACCCGTCCAGCACGTCGAGCTTCGTGAGCGCCACGCCGTCGACGCCCGAAATCACCAGATTCTGGCGCACCAAAGCCGCGTCGAACCAGCCGCACCGGCGCGCGCGCCCTGTATTGACGCCCACCTCCTTGCCCACCTCCCCCAGCCGCGCGCCCACCGCGTCTTTAAGCTCGGTCGGGAACGGGCCCTCCCCGACGCGGGTCGTGTAGGCCTTGACCAGAGCGAGGACGTAGGAAAGCGCCCGCGGCCCCACGCCCCCGCCCGCCGAGGCTTGCCCCGCCACGGTGTTGGAGGAGGTGACGAACGGATAGGTGCCGTGGTCCACGTCCAGCAGCGCCCCTTGCGCGCCCTCGAACAGCAGCCGCTTGCCCGCCCGGCGCGCCGCCTCCAGCACCCGCCAGGCCGGCTGGGAATAGGCCAGCACGTCGGGCGCCACCGCGATCAGCGCAGCCTTCAGCGCGCCCGCGTCCACCTCCGGCAGATCAAGGCCCCGCCGCAGCGAATTGTGGTGCGCGAGCAGCCGGCCGATCTTCCAGTCGAGCGTCTCGCCGTCGGCCAGGTCCGCCACCCGGATCGCCCGGCGCCCGACCTTGTCCTCGTAGGCCGGACCGATGCCGCGCCCGGTCGTGCCGATCTTGGAATCGCCGGCGGCCGCCTCGCGCGCGGTGTCGAGGTCGCGGTGCAGGGGCAGGATCAGGCTCGCATTGTCCGCCAGCACCAGGCGGTGGGGGCCGACCTCCACCCCTTGCGCGCGGAGCCGGGCGATCTCCTCCATCAGGTGCCAGGGATCGACCACCACGCCCGGCCCGATCACCGACAGCTTGCCTTGCACGAGCCCGGAGGGCAGCAGCGCGAGCTTGTAGGTCTCACCGCCTACGACGAGCGTGTGGCCGGCATTGTGGCCGCCCTGGAAGCGCACCACCACGTCGGCCCGGTGCGAGAGCCAATCGACGATCTTGCCCTTGCCCTCATCGCCCCATTGGGCGCCCACGACGACGACAGCGGCCATGCTAATCCGTTCCCGCGAAGCGTTCAGCGCCCGAACCGGTAGGCCGCGCGCACGCCCACCTCGTCCAGGCCTTGGTTGCGGCCCTGGCCCAGGATCTGGCCATGGCTCAGATGCTCGAAAAAGAGCTGGCCCGCCCAGTGTGCGCCGAAATCGCGGCTCAGCGCCAGCGAGGTGCGGAAGAGATCGCGCGAGCCCAGCAGCACGTGATCGTCGGCGAAGGCCAGCGCCTCCGGCGAGCCGTCGGGATAGGGGTTGGATATCTCCCCGTCATGCAGCACATAGCCAAGGCCCGGCTCGAGCGCCCAGCCTCGCGCGAACGCCCAGCGCCAGTTGAGCCCCACGCCCGCAAAGCTCGTATCGCCCGCCAGATTGAGCGAGCCCATCACATAAGGCCGCGGCGAGAACGCCCACTCCAAAACGTCGGGAGAGGCGAACACGAATTCCGCCTCGAGATTGGGTCCGCCCTCCTTGTCGGCGTTCTTGGCGTCCACAATCGCGACATTGTGGGCCATCACGCCCACGCGCAGCTCCGCCGCCCCCGCTTCTGCGCATAAGGCGAGCGCAGCCGCCGCCGCGCTTGGTCTTAACACCCCTGTTACGTCCATCCTCGCGTCCTCCCCAGCCCGTAAGCCCTTGTAGCGGGTTCCCGCGGCAAGCGTGACGGAAGACTTTGAAAAAATGGCTTTGAGACAAAAAATAGATCTCAGCGCGCCTCGTCGAGCCGCACGATGATGCGCAGGCCCAGTTCGTCCATGCCCTGGTTGCGGCCGCGCCCCAGGATCTGGCCATGGCTTAAATGCTCGTAATAGATCTGGGCGGCGTAGCGGGTCGCTAGTCTGCGCTCGAGCGCCAGCGTGGTGCGGAACAGATCGCGTGAACCCAGAAGGACGTGTTTGTCCGCAAAGGCGCGGTTTCTGGGGTCCCCGGCGGGATAGGGCGTATCGAGTTCGCCATTGTGGAGCACGTAGCCGAACCCGGGCTCGAAGCGCCATTCCGGGGCCAGCGCGACGCTCCAATAGAGCCCCCCGCCCGCCCAGCTCGTGCCGCCATGGGGGTTGTAGGAGGCCATCATATAGGGCCGCGGATCGCCCAGCCAGGCCAGACTCTTGGGGGCCGCGAACACGAGTTCGCCTTCAATGTTAGGGCCCTCTTCCTTGGCTTCGATCGCGCCGTCGACAAGGCGAATATTGTGCTGCGTCACGCCCAGGCGGATTTCCTCCACCTGCGCCACCGCTGGCCGAGGCGCGACGAGCGGAGAGACCGACAAGACCGACCCGCCCATAAGCAAGACGCACAACGCGGAGAGGCGGAATCCACGGCTCCATCTCCCGTAGCGCATCGCGACCACGCCCCCGCCCGCGGACGCCAGCCCCGCGCCAGCGTACCGGGCAGTTCAACGTGGCCTCCGCGCGTGCGGTTCCGTCTCGCCCTGTCAGAACTTCAGCACCTTGGCGTAGCGCACCTGACTCAGCGCGCGCACGCGCGCGAGCAGCGCCTCGGGCACGTCCTCGTCCACCGCCACCAGCGCAATCGCCTCCTCCCCCGCCGCGACGCGGCCCAGATGGAAGGTGGCGATGTTGACGTTGGCGTCTCCCAGCATCGTGCCCAGCGCGCCGATGAAGCCCGGCTTGTCGAGATTGTTGACATAGAGCACGCGCGGGTGGAACCCGGCCTCCAGCGCCACGCCCTTGACCTCCACGATCTTCGGCTGGCCCGCGATCACCGCCCCCGCGAGCGTCCGCCACCCGCCCCCGGTTTTGACCCTCAGGCGGATCAGGCTGTCATAGGTGGGGGAGCGGTCGCGTTTGGCTTCGGTCAGCGGCGTGCCGCGCTCCTTGAGCACCGCGGGCGCCGAGACCATGTTCACGTGCTGCAGCATCGTGCGCAGCACGCCTGAAAGGGCCGCCGCCGTCAGCGGCTTGGTGTTGAGCGCCGCCACCTCGCCTTCAAACTCGATCTCCACGGCCTCCAAATCCTGCTCCAGGATCTGGCCCGCAAACAGGCCGATCTTCTCGGCGAGATCGGCGAAGGGTTTGAGGCGGGGGGCCTCCTCGGCGCTGATGGAGGCCATGTTGAGCGCGTTCATGACCGCCCCGGTCAGCAGGTAATCGCTCATCTGGTCGGCCACCTGCAGCGCCACATTCTCCTGCGCCTCGGTGGTGGCCGCGCCCAGGTGCGGGGTGGCCACGAAATTGGGCGCGCCGAACAGGACGTTCTCCTTCGCAGGCTCCACGGCGAACACGTCGAACCCCGCCGCCGCGACATGGCCCCCGTCCAACAGCGCGCGCAGCGCCGCTTCGTCCACCAGCCCGCCGCGCGCGGCGTTGACGATGATGACGCCCTTCTTGGTCTTGGCCAGATTGTCCGCGGACAGAATGTTTCGCGTCTTGTCCGTGAGCGGAACATGCAGGCTGATCACGTCCGCGCGCGCGAGTAGATCGTCGATCTCGAGCTTCTCCACGCCTAGCGCCAGCGCCCGCTCCGGCGCCAGGAAAGGATCATAGGCGATCACCTTCATCCGCAGCCCGACGCCACGCTCGGCCACCAGCGCGCCGATATTGCCGCACCCGATCAGACCCAAAGTCTTTCCGGTAAGCTCAAGGCCCATGAAGCGGTTCTTCTCCCACTTTCCAGCCTGGGTCGAGGCGTCGGCCGCGCCGATCTGGCGGGCGGCGGCGAACATCAGCGCGATCGCGTGCTCGGCGGTGGTGATGGAATTGCCGAACGGGGTGTTCATCACCACCACGCCCTTGGCGGTGGCGGCGGGGATGTCGATATTGTCCACCCCGATGCCGGCGCGCCCGATCACTTTCAGATTCTTGCCCGCCGCGATCACCTCCGCGGTCGCCTTCGTGTTGGAGCGCACGGCGAGCCCGTCATAGGCGGCGATGATGTCGAGCAATTGCTCCTTCTTGAGGCCCGGCTTGAAATCCACCTCGATGCCGCGCGCCTTGAAGATTTCGATCGCGGCGGGGGAAAGCTCGTCAGAAATGAGAACTTTGGGCATGTCAGAGGCTCCCGATCGTGGTGTCGAAGGCCCAGTCGAGCCAGGGCGTCAGGGCGGCGAGATCGGCGGCTTCCACCGTCGCGCCGCACCATAGCCGCAGCCCCGGCGGGGCCGCGCGGTAGCCGCCCGCGTCCAGCGCCACGCCTTCCTTCTCCAACAGGCCCGCCAGCTTCTTGGCGAACTCGCTTTGTCCGTCCTCGGACAGTCCCGTCACCCGCGGATCTACGACCTTGAGGCACACAGAGGTGTTCGACCGGGTCTCTTTCGTCTCGGCCAGAAAGTCCGCCCACGGCGTTCTTTCCACCCACGCCTCGAGCACGGCGAGGTTTGCGTCCGCGCGCGCGATCAGGCCCTTGAGCCCGCCCGCGCTTTCGGCCCAGGACAGCGCATCGAGATAATCCTCCACGCACAGAAGGGACGGCGTGTTGATCGTCGCGCCCTCGAACAATTCGGCGTCGAGCTTGCCTTTCTTCACCATGCGGAAGATTTTCGGCAGCGGGCGCGGGGGGGAATAGCTCTCCAGCCGCGCCACTGCGCGCGGGCTCAGCACCAGCATGCCGTGGGCCGCCTCCCCGCCCAGCACCTTCTGCCAGGAGAAGGTCGTCACGTCGCACTTCGCGAAATCCACCTCCTGGGCGAACACCGCGCTGGTGGCGTCGCAGATCGTGACGCCCTCCCTGTCCGGCGCGATCCAATCGGCGTTCGGCACGCGCACTCCGGACGTGGTGCCGTTCCAGGTGAAAATGATATCGGCGTCCGCACGCGCCAGACTCAAGTCAGGCAGGCGTCCGTAGGGCGCGGTGTGGACCGTCGCATCGAGGTGCAATTGCTTGACCGCGTCGGTCACCCATTCCTCGCCGAAGCTCTCCCAGGCGAACACGTCCACCGGGCGCGGCCCCAGCATGGACCACATCGCCATCTCCACCGCCCCGGTGTCGGAGGCGGGCACAACCGCGATTTTGTAATCGTCCGGGAGCTGGAGCACCGCGCGCGTCTGGTCGATGGCGGCTTTAAGTTTGGCTTTGCCGGGCTTGGAGCGGTGCGAGCGTCCCAGACTTGCGCCCTGCAGAGCGTCGAGCGTCCAGCCGGGTCTTTTTTTGGTGGGGCCCGAGGAAAAGCGGGCGTCTTGCGGCCGCACGGCCGGCTTTTGCGGTGTCGTCACGATGCACTCCCATCCTCACAGATGGACGTCCGCCGTTGGGAGCGGATGGCCCGGGCGGGCAATGCGCCAATTCGGGGGTCCGCGCAAGCGCGTAGTTTCGCCTCAGGCGCGCCGCGAGGCGGGCTCGAGCACCCGCACGATCTCCCCGGTCTGGGCCTCGCCCGGGAGGGGAAGGTCAAAGACCAGGATCTCTTCCTCCGCGGCGTCGTCCACCACCTGGACGGCGAGGTCCTCGGTCGGGGCGTCGGCCGGGGCGGGCGGCGCGACGCGGTTGGCGCCGCCGGGGATCACGGGGTGCACCGGGTTGAGCTCGGGCGCGGCCGCGCCCGCTCCAGCCGTGACGCCGGGATCGAGTTCCCCGCGCAGATAGACCGCCGTCTTCCCCAGGAGGCGCACGCTCGACAGCGTCTGCAGCGCCCGCACCATCCCTCCGCGCGCCGAGGCCTGAAACCCCGTCACCGCCTTCACGCCCAGCCGGTCGCACCAATAGGGCGCTAGGTCGGCGAAGGAGGAGCCGGTGACCGGATCCTCCGGCAGGCCCACGCCCGGCGCAAAAAAGCGGGACACAAAATCATAAGGCTTGCCCTCCTCCGCGGCCGCCGTCACCGCCAGGCACCCCACGCGCGGGCCCCGCACGAGGCGCGCGATCGCTTCGAAATCCGGCTTGAGCCGGTGCACCGCCGCTTCGGACGGCAGCACGATATTGGCGTATTCCCCCACGAAGGCGTCGACGAAATTGACCCCGCCGAGCGCCGCCGCGAGCTCGGCCGGGGGGTCCCACAGGGCGCGCGGGCGCCGCGGCAGATCGAGCGTCAGCCCCTCCCCGGTCTTGCGCACAACGAGCGGGCCGGCCTGGGTGTCGAACACCGCCATATCGAGCCCGGGCTCGATCTCGTGCAGCAGCACCGCGCCCGCGGCCAAGGTCGCGTGGCCGCAGATCGGCACCTCCACGAGGGGGGTGAACCAGCGCAGCTGATAATTGCCCTTAAGGCCCGTGGGGATGAAGAAGGCGGTCTCCGAGCAGCGGTTTTCCGCCGCGATCGCTTGCATGGCCGCGTCCGGCAGCCAATCCTCGAGCGGCACGATGGCGGCGGTGTTGCCCTCGAACACCCGCTCCGCAAACGCATCGACCATCCACATCCGCATGAACCGCGCCGCTCCTCGCCGGTGATGCAAGAGGTTTAGGAAGAAGCGCGCCCGTGCGCCAGCGCGCTCGCCCCGCAGGCGCGATCACGCCTTGAACGGCCAGCCATGGTCGAGCGGCCCGTGCCCCGCCCCCAAGCCCGGCGCGCGCAGGATCGCCTCCCGCAGATAGCCCAGCGCGCGCGGGATCGCGGCCTCGAGCGGAAGGCCCTGGGCGAGCCCCGTCGCGATGGCGGAAGCAAGCGTGCAGCCGGTGCCGTGGGTGGCGCGCGAGGCGATGCGCGGGGCCTCGAACACCGCGACGCCGCTTGGCTGCGCCAGCACGTCGCGCACGACCGGCCCCGCGATATGGCCCCCCTTCACCAGCGCCGCGCCCGCGCCGAGCGCCAGCAGGGCGGCGGCGGCGCGCTTTTGCCCCTCCAGATCCTCCACGGCAAGGCCCGTGAGGCGCGCCGCTTCGGGGGCGTTCGGCGTCACCAGCGCGGCGCGCGGCAGAAGCAGCGCCGCCACCGCCGCCACCGCCTCCTCGGCCAGCAAGGCGTGCCCGCCCTTGGCGACCATCACGGGGTCCACCACCAGGGGCAGGCCCGACGCGAAATCGGCGACGATCTGCGCCACCGTCTCCACCGTCGCGCGATCGCCCAGCATGCCGGTCTTGATCGCGTCCGCGCCCAGATCTTCGAGCACGACGCGGGCCTGCGCGCGGATGATGTCCACCGGGATCGGGTGCACGCCGGAAACGCCCAGCGTATTCTGCACCGTGATGGCGGTGATTGCGCTCATCGCGTATCCGCCGAGCGCGGTGACGGTCTTGATGTCCCCCTGCACGCCCGCCCCGCCCCCGGAATCGGAGCCCGCGATGATCAGGACCCGGCCCGTGCTCAAACTGGGAAATCCATGCCCGCATAGACCGCCCTAAACGCCACATCGGCTGCGATCGCAGGCGAGGCCGCAGCCTGTTCCAACACGCGGTATTCGGGGAGCGTCATGGGGCGGTGGGCGGCGTCGGCCATGGGCTAGGCTAGCACTTCCGCGGGGTCGGCCAAAGCGCGCGCGACCAGGAGCGCCTGGCGCGTCTCGGCCACGTCGTGCACCCGCACCATATCTGCGCCGGCGCGCACCGCCGCCAGTGCGGCCGCGATCGAGCCGCCCAGGCGCGCGCCGGGCGGGGCGCCGGGATCGAGCTTGGCGATGAAGCTTTTGCGGGAGGCCCCGAACAGGAGCGGCCGGCCGGTCTCCGCCTTGATCCGCCCCAAGGCCCGCATGAGCGCCAGATTGTGCGCGAGCGTCTTGGAAAAGCCGATCCCGGGATCGATCCAGACCGCGCGCGCGCCCGCCGCCTCCGCCGCGGCGACGCGCGCCTGCAGAAAGGCGATCACCTCCGCGACCACGTCGCCATAGGCGGGCTCTGCGTTCAGGGGGGGCGCGCCGCCCTGGCTGTGCATGAGGATCACGGGGCCAGCGAGGTCACCCGCGGCCGCGATCGCCCCCGGCGCGGTCAAGGCCGCGACATCATTCCAGATCGTGGCCCCAGCGGCGAAGGCCGCGCGCGCGATTGCGGGCTTCATCGTATCGATTGAGATCGCGGCGTCAGTCGCACGCGCGAGGCGTTCGATCACCGGCGCGACGCGGGCCAGTTCCTCGGCTTCGCCCACCAGGGCGGCGCCCGGGCGGGTGGATTCGCCGCCGACGTCGATCACGTCCGCGCCTGCTTCCACGAGCGCGAGCGCCTGCGCGACGGCCGCCTCCGGCGCGCCCCAGCGTCCGCCGTCGGAGAAGGAATCCGGGGTGACGTTCAAAACCCCCATGATCCAGGGCCCGCCCGGCAGGCGCGGCGGCTTGAGGCTCATTCGGGGTATTGCGTCAGCGACAGGAGGTTGCCGTCGGGGTCCCGGAACCAGGCCACCATCGTATGGTCCGGCGCGGTCCAGACGCCGTCCTTGTCCTGCTGCAGGAAGGCGAAGCGCTCAAACCGAACGCCGCGCGCGGCCAGGGCCGCAAGGATCGTCGCGATATCGTCGATCACGAAGCTCAGCACCGCATAGGTGGAGGGCATCACCGCCGGCGCCTGGGTGACCCGCAGATCGCCCTCGGCGCCGGCGAACACGAGCGCGAACGCATCCTCCTGCACCAGGCGCAGGCCCAGCAGGTCCTGGTAGAAGGCTTTGGAGGCCTCCGCCCGGGCGGTGGCGACGAGCGGCTGCAGCTTCGCGCCGGCGAGCATCGCGGCTTCTCCTGAAGGTAGAGGATGCTCGCGCATCGCCCACCCTTGCGCAAGGGCGCGCCAACGCTTAGCCAGCGCCCATGACCGATCTTACAACCCTCGCCGCCGCCGTCGATTCCGCGTGGGAGCGGCGGGCGGACCTGCGCGCGGGCGGCCCGGAGGCCCAGGCCGTGGAGGCGGCGCTGGCGCTGCTCGATGCGGGCGCGGTGCGCGTGGCCGAGCGTGGGTCCGACGGCGTCTGGACGACCCAGGAATGGCTTAAGAAGGCGGTGCTGCTCTCCTTTCGCCTCACCCCCAACGCCCGCGTCGAGGGGGGCCCGGGCGGAGCGCCCTGGTGGGACAAAGTAGCCTCCAAATTCGCGGGCTGGGACGATGGCGCCTTTGCGCAAGCGGGCTTCCGCGCCGTGCCCGGCGCGCTGGTGCGCCGCTCGGCCTATGTCGCGCCCGGGGCGGTCTTGATGCCGTGCTTCGTCAATGTGGGCGCCCATGTCGGGCCCGGCACGATGATCGACACCTGGGCGACGGTCGGCTCGTGCGCGCAGATCGGCGCCAATTGCCACATCTCCGGCGGAGTGGGGATCGGGGGCGTGCTCGAGCCGCTGCAGGCCTCCCCGGTGATCATTGAGGACGACGTCTTCATCGGCGCGCGCTCGGAAGTGGCCGAAGGCGTGATCGTGCGCCAGGGCGCGGTGCTGGCCATGGGCGTGTTCCTGGGGGCGAGCACCAAGATCATCGACCGCGCGACCGGCGAAATCCACCGCGGCGAAGCGCCCGCTTACTCCGTGATCGTACCCGGCGCCCTGCCGGACCCCGCGGGCGGGCCCTCCCTGGCCTGCGCGGTGATCGTCAAGCGCGTCGACGCCCGCACCCGCGCCAAAACCGCCGTGAACGACCTCCTGCGGGATTGAACAAGCCCGGGCCGGGCCGTTACATCGCGCCATGCCTTCTCCCGCCGCGCTCGCCCTCGCCCAGGATCTCATCCGCCGCCCCAGCATCACCCCGACCGACGCCGGCGCCCTCGACGTGCTGGGCGCGGCGCTGGAGCGGCTCGGCTTTTCGCTGCGGCGCATGCAATTCGGGGCGGTCGATAACCTGTTCGCCGTGCGCGGGAGCGGGGGGCCGCACCTCTGCTTCGCCGGGCACACGGACGTGGTCCCTCCCGGGGACGGCGCGGCCTGGAGCGTCGATCCCTTCGCCGGCGTCGTGCGGGAGGGCAAGCTCTATGGGCGCGGCGCCGCGGACATGAAGGGCGCGATCGCGTGCTTCGTCGCCGCGCTCGAGGGCTTTTCGCCGCGCGCGGGGACGATCAGCCTGCTGATCACCGGCGACGAGGAGGGCCCCGCCCTCGACGGCACGGCCAAGGCGCTGGCCGCGCTGCAGGCGGACGGGGTGCGGTTCGACCATTGCCTGATCGGGGAGCCCACGAGCGAGGCCCAGATCGGGGACGTCGTGAAAGTAGGCCGGCGCGGCAGCTACAACGCCGTGATCGAGGCCGAGGGCCGCCAGGGCCACGCCGCCTACCCCCAGCTCGCCCTGAACCCCCTGCCCCCGCTGCTCGACCTGCTGAACCTGCTTCGATCCCACGCGCTCGACGAGGGGGCGCCGGGCTTTGAGGCCTCCAACCTGCAGATCACCTCGATCGACGTCGCTAACCCCGCCCAGAACGTCATCCCCGCGCGCGCCAGCGCGAAGTTCAATGTCCGGTTCAACACCCACCACACGGGCGAATCGGTGGGCGCGTGGATCGAAAGCCTGCGGCTGCAGGCCGCCAGCGCCCATCCGCAGGCGCGCCTGCGCGTCACCGGGCGGGCGACGGGCGAGGCGTTTTATTCCACCCCGGGCCCTTTCGCCGAAATCGTGTGCGCGGCGGCGGGCGAGATCGCGGGCGCGGCGCCGCGCGTGACGACCTCTGGCGGCACCTCGGACGCGCGCTTTTTGCACAAGGCCTGCCCGGTGGCGGAGCTTGGCCTCCTGAACCAGACCGCCCACAAGGTGGACGAGGCCGTGCCGCTCGCCGATCTCGAGGCGCTGCAGCGCATCTATCGGCGGGTGCTAGAGCTCTATTTCGACCGCTTCGGCTGAGGCGGGATAGTCCACCGCCATCAGGAAAAGCCCGTCCGGCGGCGCGACGCGCCCGCACGCCGCGCGGTCCCGCGCCGCCAAGGCCTCCCCTACCGAGGCGGGGCTGCGCCGGCCGAGGCCCGCCTCCACCAGCGTGCCCACCATGGAGCGCACCTGGCGGTGCAAAAAGGAGCGCGCCGCGCACCACACCTCCACCTCCTCCCCCGCCATCCGCACCTCCAGCCGCTCGAGCGTACGAACCGGGCTCTGGGCCTGGCACTGGGCGTCGCGGAACGTGGTGAAATCGTGCCGGCCGAGCAGCGGCGCGAAGGCCTGCGCCATCGCCTCCCCGTCCAGCGGCTTCATCACCTGCCAGGCCCGCCCCCGCGCGAGCGCCGGCGGGGCGCGCCGGTTCAGGATGCGGTAGCAATAGGTGCGCCGCACGGCCGAGAAGCGGGCGTGGAAGTGGGCGGGCGCGGCCGCGGCGTGCAGCACCGCGATCGGCGCGGGCCGGAGATGGGCGTTGAGAGCGTCGCGCAGCCGGTCCGGCCGGAAGGGCTTTTCGAGATCGAGGTGGGCTACCTGCCCCTGCGCATGCACCCCGGAATCGGTGCGTCCCGCCCCGATCACCGCGCACGGGGCCCCGCACAAAGCCGCCGCCGCCGCCTCGAGCGCGGCTTGCACGCTCGGGCCCGTATTCACGCGCTGCCAGCCCGTAAAAGGGGCGCCGTCATATTCCACCACCAGCTTGTAGCGACCCATCACACCACCCGTGCGCCGGCGGGGATGGGGTGGCCGCGCAGGAAATCGCCCGCCGCCATCGCGCTTTTGCCCTCCCGCTGCACCGCCAGGAGCCGCACCGCGCCGCTCCCGCATGCGATCAGCAGCGCATCGTCCAGGGCCTCCCCCGGCGCGCCCTCCCCTAGTTCGAGGCGGCAGTGCAGCGCCTTCATCCGCACCAGGCTCTGGTCCGGGCCCGCCGGCGCCCGGAACCAGGCGCCGGGAAACGGCGCGAGCCCGCGGATGTGCAGGTCCACCTCCCGGGCGGGCCGGGTCCAGTCGATCGCGGTCTCCCCCGGGCGGATCTTGTCGGCGTAAACGACGCCCTCCTCCGGCTGGGGCGCGAAGCGCGCCTGCCCAGCCTCCAGCAGCCCCAGCGCACGCACGATCAGCGGCCCGCCCAGCGCGCTGAGGCGGTCATGGAGGGCGCCGGCCGTGTCGTCGGGCAGGATCGGCGCGCGCGCCGTCAACAAGACCGGCCCGGTATCGAGCCCCGCCTCCATGGCCATCACCTGCACCCCGGTTTCGGCGTCTCCCGCCATCAGCGCGCGCTGGATCGGGGCCGCCCCCCGCCAGCGCGGCAGCAGCGAGGCGTGCAGATTGAGACAGCCCAGGCGCGGGGCGGCGAGCACGGGCGGGGGCAGGATCAGGCCATACGCCGCCACCACCGCCACATCGGCCCCCAAAGCCGCGAACGCCGCCTGAACCGCGGGATCCTTCAACGTACGCGGGGTGCGCACCGGCAGCCCTTGGGCCTCCGCGAACGCGTGCACAGGGGTGGGCCGCAGCGCCTGGCCCCGCCCGGCGGGCCGGGGCGGCTGGGAATAGACGCACACCGCCTCATGGCCGGCCTGGAGCAGGGACGCGAGCGCCGGGGTGGCGAAATCCGGCGATCCCATGAAGATGAAGCGCAGCCCCATTCCCGCCAGATGGCGCCGTGCGCACGGCGTGGCAACCTTGCGCGCGCCGCCCGCGCTGGGCATGGTCAACCGATCGTTCCGCGCCGGAGCATTCACGGCGGTGGCCAATCTTCCCCTACAAGCCCCCGGTTCCCTCGAGCCGCCCCGCGCGCGCACGGGCCTGCGCCCCCGGCTGCGCCGCGCCCGCACCCTCGCTCTGGCGGTGGCGCAGAAAGCCGATCGGGACAATCTGGGCCTGATCGCGGCGGGGGTGGCGTTTTTCGCGCTGCTGGCCCTGTTTCCCGCCTTGACGGCGGTGGCGGCGCTTTACGGCGCGATGGGCGATCTGGAAGGCGTGCGCGAGCAGATCACAGCGCTGCGGGGCGTCGCGCCCGATCCCGTGCTCGATATCGCGCGCGGCCAGCTGGCGCGGCTGGTGAACAAGCCCATCAGCCTGCTCGCGCTTTCCGGCGTGCTGAGCGTGGCGGTGGCGCTGTGGAGCGCGCTGCAAGGCATGCGCGGCCTGATCCGGGGCTTAACGATCGTCTACAACCATTCCGAGCGGCGCACCCTGGTTCGCCGCTACGTCGTATCGGGGGCGTTCACGCTCGCCGCCATCGGCGCGCTGCTGGTCAGCCTGCTGCTGGCGGCCGCGGCGCCGGCGGTGATCGCGGCCCTGCAGCTTTCCAGCCATGTCGAGATGCTGCTGCAGGGGGTGCGTTGGGTGCTGCTGACGGTGTTCTCGCTGGGGCTGGCGGGCGCGCTGTACCGCTGGGGCCCCAACCGGCGCCCGCCGCCCTTCCGCTGGATCTGGCCCGGCGTGCTGGTGGCGAGCGTAACCTGGCTTGCGGCGTCGGCCGGGTTTTCGCTTTATGTGCGGGCGTTCGCGATGCTGGGGGAGGCGTACGGCTCCCTGGCCGGGGTGATCGTGCTGCTGCTGTGGCTTTATTTGTCCGTGCTCGTCTTCCTGCTTGGGGGAGAGCTGAATGCAGAGCTGGAGCGCGAGGCGCGCACGACCGGCTCCGAGCAGTCGCGCTAGACCGTTTCCCGAAAAGTGTTACGCGGTTTTCGGACGAGAAACGGTCTGACTTAAAGTGTAGAGCGGTTTTTCTCGATTGGATTGATTCAATCCAATCGAGAACCGCTCTAGCAGGCGATTGCGGGCGCTGGCCGCTTTCTTGCTAAGCGTGATTTGAGTATGCGAGAGGCGGGGGACGCCGGAGCCATGCAGCCAATCGGGCAAGAGCGGCGGTGCGCGCCTTCGTTTGCGCAGGGGCCTTGGCGCCTGTTCGCATCCGTTTTACCGTAATCCTACCGGAGAAACGTCGCCATGGCCCGGATCACCCTGAGGCAATTACTGGATCACGCCGCCGAACACGATTACGGCCTGCCGGCGTTCAACATCAATAACATGGAGCAAGGCCTCGCCATCCTGGAGGCTGCCGAGAGCGTGGACGCGCCGGTCATTATCCAGGCCAGCCGCGGCGCGCGGGCCTACGCCAACGACATCGTCCTCGCCCGCCTGATCGACGCGCTCACCGAACTCTACCCCTCCATCCCGATCTGCATGCACCAGGACCACGGGGACAATCCCGCCACCTGCGCCACCGCCATCCAGTACGGCTTCACAAGCGTGATGATGGACGGCTCCCTCCACGCGGACGGCAAAACCCCCGCGGACTACGCCTACAATGTGGACGTCACCGCCCGGGTGGTGGAGATGGCGCATGCCTGCGGGGTCTCGGTGGAGGGCGAACTGGGGGTGCTGGGCAGCCTCGAAACCGGGATGGGCGAGAAGGAGGACGGGCACGGCTTCGAAGGCAAGCTCGACCATTCCCAATTGCTGACCGACCCCGATCAGGCCGTCGATTTCGTCAAGGCCACCGAGGTCGACGCGCTCGCCATCGCCATGGGCACGAGCCACGGCGCCTATAAATTCTCCCGCAAGCCCGACGGCGCGGTGCTGGCCATGAACGTGATCGAGGAGATCCATCGCCGCCTGCCTAATACGCACCTCGTGATGCACGGCTCCTCCTCCGTGCCCCAGGATCTGCAGGACACGATCAACGCCTATGGCGGGGAGATGCCCCAGACGTGGGGCGTGCCGGTGGACGAGATCCAGCGCGGCATCAAGCACGGCGTGCGCAAGATCAATATCGACACCGATTGCCGGATGGCCATGACCGCCGCGATCCGCCAGGTGCTGGCCACCCAGCGCGGCGAGTTCGATCCGCGCAAATACTTAAAACCCGCCCGGGACGCCATGCGCGCGATCTGCCGCCAGCGCTTCCAGGAATTCAACGCCGCCGGGCAGGCTTCCAAGATCAAGCCCCTGTCGCTGGCGAAGATGGCCAAGCGGTACGCAGGCGGCGAGCTTTCCCCCCGCACGGGGATAATGGCGGTCGCCGCCGAATAAGACCCGCCGGGGAAGAGACGCAAAACGCGCACCCCCGTCGGTTTTGAGAAGGTGAGGAAACGACAGATGAAGTATTTTTCCATGGCCCTTGGTGCGTGCGCGTTGGCGGCGTGCGCGCTCGTCCCCGTCCCCTCCGCCCTTGCCGCCCGTCCCGCCGCGGTGGAGGCGTTGCAGCCCAAGGCGGGGGCGCGGTCGGGCGCGGCCATGCAGGATTGGGCCCGCGGGAGCGTGGACCCGCGCGCCGGGGCCGGGCAGGCCGCAAGCGCCCCCGCGGCCCTGGAGCGCGTCATCGCGGTGGGAACGAGCTTCGCGCCGGAGGAGGTCTCCGTTTCCGCTCGCGAGGCCCGCACCGTCCTCGAGGAGGGGGACGCCGACGCCCGCATCCGCGCGGCCCATCCGGGCGGGGCGCTGGTGCTGACCTCCGTGACCCACGCCAAGACGTTCGTCTGCCTGAAGGCGTGCGAGGGGGCGGGCATCGCCGCGCCCGCGCCGCTCGATCTGCCGGTGGAGTTCGAGCCGACGCTTGACGGTGAGGGCGCGCTGTCGTTCCGCCTGGTGCGGCTGATGGTGAACGGGGCCCCCGCGGCGGGCGCGCGGGTCCTGGCCAGCAACGCCGCCGGCGCGGTCTGGACCCTGCGCACCGACGCCGCCGGCCGGTTCACCCTGCCCGAGCAGGCGCACGGCCCCATCACCCTGAAAGCCACGCGGCTGCGCCTCGAGAACGACCGGCGCCTGGTGCGCGACGTGGCGACCGCCTCCTACACGCTCGTCCCGCTGCGTGTGGGCTTGAGCGCGGCGGGCCGCTAGACCGTTTCCCGAAAAGTGTTACGCGGTTCTCGGTCGGGAAACGGTCTAACTTAAAGAGTAGAGCGGTTTTTCTCGATTGGATTGATTCAATCCAATCGAGAACCGCTCTAGAACGGGCGCGACGGGGCCGGCGGCGCCGGCGGCGCGGCCTTGCGCCGGCGCCCGGTAAGGACGCTCACGGCGGCGATCGAAAGCAGCAGCGGGGCGCTCGCCCACGCGGCGGAACGGTCCACCTGGTAGGCGCTGCGCAGATAATCGGCGGTGGCGCCCAGGGAGCCTGCGGCGGCGGCGAGCGTGGCGGCGGGGCGCCGGCGTAGCGCCATCCACGACGAGATCAGCCCCTGCATGCCCGCCCATAGCCGCAGCGCGTGGCTGCGGGCCGCGCTGCGCGGGGCGTTCCACAGCCGCATGCCCCCGACGGCGAGCAGGGCGGCGAAGGCCGGCCAGACCACGACGGATACCAAAGGCCGCGAGGCCGGCGTGCGCGCAGACACGTCCGCGCTCCCCTCGCCGGCGGGGGCCGCCGGGCGTGCAGCCACCGCCAGCGCCGCCATCACCGCGCCGCCGCACAACAGCACCCCCAGCATCATATGCCCCCGGGTTCGGCTTTCGGCGTTCAGCAGGCGGCGCAGCCGGTCGCGCCCGGAGGCTAGCGGAAGCGGCGGCGAGGCGGTGCGTTGGCGCATGGGAGGCTCTCCTGGCTTTCCTTCACGAACCTCTGCGGCGCCCCCCAGTTCCCTCGCGCCGCCGGCCGCAGGCTTTGCGTTTTTCCGCTTTGCGTTTTTCCGCTTTGCATTTTTCCTGGCGCGGCGCGCGCGGAACGGGGACAAGCGGGCCCATGGCCAAGGCCTGCCGCCTTTATCTCGTGACGCCCCCCGCGTTCGATCCGCCCGCCTTCGCGCCCGCGCTGTCGGCCGCGCTCGCGGCGGGGGACGTGGCGGCGGTGCAGATGCGGCTGAAGGATGCGCCGGACGCGCAGGTGCTGGCGGCGGGGCGCGCGCTGATGCCGATCGTCCAGGACGCAGGCGCAGCCTTCCTGGTCAATGACCGGCCGGACCTTGCCGCACAGCTTGACGCCGACGGGGTCCATATCGGCCAGGAAGACGCTCCGTATGCGCAGGCGCGCGCGCTGCTGGGGCCGGACCGCATCATCGGCGTGACCTGCCATGCGAGCCGCCACTTCGCCATGCAGGCGGGCGAGGCCGGCGCCGATTACGTCGCCTTCGGGGCTTTCTTTCCCACCGCCACCAAGCACGCCCCGATCCGGGCCGAGCCGGAGCTTCTGGCCTGGTGGAGCGCGCTGATGGAGATCCCTTGCGTGGCGATCGGCGGGATCGCTCCGGAGAACGCGGCCCCTCTCGTCCGCGCCGGGGCCGATTTCCTGGCGGTGAGCGCGGCCGTCTGGGCCCACCCGGAAGGCCCCGCAGCCGCGGTCCGGGCGTTCACGGCGGTGCTGGAGGAGGGCTAGCGCCGCCCGCCGCCCCGGCGCGCCCTCGCTTGCCCCTGCCCCGTCCCGCTGCTACCCCGCGCCCATGCCCCAGACCTCCGCGCTGCTCACCGTCATGATCGCCGCCGTGCGCAAGGCCGGGCGCGCGCTCGCGCGCGCGATTTCGGCGAGGTGGAGAACCTTCAGGTCTCGAAGAAAGGCCCCGGCGATTTCGTCACCGCAGCAGACCTCCGCGCCGAGCAGACGCTGTTTGAGGAGCTCTCAAAAGCGCGCCCCGGCTACGGCTTCCTGATGGAAGAGCGTGGGGCGGTGGACGGCACCGACAAGAGCCACCGCTTCCTGGTGGACCCCCTCGACGGCACGCTGAACTTCCTCCACGGCGCGCCGCATTTCTGCATCTCCGTGGCGCTCGAACGGGAGGGCGAGCTGATCGCGGGGGTGATCTATGACGTGGTCAAGAACGAGCTGTTCCAGGCCGAAAAAGGCCGCGGCGCCTTCATGAACGACCGCCGCCTGCGGGTAGCCGCGCGCGCCTCGCTCAGCGAAGCCCTGATCGCCACCGGCATCCCTTCCATCGGCCGCCCCGGCCAGGAGGAGTTTTCGGGGGAGCTGCAGCGGGTGATGGCGGCCTCGGCGGGCGTGCGCCGGTTCGGCTCGGCCGCGCTCGATCTGGCCTATGTGGCGGCGGGGCGGTTCGACGGGTTCTGGGAGCGGCGGCTGAAACCCTGGGACATCGCCGCCGGCATCGTGCTGGTGCGCGAAGCGGGCGGTTTCGCCCGCGAGATCGACGGCGGCGACTTCATGGCGAGCGGCCATGTGATCGCCGCGAACGACAAGCTGATCGCCCCGCTGAACGCCCTGCTCAAAGGCCCGTGAAGCGAGGAGGGCTTAGGTTCGCCGCGGCCGGCGCGCCAGGCGGGTGAGGAAGCGCTCGGGGGAGAGGGCGCTTAAGGCTTCGGCGTCGAGCGGGGCGGGCTCCCCCAGCGCTTGCGCGGCCACGATCTCGCCCAGCAGCGGCGCCGTAAGGAAGCCCCGCGCCCCCAGCCCGCCGATCACGAACAGCCCGGGATGGACGGGCGCGGCCCCTGCCCGCGCCCGCGCGCCGTGCGGTGCGTTCGGGTTCAAGGCTTTCCACAGGGCGGCGTCCGGGGCGGCGCCGGCGATTGGGACGCGGTCCGGCAGGGCCGCGCGCACGGCGGCGCGCGCGCCCCCGCCCGCGGGGTCGAGCCGGCCGGACAGCCCCGGGGCCAGGGCGTTGAGCGCAGCGTAATTGCGGGCGCTGGAGGCGGCGTCCGCGGCGACGCTCCCGTCGCAAGGTACAGGATCGAACGTCGCGCCGAACATCAGCTGGTCCCCGAACGGCGCGCAATATCCGCCCCCCGCCAGCGCGTGGGCGGGCGGGGCCGCGATCGGGGCCCAATCGAGCTGGCCGCGCGAGCAATCGAGCGGCAGCCAGGCGGTCTGGGGGGCCCCCGCGAGCCCCGCGCCGGTCGCCAGCACCACGCAATCGGCTTGAAGCGTAGCGCCCGCCCTATCGGTGATTCGCCAGCGCCCCTCCGCCCGCTCCAGGCCCTGCAAGGGCGCGCAGGCGCGCCGCTCCGCCCCCGCCAGCAGCCCAGCGATCGCGCGCGGGCTGTCCAGCACCCCCGCGAGCGGGTGGCGCAGCGCGCCGTCCGGCCCGGCCGCCAGATGGGTTTCCGGGAGCGGGGGATCGCGCAGCAGGTCGGCGAAGGCGTCTTCCTGGCCGCGTCCGGGACGCTCGATCACCCCGATCGGGGAAAGCGCCGCGCCATAGGCGCGCAAGGCTGCGAGATAGGCGGCCAGAAACGCGCGCGCCAGCGGCGTGCGGCCCCGATCCAGGCGCGGCGTCAGGAGGGCGGCGGGATTGGCGCTGGCCGCGGGCGCATCGCACGCGAGCACGACCGGGCTCACGCCGCGCCGCAAAAACGCCGCCGCCGCAGCCGCCCCCGCAATTCCCCCGCCTATGATCGCCACCCGCGGCGTGGGCGGCTCGGCGGAGGGCGGGCTGGCGGGCGTGCGCCAGGCCTCCAGGCGCTCGCGCTTGGCGGCGAAGCCCGGCCGCTTGCGCCACGCAAACCCTGCCGCCTCCAGCGCGCTGCGCACCCCGCCCGCGACGGTATAGCTGGCGAGGCGCGCGTCCGGCGCGGAGCGCGCGGCGATCGCCTGCATCAGGGACGGGGTCCAGGCGTCGCCATTGCGGGCGGGCGAGAAGCCGTCGAGGAACCAGGCGTCGAAACGCCCGACAAGAGCGGCGAGCGCGGTCTCGGCCGCTTCGTGGAACACGGTGAGGCAAAAGCCGTCCTCCGGGAACCAGAGTCGCTGCGGCGCGCGCGCCCGCACCGGCCAGGCCTCAAGCAGCCGCCCGGCCCGCGCCGCCACCTCCGGGAAAGCGCCAAGCGCGCGTTCGGCGTCCGCCCGCGCCATCGGGAACGCCTCGATCGAGACGAAATGGAGCACCGCGCCCGGCGCGCGCGGGGGCGCCTGCGGCCCCGCCCAGGCCTGCCACGCCGCCAGCGCGTTCAAGCCGGCGCCGAAACCGATCTCGCCGATGGCGAAGCGCCGCCGCCCGATCCAGCGCTCCGGCAGGCCGCAGCCCTCCAGGAACACCGCCCGGCTCTCCCCCAGCCCGCCATGGCGGGAGAAATAAATGTCGTTGAAGGCCTCCGCGCGCGGCGCGCCGTTCTCGTCCCAGCTTAGCAGCGGGAGCGCGGGCAGCCGCGGGAAGGCCGGTGGGGGCGGCGCCTGCCCGCTCAGGGCGTGGCGGCGGGCGTGGCGGCGGGCGGCGGGGCCGAGCCCGGGGTCACAGGCGGGGCGCCCTCGGCAGGCGGAGCCCCAGCGGGCGCAGGCTCGGTGGTCGGGGCGGTCGCAGCAGGCGCGGGCGCAGGCTCAGGGGTGGCGGCTTCCGGCGGCGGCGCAGGCGCCTCCTCCACGCGCGGCCCACAGGCGGCGACACAAAAAGCGAGCGCTGCGGCGGCCGCGGCCGCCAAAGCGAGTTTGAAATCGGTCATCGGCTTGGTTCCTCCCGCCGGCCCCCGCCCGCGCAGCCCGGGCGCAGGATTAGGCAGGCGTTTCAGAGCGCGCAAGCGAGGATGCGCGAGGCCCGTCAGGCCGGCTCGATCTTGCCCATCGCCTCTTCGAGCTGCGCGAAGGAGGGCTGCATGGTGGAGGGCACGAGGCCGCGCCCGATCTCGACCGAGACTTGCGCCGCGTTGCCGTGCAGGTGCGCGACCATCACGTCCTTGATGATACGGTAGAAGCGGCTTTCCTCATTATGGATCTCCGCCAGCCGCGCCGCGAACGGGCCGATGAAGCCATAGGCAAGGAACACGCCCAGGAACGTCCCCACCAGGGCCGAACCGATCAGCATGCCGAGCTTTTCCGGGGGCTCCGTGATCGCGCCCATCGTCTTGATGATGCCCAGCACCGCGGCCACGATCCCAAGGGCAGGCAGCGCGTCGGCCATGGATTGCAGGGCGTGGGAGGGGGCATGGGCCTCCGCGTGGTGTTTTTCGAGCTGCTTTTCCATCGCGTCCTCCACCTGGTGGGGATCGTCGAGGTTCATGGTCGTCATCCGGAAGGTGTCGCAGATGAAATCGACCGCGAAATGGTCCTTCTGGATGCGGGGATAGCGCTTGAACACCGCGCTCTCCTCCGGCTTCTCGATGTGGGGCTCAAGCGCCACCACGCCCTTGGTCTTGACGAGCTTAGAGAGCGCAAACAGCAGGGCCAGCAGGTCTTCGTAATCCTGCTTCTTCCATTTCGGGCCCGCGAACAGCTTGCCCATGTCCCCCGCCAGCCCCTTCACGGTGGACATGCTGGACGAGATCAGCAGCGAGCCGACCGCAGCCCCCCCGATCATCATCATCTCAAAAGGCAGCGAATGGAGGATCACCTCCATGTGCCCCCCGGCCAGCAGGAAGCCGCCAAACACCATGGCGAAGATAACGACGATGCCGACGATCTGGGTCATGAGAAGACGGGCGCCCGTTCTGGATGCGAGCGTGCTTATCCCCCGTCAGCCTTAATTTGCGGTGTGCGCAGGATAAAAGCAGGCTTGACGGCTAGGTCGTGTGGACACTTAACGGAGCCACAGGACGATGGCCGCGAGTGTGACGACGGCGAGGTAGTTCCTGGCGGTTTTTTCGAAGCGGGTCGCCACGCGCCGGAACTGCTTGAGCTTGGAGAAGCAGCATTCGACCAGG
>JANNOI010000007.1:0-39812 GCA_031398975.1 Alphaproteobacteria bacterium | reverse complement strand
CCTGGTCGAATGCTGCTTCTCCAAGCTCAAGCAGTTCCGGCGCGTGGCGACCCGCTTCGAAAAAACCGCCAGGAACTACCTCGCCGTCGTCACACTCGCGGCCATCGTCCTGTGGCTCCGTTAAGTGTCCACACGACCTAGGAGGGCGGCAGCGGCTGGACCGCGTCGGGCGGGCCGCCGCCGAATGCGCGGTAGACGGCGATGGCCGCGTTGGCGGCGCTGGCTTCCGCATCGATCCGGCTCAGGCGCGCCTCCAGCAGGTCCTGCTCGGTCCGCAACCGGTCATAGAGGCTTGAAAGCCCGGCCCCGAACGAGGCGCGCTGGGCGTTGGTGGTGGTCTCGGCGGCGGCCTCGGCGGCGCGGCGCGCGCGCAGGCGCCCGTCCCCCTGGACCCAGCCGATCAGGGCGTTGGACGCCTCCGACACCGCCTGCGTCACCGTGTTCTCATAATCGATCAGCGCGCTTTCGAACTGGGCGTCGTTGGAGCGCACCGCCGCCAGCCCCCGGCCCCAATCCAAGAGCGGCACGCTGATGGCGGGGTTGAGCGTCAATTGCGTGGTCCCGCCGCTGAGCGCCGCCCCGATCAGGTTTTCGGTGCGCAGCAGGGAGCCGGTGAGCGAGATCTGAGGCAAAAGGTCCGCCCGCGCCAAGCCCAATTGCGCTGCCGCGACCACCGCGTCCGCCTCGGCGGCGGCGATGTCGGGGCGCATGCGCAGCAGATTGGCCGGCGCGGCGGGCGCGGCTGCAAGCGTAATGGTGGGCACGCCCGCCACCGTCTCCAGGCGCTGCGCCAGCTCGGCGGGCTCGGTCCCCGGGGCGCGCCCGCGCAGGGTGGCCAATTGGTTCACGGCGCTGCGCAGATTGATCTCGGCGTCGGCCAGCTGGGCGCGGTTGCTCTCGGCTTGGCGCACGGCGTCGGCGGCGTCGGCGGGGGAGGTGTAGCCCACCTCCACCCCGCGCTGCAGGATCGCGGCCAGTTCATCGCCGATGCGCACGGATTCGAGGAGCGCGGCGCGCCGCTGCTGCGACTGGCGCAGCGCGACATAGGCCTCCGCCACATCCCCCGCCAGCGTCACCTTGGCGCCGCGCACATCGGCCTCCGCCGAGCGGGTGTTGGCGCGGGCCCCGATCGTGGCCGCCTGCGCGCGGGCGAACAGCGGGATCTCCCAGGAGACGGAGGCGCCGTAGCTGCCCGTGCCCTGCCGGCTTTCCGCGCCCGCCCGGTCGGCGGTGAACAGGCGTGGGCCGTCCAACACTTCGGTGGTGGAGGCGCTGGCTTCGGGGGACACGATGGGCAGGTAGCCCGCCAAGGTCTGGCGGCCTTCCGCGCGGGCCTGGCGCACCCGCAGGATCGCCTGGCGCACGTCAGGGCTCGCGGCGAGGCCCTCCGCGATCAGGGCGTCCAGCAGCGGATCGTTGAACCCCTTCCACCAATCGACGACGCTCACAGCGCCCGGCGCCGCCAATTCCTCGCGCCATTGCGCCGGCAGCGGCGGCGCCTCGGCTTTCCGGCCGGGCATGGTGGAGCATCCCGCCAGCGCGCCCGCCCCGACGATCGCCGCCAGGACAGCCCGCGACGGTCCTAAAACTTTCCGCATCGCCCCGCCCTTTGCTGTGCGTTCCCGCGCGGCGGAATGGCCGCGCCGAATTGCAAGTGTTGACCGCGATCGTCTTAGCATTTAAAGAACGAATATTCGCTTTATATGCATCGCAGCGAAGCCGCGCAAGGGCGCATGGGGCCTAAGGAACACGATGGCGAGGACCGCGAACCCCGATCTTGCCGACCGCCGCCGGCGCCAGATCATGGACGCCGCACTCGCCTGTTTTCGCCGTCGCGGCTTCCACCAGACGTCGATGCAGGAGATCTGCGCCGAGGCCGGCCTTTCGGCCGGGGCGCTCTACCGCTACTTCCCCGCCAAGACCGACATCATCACCGCCATCGCCGAGGCCGATCGGCGCGAGAACGAAGGCCTGCTCCGGGCGATGGCCTCGAGCAACGACCTCGTCGGTTCAATTTTACATGTCGTTCATGAGTGTTACACGGATATGATGGTCAACGGGGACGCGCCCCTGGTGGCGGAAGTCCTGGCCGAAGCGATGCGTGACCAAGCATTCGGCGCGCGGCTGCGCAGCGTGTCCTTCGCCACCGAGACCCAGATCGCCGACGCGGTGCGCCGCCATCAGCGCGAGGGTCGCTGCGATCCGACCCTGAACGCGGACGCCGCCGCGCGGCTCATCCTGGGCGCGCTCGACGGCATGGCCTTCCGGTTCCACACCCTGGGCGAGGGGGGGCTTGAGCGCATTATCGAAGACCTTCGCGTGTTTCTGGATCGGTTGCTGCGGCCGATCGAGAAGCCGCCGATTTCGCACTTGCAGCATGAGAACGAGCGTGGTTTGGCTGCGCAGGAGACGGCGTGATGACGGAGCATCAGGACAGCGCGGACCCCGGGCTGACGGACCGCAAGGCCAAGCGGCGCGGCGCCGTAATCGTCAGCGGCGTGGCGCTCGCCGCGGCCGCCTTCGGCGTGTACGCGGCCGCCACCCACAAGTCCGACGCCACCTCCGTCACGGAGGCGGAGGCCCCGAGCGGCCAGGTGGTTACGGTGGTCCGCGCCAATACGCGTCCGTTCAACCGGGTCGTGGCCGTTTCCGGCGAGGCGCGCCCGCGCAACGATCTTCGCGTCTTCTCCCCGACCACGGGCGTGCGGGTGCTGTCCTTCCTGGTCGAGCAGGGCGAGACGGTGCGCCGCGGCCAGCCGCTCGCCCGGCTGGAGACGTCTGTGGTGGAGGCCCAGCTCAATTCCGCCCGTGCGGCCGTGCTGGAGGCGGAGGTCGAGCAGGCGCGCACGGAAAGCGAGTACAAGCGCGCGGAATCCATCAAGGATTCCGGGGCGCTTTCGGTGGAGGCGCTGGAGCAGCGCCAGGCCGACGCCCGCACCGCCGCGGCGCGGCTTGATTCGGCCCGTGCGACGCTCGCCGAACAGAACGCCCGCCTGCAGGGCGGCTATATCCGCGCGCCGGTTTCGGGTTTGGTGATCGAGCGTCCCGCGCGGCTGGGCGAATTGGTGGACGGGCAGACGCTGTTCCGCATCGCCGGGGACAACCAGCTCGAAGTGGCCGCAAGCGTCGCCGAGGCGGACATGCTGGAGCTGAAGGTCGGCCAGAAGGCGGTGCTGCGGATGATCGATTCCACGCCCGTGACCGCGACGCTGCGCCGCCCGCCCGCCGCCATCGACAGCGAAACTCGCAGCGGTGAGGCGCTGTTCGACCTGCCGCAGGACCCCCGGCTCCGCTCGGGCATGTTCCTGCGCGGCATGGTGGAGCTCGCCCCCAAGGACGCAATCGCCGTGCCGCAGACCGCGATCCAGTACAACGGCGCGGAAGCCTTCGTGTACGTCGTGGGCGACGATAACATCGCGCGCCGCACCGTGGTGACGGTGGGCGATCGGGAGGGCGCGTTCGTGGCGATCGCGGCGGGGCTCGAGGTGGGCGCGCGCGTCGCCGCGGGCGGGGCCGCGTTCCTGCAGGACGGCGATCGGGTGCGCCCGGTCGAGGCTGAAACCAGTGCGGGCGGGGAGGCCTCCGTCCCCCGCCTCGGGGGCTGAACGCCGATGGCCTTGAACATCTCCGCGGGCGCGATCCGCAACCCGATCCCGCCGATCGTGCTGTTTCTGGCGCTGCTGTTCGCGGGGGCGACGGCGTATTTCCGCCTGCCGATCAACCAGCTGCCGAACATCGAATTCCCCGCCTTTTCGGTGACGGTGACCCAGGCCGGGGCCGCCCCCGCCGAGCTTGAAACCCAGATCTCCCAGCGGGTGGAGGCCGCCCTCACCAGCGTCGAGGGGGTGAAGCGGATCGATTCCACCCTGAGCCAGGGGCAATCCCTGACGGTGGTGGAGCTGCAGCTCGGCACCGACATCTCCCGCGCGGTGGACGATGCGCGCGACGCGATCCAGCGCATCCGCACCGAATTGCCCGCCGACATCGACGAGCCGGTGATCGAGCGCCAGGACAGCGCCGCCGAGCCGATCGCCTATTACGCCGTCGAGGCCCAAGGCCAGAACGAGCAGGACATTTCCTGGTTTATCGACAACCGGCTCAACCGCGACCTGCTGGCCGTGCCCGGCGTCAGCGCCGTCACGCGCCTGGGCGGGGTGGACCGGGAGATCCGCGTCCAGCTTGATCCCCAGCGCCTGCTCGCCTTCGGGATCACCGCCGACGAGGTCAGCTCGCAGCTGGTCTCGGCCAATATCGATCTGCCCGGGGGGCGGGCGCAGGTGGGCGGCCAGGCCCAAACCATCCGCACCCTCGGCGGGGCCGAGAGCGTGGAGGCGCTCGCCGGCTCGCGGATCGTGCTGCCCGACGGGCGCTCGGTGCGCCTGGAGGAATTGGGCGCGGTGATCGACGGCGCGAGCGAGCTCACCACCATCGCCCGCTATAACGGCCAAGCCGCCATCGGCTTCATGGTGCAGCGCTCCAAAGGCACCAGCGAGGTCAAAGTCTATGACGAGATGGAAGCCAAGATCCAAGCGATCGAGAAGGCCAATCCGGGCGTCAAGTTCCGGCTGATCTCCTCGCCGGTCGATTTCATCAAGGGCATGCACGAATCCTCGATCCACGCCCTGCTCGAGGGCGCGATCCTGGCCGTGATCGTCGTCCTGGTGATCCTGCGCGACTGGCGCGCGACCGTGATCTCGGCGTTCGCCATCCCGCTGGCGGTGATCCCAACCTTCGCCTTCATGGAGCCGATGAATTTCACCCTCAACATGATCACCCTGATCGCGTTGAGCCTGGTGGCGGGGGTGCTGGTCGACGATGCGATCGTGGAGATCGAAAACATCGTCCGCCATATGCGTATGGGCAAGACGCCCTATCAGGCCGCCATCGAAGCCGCCGACGAGATCGGCCTCGCGGTGGTGGCGACCTCGGCCACCATCATCGCGGTGTTCCTGCCGGTCAGCTTCATGAGCGGAACGACCGGGCAATTCTTCAAGGAATTCGGCATCACGGTGGCGGTGGCGGTGTTCCTGTCGCTGTTGGTCGCGCGGCTGATCACGCCGATGATGGCCGCCCATTTCCTGCGTCCGCACGCGCACGAGGAAAAGCCCGGCCGCCTGCGGTTCTATTACGAAAAGGTGCTCCGGTGGGCGATCGACAATCCGTGGCGCACGCTCGTGGCGGGCCTTGGCGTGTTCATCGTCTCGATGCTGCTGGCGTTCCAGCTGCCGTTCACCTTCATCCCCCGGCTGGACAATGGCGCGATCCAGATGGAGGTCGAGCTGCCGCCCGGCATGCCGCTCATGGAGGCCGATCGCAAGCTGCGCGAGCTGACGAAGGAGATGGACCAGATCGAGGAAGTCGAAGGGGTGTTCACCTCGATCGACGGCGTGGACGGGGCGGCGACGTCGGCCTCCGTCACCGTCCAGCTCGTGGACCGCAAGAAACGGGAGCGCAGCTCCTATGAGGTTCAGCAGGCGCTGCGCCCGATGGTGGAGAACGCCTCCGACGTCCGCATCAGCTTCCAGAACTTCCAGGGCGGGTCGCGCGGGTCCGACATCACGCTTGAATTCGTGGGCGACGATGCGGCGGCGGTGACGCGCGCGGCCGACGCGCTGGTCGCGCAGATGAAGGGCATCGATACGCTGGCGGACGCCAAGAGCTCGGCCAGCCTCAAGCGGCCGGAGCTCCAGATCCGTCCGTACCCGGATGAAGCGGCGCGGCTCGGCGTGTCCGCCTCGGCGCTTGCCTCCGCGGTCCGCATCGCGACCAGCGGCGACGTCGACCAGAACCTCGCCAAGTACAATCTGCCCGACCGGCAGGTCCCGATCCGGGTGCTGCTGCGCCCGGACGCGCGCGCCGATATCGACACGATCCGCAGCCTTACCGTGCGCACCCAGACGGGGGAGAGCGTACGGCTGGACTCGGTGGCCTCGGTGGAGTTCGGCGTCGGCGAGGCCGAGATCGAGCGGCGCGACCGCCAGCGCAAGGTCACCGTTTCCGCCAATGTGATCAAGGGCGTGATCGGGCCGTCCTCGGACGCCGTCTACGCCTTGCCGGCCGCGCGCACGGCCGCAGAGGGCGGGCAGATGCCGCCCGGCGTCCGCCTGCTGGCCAGCGGGGACACCGAGAATTCCTCCGAATTCGCGGGCTCGTTCATCATGGCGATGATCTGGGGGCTGATCCTGATCTATGGCGTCCTGGTGTTGCTGTTCAAAGACTTCTTCCAGCCCATCACCATCTTGACCGCCTTCCCGCTGTCCATCGGCGGCGCCGTCCTTGGTCTCCTCCTCACCAACCAGCCGATGTCGCTGTTCGTGGGCATTGGCCTCATCATGCTGATGGGGATCGTGACCAAGAATTCCATCCTGCTGGTGGATTTCACCATCGAGTCTATGAAGGCGGGGATGACGCGCGCGGAGGCGCTGTTCGAAGCCGGCTCCAAGCGGGCGCGTCCGATCATCATGACCACGATCGCCATGTCGGCGGGCATGATCCCGGCGGCGGCGGGCTGGGGGGTGGACGGCTCCTTGCGCCAGGGCATGGGCGCGGCGGTGATCGGGGGGCTTTTGCTGTCCACCCTGCTGAGCCTCATCTTCGTGCCGGCGGTGTTCGTGCTGATCTCGCGGCTGGAGGGCCTGATCACGCCGATGTTCGCCCGCTTCTCCTCCACGCACGAGACCGGCGAGGGCCGCGCCCCCAGCCACGCCAAAACGCCCGTTCAGCCGGCGGAGTGACGCACCCAGCGGGCGAACAGCGCGGTAGGCACGAGGCGGCCGTCCTGCTGGGGCAAGGCCATCTCGCCCGCCTCCACCGCGCCGCCCCGGCCCTCCATGGCCTGGGCGAGCGTCCGCGCGAGCGCCAGAAACGAGAGCCGCACCGCGTAGATCGTCGCGATCACGAAGGCGGGCCGGGGCCCCGGCGCCGCCACGATCGCCGCGATCGCCTCCAGCAATTCCCCCAGATTCTCCTCAAGCTTCCACACCCGCCCGTCCGGCCCCCGGCCGTGCTTGGGCGGATCGAGGAGGATGGCGTCATAGGCCGCCCCCCGGCGCGCCTCGCGCTTGACGAAGGCGAGCGCATCATCGGCGATCCAGCGGATCGGCGCCGCCTCGAGGCCGCAAAGCGCCTGGTTCTCCCGCGCATATCCGATCGCTTTCTTCGAGGCGTCCACATGGGTCACCCGCGCCCCGGCGGCGGCGGCGGCGGCGAGGCTTGCAAGTCCGGTATAGCCGAACAGGTTCAGCACCTGCGCGCCGGGGCCAAGGCGCGCGCGCATCCAGTCCCAGTGCACGGCCTGCTCGGGAAAAAAGCCCAGATGGCGGAAGGCGGTGCGCCGGGCGGTGAAGCGCAAATCCCCATAACGGAGCGGCCAGCTTTCCGGGGCCGGGCGCTCCAGCCGCCAGCGGCCGCGCTCCTCGCCTTCGTCGGCGGCGGGGGAGAAGCGCGCGTCCGGCGCCCATTCCGCCAGCGGGCGGGCGGGCCGCCACAGCGCCTGCGGCTCGGGCCGGGCGAAGGTGTAGGGGCCGGCGCGTTCGAGCTTCCAGCCCGCGCCGCTGTCCAGCAGCGCATAATCACGCCAGCCCTGCGCCACCAGCACCAGCGGGCCGCCAGGATCGGGCGTGGGCTCAGGGGGTTTGGCCGTCATAGCCCCGCCGTCGCCAGAAATCGTACACCATCACCGCCGCGGCCGCCGCCAGGTTGAGGCTATCGGCCTTGCCGCGCATCGGGATCTTCACCAGCACGTCGCAGGCCGCCTCCGTCTCCGGCTCGAGGCCGGACTGCTCATTGCCCAGCATCAGCACCACCCCGCCCGCCGCCGGGGGCCCGTCATGGCGCATCCGCCCGTTCAGCGACGCGCCCACCACCTGCAAGCGCCCGCGCCGCGCCCAATCCTGGAACGCCGCCAGGTCGCACTGCGCCAGCGGCATGGCGAAGATCGCGCCCATGCTGGCGCGGACCGCCTCCACCGAGAACGGATCGCACGCGCCCCCCACCAGCAGCACGCCCGCGACCCCCGCGGCGTCCCCCGTGCGCAGGATCGTGCCCAGATTGCCGGGGTCGCGGACCCGCTCCAGCGCCACCCAGAGTTTGCCGCCCCCGGGATCGAGGCGGGAGAGCGCGGTATCGGGCCGGCGATAGGCGCCGATCAGCGTCTGGGGATTGTCGCGCTTGGCGATCTGTTCGAGCACGGCTTCGCTTGTCTCGATGCAGCGCGCCCCGGCCTCGGCGGCGGCGCTGAGCAGGCGGCGGGCGGAGGCCCGCTCGAGCGCGGCGGGCGCGGCGGCCAGCACCTGCGGCCAGATCCCCAGATCGGCCGCTTCCTGCACAAGGCGTTCGCCTTCGGCGAGAAACAGGCCGCTTTCTTGGCGTCCCTTCTTGGCGTGAAGCGATTTTAGCGTCTTCACCAAGGGGTTGGCGGGGCTTGAGACTTTGTGGAGCATGCGATCATGGTAGGGCGAGGCGCGCACGGGAGCGGGCGATGACGGTGTTGGTGCTGCACTATTGCGTGTTGTTCCTGCTGGCGACGGCGATCGGCTTCGTGGCGGGGGCGGGGGTGCATCGCGCAGCGCTGGGCGCTCATTTGATGGACCTGGACGGCGACGTCCAGGGTCTTCGCGCGCGCCTGCGGGAGGCGAAGGCGGCGCTGAAGCGCGACTGAGGTGGGTTGGCGCCAACCCGGAGGAGCGGGTCATGCAGGGCGGACGGGATTGGGCGGGCGTCTGCGCGGGGCTGGCGGGGGCGGCTTTCGTGCTCCTCTGGGCGCTGTTCGGCCGCCACCAGGCCTCGCCCGCTTATATCGAGCAGCGTCTCGCCGCGCTTGGTGGGCTGGCGCTGGAGGTGAACGGGCTCGCGTTCGCCCGCTTGGACATGGTGGGCCAGAAGGCGGTGCTGACGGGGGCGGCCCCCTCGGCGGCGGCGGCGGCGCGGGCGGAGCGGGCGGTGCTGAAGGCGGCCGGCCCTGGCGGCGCCTGGGCTGGGGGCGTGACCGCGGTGGAGGCCCGCTTTGCGCCCGCCGCGGGGGCGCCGCCCGCGCGCTGGATCGCCACGTCGGCCAAGGGGGAGGTGCGTTTTTCCGGGGCCGCGCCGTCTGAGGCCGCGCGCGCGGCGCTGCGCCGGCGGGCGCAGTCGCTGTTCCCCGCCGGCGTCCGCGACGAGGCGACCGCGCCCGCCAAAGCCCGGCCCGATCCCGCCTGGATCGCCGCCGCCCAGGACGCGCTGGCCCAGATCGCCACCCTGCAGACGGGAGAGGCGCGCCTGGAGGACCGCCGCCTTGTGATCCTCGGAGAAGGCGCGGAGGAGGCCGCGCGCGCGGTGCGCGCCCATTATGCCGAGGCCGCCTCGGCGCGGTTCGAGACGGTGGTGGACGTCACGGTCACGGGGCAGGGGCTGGCGGGCGCGATCCCGGAACTGGCCGGCATCAACCTTGCTAGCGCCAAGCCCGAACAATGCCAGGAGGCGTTTACGCGGATCATGGCCCGCAACGTCATCACCTTCGATACCGGCTCCGCGGTGATCGCCGACGCGAGCCGTCGCGCGATCGATGCGGTGGCCGCGGTGGCGCGCCGGTGCGACCGGTACGCGATCGAAATCGCCGGCCACACCGATTCCCGCGGCGCGCCGGGGGTCAACCTTGCCCTCTCCCAGGCCCGGGCGGAGGCGGTGCGCGACTATCTGGCCGGCCAGGGCGTGGCGCGAACGAGGCTCAAGGCCACGGGCTTCGGCGCCGAGCGGCCCGCCGCCTCGAACGCGACCGCGCGCGGGCAGGCCGCCAATCGCCGCATCGAATTCAGCGTGCGCACGTGAGCGCGCGCGGGGGAGCCGCCCCATGGCCTATCTGATCGCGCAGGTTTGGGGCTTGCTGTTGTCGGCCGCGCTGTTCGGTGGGGTGGCGGGCTGGTTCTGGCATGCGCGGCGCCTCGCCCCGCGGTTCGCGGCCCTGCGGGCGGAGCGCCGCGCGCTGCGCTCGGAATTGCTGGAGCTGGCGGTGGGCGGGCGGAGCCCCAGCGCGTCCGGCCTGTTCACGCCCAACGCCCAGGCCTACCGCATCCGCATCGCCGAGCTCGAGCGCGCGCTCGCGGAGGCGCGCGGGCGCGGCGCGGAGGCCGACGTCTTGCGCCTGAGGGTGGCGGAATTGGAGCGCGCCGGCGGCCCCGCCCGCCCGGTCGCGGCCCTCGACGTCACCGAATATACCGACCGTATCGCAGCGCTGCAGCAGGAGGTGGAGGCCGCCCGCGCCGCGGCGCGCGCCGCCGCGGAGGCCGCCGAGCCGCAGACCCCCATCGCGGCGCTGGAAGCCGAGCCCGATCCCGCGCTGAAATGGCGCCTCCGCTACTTCGAACGCCGGACCGCCGTGCTGGAAGCCGCCGCGGAGGTCGCCCCGGCCCTGCCGCCCCCCGCCGAGCCCGCGCCCGAACCGGCGCCCACGCCGGAACCGGCCCAGGAGGACGAACTCACCCTGATCCGCTGGCGCAATCGCTATCTCACCGCCCGCGTGGCCTATCTCGAGGCGGCAAGCCGCGCTGAGATGCGCGCCGCAGAGCCGGCCCCCACGCCAATCCCCGTCCCCGTTCCCGAGACGGAGGAGGATCGCGAAGCCCAAGCCCGCGCCCGCTGGCGCACACTCTATCTCGAACGCCGCGCGGGCGTGTTAACCCAGGACGCCGAGGGCTTGCGCGCCCGCATCGAGGATCTGGAGCGGCTCCTGGCGGAGGCGAGGGCGGAGGGCGTGAAAGCCGCGGAAGCCGGCGTGCGCCTGGCCGACGCCGAGGACGATCTAATCCGCGCGCGCTGGAAGGGCCGCTATCTCGAGGCGCGGGTGCGCCATTTGGAGACGGTGCTGTCTGAGCGGCTCAACGCAGAACGCGCCGCCCCGCCTGAAGCGAAGCCTGCGCCCGCGCTTGTACCTGCGCCGGTGGAGCCTGCGCCGCCCAAGGCGGAGCCTGCGGCGGCGGCAGGCCCGCTGCGGCTCGAGCGGCCTTCCGCCCTCAGCGCCCCGCGCGCGGGCGCCCCCGACGATCTGCGCCTGATCGAGGGCGTCCCGCCGCAGGCGGAATCGACGCTGAATGCGCTCGGCGTCTACCATTTCGATCAGATCGCGGCGTGGTCGGAAGCCAATATCGCCTGGGTGGACCAGTATCTGAACCTACGCGGGCGGATCGTGCGGGAGCAATGGATCGCACAGGCGCGTGCGCTGATGCAGGGCGCGGGCGGCGAGGCGGGCCGGCGCTACGCCGAGATCCAGCCCTCTTAAACTCGTTAGGCCTAAAAGAACCGCCGCGACCCGAAAGTCGCGGCGGTCTTTTCTTGTCTCTGTTTACGTTCTCAGTTCTCGCCGAACTTGACACGCACTTGCACGCCCAGCTCGCGGGGCTCGTTGGGGACGATCAGCGTCTGCGCGCCGTTGCCGCCATCGGGAAGGAAGCCGTTCACGGCGTAGACTTCGTCCGTCAGGTTTTTGCCGTAGAGCGCGAGCACGTAGCGTTCGTTCTCGGGCGTGTAAGCGATGCGGCCGTTCAGATTGGTGTGCGCGGGCGATTTGGTCGCCTCGAAGTTCTGGATTTCGCTGAATTGCTCGTCCACGAACGCCCAGTCCGCCCGCCAAGTCACGTCGCCGCCGAACACTGGCGTGCGCAGCTCGGCGCCGATATTAAACGTCAGTTCCGGCGTGCGCGGCAATTCGTTGGCGGTGGATACGGTCACTCCCGTGCCATTGAACACCTGGTCGATGAAGGCCTGATCCAGCTGGGTGATCTCGCTGTCGGTGTAGCCGGCGGCGAAGTTCACGGTCAGATAGTCGATCGGGCGGACCACTGCTTCCAGTTCCACGCCCTGCACCTCGGCCGCGCCGACATTGTCGACATAGCCGGTGCTGACCGCGGGGTTGCCGCCGGCGCCGTCCAGATCCACGCTGCCGGTATAGGTGACCTGAAGGTCCTCGTAATCGTATCGGAACGCGGTGGCTGAGATCTGCAGGCGGCCCTCGTCGAACGAGCCCTTGAAGCCGATCTCATAGGAATCCACCGTCTCGGGATCGACCGCGAGCACGAAATTGGAGGCGTTCGCGCGGGCGTTGAAGCCGCCGCTTTTAAAGCCGGTGGAATAGGTGGCGTAGAGCAGCAGATCTTCGGTCGGCTTGAATTGCAGCCCCAGACGCGGATCGACCGAGTCCCAGGAATCATCCGTCCGCGTCGGGGGCAGGTAATAATCGATGCCGTCGATCGGGGTTTGGCAGGCGCCGGAAAAATCGATGTCGATTTCCGGACGGCAGAACGTCGAGGCGAAAAACTCTTTCTCGTCCCGCGTGTAGCGGCCCCCGAGGGAGAAGGAGAATTTCTCTGTGACCTTCAACGTCGCTTCCCCGAACGCGGCGTAGCTTGTCGTGTCGGTGGAATAGAGGCTGGTGAACCGAATGATCGGCGCGGCGAGATCGATGAACTGGTTCGCGTCGGCGTTTTCGGTGAAATAATAGAGACCGACGATCCACTCCAGCCGGTCGTTGAGGCTCGTGCCGAGGAGGTTGAACTCCTGGCTGAGCTGTTCCTGCTCATCCGTGTAGCGGACGAAGCCCCAATCGATGCTCTGGCCGTCCTGGTCGGCCTCCGAGAAGGCCTCAAACCCGCGATAGGCGCTGATGGAGCGGATGTCGATGTCGGGCGTCAGCTCGTACTCCACCCGCAGGGAGGCGCCGCCCCCCTCGTAGGAATTGTCGAACGAGCCGGTGGCGTTGGTGGAACGCAGATCGCTGGTGGAAAACTCGTTGCTGACCAATTGCCCGCCGCCGCTGAAGAAGGCGTTCCAGCTCGAAGCCAATTGGCCTGTGGGATTGATGTTGGTCACCACGCGCGGGGTGGTGCCGCCGATATCGGAATAGTCGCCGGAGAGTTGGATCGTCAGCCGGTCGGTCGCGTTGTAGAGCAGCGTTGCGCGGCCGGTATAGGATTCCTCGGCGCCGGTATCGTCGCCGCCGTTCAGCCGCTTCACGAACCCGTCCTGCTTGCGCGTCGAGATGGCGAGGCGCCCGGCGAGGTCTTCCGTGAAGCGGATATCGCCCTCGGCGTCCAGGTTGAGGCGATTGTCCTCGCCGGCGGTGACCGCGACGGAGCCGCGATTGGTGAACGAGGGGCGCGTGGTGGTGATGTTGATCGCGCCGCCGATCGTGTTCTTGCCGAACAGCGTGCCCTGGGGCCCGCGCAGCACTTCCACCTGGGCGATGTCGGCCAGTTCCAGCACGCCCCCGATGGAGCGGCCCAGATAGACGCCGTCGATATAGGTGCCGACGCCCGGGTCGGAGGAATTGGCGTAATCGGTCTGGCCCACGCCGCGGATGAAGATCACCGCCGAACCCACGCCGCTATCGCCCGAGCCGCCGCTGAACGAGACGTTCGGCACCGAATTGGCGACCTCGGCGATATCGCCCAGGCCGCGCTGCTCGAGATCGTCCGCGCGGAGCGCGGTGACCGCGACCGGCGTGTCGAGGAGCGTCTCGGCCCGCTTCCGCGCGGTGACGACGATCTCCCCGTTGCCGACCTCTTCGCCGGCCTCCGGCGCCTGGGCGACAGCGGGCCCCGACGACAAAAGCGCCAACAACGAGGTTGACGCCCAAAATCCTAGATACCCACGCCCGCGTGCCTGCCCACTCATTGATCGCTCCTCCCGATTAGTTATTGAGAGACAAAAAAGCCAAATAAAATCGTAAGACAATATGCAGCTGCATTTTACGCAGCGGTGTCGCTTAGGCGCCACAGCGCCTTATGCAGGTTGTAGGACTCAGAACATTGAAATGAAGTTAATGCGCCTTGACCATCGCGATTGCACGCGGAGGTGGCAGCCGCTGCGCGCGTGCGGCCGGCGCGCGATCAGCTCGGCAGGCGCAGAACGAACAGCGTCGCCTCGTCCGTGCACGCAAGCCGCCCCGTCTCCCCGGGCGAAAGCCGCAGCGCCTCGCCCTTCGCCCAGCGGCGTAGAGGCGCGTCCTCTCGGGCGTCTTGTAGCGCGTCCCCCTTTCCGACGGGAAGGACGCCGGCGCCCGCCAGGACATAGAACAAGACCGGCGATCCGGCGGCCTCGATCACCGCGCTCGCGCCCGACTCAATCTTAAGGAAGGAAATCTCGATCCCGCGCTCGGTGAACACGCCCAGGCGCTTCCACTGCACGCCCGGCTGGTCGGGGTCCGGCCGGAAGGCGAACACCTCCGGCTGCATGATGAGCGGGCGCTCATAGCGGGGCTTCGGGTACGAAACGGGCCGCCCGATCGTGTACTCCCAGCTCGCCTCGAACCCGTCCTTGCGCACGCCCGAGCCGGAGCCGTCGATATAATGGCCGTTCTCGAACCGGCCGGTCTCTTTCAGCGCTGTAACCGCGGCGCTGAGCTGATCGGCGCTGATATAGGGATCGGCGTCCGCGCCCTCGCATTGCAGCAGCAGATGGACGCACGGCCCCATGGATTGCTGGGTGTAGGGCAGGCCGGCGGTGAAATAACCCACCGAGCCGGGCGGCTGGACCTGCTCGCCGAAGCCGAACTGGCCGTCGAGCATGAAGCGCACCTGGTCGAAATTATGCCGGTGCGTCGGGGCCGAATACTCGTCCACATGGACGAGCGTCAGCCAGTAATTGCCCGGGCCCGGGCCGCCCTCGAACAGATCCTTGAACATCACCCCGCCGGAGCGATGCTCCGGTCCGCGGCGCCATTGCATCCCATCGGGGGCCACGATATCCATTGCGCACCTCACTCCTGCTTGGAACTTTGTCCTACAAAACGCGGGAGCTTGCAAGAGCGGGGGCGCCCAAACAATAGGCAGTCGTACCCGCGCCGGCCGCAAGGCGGGCGGGGCGACCCGGGCGAGGCTGGCGCATAAGCATGGATAGGAGACGTCATGGCGCTTACGGTTGAACGTGCACAAGAATTGGTGAAGCGGGCGCTGGAAGCCGGAATCGCCCAAAAATGCCCGATCGTGGCGGTGGTGACCGACGTCGCGGGCGCCCCCATCGCGCTCGCGCGGATGGAGGGCGTGCACGCCATCAATATCGAAGCCGCACGCAAGAAGGCGCTCACCGCGGCCGCCTTCGGCATGCCCACCCACGATTTCATCGACGCGATCCAGCGTGATCAACTGGCCAAGGCGGTGGTGCTGAACGACGCCGCTTTGAACCTGCTGCCCGGCGGCTTCCCGATCAAGGAAGGCGACGTCACTGTCGGCGCGATCGGCGTGGCGGGCGGCTATTACCTGCAGGACCGCGGCATCGCGGAATTCGCCGTCTCCGGCTGAGCGGCCGGGCGGGGCCTCCCAAGTCTGGGCCCTCAAGTCTGGGCCTCAAGTCTGGGCCTGTCAGACATTGTCTGATCGAGACATGTCCGTTTGAGACGGGCGGGCCAGGTCGGTAGCGGCCTGGCCCGTTGTCTTGCGTCTTTGCGCCTCGGCGCGGTCAGCTGAAATATTCGTCGGGCAAGGCGCGGGCGCTCGCGTCGGAGCGGTGGATGTGGCAACGCATCGCGGCTTCGGCCGCGTCGGGCGAGCCGGCGATGACGGCGGCGGCGATCGCGCGGTGGTCCTGCTGGGCGAGGCGCAGATCCGCGACCCCCGTCATGGCCCGCGTCTGCAGGCGAAACATCGGGATCTGCAATTGCCGGACAAGCGCGTACAGCATCGTATTGCCCGACCAGTCGACCAGCAGGTCGTGGAACGCCTGGTTGCAATCGAGGTAGCGCGCGATGGCGCCATCATCGAGGGCCTGCTCCATCCGCTCCGTGAGGTCGAGCAGGCGGTCGGCTTGCAACTCGCCGGCAGCGACCCGCTGGGCGGCCGTGGCGGCGGCCAGCGATTCGAGCGCGGCGCGCACCGCCTGCAGATCCGCCATCTCGCGCCGGGTGAGCACGCGCACGCGCGCCCCGCGATGGTGCTGGAGATCGACGAGGCCCTCCGCCGCCAGCCGTCGCAGCGCCTCGCGCAGCGGGCCGCGGCTGACACTGAATTCCTGCGTGATGTCAGCCTCGACGAGGCGCTGGCCGGCCATGTAGCGACCCTGGCGGATGCCTTCCCGCAGCGTATCGGCGATCGCCTCGACCATGGAGCCGGCCCCGGCATCCCCCTTCGCGACCGTCACGCACAGCCTCCCTCACAGCAGCCCGCCACCCTCGCGCGCCGGTTAAGGACAAGCAATCGCTTATCGCGAGGGCCCGAGCCCTTGGAATTAAGTCAGGCGTCGGAAGGCGCAGGCGCGGGGCCGGCCAGGGGCGTGTCGCGGCGCCAGTCGAAGCTCGCGGGCGTCGCATAGCTCGGCACCGCGCTTGCAAACAAAGGCTCGGACGCGCTCAGCAGATCGTCCCGGATGCGCGGGGGCGTGTCCACGGCCATCCGTAACGGGCGCTCCACGCCTACCCGCACAAGGTCGGCAGGCAACAGAATCGGCGCGTCATCCATCGTCGGCGTGCTCCCGGAATACCCGCGAGAGGGCGGTGCGCTTCAAGCGCGAGCGTTACTACTTTCGATACCCGATTCCGGGCCGGCCTGGAAAGCTGCGAACGCAGTGCACGCGTACCCGCGCAGCGCCCTGATTGGAGCCAGGCGGCGCTCGGGGCGCCAGCCAGGACGCGGGCTTGGCGGGGGCGGGGCCCGCGCTTATGTGCTGGGCGTCGCAGCATGCAGGAGGCCGGCCATGGCGCAGGAACCGATCGAGCTTTTCTACTGGCCGACCCCCAATGGCTGGAAAGTCGCCATCGCCCTCGAAGAAATGGGCCTGCCTTACGCCGTGCGCCCGGTGAACATCGCCAAGGGCGAGCAATTCGAGCCGGCCTTCCTCGCGATCAGCCCCAATAATCGCATGCCCGCCATCACCGACCCGCACGGCCCCGGCGGGCGCCCCATCTCCATCTTCGAATCCGGCGCCATCCTGCAATATCTCGGGCGCAAGACGGGGCTCTTCTATCCCGAAGACGAGCGCGGCCGGGTCGAGGTGGATCAGTGGATCATGTGGCAGGTCGGCGGGCTCGGCCCGATGGCCGGTCAGGCCAACCATTTCCGCAACTACGCCGCGACCATGGTGTCGGACCCCGCGCTTCTGGCCTATGGCCGGGATCGCTACACCAACGAAGTCAATCGCTTGTTCGGCGTGATGGAGCGCCGCCTCGCGGACCGTGATTACCTGGCCGGCGCGTACAGCCTCGCGGATATGATGTCCTACCCCTGGGTCACGGCGCACGCGATGATGGGCCAGAATCTGGAGGACTTCCCCCGCCTCAAGACGTGGTTCGATGCGGTGGCCGCGCGCCCGAAGGTGAAGGCGGGCCTGGAAGTGGGCAAGGAATTGCGCCTGGCGAGCCCCAACCTGGCCGATAAGAACGCCGAGGCGGAGCGCAAGATCCTGTTCGGCCAGACCGCCCAAAATGGTGCGCCAACCAAGCCCTAGGCTATTGCGGCGCGGCTGGGTTAAAGCATTTTAATGGTTGTCGCTACGCAGTTAAAGTTGATCTTGATACAGATCAGGCATAATTGCGGTTATGCCTGATCGTTTTTAACTCTATCTCAAATTCTCTCCGGCAAATCTGGGCTCAAGACGGCGAAAACCAGCTGTCACGGGTGTGGCGCGGGACTTGAATGCCCGCCGGGACCAGAAAGGCCAAGGAGAGAAGAGCATGGCGTTCACCGATATCGACATCGCGCAGGCGCACCAGGCAGCCATGGGCGCCGGGCAGCCGGAGGATCTTTACCGCCTCGGCCTGATCTATTCGACGGGGCAGGGCGCCTCGATCGATCTGGTCGAAGCGCACAAATGGTTCAACCTCGCCGCCGTTCGCGGCTCGGACGCCGCCAAGGCCTGCCGCAAAGAACTCGCCGACCAGATGACCAGCGCCCAGATCGGCGCCGCCCAGCGGGCCGCCCGCGAATGGCTGAACGCCACCCGCCACTAGACGCGCGAGCTGGATATCCCGCACGGCGCGTTTCGCGCCGCCGCGGACAACAGGCGCTTGCGCCCAGCGATTTAAGGGCGCTTCGCGCCCCAGCGTTTTACGGGCGCTTCGCGCCCTTGGTTTTACGGGCGCTTCGCGCCCTTGGTTTTACGGGCGCTTCGCGCCCTTGGTTTTACGGGCGCTTCGCGCCCTTGGTTTTACGGGCGCTTCGCGCCCTTGGTTTTACGGGCGCTTCGCGCCCTCGGTTTTACGGGCGCTTCGCGCCCTTGGTTTTACGGGCGCTTCGCGCCCTCGGTTTTACGGGCGCTTCGCGCCCTCGGTTTTACGGGCGCTTCGCGCCCTCGGTTTTACGGGCGCTTCGCGCCCTCGGTTTTACGGGCGCTTCGCGCCCAAGCCATCCACAGGCGCTTCGCGCCGGCCAGGATTAGGCGCGCTGCGCCCGCCGGGATGTACGCCCGCTCCGCGCCCGCCGCGATCGGACCTTGTCCCGCCCCGCGCGGAACGCTAACCCTGTACCCCGCAGGAGATGTGGCCGAGTGGCTTAAGGCGGCGCCTTGCTAAGGCGTTGTAGGGGAAAACTCTACCGAGGGTTCGAATCCCTCCGTCTCCGCCACTTCGGAACAAAGCTGGACGCTGCGCCCGGCAGCGCTCCCGCCCCGCCCGCGGCGGCAAGCTTCCGCAACAGGTCGGACTTCGATCCCTTGATACGGAATTCGCCGCCGCCGCGCACGCCCCGGCCATTTCGATTTCCTGGGGCTCTGCGCGGAACCCGCCGCGGCCCCGCAGATCTGCGAAAGCGCCCCGGGGTTCGACCGCGCGGCCTTCCGCGCGGCGCTATTCCTCCACCGCCGCCAGCGCGGCCTCCAGCAGGTCGAGGCCCTCCTCGAGCTGCGCGTCCGGGATTGTCAGCGGGTAGAGCAGGCGGATGGTTTCGCCGTTGACGCCGCAGCTCAGCAGCACGCCCAGGTGATCGCGGCGCTGATATTGGCGGCGAGGAAGGCGAACGGCAAGGCGCTCCATTGGAAGGCCCAAGTCCCCGCGAGCGTCAGCGCCATGCCCACCGCCAGCAGCCGCACCCGCCCGAACCGCGCGCCAAACGCGGCCACCAGCGCCGAGCCCAGGGCCCCGATCCAGTTCGCTGCGCCGAGCGTGAGCGCGATGAAGTTTGTTTCAAGTCCATAGGCGCGCCCGAGCTCGATCACATAGGCGCCAAGCCCCATGTTCGCGGCCTGGAACAAGAACACGGCGGTGAGCGTCAGCGCGAGCGGGGGCGCCACAGCACCGGGCCCCTCGCGGCCGGGCGGCTCACCCGCCCGGCGGGGTAGTCATGGAGGAAGGGGACCATGAACAGGGCGGCGAGGCCGAAAGAGGCCAGCGCCAGGAACAGCGCCTGGGCCCCGAACAGCGGAACAAGCCACGCGCCTGCTCTCGTATTGCTGGGCCCGCCAGGCGACCATCGTCGCGAAAGACTGAAAGCCCAGCTCTAACAGGAGTCTGTTGCGTCCAACGCGGCGGTGATCAGATTGCACATGGCGGGGACATCGGCGTTCGGGTTCGCCGCGACATTGCGCAGCCAGCGTTCGCCGCCGATCGTCGTCAGGGACACGCCGCCCTCGGGCAGGCGCGCGCGCAGCGGCTCCATCCGCGCAGCCTCACGCGGGCGCCAGACGACGATGGCGGTCTCGGGCTCACACAGAAGCTCAAGTCTCTGATCGGCCGCGATGAAGCACGCAAGTTGATCTCCGAGCGCCACGCAGCGCTCGATGCGGGCGGCCATGCCGGCGCGTCCCCAGGCCAGGAGCGTGGCGAGAAGCGGGGCGGCCGCGGCCCCGTGCGAGCCCAGCAGGCCGATATTCGGAACCGCTAGATAGGCCCCGCCGAAGCTCAGGGCGGCATGGGCCGTTTGCACATCCCGGAACAGCACAAGCCCGGATTCCTTGGGCTGAAACAGCCATTTGTGCGCCGAGACGGCGACCGAATTCGCCCCCTCGATCCCGCTGAGACGCGCGGCGTGGTGCGGGCTCAGCCGCAGCGGTCCCGCCCAGGCGGCGTCAACATGCGTCCACGCCGCGCGTCCGGCCAGAGCGAGCGGGTCGATCGCGCCGGTGCTCGTGCCTCCGGCAGTCAATACCAGCGCGGTGCGGCTTACGTCTCCTGTGACGGCCTCAGGCAAGAGCGCGCCCGCCGCATCCGAGGCCAGCGTGCGGTACTTTAGTCCGAGCACATGGGCTGACTTGGCGATGGACAGATGCGCCCCCGCACCCGCGGCCACCTCGGTGACGCCCGCGCACTCCCGCGCCGCCCACAAAGCCGTCAGGTTCGCCACCGTGGAGCCGGGCGTCATGTGACCGCCAGACATGGCGAAGTAAGGCGCGAGCCATGCGATGACGCGCTCCTCAAGCACGCGCGCCGTGGGCGCGGTCCCGGGATGCAGCAGGTTCTGGTTCAGCGCCGCGTTCCACAAGGCGACCGCCCAGGACACCCACGGGGTCGGCGGGTCCATGTGCGCGAAGGATGTCTCAGCGCCGAGGCGCGCGGCGCCGCCGATGATCGTGGGCGCCAACACATGAAGCGCCTCCGTCGCGCCAAGTCCCTGCTCCGGTAGCCGCTCCGGCAGCGGCGCAGCCGCGCGCGCGCCCCCGCCGGCGATCAGCAGATCCAGCGCCCCCCGCAGCCCCTCGCGGTCCCCCGCAAACCCCTCGTCCACCGCCGCTCTCCTCGACCTGCCGAAGGCTGGATACCGCAAGGGCGTCCGGGACCCTAGAGCCGATCGCGCGCGCGCCGTGGACGAGGGCAGGGCAGGTGGCGTGTTGGGTCCGCACTCGGGTTCTCCTGACGCCACGGCGCCCGGTCGCCGCGCCGCTTGCGAAAATTGTGCGATCGGCACAAGACAGTGCAAAGCGTTGTCTGTGCGGCGCCCGACGCGCGCAGGATCGCACCGTACCCCTCAGCTGCAGGCGCGCATGGACCCGATCCTTACCGTTTTCGCAAGGTCGCCCGACCGCGGCAGAGGTCTTGCGCGCGACATGCCCGTGCGCTGGGCGCTCGAGGAAGTGGGCCGACGCTATGACGTGCGCCTCGTCTCGTTCACCGACATGAAGGAGCCCGGGCACCGAGCGCGCCACCCGTTCGGCCAGATTCCCACCTATGAGGAACGCGGGCTCACGCTCTTTGAGTCAGGCGCCATCGTGTTTCACATCGTCGAGCAGGGGAGGGGACTGCTGCCGGAGGACCAGGGCGGAAGGGCGCGCGCAATCGCCTGGATGTTCGCCGCGGTGGCGACGATGGAGCCCCCGATCATCGAGCGGGAAGCGGCGTGTTATACGGAGCAGGACCAAACCTGGTTCAACCAGCGCCTTGCAATGCTGGAGGACCGCGTGCGCGTGCGCCTCGGCGAACTCGCCGCCCGGCTCGGGTCCGCCGATTGGCTCGACGGGCAGTTCAGCGCGGGCGATCTGATGATGGTTACCGTGCTGCGGCGGCTGGTGGGGTCGGGTCTGTTGGACGCCTACCCGAACCTTCGCGGCTATGTTTCCCGTGGCGAAGCGCGGCCGGCGTTCGCGCGCGCCTTCGCGGCGCAGCGCGCGGTGTTCTTGTCTGGCGGTCAAGCTTAAATGTTGTCCGGCCTTGTGGCGACTTCGAGTGCGTCCTGCCGCTAGCCGCCGGCGAACAGCGCCGGCAAGAGCGCGAAGGCGACCGCCACTCCGGCGAGCGATGGCCAGCGCCACCATCCCATGCCGCGCCAGGATGCGATCAGCGCTTTTCGCCACCTGGGTGCGCGGCGTTCGGACTTGGCCAGGCGCGTGGCGTAAATCGCAACGCCGGAGACGCTCAACGCGGTCATTAGCAGGCCAAACAAAAACCAGATCAGTTTCGTCCAGAGCCCGCCAAAGGTTCCAAAATGGAGGGGGTCCGCCATCTCTGAAATGCGTTGATGGATGCTGGCGTCGCGGGCGTCCCAGATTTTCAGCGCGTCGCCGCTGGCTGCTTCTATCGCCACGCCGTTGGCGCGGGGCCTGACGAGGATGGCGCGGTGTTGGCCGTGAAACTGGAAGACGCCGTTGGTCTCGGTTGGAAAGCCGATATGCTCGATGCGCAGGTCCGGGAAGACCGCCTGCGCCGATGTAAGACTCGCGTCCAGGGAGGATGCGACGGTTGCGGCGTTACCGCCAATTGCGGGCGCTTTTGCTTTCGGAAACGGCGCGGCCTGCGCGCCGAGACTCTCGACGAGATACCAAAGTCCGGTCGCGGCGATCAGCGCGACGAACCAGAGGCCCCACAACCCCGCCAGGCGATGGACGTCGCCCAGGGCGGTTCGCGCATCGGTCATGCGCACGGGGCGAAAAAAGCCGCGCCACCATTTCTTATACACGACGAAAGACGTCACAAGGCTGAGCAGCAACAGGACGGCCAACGCCGAAACGATCGGCACGCCGATCTTCGTCGGCAGATTGAGGTGTCGGTGCATGTTGCGGAAGATGCGCTGCGCGCCGACCCAGTCGCCGTCCCCCTGATAGGCGCCGGTGGTGGGATGGGCATAGGCGAAGAACATTCGCCCGCTTTTATCTTCCATGGTCGCACTGGCGGCGAACCATCGGTCAACCGGCGCGTCCAGGGTGATGAGACGCGCATCGGGATGGGCGGCCGCAACCGATTGCGCCGCGGCGGGCCAATTGACCGGTCCCGACACGCTCGCTGGATCCACGCGCAGAGCGGGCCGGAGCGCCCAGTCCATTTCGTGGCTGAACACGGCAAGCGTCCCGGTGAGCAGGATGAAGCTCATGAAGATCGAGAGCTTTAATCCCACCCACTGGTGTACCGCCCACCAAAGCCGCGACGCGGATCGGCAGCTCTCGTTGGAACGCGCTTGCGTCACACTCACCACATCCGCGAGAGTTCAAGGAAGACCGAGCGGGGATCGCCCGGGAAATGGCCCGAGCGAGCAAGGAAGCCTGAAGCCGCGTATGTCTCGTCACTCAGGTTATCGACGCGCAGCATCGCCCGCCAGTGGCCGGTTTCGTAGATCAGCGAGGCGTCGAACACGGTGTAGGGGCGCACTTTCTGCCCGTCGAGCGATTGGCGCACATCGACATAATCGCCGCCCAGAGCCACGGCCAAGCCCAGCGGACGCACCTGGTAGCGGGTCCAGAAGCCGAAAGTGTGTTCGGGCGCATTGGCGAACCGATCGCCGACGCTGTTGGTGAGCGCGCTGGCGCCATTGTTTGCGGTCACGCGTGTGTCGTTATAGGCGTAATTCGCGGTCAAAACCCAATCGGCGGTTATGTCCGCCGCGAGATCTAATTCTGCGCCCTTGCTCGTGACTTCGCCAAACGCTGTGAGGTCATCGACCCCGTCGCCATCGACGTCGCCGCGCGGATCGGATTGCAAGATGTTGGTCCGGACGATTTCGTAGGCCGACAGGTTCGCTTGGATCCGTCCCCCGAAAAGCGCCGTCCGCACGCCGCCTTCGACAATGGTCCCTTCGGTCGGATCAAACGGCCCGCCGGCGAGCGGGTCCTGGTCGCCCAAGTCCTGGGGCTCGAAACTTTCCGCCCATTGGGCGAAGAGCGAGATTTCGCCGGTTGCGCGGTAGACCAGGCCAGCCCGCCAGGTCGCGCGCTCGTCCTCGATGGTCGTTGCGCCGTTATCGTCGTTGTACTGATCAAAGCGGACGCCGAGCGTCGCGATCCATGGGCCGATCGTGGCTTCTTCGAGCAAATAGGCGCCCGAGCGCTCCTGGCGTGTCGGCGAATTGGGAACCAGACTCAGCGTGTAGGTCGAAGGGTCGATAAGACCATAGACCGGGTTCGTCAGGCTGAGCGGCGCAGGGAATCCTGCTCTGACGGTATAATTACCGCGCGAACGATAATAGATCAGCGCGCCTTCCTCTTCGTACCAGTCAGCACCGATCAGCACGCGGTTATCGAGCGCGCCGAAATCCTTCGACCAGACGCCGTTGGCGGCGAAGGAAAGGCTCTCGCTCGGCCGTGTCTGATCGCGGAACTCACGCTGCGTCTGGTCGAGCACGCCATCGCCATTGCTGTCGCGCAGGCCGGAAGGCTCGTGGTATCGCTGCCGCTCTTCAGCGTCGTTCCAGCGAAGGCCCATGTCCAAAGTCAAATTGTCGCCGAAATCGCCTTCAAAGCGCGCCTGGAGCACGTCGGAGCGCAAGCGGAGGAAATCGGTCGGCTCGTTGTGATTCCAGCGGCGGTCGGCGAGGAACCGTCCCGCGGCGTCCACCGGAACCCCGCGAAGGCGGTTGGCCGCGAGGTCCTGCTCGTAATGGGTCGCCTGCAGCGTCAGCACGCCCGACCCGACGTCGAGCGCAAGGCCGCCGTCCAGAATCAGCGCCTCATTGCCGGCATTGCGACGCGCGGTGTTGCGGTCTTCGTAGAAGAGGCCGAGCCGCCCGGCGGGGTCGCCCGGTCCGGGCAACGCGCCTGTGATCTCGCCGGAAGCGCCGTAGCGCGCCTCCGTCCCCAGGACAGCCGACGCCTCAGCGGAAAATTCCTTGTCTGGCCGCTTGGTGACGTAATTGAGGAGACCGCCCGGTGCGCCGGGGCCGTAGAGCATGCCCGCAGGCCCTTTCAAAAACTCGACCTGCTCGACATTGAAAAGCTGAGGGACGGAAAACCCGGCATAGGGATCGCCGCGCAGGCCGTCGAAGAAGATTTCCTCCTGGCGAAAACCGCGCGCCGTGACGCCCGCATAGGAGAAGAATGAAACGCCGGAGAAATTGCGGTAGAGATCCTGCGCGTCACGCGCGCCCTGATCGGCGATCAGGTCTTGGTCGATCACTTGGATCGTGAGGCTCGACACGAGCGGATCGGTCGGCAATTTGCCGGCCTGGACGTCCTCCACGCGGTAGAGTTGTTTTGCCCTGCCGGTGACGACGATGCCGTCCTGGTCTGTCTCCGCGCCCTGCGCGAACGCCGGCGCGCCCGAAACGAGAGCGACCAAAGCCGCGCCCGCCGCCAAACTCCCCTTCATAAGACCCCCTGGACGCCTGGTCGCGACGGCTCGTCGCGACCACTTCGCATTTGCATACAAGGGCTAAGCGCTATTTGCAACTCATTCGCATTGGCGAAGCCCTGCGCCCTCGACGCGGCGGTGAAGATCGCGCGGATTGTGCTTCAGCGCCTTGGGCAAGGGCCGGGAGGGCGGGCTATAGCTTTGATTTCGAACTGAAAACCGGACAGCCAGGGGACGCCGAGCGCGGTCCAGGTCGGCGGCGGCGACCCGGCGGCGTTCTCCGGGGCTCTTCCCTCATCCAGGCGAAGCCCCCGAAGCGGTGGGCCGGATCGCTGCTGCACTACGCCCCACTTTTGCCTGCTGCCTTATTCCGTCGGTGGTCCGGTAAAGGTGGTAGCGACGCCGACGAGGACGAGCGCGCTGGCGAAAAGAGCCGTGTCGAAGGCGAGCGTTACGGTCAGCGCCTGGCGACCCTCCGCTGGCGCTTGCCTCAGCTTTCTTGCGACGATCTGCTTGTTATAGGCGCCGAGAGCCAAGGCCGCGCTGGCGGCGGCGAGCTTCGCCAAGAGCAATTGACCGTAGAGGCTTGAGAACAGCGCCTCGACGCTTCCCGCCAGAAGTACGGCGAGCCACATCCCGATCACGAACAGCACCGGGACCAAGACGATAGCAAGGCGCGAGAAACGCTCGGTCCGCGAGAGAACCACCTCGTCGGGCAGATTGGCGCGCGGCCAAAGCGTGATCGGCGCTGCGATCCAGAACGCGGCGAGCAGCGCATGCAAGCCAACGCCCCAGGGCGCGAAAGAGGGGCTCTCAAGCGCCTGCGTGTGCCCCGTCAGAGCGAAGCCCGCCGCGAGCGCGATTGCGGCGAGAGCGGCAAACAGTCGCCGAAATCGCCACGCCGCGAACGCCAGGGCGCCGCCAAGTGTAAACGCGATCGAACTTGGCGCGAGCGTTGTCCAGGTCCATGACAGTGTTGTCGGATCGAGGATGCTGGCGATCGATCCGCCGAGTTGGACATTGGCGATCGCCAGACGGAGCGCGGCGAAGAGGACCGCTGCGCATCCGAGAAGGGCGGCCGAGCGCAGGGCGCGCGATTGATCCCAGCGATCGACGATGTTTGCGCTTGCATGCAGCCCAAGTCCCGCGGCCAGCAAGGCCGACGCATAGAGGCCGAGCTTGACCGCAAGCAGCCAGGGCGAAAGCGGATCGGAACCCATCAGCCCGAAATCGTGAAGTGGATGGCGCCCGGCATCGCGTGCCCGTCAGATGCGATGGCGCGCCAGGACAGCGTATAGGCGCCCGGCGTCAGCGCAGGCAGAGGAACGGCGAACGACGACGCCATCTGACGCGGCGGTTTGTAATCGAGCGCGAGAGGGCGGCCGGCGGCGTCCGTCAAGCTTATGTTGGCGAGCCCGGTGGGGCCGGAAAACACGATGGTGAAAGCAGCCGGCGCGCGCGCGAGCGTGGCATTCTCGGCGATGTTGGTTTCACGCACCGAGGTGTGCGCATCGGCGGGGGTCGCCGCCATGAGGATGGTTGCGGCCGCAATCGCCAGAGCGAGACGTTTCATTCTCTTCTCCCGATAGCGTCTGAGTTCAGTGGACCATATAGCGGACGCGCCCGGTCATGGTGTGATTGTCGGCGCCGTTCGCGGTCCAGGCGAAGGTGTAGTTGCCGGGCGCAAGCCGCGGTAGTGCGATGCTCACGGACGTCGCGGCTTCACTCGCAGGAATCGTCACGGCGATCGGATCGCCGCCCCTTGGCGTGATGACGAGGCCGGTCACACGCATCGGATGTTCGAATGTGGCGCTGAATATTTCCGGGGCCGCCCCCATCGCGCCGTCCGCCGGATTGGTTTGAACGGCGCTGTGCGCACCGTGGCCGCCGTGGTTGTGCTGCGCCGACGCCAGGGGCGCGGTGGCAAAGAGCGCCAGCACCGCGCCGAGCATGAGAGGAAGTTTGGACATTAATTTCTCCATCTGGACTAGAAGAGCGCGCGCACACCGAGGATGGCGCGGCTGGATTGGGTGTCTTCGCCGAGGGCTTCGCGAATGTCGCGGGTCTCGCCAAGCGCGCTCGTCCATTCCATTCCGACGTAGGGCGCAAAGCGGGGGCTGATTTCGTAACGCAGCCGCAAACCGATCTCTACGTCGGTGAAGCCCGCGCCGATGTCGAGGTCTGGGATATCTTGCGCCGCGAGATTGAGTTCAGCGCTTGGCTGAAGGATGAGCCTCTGCGTGACGCGAAGATCGTACTCAGCTTCCGCGCGCGCCGTCACATCGCCTTTGGTCGAGACAAACGCTGCTGCGCCAACTTCGAACGAATAGGGAGCAAGGCCCTGAGCGCCAAGCACGAGATCGGTGCGGTCTTCGCCCTCAAAATAGCTTTGGCGGACGCCGGCTTGAAGATCGAAATAGGGCGTCACCGCGTGGCTATAGAGAAGCTGAAGCTCGGCGTCTTCGAGGTCATTCTCGAACGCGCCTTCGCCCTCGGACTTCCACCAGAAGCGATGGATATCGCCCCCATACCAGCCTTGCGCGTGCCAGGCATAGGTTTCGCTGTCATCGTCGAAACCGGCCTCGAAGCGCTCGACCATGATGGCGTATGTGCGCATGCCGCCATTCTCGCCGATTAAGCGCCGCCGCGCCCGCGCCATGTCTGCGGCGTCAAAGTGGAGATCAGCGGCGTTGGCCTGTGCATCCCTGGCAATGGCCGGCGGCGCTTGCGTGTGCGCGGAATGATCCTGCGCGGCGGCAGGTGCGATAGTGAGTAGGATCGGTGCGAGGGCGGTAGCGAAGACTCTCACGATGCGGCCGCATCAAGCGGGCGCACCGTGACGACATTGAACATGCCGGAATGCATGTGCATCATCATGTGGCAGTGAAACGCCCAGTCGCCTGGCGCATCGGCTGTCAGATCGAACGACAAACGTCCGCCGGGCGCGACGTTTACGGTGTGCTTCAAAGGCTGATGGCCCGGGTGACCGTTGACCAGCTCGAAGAAGTGTCCGTGCAAATGGATCGGGTGCTGCATCATCGTGTCGTTCACAAGTGTGACGCGGACACGTTCGTTGCGCGCGAAGCGGATGGGCTCAACAATTTCGCTGAAGCGGCGCCCGTCAAAGCTCCACATATAGCGCTCCATATTGCCCGTGAGGTGGATCTCCAGTGTGCGCGAGGGCGGCCGGGTGTCGCGGTTCGGCTTGAGCGCGACCAGGTCGGTATAGACAAGGACGCGATGGGGTTCGTTCTCCAGCCCGAGCGGACGCTCGGCCAATCGGTTCTCGGGCATGGGTGAGATGCTTTGCACGCCAACACCCACCGCCATGTTCGGCGGCGCAAGCGAGCGATCGCGCATTTTCATGGCGCCATGGTTCATTGATCCATGGTCCATGCCGCCGGCGCCGTGATCCATGGCGCCCATGTCCATACCCATGTCGCGCATGGTGAGGTTCGGGACTTGTCGGAGCGGTGGCGCTTCAGCGCGCATGCCAAGGCGCGGCGCAAGCGTGGCGCTGCCTAGCCCCGAGCGATCCACGGCTTCCGAGACGATGGTGTAGGCGCGATCGTCGCGCGGGCTGACGATCACGTCATAGGTTTCCGCCACCGCGATCTGGAATTCATCGACTTCAACAGGTCGCACATTCTCGCCGTCCGCTTGCACCACACTCATCGGCAACCCTGGAATGCGCACATTGAAGTTCGTCATTGCGGAGGCGTTGATGATCCGAAGGCGCACGCGCTCTCCGGGGGAAAATAATCCGGTCCAGTTTTCCCGTGGCCCATGACCATTGACGAGATAGGTGTAGGTCGAGCCAGTGACGTCGGAGATGTCGCGTGGGTCCATGCGCATCTGCGCCCACATGCGCCGCTCGGAAGCGCTCATGCCGTCTTTGCCGGAGACCAAGCCAGCGACGGTCGTACGCTGTTGGTTGAAATAGCCGGGGCTTGCCTTCAATCGGCGCAGGATTTCGTGCGGATGCAGGAAGCTCCAGTCAGAGAGCACGAGCACGTGCTCGCGGTCATAGGCGACAGGATCAGCGCCGGCAGGGTCGATGATCAACGGCCCGAAATGGCCCATCGCTTCCTGGAGGCCCGAGTGGCTGTGATACCAATAGGTGCCCGACTGTCGAATGGGAAAGTCATAGACGAACGTCTCGCCCGGGCGGATGCCGAGAAAACTGACGCCCGGCACGCCGTCCATCTGGAAGGGCAGCAGAACGCCGTGCCAGTGGATGGAGGTGTCTTCGTCCAGCGTGTTGGTGACCGAAAGGCGCGCGTGCTGGCCTTCTCGCAGTCGGATCAGCGGCGCCGGCAGTGTGCCGTTGACGGTGATGGCATGTCCGGTGCGGCCGCCGACACGGAAGGGCGCGTGGCCGACATTGAGCGAGATATCAGGTCCGTTGAGCGTTGCGAGCGTCGGCGCGATTCCGCCTGATCCGGTTTGCGCCCATGCGGGGAACAGGGCCTGCATGCCTGCGGCCCCCGCGCCGCCGGCGATCGCTTTCATTAGGGTCCGGCGTTCTATCGGCACAATGATCTCCCTGACCATGGTTCAGAGGATAACGGTCTACACCTTCCCATAATAGGAGGGTCAAGCCCCTTATTCGTCACGCGGACCAAGTATCGATCCCGGCCACGGACCGGGCCAACGTGCTCACGCTCGGCGCGGCTTCCCGGCGCTTGGCGCGCGGGGCTTTTCTAGGTCGTCAAGGATAGGGCAATCGGAGCGCTCGTCGCCGTGACAATGTTGCGCGAGCTGCCGAAGCGTCTTGATTACGGCGCGCATCTCGCGCATCCGGCGTTCGAGATCGGCGATGTGCGTTTCCGCCAGGCGCTTCACCTCGCGCGAGGGCCGCTTCTTGTCGTTCCAGAGCGCGAGCAGGGCGGAGACTTCTTCCAGCGAGAAGCCCAGATCCCGGGTGCGGCGGACAAACTGAAGCACAGCGACCTCCTGGTCGCCGTAATCGCGGTAGCCATTGGCGCGCCGCGCCGCCGATGGGAGCAGGCCGATCTCCTCATAATAGCGGATCATTTTGGCCGAGACGCCCGTTCGTTCAGATGCTTGGCCTATATTCATCGGATCAGAACCGAATTTTCCGTGTTGACCTTCCTATTGTAGGAAGGTGCAGGCTCTGCGGCAAGTGAAATCAGGAGCGCGAGTTTCCTCGCAGCATGCCATGAACCCACAAACGCACCCCGCGGACGGACACGACCACCACCAAGGCGCTGAACTGCGCGATCCTGTCTGCGACATGATCGTCCGACCGGATACGCCGCATCGGCTGTCGCACGACGGCGCGGACGTGTTGTTCTGCAGCGCCAGCTGCAAAGCAAAGTTCGCGGCCAGTCCGGAGAAACACAGGAAGGCCGACGCCCCAGCCGCGCACGCGGCGTGTCACGCGCACGGGCACGATCACGCGGCCGCGCTTGCAATTGCTGTCGAGGCGCCGAAGAGCGCGCAATGGACGTGCCCGATGCACCCCGAAATCGTGCGCGACGGCCCCAGCTCGTGCCCGATCTGCGGCATGGCGCTGGAGCCGATGACGCCGTCTGCCGATGCGGGGCCTAACCCCGAACTTGTCGACATGACGCGCCGCTTCCGGGTCGGCGCGGCGCTCGCCGCGCCTGTCCTGGCTTTGGAGATGGGCCGGCATCTGTTTGGCATCGATCGGATCGTGCCGGGATTGTGGAATCCGTGGCTTCAGTTTCTTCTGGCCACACCCGTCGTCTTGTGGGCGGGCCTCCCCTTCTTCGAACGCGGCTATCAATCGCTTCTGACGCGCAACCTCAACATGTTCACGCTCATCGCGCTCGGTACAGGCGTTGCGTGGATCTACAGCGTCTTCGCGCTCTTTGCGCCAAGTTTGTTTCCGCCTGAATTCCGCAACGCGCATGGGCAGGTCGCGGTCTATTTTGAAGCGGCCGCGGTGATCACGGTCTTGGTGCTTCTCGGCCAAGTGCTGGAGTTGCAAGCGCGCGAGCGCACCGGCGGCGCCATTCGCGCGCTCTTGGATCTCGCGCCGAAGACGGCGCGGCGTATCACGGACGGCGCAGAGGAAGAGGTCACGCTTGACCAGATCGTTGTAGGCGACCGCTTGCGTGTGCGGCCTGGCGAAAAGATTCCGGTAGACGGAATCGTCCAAGACGGCCGTTCCACGATCGATGAATCCATGGTGACGGGCGAGTCGATGCCGGTCACGCGCGAAGCCGGCGTCCGCGTTATCGGCGGCACGCTTAACCAGACTGGCGCGCTCGTCATCGAGGCGGATCGCGTCGGCGCCGACACGATGCTCTCGCGCATCGTGCATATGGTGGCTGACGCGCAGCGGTCGCGGGCGCCCATCCAAAGGCTCGCCGACAAGGTCTCGGGCTGGTTTGTGCCGGCCGTCATCGCAGTCGCCATCGCCGCGCTAACCGCCTGGTGGGTGCTGGGGCCGTCGCCGGCGTTTTCCTACGGGCTTATCGCTGCCGTTTCCGTGCTGATCATCGCGTGTCCGTGTGCGCTTGGTCTGGCGACGCCGATGTCGATCATGGCTGGCGTCGGCCGCGGCGCGCGTGCAGGCGTCCTGATCAAGAACGCCGAAGCGCTGGAGCGCTTCGAGAAAGTCGACACGCTCGTCCTCGACAAGACAGGCACGCTCACCGAAGGAAAGCCTGCGCTGATAGCGATCAAGACGGCCCCGGGCCAAACTGAAGCGGATATAGTGCGTCTCGCCGCGAGCCTAGAAAATCGGAGCGAACACCCGCTCGCGCTGGCGATCGTGGCCGCTGCGCGGGAGCAAGGTCTTTCGCTGGTGGAGCCAAGCGATTTCGACTCTCCGACCGGGAAGGGCGTGTTTGGCGTCGTCGAAGGTCGCAAGGTCGCCCTCGGCGCCGAGAAATATCTGTCTGAGCTGAAGGTGGATGCCAGCCATCTGCGCGAGCACGCCGAAGAGCTTCGCCGTGACGGCGCCACCGCCATCTTTGTAAGTGTCGATGGGGCGGCGGTCGCCGTTCTGGGCATCGCTGACAAGATCAAGGCGACAACGCCCGATGCGCTCGCGGCTCTGAAGGCGCAAGGCATCCGACTTGTGATGCTCACCGGCGACAACCGTACGACGGCTGAGGCCGTAGCGCGCAAGCTCGGCATCGACGCGGTAGAGGCGGAAGTTCTGCCGGAACAAAAGTCGCGCATCGTAACGCGTCTGAAGAGTGAAGGTCGCGTGGTGGCGATGGCCGGCGATGGCGTCAACGATGCGCCGGCGCTCGCCGCCGCCGACGTCGGCGTCGCCATGGGCACGGGAACGGACGTCGCCATCGAAAGCGCCGGCGTAACACTGCTGCATGGCGATCTCGTTGGCATTGTCCGCGCCCGCGTACTCTCCCGCGCCACAATGAACAACATCCGCCAGAACCTGTTCTTCGCTTTCGCCTACAACGTGGCCGGCGTGCCGATCGCCGCTGGCGCGCTCTACCCAATCACGGGCGATCTCTTGTCGCCGATGATCGCGGCGGCGGCGATGGCTCTGTCTTCAGTCTCGGTGATTGCGAGCTCGTTGCGTCTGAATTCGGTCAAAGTGTAATGGGTGAGGAGGGCGATCGCTGGGTCGCCCGCCTCTTATGGAAGCTTTCTGTCGTAATCAGAACAACATGGCCCTGTGTTCGGCCTGCGCCGGAGGCGCAAGCTGGCTGTTGAGTAAAGACAGAGCCCCGCGTCCCGACACATTGTGAACGGCTCGCCCGCGTACTTCAATGAGGCCCGCGCGGTGACGCGCGGGAAGAGGCGCGCAATTCATGGGTGATGCTCGCGCCCAGCACTACGCTTCAATGAGGCCCGCGCGGTGACGCGCGGGAAGAGGGCTTCCGTTTTAACCCACGGCGCGCATGGGGGAAAGTGCGCCCGTTTCGAGCGGTGCGCTTCCTTCTGGCGCAAGGCGGCTTCGGAGGGAGTGTCAAACGATTAACGATATCAAAGAACCTTTATAATGCAGCTCTTTAGCTGTTGCGAGCGCTGCCCAGATCAAGCTCGCCGCCGCAGCGCTCGATTTGAGCGGGCTGCATGATTCGCTCGCGCCTCGCGCCTGACAATAATCCGAACCGGCTGTCACAGCCAATCAGGCTCCAAATCAAAATTCAGAGCCCTGTCGCCGCCAAAACCGGCTTCCACTTTTGGCCGCTGAGCGGCTAGACGACGATTGCTTCGCGGGTGATCGGCGTGAAAGATTTGCCGATGCTTTCCACGCGCGGATCGACTTCGTCCGCCAAGCCCAGATCGAGAATGACGATGTGATCGTGCTTGTGGTGAATCAGGCGGTCTAGCGTTGCGCCAAGCTCGGCCCTGCGGCGCCCGGAAAGCCGGCACTGAAAAACGGAAAGCTGGAGCCAGCGGCCATAGCCTTTCATAGTGCGGAACACGCGCCGCCAGCGTTTCTGGTCCGCAATGTCATAAGCGATGTAAAGTCGCTCGGCGGAAGGCGTGCGCCCGCCGCGCCCCCGGATCGCGATGCGCCGCGTAGGCGGCGGGCTGTCCGCGCCGGCGCCGTCTGCGCCATCGGGCGCTTCTGGTTCGTCAAACGCGTCTTGGGCGAGATCCAACCCATCGCCATTGTCTGCGCCGGAATTGTCCGCATCGGCTTCAAGCGCGGGCTTGGCCTCAGGATCTGGCGCATTCATCGCGGCAAGCCGGTCACAGCGCTCATTCCGATCAACGAATTTAGGGTCGGCGGCCGCCAAAGCGCCCTGCTCAATCTCAAGGGCTCGGGCCGCGGGCTGTGGGGTGGCGACGCCGGCGCCGTGACCGATGCGCTGCGTGATGAGTGGGACTGCTAGACCTCTCCGGCTTGCCAGAGGGCGCGCTCGTGCTCGTCGACAGCGCACCCATCATCTATGTGCTCGAGGACAGGCCGGTCCTCGGCCCGCGTTTCGCGCCCTTGTTTGAACGCCACGCGGAGGGACGCCTGCGCTTTGCAGTGACCACGATCACGATCGCGGACGTGCTGACGGGGCCTCTGCAGAGCGGCAACGAGGCGCTTGCCCGGCGCTATCGCGCGGTGCTTGGATCGTGGCGCGTTGTGGGCCTAGACGCCGGCCTCGCGGAGGACGCCGCCCGTCTGCGCGCGCGCCTAAAGCTCAAGCTGCCCGACGCCATTCAAGCGGCCAGCGCGCTCGCCATCAACGCCGATGCGCTGGCGACCCATAACCGCGACTTCACATGGGTCACCGCGCTAAAGGTGATTTGCTGATCATGCGGCGAGACGATGCGGGCGAAGCGCATCGCGCCCTGACCGGGTATGCGCCGCTTGTCTGGCAGGCGCGGCTCAAGCGCCCCGGCGCCGATCGCCCTATCAACCTACCATGAGCATGTCGCGCAGCGGCGTGATCCTTCACGCCTGTCGCAAGGGCGCGCCGAGATCAGGACCTGGAGCCCGAGGTCGCCCAACGGCGCCCTCTATCTACGCCGACGGCCGCTTCATTGTCACCGGCTCGGGTGAAGGCGGCCGGAACATATTGTGAACGAGCAGAACAGCGCCTAGCCTAGCCTAAGGTTGAGTCGCTCTGGAGGGGCCGATGCTTTCGTGCGCGGAATTGGCGCGCGCGGTGGGTGAGGACGCGGCGTTCCGCAGGCGCCGGAAGCTGCAGCCCGCCGGCGGGCAGGGCGATAAGATTTTTCCGCCGACTTATCCGGGCAAAGAGCGCGGCGATCCGCCCACGCACGTGTTCGAAACGCGCATGATCGGCGGTGAGCCAAAGGTCTGCGTGCTGATCGATAGCGTGCAGAGCCAAGCCAATCGGCTGGAGGAGGCGCTGCTGGCGGCCGCCGTGGCGGGGCGCATTTCATTGCCGCGGCTTTACGTTGATTTTCCCGGCGCCGGCCTCAACTCAGTTCCCGCGATCTCGTCCCTCGAGGCGCCGCACCGGGTCTTCGATGCGATCCTGCGCGATTCATTGCTCGGCGGCGTCGCGTTCCGTGAAAGCGAGCTTGGCAAGCGGCTACGCGAGGCCAAGGCGGGTAACGCCAATGCGATCCTGGAGGCTTCGCCCACGGCGCTTTTGTTCGGCGCGTGGAACTCGACCGGCGAAGGCGGTGGTCTCGGCGCCAAATTCGCGCGCGCCATCGTCAGCGAGATCGTCGGGGTGAATGTGCCTGCGGAGGAGATTGCAGATCCAAGATCTGGCGAGATCTCCTTGCGAACGGCAGGGCGGCGAACTGGCAGTCGCATCGATCCCCTTGGCATCGTGCGCAGCGTGGAAGTGTTCAAAACTGAAGCTGGCTGGGAGATTGACGAAGCAAAGGCCGGGAAGAGAGCCAAGAAGGTGAGGCCTTCGGAGATCAATCACGGCAATATCGCGCCGTCAGTTCAGGAACTTGGCGTCACGTGTGAGTACGCCGAACAGACCTGCGTGGTCACCCTGGCGGGCTTGCGCCGGTTACGCTTCGGCGGCGATGCAGCGCGCGACGACGCGGCGCGCGCGTACCTCGCAGCGCTCGGGCTGGTTGCGCTCGCGGAGGCGGATGCGCAAGGCTACGCGCTGCGCTCGCGCTGCGACTTGGTTTGCGATGGCGAGGCGCCTTTGGAGCGCGTGGCGTTCGACGGCAAGGCGACGTCGGTCTCGTTGAGCGTCGAGGAAGCGCGCGCGCTGCACCAAGAGGCGTTCGCGAAAGCAAAAGATGCGGGCTTTGCGCTCGATCCCAATCCGGTGAAGCTGGTTCCGCAGGATAAGCTGCTTGAGATTATTCGCCGCTCGCAGTCCAAGGCGCTGGCGGACGAAGGCGGCGAAGGCGACGACGCGGCAAGCTGAGCCATGCTGGTTCTTAAGATCGAATGGCTGATGGGCGTGTGCTTCGCTGCGCGCGATCCCTCCGACGAAGCGCCCGATTGGCCGCCGCAGCCGGACCGCATCTTTTCCGCGCTGGTCGCAAGCTGGGGGGCGCGCGGCTGCGATGCGGGCGAACGCGTGGCGCTCGAGTGGCTGGAGCGGCAGGAGCCGCCGCGCATCATCGCGTGCAAAGGCGCGGCGCGCACGAGCGTTACGTCTTATCTCTCACACGCGTGAACAAGCGCAGAGGTTGCTGAACGACACCGTCGACGCCCGCCGCGTTGTGTTTGAATCCCTGATGTCGGATGGCGCGATCAAAGATGATGAAGACAAGGTCTGGCCGACGCCGTTGAGCTTTTTGTTTGGTCAGGGTCACCAGCATTTTCTCGCGCGCCTCGCCGACGTGCCGAACGGTAAGCTGCCGAAGAAACTTGAGAAGCTGAAGACGCCGCCGGAGCTTCGATCGACCGCCTATCTCGAAAGCACTCTATTCGGGCCTTGGCGACGTGAAGACCCAACCGATGGTTTTCGTTGGGACCCTGCCGAAGATCGCCGCTACGCGCTGCGCGCGGACGACCCATCCGGCGACCCTGCGGGCGCGCAGCATGGGGCCAATCGCTTGGCGGCGATCGCCTTGCCGTTGTTTTCCACAGCCGTGGTGGCCCGGCGTGGCGAGACCCGGCTTCTAGCGCGCGGGTCTTCCTACGCCATGAACGGCGCGATCCAGTTCACGTGGCCGCTTTGGTGGAGGCCAGCGTCGCTTGCAGCAATTGCGGCGCTGCTGGCGCATCCGGCGTTGGCGCACGAGGAACCCCGCTCCGATGCCGCACCAACCGGCGTGTTCGGGGTCATGCGCGCCGAGCGCATCTCCGTCGGCAAATTCTTCAATGTGACGGCGGCGCAGCGCATTGCGTGAGCGCCCGGTTGCAGCCGCCGCACTTGGGTGATCGCCGGCAGATTGTCCGTCACGACAACGTCGCCAGGTGTGAGCGAGGGGACCAGAACCTGCGCAATATAGGCGCCAAAACCATCGGCGTTCATCGGCCCGTCGAGCAACATGGTAGCGTCGAACCCGGACAAGCGCAGGCCTGGGACAACAACGAAGGCGGCGCCGGAGGCGCCTTTGCGCCGGCTAGCTCCATCGCCCGGATCTTGGCCTCCGCGTCATCGGCAAACCGGCCGGGGGGAAAACGCCGTCGAAACGCCGCCAGCGCCGCAATCGTCGGCGCCGACCCGATCACCCGCCAAGCCGTGACTTCCTCCAGCTCCGCAATCCGGCCGCGCGCGATATCGGCGAAGCGGCTTTGGGGATAGGCGTCGAGGAAGCGCTTGAACCCCTCGGCCGCCTCGGCGCGTTCAGCCGCTTGCCACGCGGCGAGTTTGCGATTCTCCGGTCTCGCCCGCGCCCCCGCGTGCAACGCGACCCCTGCCATGAGATCGGCGAAGCCAGGGTGCTCGGCATCGCCCTGCCAGCCGATCAGCCTAGCGTATTGCACCTTCTGATGCGTCCACGCCACCCTGCCGAGGTGCAGCAGCGTCGGCGCCAGAATGCCCTTGGCGTGGGCCGTGTCCGCTTCGCTCTCTACCCATTCGCAGACGTACGTCTGGTCGGCGGCGACGGAAGCGTCGGTCCAGGCGACGACGACGCACTTGGCCGCGTCGAGCTCGGCCTTGATCTTCTTGCTCCACTTTTGACCGGCGATGAGCTCGAGATCCTACCAAACGGTGTACCCGCTCGCCTCCAACGCCAGGGCGAGCGGAGCGATCCGCTCGTGGTTCTCGCGCTTGTAGCTGATGAAGATGTCCGCCACGCCGCTCCCCGCCCCGACAAATCGCGCGTAGCATTGGACGTCGACTCTGTCGCCGTCTGGAGGGCCACCCCGCATGCCACGATCCCGGAAGCTGAGGAAGAAAGCGGCGCAGTCTCCCCGCGCGCCTGCGGCTCCGAAACCTGCGCAGGGCGCCGCCTCGCTGGAGGCGCTGCTCGACGCGATCCACAGCACGGCGGCGGACCCGGAGGACGATCCGATCGAGGCGGCGCAGTCGATCATTTACGACGCGTGGGAGGCGGCGACCAAAAAGCGCCGCGTCGCGCTTGCCTTGAAGGCGCTGGCGATCAGTCCGCACTGCGCGGACGCTTACGTGCTGCTGGCGCAGGAAGAGGCTCAATCGCTCGAACAAGCGCACGATCTCTACGAGCAGGGCGTCAAGGCCGGCGAGAAGGCGCTGGGGCCGCAGCGGTTCAAAGAGTATCGCGGCCACTTCTGGGGGTTTTTGGAAACAAGACCTTATATGCGCGCCCGAGCCGGACTGGCGCTCACGCTCGCGCAGCTTGGCGATCTGAAAGGCGCGATTAGCCATTACAACGAGATGTTGAAGCTGAACAAAAACGACAATCAAGGCATTCGCTACTTGTTGGCGGCCACGTTGATGCAGCAAGAAGATTTTGCTGCGCTTAAAGCGCTCTTCAAGAAGTACAAAGACGACAGCAGCGCAGAATGGCTTTATAGTCGCGCCTTGATCGCATTCCGCGATGCGGGTGAAAGCGAAGCGGCCAATGTTCTGGGTTTGAAAGCTTTACACGCCAACGCCCATGTCGCCGCCGCCCTGGCGGGAAAGTCAAAGTCCAAACCCCGCAAAGACGACTATATCACTATGGGCGGCGTCGACGAGGCTGCCTACTACCTGGAGCATTGGGGCAAAGCTTGGCGCAGCACAGATGGAGCAATCGACTGGCTGCTGAGGATTTCTGCGCAAAGCGGCAGGGCGGCCGGTGCGCCGCATTGATCAAGCAAGAATGCTCAATCCGCGGCCAAACGTCCGTTTGAGGGCGTGTATTGGATAGTGTTGACCGGGCGCGGAGCGTCGCATTTGGGCCACCCCAAGCCTGATGGCCACATTTGATGACTGGCCTAGCCGCTCAATTCCAGCCGCTCGCCATGTTGCACAAGCTCAGGCCGGCCCCGCGGAGCGCACCTCCATCGGAACGCCGGCATAGGCAGGGTCGTTCGAGATGGGACCGAGCGTTCATATCCGCCGCTCCCGTCGATACGCGCTGGGCGTGGCGCCGACATGGTTTTTGAAGGCGGTGGTGAAGTGCTGTTGGCTGGCGAAGCCGCAGGCGGCGGCGATTTCGGCGATGGAAACGTCGGGGCGCTCCAGCATTTCGCGGGCGCGCTCGATGCGGCGCGCCTGACGCCAGCGGTGCGGCGGCAGGCCGGTCGATTGCTTGAAGGCGCGGCAGAGGTGGTGGGGGCTGAGGCCGGTCAGCGCAGCCAACTCGGCGAGCGTGACATCCTCGGCCAAGCGCTCTTCCAGATAGTCGCGCACGAGCCGCAGATGGTGCGGCGCGAGGCCGCCTTTCGCCCCGCCGGTCCCGGAGGCCCCGCCGTCGCGCAGCCGCAGCAGCAGGCCCGCAAGCTGGAGCAGCAGGCCGTCCACCAACAGCGCGCCATGCGCGCCGCCTGCCTTCGTCTCCCGCCACAGCGCATCGAGCAGGCCCGAAAGCCGGGTGTCGCGCAAAAGGCCCGCGTGCAGTTGCCCGAAATCGCCGTCGTCGGGCAGCGTTGCGCCCCTGTCCTCGGTCAAACCTCGGAACGCGCGGTAGGGCAGCGCGACAAGGCGACAGACATGCGCCCCCTCCATAAGGATCGTAGATCCGGCGCCGGGCGCGACCAGGATGGCGTCGCCTGATCTTGAGACTTGGGAAAAGCGACCCGCGCCGAGATCTACGGAAAAGCCGACCGGTCGGCTGACGAGACAGGAAATAATCAGGTCCGGCGTTGGCGCGTCCGACCAATCGCCCGCCGATTGGTGCGCCTCGATCAGCGTTGCGCCCAAACGTCCCATCGGCTGCAACACCGCGATGTGCTGCCCATAGGCGTGCTGGTAAAAATCGGCGTAACTATCGAACGCCCGATCCCAGGTCCGGCCCCCACTCATCTTTGTCGCTCCCGTCGGTATTGGCTGGGGGTTGTCCCGACATGGTTTTTGAAGGCGGTGGTGAAGTGTTGCTGGCTGGCGAAGCCGCAGGCGGCGGCGGTGTCGGAGAGCGACAGGTCGGTGCGCTCCAGCATGTCGCGGGCGCGCTCGATGCGGCGCTGCGCCCGCCAGCGGTGCGGCGGCAGGCCGGT
>JANNOI010000044.1:0-3924 GCA_031398975.1 Alphaproteobacteria bacterium | reverse complement strand
CGATCATCGCGGCGGTCATAGCGATAGTCTCGGCGATACTCGGCTCGATTGCCGTCGCCGAGAAACAGGCCGACGCTCGGGCCGTCATTGTGGCGGCCTCCGCCACGCGCCAGGACACGCGCTCGCCGCCGCGGCCGCTGCAAGCCCCCACCGCCGGGGCGCGCCGCGCCCCCATTCGCTCCGAGCCATATTCCCCGCCCGCGCCGCCCGCTCTAAGCTCGCACATGCGCGCGAAACATCCACAGCAAAATGGCTCCCGCCGCGCCCGACTCTGAAAGCGTAAGGGCGAGCAAGCCCCGTACAGGTGTTCGAAGATGCCCTCCGCGCCGCGCCTCCATTTCACCGCGAGCCCCCGCCCCGAAGCCCAGGACGCCGCGCGCCGGCTGCGCCAGATGTACGGCCATGTCGCGGAGGCCGAGGCCGATCTTGTCGTCGCGCTCGGCGGGGACGGGCATATGCTCGACACGCTGCGCCGGCGGCTCGGTGATTTTAAGCCCGTCTACGGGATGAACCGCGGCACCGTGGGCTTCCTCATGAACGAGTACCGCGACCAGGACCTCGTCGAGCGGCTGGCCCGGGCCGAGCCCGTGCGCCTGCGCCCGTTGGTGATGCGCGCGACCCGGATCGACGGCCAGGTAGAGGAGCGGCGCGCGATCAACGAAGTGTCCCTCCTGCGCCAGACCGCCCAGAGCGCGCGCATCCGCATCGAGGTGGACGGCACCGAGCGCTTGAGCGAATTGTTCTGCGACGGGGTGTTGGTGTCGACGCCGGCCGGCTCCACCGCCTACAATCTCTCCGCCCACGGGCCCATCCTGCCGATCGGGGCGCGCCTTCTCGCGCTCACCCCGATCAGCGCCTTCCGCCCGCGGCGCTGGCGCGGCGCGCTCCTGGCCCACACCGCCCGCGTGCGCTTCGAGGTCAACGAGCCGCGCCTGCGCCCAGTGGGCGCCACCGCCGATAATCTCGAAGTGCGCGACGTCGCCAGCGTCGAGGTGATGGAGGACCAGGGCGTCGCGCTCACCATGCTGTTCGACGAAGGCCACGCGCTGGACGAGCGGGTGCTGCGCGAGCAATTCGCGGACTGAACGTTTTGTTGACGCCTTCACGCCTAGGTTGTGGCCCGCCGCGAAGGTTTTTACCCCATGCATTCAAGCCGCCGCTCCCTGATCGATCCCGATGCCGTGGCCCGTGCGGAGGCCGCGCTCGCCGCCCTCAGCGGGAGTTTCCAGGGCTGGATGGAGCAGGAGATCGCGCGCCTGGACAGCGCCCACGAGGCCGCCAAGGCGGGGGGCTTCGCGCCGGAGCCGCTGGAGGCCCTCCACCGTCGGGCCCATGAGGTGAAGGGCCTGGGCGGAACCTATGACTACCCCCTCGTCACCGCCCTGAGCGCAAGCCTCTGCCGCCTCCTCGAGGCCCCCGAGGCCCGCGCCGGCGCGGGCGCGTTCGCCGGCCTGATCGAGGCCCATATCGAGGCGGTGAAGGCGGTGGTCCGGGACCGGCTGCGCGCGGCGGAGGATCCCACGGGGGTGGCGATGGCGGACGCCTTGTGCGCGCGCGTGGACGCAGCGGTCGGGCCCGAACTGCCGGAAAGCTTCCGCTGAACCCTCCGTATACGGGGGAAAATTAACGCCGCCCCGGTTAGGCTCGCGCCATGTTGAGCGCCCGCCTTTTCCCAACCCTTCCGGCTCCCGAAGCGTTCCACGCCCTGCTGCCCACCCCGCGCATAGACCTGCGCACGGGGATCGTGGCGGCCGGCGTGGTCGCGGGCGCGCCGCAGACGCCCTCCCCAGACTGGCTGGACGATCTCGCCGCCGCGCGCGTGCTCTGGCTCGAGCATGGGCAGAACGCCCCGCTCTCGGCGGCGGCGCCGCGCGCCTCCCTGGCGGACGCCGATTGCGCCGGGGCGCTGGACGCGGGCCTGCGGGCGGCGGGCTTCGCGATGCGCACGGTGACCTTGGAGGTCGAGGAACTCGACGTCGTCGATCTGGGCGCGGGCGCGCTTGCGGCCTTGACGCGGCTGCGCGCGCGCGGCTGGGGGGTGGCGCTGCGCCTCGCCCCGGGCGGGCCGCTGCCGCTGGGCGGGCCCTATCGCGGGGTGTTCACCGAAGTGCTGGCGCCGGCGCCGGCAAACCTCTCCCCCCTGCTCACCGCCATGCTGGGCGGGGAGGCGGCGTGCATGGAGGCTCAGCGCGTGCTGGCCGCGAGCGGGATGGAGGCGCCGGTCACCGCCACGGGCGTGCGCAGCCGGGCCGAAGCGGCGCTCTTGATCGCGGCCGGCTATGACCGCGGCCAGGGTCCGGGCGTCTGACGCTTTAGGAGCCTCACCCGGCGGCGCGGCCCGGGCGGGTTTCAGCGGCGTCGAGCTTCTCCAGGAGGTAATCGAGGTCGTCGCGCGGGATGCTCTGGAAGAGCGTCAGGACCCGCTCGATCATGCGTTCGCGGAACCGGCGCCGGTCGAACTCCGCCCCGTCGCGCTCGATCTGGTGGAACACGTCCATGGCGGCGCGGAAGGCGGGAAAGAGCCGAGCCGGCAAGCCGGAGCGATCGAAGATCGCCTTGAGCCCCAAGGGGCCGGAATCGTGCAGCATCAGCCAGGCGCGGTGATGGGGGAGCGCGGCCAGCTCCGCCATCGCATATTCGACGAAATCCATGTGCCCCAGGCACAGCGCCCGCATCAGGAAGGAAGGCGTCAGCCGCCCGTGCATCGCCAATTGCCGGGCGAAGCGGCCCATGTCGCTCTGCAGCCCCGATTGCTCAACAAGGTCGAGCGTCGCGCGCTCGCGCGCCCCGCTGGCGAGCTCGATGGCCAATTGCGGGGGCACTTCGTGGTGGTTCACCAGATGGTCGAACACCTGGCCCGTCACCACCGCGATGAGGCGCTCCACGATGGTCACCGGCAGGGTACGCCGGTGGGCCATGGCGCTGGTGATGCTCTCGCGGTCCCCAAGGCGCTGCAGCACGGTGGAGAGGCCTGCCTCGTCGAAGGCGGCGTTGTCGTTGGCCAGCGCCTGCTCCACCGCGGCGGGAACCGCGAAGGTGGCGATCGCGGTCGTGAGGGTGGTGGAGAGCGCGTCGCGCGCGGCGATCGCCACCTGCCTTGCAGGCGCGGCCGCGCGCACGATCTCCACGAGGTCCTCGTCGGACAGGGAGGGCGAATGCTGCAGGATCGGCAGCGCCACGGCGTCGACGTCCTCGGCCAGCGCGCGGGCGATGTCGCGGGGCAGTTTGGCGGAGTGCTTGAGCGCCACGGCGAGCGCCCGGCGTACGCTATCGACCGCGTCGGCCGCCATCATCCGCAGGATCGCCTCTGCATGGACGCGCTCGGCCTCGTCGAGCGCTGCCGTATCGATGCAGCGGCAGATCTTATGGGCGGCGGCGGCCCGCTCCTCCGGCGCCGTCCCTTTCACCAGGGTGCGGATGTCGGTCTCGGTGAGCTTCGCACGCATCGTCACCACGGACATGAGAGGATCCTGCCGGTCTTGCATGGGCGCTCCCCAAACCGGTGTGCGAAGCGCGCGCGCTCGACACTCCGGGCTTATGTTTAACGAAGAATTGCACACCGCCGCGGAAGGCCGCTTGTAATCCCCGCGGAAAGACAAAGCGCGCGCCCCCTTTCGAAGGCGTGTGCAAGCGTGATGAACGCGCTCTCAACCGATCAGGCCCTCGACCGTTTCCCGAAAATTGTTACGCGGTTTTCGGACGAGAAACGGTCTGACTTAAAGTGTAGAGCGGTTGGGGGATGTGTTGTTTGAATACAAAAGAGAAACCCACGAGGGCGGGGGGGGGGCGTTTTTGCCTTTGGGCTCGCCGCGCCCGTAATTGTGGGTTTATTTTTTTTTTTTAAAAAAAAAATTCGACAACCGCTCTACACTTTAAGTCAGACCGTTTCTCGTCCGAAAACCGCGTAACAATTTTCGGGAAACG
>JANNOI010000011.1:0-2084 GCA_031398975.1 Alphaproteobacteria bacterium | reverse complement strand
GCAGGAAACAGGTGCCGAAAAAGATCGGGCTGCAGTTGCTGGTAACTCAGATCGTGAAAATACTCCCAAAGATCTGCTTCTGGAACCTCGCGCCATTCGCAACAGGCGAGCTTATGCAGCACGTTATTGTGGCCGTCGAACTGCTTCTGCCACACAACAGGCGCCTTGGGGGCTTTGCCTAGAACAGCGCTCATCCGATCTGTAGTTATTCTCGACATGGCCTGTGCTCGGCAGGGTTGGAAACAGCCTCCAGCTTAACCCACCCGCACCATCTTCGCCGCGAAAAATCCGTCCATGCCGCTCAGGTCGGGGTCGCTCAGTTGCAGGCCGCATGGGAGGGTGCGCAGGTAGCCCTCCGGCGTGATGAACGCGGCAATCTCGGGGAACTCCGCCGCATCGAGCGGGGCGAGGCGCACGCCCGAATTGCGGGCCAGCAGCACGGCGATCTGATGCTCGCCCTCCTCCGGCTCCAGCGAGCATGTGCAATAGACGAGCGCGCCGCCGGGCTTCAGCATCTCGCACGCCTGATCAAGCAGCCGCGCCTGCAACTTCGTGAGGGCGTCCAGATCGGCCAGCGTTTTCAGCGCCGCGATATCCGGATTGCGGCGGATCGTGCCGGTGGCGGAGCACGGCGCGTCGAGCAGCACCGCGTCGAAAACGGGGCCGGGCGACCACGTGGCGGCGTCGGCCTCGACCACTTCGGCGGCCATGCCGAGGCGCGCGAGATTTTCCTGCAGCCGCCGCAGTCGGCCCTTGGAGTGATCGACCGCCGTTACGGTCGCGCCCGCAGCGCACAACTGCGCGGTCTTGCCCCCCGGCGCGGCGCACAGATCGGCGGCGGTCATTCCAGCGAGCGGCCCGAACAGCTTGGTGGGCAACGCGGCGGCGGCGTCCTGAACCCACCACTCGCCCTCCTCGTAGCCGTCGAGATCGTCGATGAGGCCCTTCGCGGCGAACCGCACCGAACCGGTCGGGAGCACGACGCCGCCGAGCCGCGAGGCCCATGCCGCCGCGTTCGTTTTCACCGTGAGGTCGAGCGGCGCCTCCGAAAGATGCTGGGCGGCGATCCGGCGGGCGCTATCCTCGCCATAAGCTTTCACCCAGCGCGTCCAGAGCCACTCCGGCGTGTTGAGCGCCTCGGCATCCTGCGCGGCGACGAGCGCTGCGCCCTGCAAAGACACGCGGCGCAGCACGGCGTTGGCGAGCCGCGAAAAGCGCCTTGCGCCCGCATCCTCCTTGATCTGATCCACCGTCAGGTCGATCACGGCGTGCGGCGGCGCGCCCATAAACAGCAGTTGCGCGGCGGCGGCGAGCAGGATTTCATCCAGCGCGCCCTTGGGTGCAGGCGGCGGCTTGTCGATGAACTGGGCGAGGATATCGCGGATTTGCCCGGCGCGGCGCAACGAGGTGAGGGCGATCGCGCGCGCAAAAGCCCGGTCGCGCGGCTCCATATCGCGAAACTGCACCGAGGCGGCCATCTGGTTGAACGCGTCATCCAGCGGACGTTTGCCCTGCAGCACAGCGACGAGAAGGTCGACCGCAAGATTGCGCGCCGCCATGCCAGGTTTGAGGCGACTATTCCGCCCTTTCGCGAACAACGCGCCGATCATGCAGTTCCTCTGATGTTTGGGTTGGGCTTTACGCCCGGCACACGTATCTGGCGAAGAAGCGCGGCCAAAACGAGACGGATTTACGGATCACGCCCAAATTTCCATCCGAAGCCCGCGTTCGTCCGTCTGTGGCTCAGCTGGAAAGCGGATGGCCTCCCCGCGCAGGCGCCGCGCCGCCGTCCATGCGCAGGCGCAGGCATCCAGAAAATCGTCCTCGCCCGCATCGGCGGACCGGAAACGGGCGCTCGCCAGAAACTCGGCAGAGAAGCCCGCGCTGGTCAACAAATTTCGACGCAGAGCCATCCCCGGCGGAAAAACGCGCGATTTGAGCTTTTTCGGCTCGCTCAAGGCGGCCCGGCCGTTCATCGCCCAGAACGCGCCCTCCGGATGGCATTCGAACACGCGGTCCGGCGGCGCGCCCTCCAGCGCTGCATCGACCTCCCGAATTTTCGGGAACAGGTAAAAGCATTGCTT
>JANNOI010000056.1:0-13815 GCA_031398975.1 Alphaproteobacteria bacterium | reverse complement strand
AGCCTGGATGCTGCCGCCGGCGCCGTGGGTCAGCACCACTGAACCGCGAGCGCCTGAGGGCCGGTTGAGGTGAACCCGCGCCAGGCCCAGGGGGGTGTCGACATCGACCACACGTTCGCTGCTCATGCCGGGTTGGGTCCCCCTCGGCGCCTCCACGAGCTGCTCGGACAGGCTCAGCACCTCCACCAGACGCGTGTTTCGTTCGCGGCTGCTCAGATCGGCGGCGTTGACGGATTTTATCGCGTCACGCACGCGCTGGGCGACTTCGACGGCGGGCATGGGCTGCTCCTTCCAGGAGTTCAGAATTCGCCGAGCACGGCGGCCATTTTGGCCTTGAGGGTGGCGGCGTTGAAGGGCTTGACGATGTAATTGTCCACGCCCGCCCGTTTGGCCGCGACGACGTTTTCGGTCTTGGATTCGGCGGTGATCATAATGAAGGGCGTCTTCTTCAACTGATCGTCGGCGCGCACCTCGCGCAGCAATTCGAAGCCGGTCATCGGCTCCATGTTCCAGTCCGAAATCACGAGGCCGTAGCGCTTGATCTTCATCTTGGCCAGCGCGGCCGAGCCGTCGGAGGCGTCGTCCACATTCTCAAAACCGAGCTGTTTCAAGAGGTTGCGGATGATCCTGACCATGGTGTTGTAATCGTCGACCACCAGCACGGGAAGGGAAGTCTCCACGGCCATCGCCTGTCTCCTTGTCCGGCAGCGTCCGGCGGGGCTTGCGCGTTCTGCTCAGATGGCTTCATACCGCGGCTGGCTGAAAATACCGTAAAGCGAGGCCCAGGCGGCGCATGGCCCAAACCGGCCTCTTTTTCGAAGATCTGGCGATCGGCCAGCGCGCCGAGGGCGCGCGCACGATCCATGGGCGCGACATCGAGGCGTTCGCCGAGGTCTCGGGCGACTTCAACCCCCTCCATCTCGACGCCGCCTACGCCGCGGGAACGGCCTTCAAGACGCCGATCGCGCACGGCATGCTGACGGCGAGCCTCATCTCCGCGCTGATCGCCGATCGCCTGCCCGGCCCGGGGGCCATCTATGTGTCGCAGACACTGCGCTTCCGCCGCCCGGTGCGCGCCGGCGATGCGGTGACGACCAGCGTGGAGATCATCGCCCTGGACCCGGCCAAGGGGCACGTCACGTTCGCTTGCCGCTGCGCGGTGAAGGGCAAAACGGTGGTGGACGGCGAAGCGGTGGCCGCGGCGCCCCGCAGGGCCGACGGCTAAGCGCGGGCGGACCCGGATGGAACCCCCCGCGCGCCCTTCGCCTCCTGCGCGCGCCTTGGAGGTGTTCGCCGACCCCGGCGCTGCGCCGCCGGCGGCGCGGGGCGCGGCCGTCGCGCTCGGCAATTTCGACGGCGTGCATCGCGGCCACCAGGCGGTGATCGCGGCCGCCCTCAGCGCGGCGCGCGCGCGGGGCCTTGCCCCGGCTGCGGCCGTGTTCGAGCCCCATCCCCGCCAGGTGTTCCGGCCCGACCTGCCCCCGTTCCGCCTGCAAAGCCCCGGCCAGCGCGCGCGCGCGCTGGCGTTTCTGGGCGTGGAGCGCATCTTCCAGATCCGCTTCGATGAAGCGCTCGCGATGCTGAGCGATGGGGAGTTCGCGCGCGTGCACCTGCAGGAGCGGATCGGGGCCGCGCACGTGGTGGTGGGCGGGGATTTCCTGTTCGGGCGGGCGCGGATGGGGGATGTGGACGCGCTGGTGCGGCACGGGGCGGCTTTGGGTTTCACCGTGGGCGTGGCCGCGCCGGTGACGGGCGCGGGCGGGGGCAAGGTTTCCTCCTCCGACATCCGCGCCGCGATCGCGGGCGGGCGGGTGGGGGAGGCCGAGCGTCTGCTGACGCGGCCGTGGGCGATTGAGGGGATGGTGGGGCCGGGCGCGGCGCGGGGGCGCACGATCGGCTTTCCCACCGCCAATCTGGGCCTGGGCGCCTATGTGGAGCCGCGTTTCGGCGTCTATGCGGTGGAGGTCGATGCGGGCGACGGGGTGTGGCGGCCGGGGGTGGCCAATTGCGGGGTGAAGCCCACCGTCGGCGGCAGCGCGCCGCTGCTGGAGACGCACATCTTCGACTTCACCGGCGATCTCTATGGCCGCCGGCTGGAAGTGGCGCTGCGGGCGTTCCTGCGCCCGGAACGGAAGTTCGAGAGCGTGGAGGCGCTTCAGGACCAGATCGCGCGCGATGCGCAGGCCGCGCGCATAGCCCTCGCTCAGATCCCGCCGGGATCGATCTGATAGGTGCGAGCGCAGAACTGGCAGCGGGCGTGGATCGCCCCGTCGGGCTCGGTCAGGTCCGCGAGGTCGCTGGCGGAGAAGCGGGACAACACGCCCGCCAGACGCTCTGCTGTGCAGCTACACCGGTCGGCGAGCGGCTGGGGATCGCCCATCCGCACCCCATCCTCGTGGAAAAGGCGATAGAGCGCGCGGTCGATCGGGAGCGCGGGATCGGCCAGTTCGTCGGCGGCGAGGGTGGCGAAAAGGGCCTCGGCTTTCTCCCAGTCGGCGCGCGTATCCCCGCGTGCATCGTCCCCCGCGATCTGCTGCAGAAGCGCGCCCCCGCCGCGCCAGACCGGGGCCCCCGCGCCATATTCCTCCGCGACCGCCAGCGCGATGCGGGTGGGGATCTGTTCCGAGCGCAGGAAATAGGCCTCCGCGCAGGCAGCCAAGCTCTCGCCCTCAAGCGCCACGACGCCCTGGTGGGCAGGCCCGCCCCCCTCGCGCTCGAGCGTCAAGGCCAGCGCGCCGGCGCCCAGGAGATCGGCCGGGGCCATGGCGTGGCGGCCCTTGAGCGTGTTCGCCGCGTCCGGCCCCAGGCGCACATAGCCGCGCAGCGACCCGTCGCTCCTGTGCTCGGCCGCGAGCAATTGGGCGGGGCCGCCCCCCTCGGCCTGCACGAGCAGCCGCCCCTCCACCTTCAACAGCGAGCCCACCAGCGCCGCGAGCGCCAGCGCCTCCCCCAGCAGCAGCGCCACCGGGCGGGGATAGGCGTGCCGGCGCAGGATCGGATCGATCGTCGCCCGCCCCAGCCGGACATAGCGGCCGCGCGCGGGCGCGCCCTCCAGGCGGAAGCCGGCGACGCTGTCCTCGGTGGCCGCGGGGCCGGGCGTACTCACAGCCGCTCCGCGCACCAGAGCAACACCGCCTTCTGGGCGTGGATGCGGTTTTCGGCGGCGTCGAACACGCCCGATTGCGGGCCGTCGATCACCTCGGCGGTCGTCTCCTCGCCGCGATGGGCGGGCAGGCAATGGAGGAAGACGGCTTCGGGCTTCGCGCGCGCCATCAGCGCGGCGTCGACCTGATAGGGCCCGAGCGCGGCCATCCGCTCGCTGACGTCGACATCGCCCATCGAGACCCAGGTATCGCAGACCACCGCGTCCGCGCCCTCGGCGGCGGCGGCGGCGTCCTCGCTCCAGTGCACGCACCCTCCGGCGGCCGCGACCAGAGCGGGATCGGGCCGGTAGCGGGCGGGCGTCGCGATCGCCAGGGTGAAGCCGAAGACGGGCGCGGCGTGGATGTAGCTGGCGCAGACATTGTTGCCGTCCCCCGCCCAGGCGATCTTGGCGCCCGCGAGCGAAACGCCGCGCTCCTCGAGCGTCATGAGATCGGCGAGGATCTGGCAGGGGTGGGATTTGTCGGTCAGGCCGTTGATCACCGGGGTCTCGGCGGCGGCCGCGAAGGCGAGCAGCGTCTCGTGCCGGTTGGCGCGCACCATCACCGCATCGACCATGCGCGACAGCACGCGCGCGGTGTCCTCCACCGTCTCGCCGCGCCCGAGCTGGAGCTCGCTCGCGCCCATCGTCAGCGTCGCCCCGCCGAGCTGGCGCATGGCCACCTCGAAGGACACCCGCGTGCGGGTGGAGGGCTTTTCGTAGATCGCCGCCAGGACCCGCCCCGCGAGCGGGGCGTCGTCGTCGTCGGCCGCGCCCTTCAGCCGGCCGAAGCGGGCGCGCTTGCGCGCGAGCGCTGCGTCCAGGATGGCGCGCAACGCCCCCGGCGGCAGACGGTCGAGGTCCAGGAAATGGCGCGGGACGATCACGCCGCCGCCGACAAAGCCGCAGCGCCGAGGGCGGCGTCTAGCTTCTCCACCGCCTCGGCCACATGCTCGCGCCCGATAATCAGCGGGGGCGCGAGGCGCACGACGTTTTCCCCCGCCACACCGACCAGCAGCCCCCACGCCCGCGCCGCCGCCTGCACCGGCTTGGGATCGACGCTTAGGCGTAAGCCCCGCAAGAGGCCGCGCCCGCGGGTCTCGAGCACGAGGCCGGGGTGCGCGTCTTTCAGGCCTTCCAGCGCCTGGCCCAGATGGTTGGAGATTTCGCGCACCCGCGCCAGAAAGTCGGGATCGGAAATTTCCGCCCACACCGCCTCGCCTACCGCCATGGCCAGCGGATTGCCGCCGAACGTGGTGCCGTGCACGCCGCGCGTCATGCCGCTTGCGGCGCGGTGGGTGGCGAGGCACGCGCCCATCGGAAAGCCTGCGCCGACGCCCTTGGCCACGGCCATGATGTCGGGCGCGACGCCCGCCCATTCGTGCGCGAACAGCTTGCCGGTGCGCCCCGCCCCGCACTGGACCTCGTCGAAGATCAGCAGCGCGCCGGCCTGGTCGCAGAGGTCGCGCAGGCCCCGCAGGCACATGTCCGGCACGGCCCGGCAGCCGCCCTCGCCCTGCACGGGCTCGATGATCACCGCCGCCGTCTGGGGCCCGATCGCGGCCTTCAGGGCCTCATGGTCGGCGAAGGGCAGCTGCACATAGCCCGGCAGGCGCGGCCCGAAGCCCTCCAGATAGCCCGGATTGCCCGACGCGTTTATGGCGGCGTAGCTGCGCCCGTGGAAGGAGCCCGCGAACCCGATCACCTCCACCCGCTCCGGCGCGCCGGCGGCGCTGTGGTGCTTGCGCGCCATCTTCAACGCGCACTCGATCGCCTCGGTCCCGGAATTGGTGAAGAACACGACGTCCGCAAAGGTCGCCTCGACATATTTCGCCGCCAGCCGCTCCTGCCCCTCGATGCGGAACATGTTCGACAGGTGCCACAGCTTGCCGGCCTGTTCGGTCAGCGCCGCCACGATCTTCGGCGGGGCGTGGCCCAGCGCGTTGACCGCGATGCCGGCGATGAAATCGAGATAGCGCTCGCCGCTATCGGTATAGAGCCAGGCCCCCTCGCCGCGCACGAACAGCTCCTCCGGCGGGGCGTATACCGGCAGGATAGGGCTGGGCGAGGGCCCGGAACTGGACATGGGCGCGTGTCCTGGCGAGGGAAAAAAGAGCGGAACTTGTGCGGGCGCGGCGGCGCGGCGTCAAGTTTGCGGGGCTGGGGGGCTCAAACTCGAAAAAAGGTGGCTGCGATACAGACCCATTTTGCAGAACTAAAACCGGACGCTGCCTAATAAAAATCGTCACTCTGTTGGAGTAACTACCGGAAGCCACTTACCGTAGTTGTAGTGCTCAAGAACGCCCTCAACTAAATCTGAGTACCAACCATACCCCAACCCCGTACAATACAAGTCACTACGCTGTAAGCGACCTGCGTAAACCCCAATAAAGTCATAAATACTAAATTCCTGTAGCGCGCCAATGTCCTTGTTGTCGGCCGTGTACGTCACAACCTTTCGAAATATAGGTGATCCGGACATGCCCGGCGTCGTCGCTGAATCTACCAAGAATACTGGCCTACCTCCAACGCCAATGTTTGTGTCTGTGGCAATGCTGCCTCGTTTCCAAATGGGCGGCATTAGCGCCTCATAGTTTTGAAGCGGGTAGCCGAGGATAACGCAATCATCACCCGCGTTCGTTACGATGCGTTTGGTCTGATGGTCGTTTACAAAGCATGAGGCAGCTTGTAATCCGCTAACATTTCTACGAGAAGGGTCTTTTCCAAACACAATTCCTATCGGCAGAGGTAGTCCCCAAATATCCACTATATTACCATTTACTACTGGAGGCTCACTAAGCATATCACTAATTGCCTTATTTACCTCGATGAGAAAGAGCTGGCGATGGAACTGCACCGAGTTTCCGCTGACCGTAACGGACAAGCCGTAGAATCGCAGCTTACTGGGGATGAAAGCCGTCTTAGGATCAAGCGCGCCAGTAAGGGCATTTCGACCCGAAATGACATGGTAGTTAGTGACAAGGCAGGGCCGACCCTTCCACGACCAAAAAAACCCTGTGGCATGGGCTAGTATTTCGTCGCTGCCGTCATTCTTCAGAATTTCAATTGGCGTCGTACATATGGAAAGCCCTTGTACAGCTGCGCCAACAAAATTCGACTGTGACGCGCCGGCCATTTCGCTGGTTGTGTTACCATATTTCAGGTTGCTGTTGCTCATCGTTGCCGATTCATCTGCTTAAGTGCCCCTCCCCAGCAATTTCGTACCAGTTAAGGCGGCTCACGGTCGATGAGCGTTGTGTCCCCCCAGCATTAAGCCCGTAACCGCCAGCCGCTGCGCAGCAGGGCCCAGCAGGCGCCGGTCAGGGCCGCCGCCAGCGCCCCGCTCACGAGCGCTGCCCGCCAGACCGCGCCTTCGCCGTCGGCGTGGCCGATGAAACCGTAGCGGAAGCCGTCGATCAGCAGGAAGACCGGGTTCCAATGGCTGATAGCGGCCAGCGGGCCCGGCAGCAGATCGACCGAGTAGAACGTGCCCGACAGGAAGGTGAGCGGCATGATGACGAAGTTTGTCACCGCGGCCAGATGGTCGAACTTCTCCGCCCAGATGCCCCCGATCAGCCCGATCGCCGCGAAGATCGTGCACGCCGCCAGCGCGAAATAGAGCACGGCCCCGGCATGGGCGGGGCTGACATCGGCCAGCGCCGCCACCACCGCCAGCGACGCCGCGCCCACGATCAGCCCCCGCACCACCGCCCCGCCCAGGAACGCCGCCGTCAATTCCCCGGCCGAGAGCGGAGGCATGAGAAAGTCCACCGCATTGCCCTGCAGCTTGGCGATCATCAGCGAGGAGGAGGAATTGGCGAAGGCGTTGTTGATCATGCCCATCATGATCAGGCCCGGGGCGATGAAATCAGCGTACGACACGCCCGGAAAGCCCGAGCCGCGCGCGCCGAACGCCAGCGCGAACACGCTCATGAACATCAGCGTCGTCATCATCGGCGCCATCACCGTCTGGGCCGAGACTTTGAGGAATCGCTTGACCTCGCGCGACAGCAACGTGTTGAGGCCGACCCAATTGACCTTGCCGTACCGGCGCGGTTGCAGCCGCGAACCTAAAGTTTCCACGTTTTTTCCTTAACGCTTATTTTACGTGTTGCATCGCTGATCATGGTTAACGCGGCGTAGAACGCCCCGCAAAGCCGTGCCGCCCTTGCTCCGAACGAGGGTCCGATTCGGGCGCCGATTCCCAGAGATTGCGCCTGTGGATAGGCTTGGCGCTGTATCTTGTGTCTCGAAGCCGCATGGATACAATCCGTAGCGTGGTTAACGGCCAAGTGAGTCGCAGCCGCAGCGTGCGGCGGTTTTGGGGAGTTCCGATCGATGAGCCAGGGGGCTGAAGCGATGGGTTGGACTGACGAACGTGTATCCGCGCTCCGCAAATTGTGGACGGACGGGCTCTCTGCAAGCCAGATCGCCAAGCAATTGGGCGGGGTTACGCGCAATGCGGTGATCGGCAAGGTGCACCGGCTGGGCCTGGCGGGCCGGGCCACGCCCTCGCGCCCGGCCAAGCGTCCGGTGCGGCTGAGCCGCCCGGCGCGTCCCCACAATGGGGCGCCCGCCCCGCGCCCGCGCCTGCATGCAGTGGGCTCGCTTCCGCCCCAGCCCTTCCTGCCCGCGCCGCCTCCGCTCGAGGCGCTGACCCAGCCGGACGGCAGCGTCGCCAGCGTGCTGACGCTCACCGAGCGGATGTGCAAATGGCCGATCGGGGATCCCAACGACAACAGCTTCGCCTTCTGCGGGCGCGGCGCGACATGCGGGCCCTATTGCCAGGAGCATTCCCAGCTCGCCTACCAGCCGCAAACTCCGCGCAAGAAACGCGCCTTCGGCGAGCCCGAGGAGCTCAAGCGCATGCTCCGCTACGCCGCCCTGTAACTCCCCCCCGCCGACTGTCATCCCGGCCGGAGCGCAGCGCAGAGCCAGGACCTTTCGCCAAGTGCGCTCGGTCCTGCGCAGAGGTCCTGGATCTCCGCATAAGGTCCCGGATCGCGGCTGCGCCGCGTCCGGGATGACAGTTCAAGTGTCGACGTCGAGCGCGTAGCCGGCGGAGCGGACGGTGCGGATCGGGTCTTCTTCGGTCTCGATGTTCAGGGCCTTGCGCAGGCGCCCGATATGGACGTCCACGGTGCGCGCCTCGACGTAAACGTCTGAGCCCCAGACCGCGTCCAGCAATTGCTCGCGAGAGAATACCCGGCCGGGATGCTGCATCATGTATTCGAGCAGGCGGAACTCGGTCGGCCCCAGATGCACTTCGCGGCCGGCGCGCTTCACGCGATGGGCGGCGCGGTCGATCATCAGATCGCCTACGCGCACCTTGTCCTCGGCCAGGCCCGGCCGGATGCGGCGCATAACGGCGCGCAGGCGGGCGAGCAGTTCGCTCATTGAAAAGGGCTTGGTGACGTAATCGTCGGCGCCGGTGTCGAGGCCGCGGATGCGGTCGCTCTCCTCGCTCCGGGCGGTGAGCATGACGATGGGGGTGTTGCGCGCGTCGGTGCGGCCCCGGATCCGCCGGCACACTTCGATGCCCGGCACTTTCGGCAGCATCCAGTCCAGCACGACAAGGTCGGGGCGCGCCTCGTCCACCAGCATCAGCGCCTCTTCCCCGTCCTGGGCGAGGCTGACGCGGTAGCCTTCCTTCTCCAGATTGTACTTGATGAGCTGGCTCAGCGCCTCCTCATCCTCGACCACCAGAACATGCGGCGTCATGGTTTCACCTAGCCCCTCGATGCCGGCCCGCGACGGGCCTCTATTCCATAAGCGGCGTACGGTCGGCTTCATCCGCCTTGGGCCGATCCGCCGCCATCGCCTCCCCCGTGATGAGGTAATGGACGGTCTCGGCGATGTTGGTGCAGTGGTCGCCGATCCGCTCGATGTTCTTGGCGACGAAAAGCAGATGCGCGCAAGGTGAAATCGTGCGCGGGTCCTCCATCATATAGGTCAGCAATTCGCGGAACAGCGAATTGTAATGGGCGTCGATCTCCTCGTCCTGAAACCACACGCCCATGGCCAGGCGCACGTCGCGCTGGGAATAGGCGTCCAGCACCTGCTTCAGATGCCCGTTGGCGAGGCGCCCCATCCGGTCCACCCCGCGGGTGAGCTGGATCGGATCGGACTGGTTAAGCACCAGGGTGCGCTTGGAGATGTTGCGCGCCAGATCGCCGATGCGCTCGAGGTCCGCCGCCATTTTCCACGCCGCCAGCACCTCGCGCAGATCCCCCGCCACGGGATGGCGCAGCGCCACCAGGCGGGTGACGCGCCGCTCTATCTCGCGCTGGGCGTCGTCAATCTTGGCGTCGCGGGCGATCACGGATTGGGCGAGCGCGGTGTCGCGGCGCACCACGGCGGTCAGGCAATCGAGAACCTGGCTTTCCGCCAGTCCCCCCATCCGGGCCACTTCCCCCGACAGGGCGTCGAGCTCGACCGTGAAGCCCTTCACAATATGTTCCATCAGCGACCTCGCCCATCCCGCGCGCCCGCCAATCGGCATGCACCGCCAGGGGTGTACGCCGTCCGGGCTCCTGTCGTCCGGGTGGGGCTTATCCTAGCGTGGGCGGGGCCTCACCCGAACCGGCCGGTGATGTAATCTTTTGTGCGGCTATCGCGGGGATTGGTGAATATCTCTTCGGTCGCCCCGGTCTCCACCAGCTTGCCCAGATGGAAGAAGGCGGTTTTCTGCGAGACGCGCGCGGCCTGCGCCATCGAATGGGTGACGATGATGATGCAATAATTCTCGCGCAGCTCGTCGATCAATTCCTCGATCCGGGCGGTGGCGATGGGATCGAGGGCCGAGCACGGCTCGTCCATCAGGATCACGTCGGGATTGACGGCCACGGTGCGCGCGATCACGAGGCGCTGCTGCTGGCCCCCGGAGAGGCCTGCGCCGGAGGCGAGCAGGCGGTCCTTCACCTCTTCCCAGAGGCCTGCGCGGCGCAGGCTTTTTTCGACGATCACGTCGAGATCGGCCTTGTTGGTCGCCATGCCGTGGATGCGGGGGCCGTAGGCCACGTTCTCATAGATGGATTTCGGGAACGGGTTCGGCTTCTGGAACACCATGCCCACGCGCGAGCGCAGCACGACCGGGTCCACGCCCCTGGCGTAGGCGTTCTTGCCGTCGATGAACAACGCGCCGGAGACGCGGGCGCTGTCGATCGTGTCGTTCATGCGGTTGATGCAGCGCAGGAAGGTGGTCTTGCCGCAGCCCGAGGGGCCGATGAAGGCGGTGACCGCGCGGTCCGGAATGGCGATCGAGACGTCGAACAGGGCCTGCTTGTCCCCGTAGAAGACGTTGACGTCGCGCGCCTCGACCTTGGCGTCAGTCCCGACGGATTTGCCGGCGGCGGCCGAAATCTCCGGCGCCTGCATCGCCAGGGGCGCGGCGGGCGCGTCGCTTTGCGGCATCGTCATGATCGCAATCCCCGAACTTCGAAAGGCCCCGCCGGTTGCGCAGGCCGAAACGTGCGGCGCGGCCCTGCGCGGCGTAACCCCGAGTAAAACCCGATTTTTTGCGCCCGATCGCACACCGCCCCGGCACGCGCGGTATTAGGCGCCATCCATGACATTATCATGAAAAGGACGGGCGGCCGTCAGGGCGCCGGCGGGGCGGCGAGGGGGCGCAGGGCTGCGATATCGGCTGGCTGCTCGACATAGATGGCGAACGCCGAACCCTTGCCCACCACGCTCTCCACCACGAACCCGCCGCGGTGGCGGCTGATGATGTGCTTGACGATAGCGAGGCCAAGCCCGGTGCCCGAGCGCTGGCTCGTCTCGTCCCGCTCCACCCGGTAGAAGCGCTCCGACAGGCGCGGCAGGTGGCGGCGCGCGATGCCGGGCCCGCCGTCGCAGACCCGCAGATACGCGTAGCGGCGCCCCGCCGCCGGCGGGGGCGAGAGCAGCGAGATGCGCCCCGCCTCGTCCCAGCGCCGCCCGGCGCGGGCGGCGGCCTCGTCGCGGGTTTCGCCGAAGCCCACCTCGATCTCCACCACCCCTCCGCGGGCGGAATATTTGATCGCGTTGTCCACCAGGTTCTGCGCCACTTGCAGCAATTGGTAGCGATCGCCCATCACCCACGCCTCGGGGCGCTCGGCGCGCAATTGCAGCGACACCCCCCGCCCGGCCGCGATCGGCTGCAGCGTATCGGCCACCTCGCGCCCCAGCGCGGCGAGGTTCACCCGGTCGGCCGGGGGCACGTGCTCGTTCAGCTCGATCTTGGACAGCGAGAGCAAGTCGTCGATCAGGCGCCGCATCCGGTCGGCCTGCACCTGCATGAGGGCGAAAAACCGGTCCTGCGCTTCGGGGTCGTGGCGGGCGTGGCCGGTCAGCGTCTCGATCAGCAGCGTCAGCGAGGCCAAGGGCGTGCGCAGCTCATGGCTCGCATTGGCCAGAAAGTCCACCCGCATGCGCTCGGTGTTGATCATGGTGGTCTGGTCGTGGAACACGAGCAGCGCGGCGGTCTCGCGCCCCAGCGCCACGGGGGCGACGTAGCATTTGATGTGCTCCTCCACCGGCCCGGCGGTGGCGTATTCCACCGCCCGCGCCACCCGGTCGAGTGCGGCGGCCTGGGCTGCGTCCAGGAGGCCCGGATGGCGCAGGATCGAGGAAAGCCGCAGGCCCGAGGCCTCGAATTCCAACCGCCGGCGCGCGGCCGCGTTGGAGCCCGAGATGCGCCCGCTAGCGTCCACCAGGAGCGCCGGCTCCGGCAACGCCTCGAGCAGCGGGGCGATTTGATCGAGGTCGGGCTGGGCGCCGGCTTCGCCCATCCGCTCGGCGGCGGGATCGGCGTCGGCGCGCGGCGCGCGCTTGAGATCGCCCATGCGCAGCGCCGCCCATCCCGCCGCCAGCCCCCCGGCCAGCGCCAGGAGCGCGGTGCGCGCGGACGCGCCGAAACTGGCCGCGTCGATGGCGGCCGCGATCGCGCCGGCCGCGCCCGCCGCCGCAGCGATCTGGATCGCCGCCTCCAGCCGCGGTCCGGCCATGCCTACGGGCATGCGCGATCTCCCTTCGTGCGGCGCGTCAAGCCCGGCGCGCCGCTCCGACTGCTTTCTAGCCCACAAGCGGCTTCCTGTAAGCGGGCGATCGCCGGCCTGCGCGGATCGCCGCTGCGGCGCGCACAGCTTTGATGTTGAAAGCCGACGCACGCTCTTCCACAAAAGCGGGGCCGCCGCCGCCAGCCGGCACAACACGCGCCTTCCGGGGATCTCGATGCACCGCATGCAAAGCCGCCTCGCCGCCCTGCTGGTCGCGTTCGGACTGGCGTTCCTATCGGCGTGCGCGGCGGCTCCTGCGCCGAGGCCAGAGACCGCCGCCGCGCCGGCGCCCGCGCGCCCCACGCCCGCCATCGGAAGCTTCGGCTTCGATCTCGCCGGGCGCGACGGGGCGGTGAAGCCTGGGGACGATTTCGCCGCCCATGCCGGGGGCGCCTGGAGCAAGGCCAACCAGATCCCGGAAGACCGCCGCCGCTGGGGCGTATTCGATATGCTGCGCGCCCAGGCCGAGCGGGACGTGCGGGCGCTGATCGAGGAGATTTCCGCGAAATCCCATGCGCCGGGCTCCACCGAGCAGAAGATCGGCGATTTCTACGCGGCCTTCCTGGACACCGCGGCGATCGACAAGGCGGGCCTCGCCCCCGCGCAGCCGGGCCTCAGCGCTATCGCGGCCGCCAAGACGCACGCCGATATCGCCCGCCTGATCGCGCGCCCCGGCCTGCCGGTGCAGGGCCCGTTCGCGCTGTTCATCACCCTCGATGAGAAAAACCCCGACCGCTACGTCGTGGGCATGGGCCATGCGGGGCTGGGCCTCGGCGAGCGGGACTATTACTTGAAGCCCGATGCGGAGATGGCGGAGATCCGCGCCCAATATTCCGCCCATATCGCCAAGATGTTGACCCTTGCCGGCGCGCCGGACGCGAGCGGCGCCGCCAAGCGCATCCTCGCGCTCGAAACAGAGATCGCGAAGCTCCATTGGGCCCGGGCCAAGCGGCGCGAGCGCGAGCTCACCTACAATGTCGTGACCCTGCCGGTCTTGAAGCGCCAGGCGCCGGCCTACCCTTGGGAGGCGGCGCTGGCGGAAGCCGGGCTCGCCGGCCAGCAGGAATTCGTGATCGCCGAATGGAGCGCGTTCCCCGCCCTGGCCAAGCTGTTTGGGAAAACCCCGATCGCGACCTGGAAGGCCTACCTCACCTACCATTACCTCTCCGGCTCCGCCGCCGTGCTGCCGACCGCGTTCGACGACGAGGATTTCGCCTTCTACGACCGCATCCTCAACGGCCAGCCCGCGAAGCGGGAGCGGTGGAAGCGCGGCGTGACCGCGATCGACGCCGCCCTCGGCGAGGGGATCGGGCGGCTCTACGTGGCCCGCCATTTCAAGCCCGACGCCAAGGCCAAGATGGTCGAACTGGTGGAGAACGTCCGCGCCGCCTATACAAGCCGGATCGAGGCCTCGCCCTGGATGACGCCCGCCACCAAGGCCGCGGCGAAGGAAAAGCTCGCCACTTTCCGCCCCAAAATCGGCTACCCCGACACGTGGCGCGATTATTCCGCCCTGGAGATCAAGCGCGACGACGCCTTCGGCAACCAGACCCGGGTGGCCATCTTCCAGTGGCGGCGCGACCTGGCCCGCCTTGGCAAGCCGACGGACAAGGAGGAGTGGTTCCTCCCGCCCCA